>DATMIW010000013.1:0-158847 GCA_035554115.1 Pseudolysinimonas sp. | reverse complement strand
GTTGAACAGGCGCAGATTGTTTTCCCCGCGGAATCCCGGACCCGACGGCACCACCTGGCAGTCGAGATGCCCTTCGCCCATGCGACGGGCGGGGGCGGCTTCGCGCGTGAGCAACTGGCCCGTCTCGGAGTACCAGTCCGTGACGAACAGGGCATCGATGCCCGCCACGACGGGACCCTCGAAGCGCGCCATATAGTCCTTCCAGTGCAACCCGCGTCGACGGTTACCGCGCTTCTGGTACGGGGTCTCGATGATGTTCTGCGAGCCCGTGAACCCCACCTGGCCATCGATGACGAGCAGCTTGCGGTGGTTGCGCAGGTCCGGGCGCTGGATGAGAAGGCGCCACGGCTGGAACGGCAGCATCAGGTGCCACTCGACCCCCATCCGCTTCAGACGCCGCACCGTGCGACGGTAGCCGGGGTACGGGAAGTTGCCGAGGTGATCGAGCAGCACCCGCACTGTCACGCCGCGCGCGTGGGCGGCATCCAGTGCCTCGAAGAACGGCTCGGTCGTCGAGTCGAGCGAGAGGATGTAGAACTCGGCATGGATCGTCGACTCGGCCGCGTTGATATCGGCCACCATCGCGTCGAGCGACGCCTGATTGTCGGCCCACATGCGGGCGGAATTGCCGCCCACGAGAGGCATCGCGCCGAGCTTGCGATTGAGCTCGACTATCGGTTCGAGCCACGGCGGCCACGGGGGGTCGCGCTTCACCTTCTCGAAACCTTCTGTCGTCTCGAGGATGTAGTCATTGACCTCGCGCTGCCGCCGACGGCGATTGCGCGGCAGCCGCGCGCGACCGAGCAGGAAGAACAGGATGATGCCGATATAGGGCTGGAAGAAGATCAGCAGAAGCCAGGCGAGGGCCGTCTGCGGGCGGCGGTTCCTCGGGACGAAGATCAGCGCGAAGACGCGGATCGACACGTCGAGCACAATGGCCGCGACGCCGATGGTTACGCTCACCGACTCGGGGAGAGCGAACCAGTCGAGAGGTATCACCGCATGTTCACGAACTGCAGGGCGACATCCAAATCTTTGCCCTTCAGCAGGGCGATCACGGCCTGGAGGTCGTCGCGGCTCTTCGACTGCACGCGCAGCTCGTCGCCCTGGATTTGGCTCTTGACGCTCTTGGGTCCCTCGTCGCGGATGATTTTCGCGATCTTCTTCGCGTCGTCGCTCGAAATTCCGTTCTTCATGCTCGCCTCGATGCGGTATTCCTTACCGCTCGGATAGGGATCGCCAGCATCGAGCGATCGCAGCGAGATGCCGCGCTTGATCAGTTTCTGCTCGAACACCTCGAGCACGGCCTTTGCTCGCTCCTCGGCATTCGCTTTGATGAGGATCTTCTCGCCACTGAAATCGATGGATGCGCCAACATTCTTGAAGTCGTACCGTTGCGCAATCTCCTTCTGCGCCTGCCCCATCGCGTTCTGGGTCTCCATGTGGTCGACCTTGCTGACGATGTCGAAAGAGGAATCTGCCATGCCGCCATGGTAGAACTTCCTGTGCCCGCCTCCCGTACCGTCGTGCCCGCTGTTATCGGGGGAGTCGTGGGCCTCGCGGTGCTCGTGGCCCTCGGATGGCTGATCTTTGCGCCGTCCTCGGCGGGCGGCCCATCGGGGGTCGAGCCTGTCGAGACCCCCGCGCCCCGTTGGGCCCCGCCCGGTGCTCCCCCGGTTGCCGCTGCCACCCCCGGCGCCGGCATCGCAGGCCTGGTGGATGCGGACTGGGCCGACGCGCAGAGTGCGGCCACCGGCATCCCCCGTCGCGCACTCGTGGCATACGCCGGCGCGGCCCTCGTCAAAGCGCAGCAGATGCCGCAGTGCGGCCTTTCATGGACCACCCTCGCCGGCATCGGTGCCGCGGAAAGCGACCACGGCCGGCACGGTGGTTCGTCGATCGGGCCGGATGGCACGGTCACGCCGCCGATTCTGGGAGTGGCGCTTGCCGGCGGGACGACCGCCAACATCCCGGACAGCGACAAGGGTGCGATCGACGGCGATGCGGCGATCGACCGCGCCGTGGGGCCGATGCAGTTGATTCCGCAGACCTGGCGCAACTGGCATGTGGATGCGAATGGCGACGGAGTTCAAGACCCACAGAACATTGACGACGCTGTCACGGCCTCGGCGAACTATCTGTGCCGCTCGTCGATCCATATGGACACGGAGGCGGGATGGCGAGCCGCGGTCTCGGCCTACAACTCAAGTGACATCTACCTCGGTCGCGTTGCCCGCTTCGCCACCGCCTACAACGCCGCACGCTAACGCCGGTCGAGCCTGTCGAGACCCATGGTCCCGACCATTCCCCGGACCTTGTACGATTGTCGAGCGCCTTCGGTCGATGACTACATCGGGTGGATGCGCCCACGGCGGGTTACCCAAGCGGCCAAAGGGATCTGACTGTAAATCAGACTGCTCTGCATTCGGGGGTTCGAATCCCTCACCCGCCACATTTTTCTTGCAACGCTGTGCCTGCGCGCCGAGCACCGCCTGGCCTGTCCCACTCTCGTGGGGGTTACATGCGCGGTGCCCCACTGGTTAACATGGGGAGTCGTCACCCGGCTCCTACAGTTCGGGTCACCGAAACCCGCGGTAGTTTTGCGTGCCGCCGAGGAGTCCCCATGTCCGGTCGTCACAAGGGTGGGACCCGATGACCGGATTCGACGACGTTCTCGCGCCCGACGAGACCGACCGGCCGCTCGCAGAACCCGAGGCGCGCACTCGCCGCGAATTGCGCGATCGCGAGAGGGCCACAGGGTCTGTGCCGTTGCCGCGCGACAAACCGGCGCGTCGGTCCCGTGGGCGAAGCGTCCCGACGAAGACGGATCGCGCCACGAAGCGCGTGCGGCCCACCCTGCGTACGCTCGGATCCCGCCTCCTTTCTGTCGGCGCAATGGTGTTCGCAGGTGCCCTCGCTGTCGGGATGTCCGTGCCGGCGAACGCGCTCGGTCCCGTCGGCGGCGGGGCTGCCGGCGACGCGGGCGTGGCATCCATCACGTCTGGTCAGTCGGTGGTCGTCGGGGGCGACACGCTCGCACCGTCTGTGCAGCACAACGACTACGGGGTGTCGTCGTGGGCCGACCAACTGGCCGCCAAATACGCGTCTGTTGACTACAGCTATCGGGTAGGTACGGGCAACATCCGGTGGCCGTTCCCGGTCGAAGTTCCTCTCGGCTCGCCCTATGGCCCGCGCATCGCCCCCTGTGGAAGCTGTTCGACATTTCACAACGGAACCGACTTCTTGCCGGGCGAAGGTGCGCCTATCTATTCGATTGCAGCGGGCACTGTCAGTCTTGTGGCCGACGATGGGGAGTACGGACAGTACGTGACCATTGACCACGTTGTGAAGGGGCAGAAGGTTCAGAGTCTGTACGCGCATATGCAGCGCGGGTCGGTCCCACTCGTGCAAGGGCAGACGATTGCGGTCGGCGAGTTCATCGGTCTCGTCGGACGCACAGGCCAAGCGACCGGGCCGCACCTGCATCTAGAGATCATCGTCGAAGGGGCGCGCGTCGACCCGTTCGCGTGGTTGAAAGCCAACGCGGGGTAGCGGGGCCGCGGTTTCGATACGGCACGGTGCGCCTACTCAATCGGCGATCAGCCAAACAGTGGTGTCGCCCGGCAGCAGACCACCGTCAATCGACCCGCTCGCGACGAGGATCCGGCCCGCAGGCAGGGCGACAGCAACCGCACCCGTGTTGGCGAGGACAGTAACCCCGCCCACCTCAAACTGCAGCACATCGGCATTGCCGGATTCGTGCCACTGCAGATGCCCGGTGCCGAGTCCATGCTCGCGACGCAGCGTGAGCAGGGAGCGATACAGCTCGAGGGTCGACCCCTCGACCCCGAGCTGCACATCGCGCGCAAAACCGGGCCACCCCGCAGGTTGCGGCAGCCAACTCTCGCCCGAGGGACTGAAGCCTGCCGCCGGAAGCGCGGCCTCCCACGGGATCGGCACCCGGCATCCATCGCGCCCGTAGATCTTGCCGGCCGTCCGCGCGAAGGTGGGGTCTTGGCGCGCCGAATCCGGCAGGTGGATCACCTCGGGCAGTCCCAGTTCTTCACCCTGATAGAGATAGGCCGAACCGGGCAGCGCGAGCATGAACGCTGTCGCCGCACGGGCACGCTGCAGGCCGAGCGCGACATCCGGCTGCGGCACTGTGAGGGGCCCGATGCCCGTGCCCTGCGGCGGGGGCGGGTTGAGCCCGAAGCGGGTGGCGTGTCGGATCACGTCGTGATTCGAGAGAACCCAGGTGCTGGGCGCATCCACGGCTTCAAACGCGGCGAGCGAATCATCGACGATGACACGCAGCGCGGCGGCGTTCCAATCGGTAGAGAGGTAGCCGAAGTTGAAGGCCTGCTGCATTTCGTCGGGCCGCACCCAGTTGGCGAGGCGGGTGAGTGGCAGTACCCACGCCTCGGCGACAAGGATGCGCTCGGTGCCGTATTCGGCGAGCACCCGGTGCCAGTCGCGATAAATGTCGTGCACGTCCTCCTGTGCCCAGAACGGCGACGGGTCCATGGCTCCGAGCGTGGTGTCGGGGGTGTAGTCGGGCAGGCCGGACTCTTTTATGAGGCCGTGAGCGACATCCACTCGGAAGCCGTCGACCCCCCGATCGAGCCAGAAGCGCAGGATCTCGCGGAACCTGTCGTGCACCCACGGATTCGTCCAGTCGAGGTCAGGCTGCGAGCTGTCGAAGAGGTGCAGGTACCAAGGGCCGGGGGTGCCGTCGGCCTCGGTGATGCGGGTCCAGGCGGGGCCGCCGAACACGGATTGCCAGTTGTTGGGGGGCAGCTCGCCGGTTTCGCCCAGGCCCGGTCGGAAGAGGTAGCGGTCTCGTTCCGGGGAGCCCGGCCCGGCGGCGAGAGCCTCGGTGAACCAGCGGTGCGCGGTGGAGGTGTGATTGGGCACCAGGTCGATGATGACCTTCAGGCCGAGGGAGCGGGCCCTGTCGCGCATCGCGTCGAAGTCGGCGAGCGAGCCGAACAGCGGGTCCACATCGCAGTAGTCGGCCACGTCGTAGCCGGCGTCCTTCTGCGGGGAGGTCATGAACGGCGACAGCCAGACCGCATCGACCCCGAGATCCGCAAGGGCAGGAAGACGGGGGGTGATGCCGGCCAGGTCACCGACCCCGTCTCCGGTCGAATCCGCGAACGACCGCGGGTAGACCTGGTAGATAACCGCGCTGCGCCACCACTCTGCATCCGTCACTCGACGAGCCTAGGCGAGCCGGGTGAACGTCTCGTGTCGAAAGGTGGGGTGCGGATGCGGGGGACCCCGGCGAAGACCGGCACCGGGCGGATGCTAGAGTTTTGCGGTGCCGCGCACGTATGCGGTCGCGCTCCCGTAGCTCAGTGGTAGAGCACTTCCTTGGTAAGGAAGAGGTCGTCGGTTCAAACCCGACCGGGGGCTCCGAGCTCTCGTCGGTGCTTTTCGCGGCGGCTGGAGTTCGCCCGGCGGGGTAGCTCAGGTGGTTAGAGCACACGACTCATAATCGTGGTGTCGCGGGTTCAAGTCCCGCCCTCGCTACATTTCGTGTCTCGATCTACGGTGGAGGCACCATGACATCCACGATGAGCTATCGCCCGCTCGGGCGTACCGGCGTCCAGGTCAGCCCCCTCTGTCTCGGCACGATGATGTTCGGCCCCTGGGGCAGAGGATGAGGCAGACAGCATCCGCATCATCCACCGGGCTCTGGATGCGGGCATCAACTTCGTGGACACCGCCGACGTCTATTCCGCCGGGGTCTCGGAGGAGATCGTCGGCAAGGCTCTCGCCGGGCGTCGCGACGATGTGGTGCTCGCGACAAAGTTCTTCATTCCCATGGATGACACCCCCAACCACCGCGGTGGGTCGCGTCGGTGGATCATCCAGGAAGTCGAGAACTCACTGCGGCGGCTTGGTACCGACTGGATCGACCTGTATCAGGTACACCGTCCGACACCTGACGTCGACATCGAGGAGACTCTCGGCGCACTCAGCGACCTCGTGCATCAGGGAAAGGTCCGCTATATCGGGTCGTCGTCGTTCTCGGGCTCGCAGATCGTCGAGGCACAGTGGGCGTCGCAGCGGCGGAACCTTGAGCGTTTCGTCACGGAGCAGCCGCCGTACTCGATTCTGGTGCGCGGCATAGAAGAAGACGTTCTCCCCACAGCTCAGCGCCACGGCATGGGAACGTTGACCTACAGTCCTCTCTCCGGCGGCTGGCTTTCCGGAAAGTGGCGAAAGGATGCTGCGGCGGCGCCGACGTCATCCGCACGCCCGAAGGCCCGGTTTGACATGACGAAGCCCGCCAATCAGCGCAAGCTGAACATTGTTGAGGACCTTGCGCAGCTCGCGGAGGCGAACGGGATGAGCTTGATCGAAATGGCCATCGCGTTCTGTATCAATCACCCCGCCGTGACGGCTGCGATCGTGGGACCACGAACGCTGGAGCAGCTGGAGTCATACCTTCCGGCGGCTGAAATCACACTCTCAACCGAGGTCCTCGACCGAATTGACGAGCTCGTCGCGCCGGGGGTGACACTCAATCCGGACGACAACAGCTACGGCGCCCACGAGCTGCTGCCAGCGGCACGGCGACGGTAGTTGGGCGTCCTACAAGGAGAATCTGTTTTCCTGGATGATCTCCACCCATAGTCCGTCGGGGTCTTTGAAGAAGAACCACTTTGCGCGGCCATCGACCAGCCCGTCGACCGTGACTGACGAGTCCGCGAGGCCGCGCCGCTGCAGCTCGGCGAGGGCCTCATCGATATCGTCGGTTGCAAGTGCAATATGTTTCAGGCCGATAACCTCAAGCCCGTTGCCAAATCCAAGGTCAAGAGGCGGCAGATCGGCACTTTTGGGGAAGGCGAACAGCTCGATCGCAAAGCCGCCAAGCGTCAAGTGGACGATGGTGGCCTCGCCAAAAGCACTTCGATTGACTTCTGTGAACCCCAGGGCCCCATAGAAGGCGAGGGAGGTGTCGAGGTTTCGGACGGAAATTGCCGTGTGATGCGGTTTCAGTTCCTTCATGGTGCGATGTCCTCCAGGTGGATCCGGGTCAGAACGGGCGGTCGAGGGCGTCAATTCCTTCTGCGATGAGCCAGCGGTTGTCGTGCTTGACCAGCTCGAACGCGTACACGCCGGTTGTGATGAGCTTTGCCTCATGCTCGATGCCAAAGATGGCTGTGTATGCGATAACCGTCGCCTCGCTGGCGGTGAGCCGCTCGACAAGGATGTTGCTCATCAGGTGGCGACGCTGATCGGCTTGCGAGGTCATGACGTCTTCGAGCCACGCGATCACGGCGGCACGCCCGGTGTAGCCCACGGGGGCGCCCTCGCCGAAGCGATACGAGAAGGCAGCTGTCTCGGTCATCAGACTCTCGAGCACATCGAGCCGTCGTTCGTCGTAGGCGATCCCGTAACGACTCACGGTCTCCGTAACCATCAGCCGATCTGCGAGCTGAGTGAGCTCGGAGGGTACCGTGCCGACTGGCTGGAGATCGATGACGCCGACTGAATGCGCCCATGCGGGGGTGCAGGCGTCAGGGACGGCTGTGCTCATGCTGGATACCTTCCAACGTCGTTGTCCAAAGTGCCATTTGATCGTATCGATTTTGTGATCAAATCGTCAAGGATCTGGAGGGTGTGCGCATACACGCCGATCTTCTAGGCGGCGACACGATCGCGTTCGGTGAGCAGCCGCCCGACGGTTATTGCGGGATTGGCGAAACCGGTTGAGCTGGTGAAGAAATAGGCCGCGCCGATGTAGGCGCCGACCGCCACGGGCGCGAAGCGCTGCTGCCCGTGGGTGGCGAGCAGGAACACCAAAGGTGACCCTATGACTGGGGCCGTCTGCAGGCGGCGGGAAGTCTAACATCCGTCGACGCTCCCGAATACACTCAGGGATCTGGAGTACCCGAAATCTCTGGACAGCCAGGAGAGCTGAATTCGCATGGACCGCCACCGCATCGAGAAACCGAGGTCTGCATTGTCGACCCCGCGTGATGACGACGGCTTCACGCTCATTGAACCGGTCATTGCGATGTTCCTTCTTGCGCTCATTGCACTCGCTCTTTTGCCCCTGCTGACTCAGAGTCTCGTTCAGTCGGTGAACAACGCTGTGCTGGTCACGGCAACGTCGCTGGCTAATCAGGCAATCGAAGACGAGCGATCGAAAACGACCTGTGCGGGTTTGACACCGCTTGACCAGACGACGGTGGTGCGACCGGACGTCACGCTCCGGACAGTGCGGACTGTTGCTGCCTGCCCCGCCAGCTTTCCGTCAACGGTGAAGGTCAGCGTGACGGTCACCGACACAGCCACTGGCAGCGTCAAGGTCTCGGCGGCCACAATGGTTTTCGTCACAGGGGTGTGAGGGTGGCATGCGCGCGCGACTAAAGGACGACGACGGCATCACCCTGATTGAGCTTCTCGTTGCATCGATCCTGTCAATTATTGTCCTGACGGCCGCAGGGGGAGTCCTCATTTCTTTGCTGTCAACGCCACCGATGGTTACGGGACGAGTGCAAGCCGCCGGCGCGGGCCAGCTGGCAGTCCGGTCGATTGAAACAGGCGTTCGGAATTCCTCAGATTTCCGATTGACCTCCCCGACGGGAAATGACCAGCTGCTCGTTGCACGTACAGCGCAGAAGGGGTCCTCGATCACCTGGCTCTGCACGGCGTGGTACTACTCCGCGTCGGACGGATCGATTTCTTATACAACATCCGCCACCGCAATCCCCGCGGTCCCGACCGCCACGGATCTTGCGTCATGGACCACATTGGACACCTCGGTCTCGCCAAAGTCCGGGACGGGCATCTTCACTGCCTCCGGCGAGGTCGTGACTGTTGCTTACACCATCGCCGTACCTAATCAAGCAATTCCTCAAACCATGATGAGCTCGGTCGCCAGCCGAGCCGGGAGCACAGGGAGCCCAGCGTGCTATTGACAAAACGGCTTATGCGGCAACTCCGATCCGACCGCGGCTCTTCGATAATTCCTGTTCTCGCAATCGCGGCGATCGGCGTGGTCGTCAGCGGGATGCTGTCGTCCTCGATCGTCGGAGGGCTCACCTTCACGAACTCGACACGTTCCGACGTGCAGGCGCAAGCCTCCGCCGACGCGGGCGTCGCAGCAGCACGTGCCGGCCTCTATGCCGGCAACTGCGGTTCACAGCCGACCACAGCGACCTATGCCGCCACTACGGGTTCGGTGAGGTATTCGGCCAAGGTGCAGCGGCTGGTGAGCGGGGCGTGGCAGGACGGGTGCCCCGCGTCGTTGTCCCCGCAGGTGCGCGTGGTTTCCACCGGTCGTGCTGTCAACGCCGCCGGCAACATCGATGGGGACCCTGTTGTCGTGGAGGCGATCTTCAATTTCCTGTGGCCCGGCGTCACTCCCTCCGGGGTTGGCATGTACCTCTACGGCGGAGGAACCGTGGAGGCCAACGCCTCGCTCGACCTCTCCGAGAGTTCGGGTGGGGGTCTGGTCATCAAGAACGGCAACTTTGTCTGTGCGAAGAACAACTCGGTTCTCAACGGTGACGTGGTGATCATCGGCAACTTGGACTTCCAGAACAAAGACTGTGCAATCAACGGCAACGCCTCGGTCTCCGGCTCTGTTGCGCTCGGGTCTCACGGCTCTATCAGTGGCGATCTGACTGCTGGAAGTGTGTCGCCCAACCCGCCCGGCTCGAAGGTGGGCGGTACCTACACGCAGAGCGCCGCGATCCCCGCCTCGGCCCCGTGGACGGATGTCGCCTACACGCCCGCGGACTGGGTTGATTCCACGGGCATTCCTTATCAGATCGTCACCCTAAGCGGGTCGTCGTGCACGCAGCCGGGCGGTAACTTCGGTGGGCTCGGGGGGGCCCCGACCATCATCAACGCGCTCGCATGTTCGTCGGGTATTCAGGTGACCAACAACACGACCTTCAAGTTGACGAGCGACGTGGTCATCTTTGCCCCCAAATTCAGCTGGGGTGCGATCAACCAGCTCAACTTCGCTTCCTCCGACTCGACCAAGCACAAGCTCTGGTTCATCACGCCCGATACGACCGTGGATGCGATACCCACCTGCTCTGCGGCATTGGGTAACTTCGCGATCAACAACAGCTTCCAGATCCAGTCCCCCATCGACGCCATGCTCTACACGCCGTGCGCGTTCGATGGAACCAACGGGTTCGTCTGGCGCGGGCAGCTGTACGCGGGCGGGTACAGCAACGTGAAAAACAACCCAGCGTTCACTTATGCTCAGGTGGGCATAGCCGGGCATAACCTGGAAACCGGTGGGCCAACGAACACTGTTCTCACGCCGACACCTGGATCGTTGATTTCCAACCGCAACGTCACTCCGTAGCCAGCCTCAGGGTTGTGCCGCTCGGCTAGCGGACGCTGTCGGCGCCAATAGGCGCACAAGACCGAGTCCGAGGACACCGCCGACCACCTGCGCGGCGATGAAGGCGGGCGCCGAGCTGGGTGCGATTCCCGAGAAGGTGTCGGTGAGCATCCGCCCGACGGTGATCGCGGGGTTGGCGAAACCGGTCGAGCTGGTGAAGAAATACGCTGCCCCGATGTAGGCGCCAACCGACACGGGCGCGAAGCGCTGCTGCCCGTGGGCGGCGAGCAGGAACACCACCAGCACGAGCCCCGCCGTGGCGACGGCTTCGCTGAGCAGGTGGGCCGGTGTCAGTCGATCGTTCGTGCTGATCGACACGGCGGCACCGCCGAACATGAGGTTCGCCAGAATCGCCCCGGCCGCGCATCCCAGCACCTGCGCCGGAATATAGGACAGGGCGTCGCCCCAGCGGCGGCGGCCAAGAATGGCGTCGACGAGGGAAATAACCGGGTTGAGATGGGCTCCGCTGACAGGCCCGAGGATCACGATGATGACCCCCAGCCCTAACGCCGTGGCGAGCGCGTTCTCGAGAAGGGCGAGTCCGGTGTCGTGGGGCGACAGGCGCTCGGCGGCGATGCCGGATCCGACGACGACGGCTGCCAGGAGCGCCGTGCCCAGGAACTCGGCGAGGAGGCGGCGGGAGCGGGACGGCATGGTTTCGGACGTTATGGTTTCGGCCGGCGTGGTTGCCGTCGGCGGGAATTCAGGCGCCATGGCTCAGACGGTCACGAGCAATCGAGCGACGTCATCCAGCGCACCGGGCACGAGCGCGTAGTACGCCCATGTGCCGCGCTGCGACCGCGTGAGATACCCCGCCTCGACCAGGATCTTGAGGTGGTGTGACACTGTCGGCTGGCTGAGGCCGAGCGGTTCGGTCAGGTTGCAGACGCAGGCTTCGCGGTCATCGTGCGCCATGACGATCGACAGGATGCGCAGGCGGGCGGGGTCGGCGAGAGCCTTCAGCGACGACGCGAGGCGAACCGCGTTGTCGGCGCTGATCGTGTCGCGCGTCAGAGGTTCGCAGGTGGCCGTGACATCGCGCACAGGCAGCAACTCGGTGAGGGTCATGTCTCGATCTTGGCATGTATATTGATGAACGTCGATCTATGAGCCGGGAGGCCCAGTTATGAGCACGAAGCCACGGGTGCTTTTCGTCTGCATCCACAACGCCGGCCGCAGCCAGATGGCCGCCGGTTTCGCGCGGGAACTCTCTGGCGGCGCCGTCGAGGTGCGCTCGGGCGGCTCAGAACCCGGGAACGAGATCAACCCTGTCGCAATCGCCGCGATGGCCGAGCTCGGCATCGACATTTCCGGGGGCGTGCCGCAATTGATGACCACCGAGGCGGTCAAAGAATCGGATGTCGTGATCACCATGGGATGCGGGGACGTGTGCCCCATATTCCCCGGCAAGCGTTACGAAGATTGGGAGCTCGCCGATCCGAAAGGTCTTCCGCTTGACGAGGTGCGGCCGATTCGCGACGACATCCGAGCGCGGGTCGAGGCCCTGCTCGCCGAGCTCGGGGCCGGCGGCCCAGCGGGCCGCGAGCAATAGCCGCACCCGCATCGGATGCATTGACAGCCGTAGCCTTCTTTCTGTACGGTTTCCCCATTGAATGGCCGCGCCTCCTGCGCGCCTGCGGACCACAAAGGACGTGATCGCGGTGAATAGCCACGTATTGCCCGTGCTGTGGCCATTCGTTCCCTTCAGAGCCGGGCGTGGTGAGCGCTTTCTCATCTCCTGAATCCTGACTCGTAGCGCTCGAGGCTGCGGCACAGTATCTGCGTGCCGTGGGTCGCTTCCTTTCCCCCGTGAAGCGTCGGTGATTCTGCATTCTGGCGCGCCTGTCGCCCGGACCAGCCTGTTGCTGGGCCCACATCTGCACCGCATCCTCATATGAATGGATAGAACCATGAGCTCCACCCCCTCTACCCCGAGCACCCAAGAAGTCATTGACCAGTACGACTCACCCGTCCTCGCATCCCGTGCCGCTCCGCTCGGACACCCGAACATCGAATCCCGCCTCGTGGCGGAGTACTCCGACTGGCGTCAGGAGCAGAAGTCGTGGCGCGACGGCGCGGCCTTCCTGCACCAGTCCGAGCACATGTCGGACTTCTTTGTGAAAGGCCCGGATGCGCTGAAAGTCTTCCGGGATCTCTCGATCAACGGCTACCGCACCTTCACGCCCGGCCAGGCGAAGCAGTTCGTGGCGCTGAGCCCTGAGGGCCTCATCATCGGCGACGGCATCCTGATGCAGCTGGAAGAGAACAGTTTTGACCTCATCGGCGATGCGACTCTCGCGATGTGGGTGCAGTACAACATCGAGATCGGCGACTACGACGTGGAGTTCACGGCGGATCACCCGAACCACTGGTTCACGCCGTTGCGCTCGCGTGAGACCGACCCGATCCTGTACCGCTTCGAAGTGCAGGGGCCGAAGGCGCTGCAGGTCATCGAGAAGGCCATCGGAGGCGCTGTTCCCGAGGTCAAGCTGTTCAACATGACCGAGTTCACGATCGCCGGGCACACGGTCAACGCCGTGCGTCACGGCATGGCGGGTCAGCCGGGCTTCGAGTTCTTCGGTCCCTATGCCGAGGGTGAGGATGTGCGTTCAGCCATCCTCGAGGCTGGCGCCGAGTTCGGGATCACGCCCGTCGGTTCGATCGCGTACTTCACAACCAACCTCGAGTCCGGCTGGTTCGTGGCAACCCCGGCGCTGCTCGCCGGTGAGTCGATGCGTGCGTTCCGGGAATGGCTGCCGGCCAACGTCGGCGTCTTGCCGTACACGGGCAGCTACAAGCCCGAGAACATCGAGGACTACTACCTCACGCCCTATGACATCGGCTATGACTTCATGGTGTCGAACGAGCACGAGTTCATCGGGCGCGAGGCCTTGGCGGCGCGGGACCCGAAGCTCCTCAAGACCAAGGTGACGCTCATCTGGGATGAAGACGACTTCGGCAAGCTCTATACCGACACGGTCAAGCCGGAGACGGGTCTGCCCCCGCAGTTCCGCAGCCTTCACGACGTGAGCTTCGAGTCGATCAACTTCGACGCGGTGCAGGTCGACGGGAAGACGATCGGTTTCACGGCGCAGTCCGGATATGTGGCCGACGACCGCCGATTCATCTCCCTGGCCGCAATCGACCCCGTCTTCGCGGAGCCCGGAACTCAGGTGACGATTCTGTGGGGCGACGACGTGAACCCGCCGCGGGCAGACATTGCGCCGCACGCGCAGGTCTCGGTGCGGGCAACTGTCGCACCCACTCCGTTCTCGGATTACGCCCGCGAGCAGTACCGTAAGTAGAACTCATTCTCCCGCGTGCTATCCAAGTGGATACCGATACGCTGTGGACTACCGACCACCTAAGGATTTCACCGATGAAACTGCTCGACGACTATTCGATTGAGATGACGGGTAAGGATGTTCCCGCTCTCGAAGAAGCTCGCAACTCCATCCCGCAGGGAACCCGCATCAATGTGACGTTCCTCGGCAACGAAGACCTCAAAATGCGCGTGACGGCATCCAAGGCCGTCCGCGAGTTCGGCTTCGTGCCGATTCCGCACGTTTCCGCTCGCCGGCTGGCGTCGCAGGAGGCGCTCGACGAGTTCCTTGTCGCGCTCCAGGGTGTCCAGGCCATCGAGAAGGTGTTCGTTGTCGGTGGCGACCCGGCAGTTCCCGAGGGTCCGTACGCGAGCTCGGCAGAGGTGATCCAGACCGGTCTTCTGCCCGGGTACGGCGTCAAAGAGGTCAACATTGCGGGATACCCCGAGGGGCACCCTGACATCACCGACGAGCAACTGTGGGAAGCCCTCGAGTCGAAGAACAAGGCACTTCTCGAGCAGGGACTCGACGGCGTGATCCTCACCCAGTTCAGCTTCGACGTCGACCCCGTATTCACCTGGCTCGAAGAGGTTCGCAAGCGCGGCATCAACCTGCCCATCCGCCTCGGAATCCCCGGCCCGGCCGGCATCAAGCGCCTGCTCGGCTACGCGCGCCGCTTTGGCGTCGGCTCCTCGGCCACGATCGTCGCCAAGTACGGGATGTCGCTGACCAACCTGCTGGGAACGGCCGGCCCCGACAAGTTCCTCCGCGCGCTGAGTGACGGATACGACCCGGCGAAGCACGGCGAAGTGAAGCTGCACTTCTACGCCTTCGGCGGTCTGAAGACCACCGCCGACTGGATCACGAAGTTCGACGCCGAGACCAAGTAGCGTCGACGCGAGATGGGGGCGACCATTCGGTCGCCCCCATCTTTGCGCGATCAGCGCGTGGGCCTTGCCCGCATCCGCGCAATAGCGCGCTGATCCGTCGTATAACGCTCTAAGAGTCTGGATTTGGCGCAGTTTGTGACGGATCGGTGGGGTTCCGATACGCGCCTTTCGCCGCGTCGGTGGTGCCCGCTCGCGGAGGGTTAGCCGAAGCGACCGTTGACGTAGCTCAGTTAGACGAGTCGCCGAAAAGGCAGGATGTGCCGTCGATGTGGCGCGGCCACATTATGGTTCCAGTGTCCGTTGCCCCGCGGTCAGTGAGTTGGATGGTGCACTCGGTGAGTGTCGCGTGAGACGACTTTCCTACAAGGAAACCGAACACCTCCTGTGTCCACCCGGTGAGTGGCTTCGGTGCGGATTCATCCGCGTCGCCGGCGATACCGATGGCAAGCGCACCGGACCCTGCCATTGTGAAAGTCTTCACGTCTCCACACGGACCGTTACTAGACAGAGTGCCGCGTCCGACTGATGGAACGGATTTCCCTGACGGTGACAAGCTGATCTGACTGTCGGATGGCCAAGTTGCCGTGGAATCGGCCGTGGGGATGGCCGTCAGGTTGGCCCGAGTGAATCCCCACTTCTCGTCGGCGAGCTTCTTGCTGGTGTACCCGCAATCCTGCTCGAATGCCGCGGGAATGGTCTGTGCGGCCACATCGCTCCACGGCGTTGAGGCGTGAACTCGGAGTTCGAGGGCAAGCTGCGCACCGTTCTTATGGGTCGCGGTCGCCTTGATAATCAGGGTGGTGTCGGGCTCGATGGGGCCGGGCGTGACGATGGCGTTGCTTGAGGACGGGCTGGCCGTCGGGGTCTCGGTCGGCTCGCCTGCGGCTGAGCTGGCACAGGCGGTGAGTCCGAGCACTGACACGACAACGAGCGGAAACAGGGGACTCTTCATGATGGCTAGACCATGGCCTATTTCGTTGAACGTCTGACGAAGCCCGCATGAACGGTTTGTCGCCACGGCGCCAGACACTGAATGTTCACATCGGGGAAAGGCGTAGTTCGCGCGACTGAGGGTGCTCGTTCCTGGGAGACCGATCAAATCTGTCCTGATCAGCGGCCTTACCCCCAGGCGCTGTGCGTTACCCCAAAAGACCCCGAGAGTGATGGCGAGAATGTCGGCTGCCCCGCGCCTGGTGTTCACGCGATTTATTGCGAGGGACAGCCCCAAACTTCTTCCATGGGCGATGCATCGTGATCAACTCATCGCGGGCGGAACGCCGATCGAGGTGCAAACGACAGGTGCCGCAGTCATCTGGCAGCTAATGTCGGCCAACAACCGTCAGCTTGGTCGCGGCGCTGAGATTTTTCCCACCTTTGCGGAAGCCAGTTCGAGAGCCCGCGGAGTGATCGACCGTTGCGACGACTTGTTAATTTCCTTGGTGAGCGAACCCGATCGTGGGTTGTACGGCTGGGTCGTAGAGCTCGACGATCTGCCGGTAATGACATGCGCACGTTGGTATGCGTCTGATCGAGACCGACGGAAGTCGGGCACCCTCGCGCTACAGGCTGTCGCCCGCGCCGAGCTTGGGGCTGGGACCCGGCTAGCTGAACCTGTTGAGGTTCGTCGTGGGTTGGTCGAGGCACGGAAGGAATTGGCGTGAGCGTCACTGAGAAGATCGACGTCCCGGCCAGCGAATCGTCAATGGACCGGCCTCGCCGCCTCGTCGCCGCTGTTGATCGACCCGATGTGGCTTTCCGTTGGATTGCACGCGGAAGCGGCACGGTGGTGCTCGTTATCATGTCGCTGGTCGGGCTGTTCTTGCTCTATCAGGGCTATCAGGCAATCCAGGTCGCCGGACTCAACTTCCTGACCGAGCAGGCCTGGGATCCCAACTCGGGGAAGTTCGGAATTGCTGCGGTCCTGGTCGGTACCATCCTGATTGCCCTGACCGCGATCTTTTTCGCATTGCCACTCTCGCTCGGCACCGCGCTATACATCAGCGAATACGCTCCCCGCAAGATCAAGAACGCTCTCGTGACGATCGTCGATCTTATGGCTGCTGTGCCCAGCGTGGTCTATGGGTTGTGGGGACTCTTTTTTCTTAGTCCTGAGATCCTGCCGGTATCGCAATGGATTGCAAGCTACTTGGGCTGGATCCCGATCTTCACAGTTCACGGCTTCAAAGCTGATGATCCGCTGGCCACGCCTACGGTTTTCGCGGCCTCCACCTTTATCGCAGGCCTTGTTGTTGGACTTATGGTGGCCCCGATCACGAGTTCGATCATGCGGGAGGTGTTCACGCAAGCGCCGCTCGGCGAACGCGAGGGAGCGTTGGCCCTCGGCGCCACCCGGTGGGGAATGATCCGCAGCGTTGTTCTGCCGTTCGGCCGTGGCGGCATTATCGGCGGCACGATGCTCGGCCTTGGGCGCGCCCTAGGAGAGACGATTGCGGTCTATCTGATCATCTCGCCAGTCTTCGTGATTCAGCCGCACATCCTCGAGAAGGGTGCCAACACGATTTCTGCACTGATCGCGTTGCGCTACAACGAGGCTTCGCCTTTTGAGTTGTCGGCGCTGATGGCCGCAGGACTCGCGCTGTTTCTGATGACGCTTGTTGTGAACTTCGTTGCGTCGATCATCATTTCGCGTAGCCGATCCGGAAGCCAAGGAGACTGATGACGACCGTAATTGGTGATCGCCTGCCACCCACGACCCCCGAAGCGCGCCGCAACACAGCCACAATCCGCACCGTTGACGTAATCCGGCTGCTCGGATGCGCAGCAGCATCCATCGGCTTCACCTCGTGGCTCTACTTCTCGGCGCTGCCTCTCGAGGGATTCCTAGGGTTTGTTCTGATCTCCTACGGACTGTTCTTGCTGCTCTTCATGGTGGTGACCTCGTTCGACGAAAACGGCCCCACGGTACGTGACCGGATCATCGAGGTGGTCGTCAATTCGCTCGCATTTCTGATGCTGCTCGCCCTCTTTTCGGTCGTGTTCTACACGGTCGGGCGCGGCCTGGGGCCGCTCGGTAACCTCAATTTCTTTGTACAGGACATGAGCCTTGCGGGGCCGCTCGATCCGCTGTCGAAGGGTGGCGTGATCCATGCCATGGCGGGAACGCTGATCATGATCACGATGGCCCTGGCCGTCAGCGTTCCCCTTGGTTTGCTGACGGCGGTCTTTTTGAGCGAGTATCCGGGTCGATATGCCCGGATCGTTCGCACCATCGTCGAAGCGATGACCGCATTGCCATCGATCGTCGCGGGACTCTTTATCTACGCGACGGTAATTATCTTTCTCGGTTTCAATCGCTCCGGGTTAGCTGCGTCGCTCGCGATCACGGTGATGATGCTTCCCATCATCATTCGGTCGGCGGACGTGGTGCTACGCCTTGTGCCTGGCAACCTGAAAGAAGCCGCGCGGGCACTGGGTGCCTCGACGTGGCGCACCGTCTGGACAGTCACTCTGCCGACTGCGCGTTCCGGTTTGACGACCGCGATCATTCTCGGTACCGCGCGAGGGATCGGCGAGACCTCTCCCGTTTTGTTGACCGCTGGTGCGACCACATTCCTCAACCTGAACCCCTTGTCGGGGCCGATGTCATCCCTTCCACTGACCACGTTCGCACTTGTACGTTCGCCCGAGCCCAACATGATTGCGCGCGGTTTCGGCAGCGCGGCGGTGCTGATGGTCTTGGTCGTGCTGCTGTTCGCGCTTGCGCGGATCATCGGAGGCCGGGGGCCGGGGCAACTTTCCTCGCGCCAGGAGCGTGCGCGTACGCGCCAGTCGAAAGTCGACGACTACCGGTTTCGGGCCCGCGAGCTTGGCGCTCGCCGGCATGTAGGCGGCGGCGTTAGTGAACGCGAAAGGACATCTCCCTCATGATTCGACGGCGACCCTCTGCCCCGCTCCGCGTGGTTCTGCGAATAGTGCTTGGCACCGCGCTGATCGGTGCTCTGGTGGCCGTGCCGTCGGTGGCGCTCCCCTCTCGTGCTGATGCCGTGGGAACGATCCACGCCCCAATCTCCGGGTCGGGGTCCACGTGGTCCGCCAACGCAATGGACCAGTGGATTCGAAATGTCTTCGCTAACTACAAGTGGACGGTCAACTTCGACGGCACCGCGGGGTCGACAACAGGCCGCAACCAGTTCGCGTTGGGAAGCACGGACTTCGGCGTCTCTGAAATTCCGTATGCGCTCTCCGGAAGCGATGCGCCCGACAAGCGTCCGGACCGACAGTTCGCCTATGTCCCGATCGTGGCCGGTGGAACCTCGTTCATGTACAACCTGGTCATCGGGGGCAAGCGGGTTACCAATCTTCGTCTTTCAGGCGAGACCGTGGCCAAGATCTTCACCGGCGTAATCACCAAATGGAACGATCCGGCCATCGCTGCCGACAACCCAAAACTCGCCTTGCCCGCGATAACAATTGTTCCGGTGGTGCGTTCCGATGGCTCGGGCACCAGCGCTCAGCTGACCGCTTGGATGCGGGCGCTATACCCCGGGATTTGGAACGCCTACTGTGCGAAAGCGGGGCGCAGCAACTGCGGCATCACCTCGAACTACCCGGTAGTTCCCGGATCGGCATTCCTCGCGCAGCAGGGATCGAGCAACGTCGCCGGTGCCGTCGCGAAAGACCAGTCGGTGGGCGCAATCACCTACGTGGAGGCGTCCTATGCCATTAAGACGCACTTTCCGATCGCCAAATTGCTCAATGCCGCGGGCTATTACACCGAACCATCGGCGTCCAATGTTGCAGTTTCCTTGCTTGCCGCGGTCATTAACAAGGACCCGAATTCGCCCGACTATCTCACCGCAAAATTGAGCGGGGTCTACACCAACCCCGACCCCCGAACCTATCCGCTGTCGTCGTATTCATACATGATCATTCCGACGGCGCTGGAGTCGAATTTCACCGAGAACAAAGGCCTGACTCTGGCCGACTTCTCGTCGTATTTCTTGTGTGAAGGCCAGCAGCAGGCGGAGGTTCTCGGCTATTCGCCATTGCCCATCAACCTCGCGGCGGCGGGACTCGAGCAGGTACAGAAGATTCCCGGTGGAGATTCCACCAACAAGAATATTTCGAAATGTAACAATCCGACCTTCTCACCCGATGGGACGAACAAGCTGGCTGCTCAGGCACCTCAGCCGCAGGCCTGTGACAAGAAGGGTCCCGATCAGTGTTTGACGGGTACCGGGGGAGCGAAGGGAACGGCTACGGCGGCGTCGGGGGGCGCGGCGGTCGCGGGAACGACCAATTCCGCAGGCGGTGACTCGACAAATACCGCTGCCGGGAACGGGACCGGAAATGGTGACGGCGCGACGAGTCTTGGGGGTGGGGATCCGGTGCTTGCGTCGTCACCCGTTGACCTGCCGGGTCGCGGGGTCCCGGTGCCGACGCTTCTGCTCATGGTCAGCGGAGCTGTGCTCGCCGCGTGTGTGATCATGCTGCCGCCATTGTTGGCGCGGCGGCGCCAGTTGGTTTTGGCGCAGGGTCCGAGCCTGAGAAGACAGCGGAAACGGCGATCCCGACAGGCAGTTCCAACTGTTCACCTACCGGCTTCCCGTAGACAACGCGGCCGTGTAGTAGTTCCACCGGAAGGCTCCTAACGTATGGCCGTGTCAATCCCCCTCCCCCGCTTCTCCCGGACCTTGCGTCGCATTCCTGCGGCTGGGGTGGCCCGTGGAGTCTCCGTTGCGATGGTCGTGCTCGCGCTCGTCGGCTTCGCAGTGGTCGGACCTCTCCAACAGCAAGGTGCTGGAGCCGCAGTCCCGTCGTCTTTGACTGTGAAGTGGGTGAATGACACGTCCACGGCGGCATCATCGCAGCCAACGCGTGATCCATCCAGCCCGCACTACGCAGAGTTCAAGAACATATCCGTGACCGTCAATCAGACGACAGGGATCATCGATCAGGCAATCACGGTGAACGTTTCGGGCTTCGCGGCGGGCACGGTCGCATCCACCGATTTCGGGGCGAACGCGCAGAACTTCGTTCAAGCGATGCAATGCTGGGGTCCCAATCCGCGTGCCGCCGACTTCCGGGAAACCTGTGAATGGGGTGGCCGGAATACTCCGGGAAACGGGCTCGGCAACTCCGTCTATTTCGACAACACCGCACGCTTTTCTCGGTTGAACCCCGATCCCACCTTTGATGTGCCCTTCCGCACGCCTTACGGCGATGTCGTTTCGGGCAAGCCGACGACGGCGAACAACGTGACCACCTACCCGATCCTGAACTACTTCAATCCCTCGTCGACGAATGAGGTCACGAGCGCTCGCGTCGGCAACGATGGCTCCGGTCGGTTCGACTTTGAAGCACAGTCTTCCTACAAGGCGCCTCACCTCGGGTGTGGGACAGAAGCTCATCTTCGTTGCTGGCTGGTAATCGTCCCCCGAGGCACCATTTTCGGCGGCGATGGCTACGAGTGCAGTGGAATTGCAGATCCAGATAACGACTACCAGCCGTATAGCAAGGGGCGACCCAATTCGATTCAGGCGGGGAGCCCGATCGACCCCAAATGCGACTACTGGGATAACCGCATTAGCGTTCCTTTGGACTTCACCCCCACGGGCTCGACGTGCCCGCCAGGGAGTGGCGAGGAGCGCGTTTCCGGCTCGCAGCTGATGATCGGTGCGATGAATTCTTGGCAGCCCTCGCTGTGCAAGACCACCGAAACGGTCTTCAACTTCTCAACGAATCCGGACTCGATCGCGCGGGAACAGCTTGTCGAGACTGGGGAACAGTCTCCGAGCACGATTTACACGGGATTTCCGGTCAGCGCGGGAGAACTCTCCACACAAGACGGGCGAGACCAGCTAGCCACTTCGACTATTAGTTATGCGCCGGTGGCCGTTTCGGGTGTTGTTGTGGCGTTCTATGCCGAATTCGCTTTGGGGCGGCAGGAAAAGATGGTCCTCTCGCCGCGCCTGCTCGCCAAGATCCTGACGCAGTCATATAGGTTCACGGTTCCGTACAGCCCCTCTGACGTCGCGAAGAATGCAGCTCAGCTTGGAGCGGTCAACCGGAAGTACTTCAGGCTTTCGGACGACCCCGAGTTCAAGGCCCTGAACCCCAACGCCAGCCAGTTCACAGAGGCACCAGCGATCGTGTTGCCGGGGCCGGGTGGAGCCGACGCAATACGTCAGGTGTGGCGCTGGATTCTCGCGGACAAGGATGCCGTCGCATTCTTAGACGGCACACCCGACCCTTCCGGAATGACGGTGAACCCCTACTACCTGCCTTTCGGGCAGAAAGACGGGCAGGGCAACCTCTCCGCCGTCGTGCCGTGGTGGCTCGATGAGAACAACGTCTTTCACGAGACCCCTGTGCAAAAGCCTGTCGGTCTCACCAATCTCGACGGCACTCCGCACAAGTTGTCCGAGTCGCCGCTCGATTCGTTTCCAAAAAACGACGGAACTCTGATGCCGTTCAACCTTAATCACGAAAAGTCGCGCTTCGACTCGATTCAGTTTTCGCCATACTCCGAGGATCTGCTGAGCGCTGCGCGTCAGACTTTCCGAGCCGACCCCCAGGCGAAGACCTTCTGGGATGACGCCGCCGTCAATCCTGCTGGTGAGCAGGGTGCCTGGGTGAGCAGCGGACCGCAAGTTCCCGGCTCCAAGTTCGTGATCTCGATCACCGACACGGCGTCTGCAGCTCGGTATGCATTGAGCACGGCAGAACTGCTGGTGCCCAACACCACCACGGCCGTAAAGGCTGACGCCGAAGGCATGACGGTGGCGCTTAAAGGCTTGCGACCGACCTCGCTCGACTCGGTGACGCAGGTGGACCCCGCTCAGGTACCCGCAGATGGCTATCCGCTGACGATGGTCACCTATGCCGGCGTGAACCTGACCAAGAGCAGTCAGGCGACTCGCTTCAAAGTCTCGTCCATGCTGACCCAGGTGACGACGACTGGTCAGGAGCCGGGCACGGCGAGCGGCCAGTTGCCCCCCGGATATGTGCCCCTGAGCGAGGCCATGGTGAAGCAGGCAGCAGCGAGCGCGATCTCGATCAAAGACTACGTTGCCCCGCCGCCCACGAATTCGTCATTCGAATCGGGCTTAGCGCAGGACGGATCGTTCGAATCTGGCGCAGACCCGGCTGTCCTGGGAAGCGACCCCGAGGTGGCGGCTGGTACGGACAAGGCCAACGACGGTCGAACAAAATCGTCGTCGACCGAGTCGTTGGCTCGCTCAGGTCTTGCCGTTTCGCTCGGCGTCGGACTTGCCGGTTTGTTGTTCTCACCGTTGCTCTTCCGAAGGAGGGGCCCGATCTAAGAACTTCTTTCGGACACATGTCCCCGCCCGAAAGGAAACCCCCCATCGAACCTGTGAAATGCGATGAGGGGCTAGTCCAACAGGACTGAATTGCAGGGGCAAATCTATCAAGCAAAGGCTGGAAACATGCTTACAAAGAAGAACACGCTGCGTTTTGGCGTGATCGCTGCGGCAGCTGCCGCAGCTCTGGCATTCGGAAGCGCTGCCCCGGCGTTCGCCGACCCTTCGGGCTTCAAGACCCTCGCGGGCGTCGGTTCCGACACCACCGAGAACCTGGTGAACGGGCTGGGAACTGTCGTGACGACCATCGGGTCCTATGACGCAACAGGCTCGGCAAACATCCAGACTCGCTCCGGTGGTGTCTCCTTCGCGCGACCGAACGGGTCGGGCAACGGACAGAAGGCGCTCAGCGCGTCGATCAACCCTGGCGGCACGCACACCTGGCCGGCCGCTGGTGGTGTCGACATCACCGGGCAGATCGACTTTGCGCGCAGCTCAAGTGCTCCGAGTGCATCGCTCCCCGGAACGGACCTGACGTTCATCCCGTTCGCCCGCGACGCGGTCTCGTACGCTGTCAGCGCAGCGAGTGACTTCCCACGTGACGTTGCTCTCGGCAGCAGCACGCAGGACACCATCTCGCCGGCTCCGTTCACGCTGCGCAACATCTACCGCGGAACCGTCACGACCTACGTGGACGCGGACTTCAGCTCCGTCACCATCCGCCCACTGCTTCCTCAGGCTGGCTCGGGCACGCGCTCCTTCTGGATCAGCAAGCTCGGTCTCACCGAGGCGCAGATCAGCAGCGGCGGCGTTGCGACTGACCTGGGCGGCACCGTTCAGGAGCACAACGGAACCTTCGTGACGCAGCCGGGCGATCTCGTTCCGTTCTCGGTCGCGCAGTTCATTCAGCAGGGCAACCACGCTGCGCTCCCGACGCTTGTCGACGAGCGTCGTGGCAACATCGTGCTCGGCAACATCGGGTCGGCGAAGCCCTACATCCCGTCGACTGGTGGCGGAATCGAACTCAACCCCGCGTTCCCTGTCAACCGTCTGGTCTACAACGTGGTCTCTACGCCGCGTCTGACCGGTACGTCGGCTGCCGACCTCGCCCTCCAGGCCGCCTTCAAGGGCAGCTCCTCGTCGGTGTGCTCAGCATCGGCAACCATCAAGCAGTACGGATTCGGAACCATCGGATCGACCTGCGGTAGCACCACAGCCACACAAGCCTTCACTTTCTAATCGCATCCCCCATCGAAAAGAAATGGATCTGAACATCATGATGAATGTAAAGAAGAAGCTCGGCGTTGTGGCTTTGGCCGGCGCCGTCCTTGCGGGAGTTTTGGGTGGCGCTCAGGCCGCTCAGGCCGCGCAAATCGCAGGCACCATCACCATCAGCCCGACCAGCGGCAACGTCAACACCGACACCGTGTTCTTGGACAGCATCGCGGCGAGCGTGGGAGCCCCCGTCGGCTACCGCGCCCTCAGCGGAACGTTCGTCTACCAGGGTGGCGTGCAGATGGGATCGATCGCGAATGGCCGCACCACGGCCATGGCATCGACCTACGGCACTAACGGTCTCGACGGCAACCCGGCGTACATGGACCGCTCGATCAGCCCCACGAACAACTTCGTGAGCAACAAGCTCCTCAACCAGATCACCACCCCGCTGGCTACAGGACCGTTCGAGCTCCGGTTCTACTACTTCGCATCGTCAACTGCTCCCGACTACGCGAACGACCCGTACCTGAAGCTCGACATGACCTATGACGCCACGACCGGCGCATGGGGCCTGCCGGCCGCTCCCGCCATCACCACCACCACCTCCCTGACGGCTGGTGCCAGCGCCTCCACGGTTACGCTGACCGCGACGGTCAAGGACGGCGCGGCGACTGCTACTGCAGCTGCCGGAAGTGTCGTGTTCAAAGAAGGCGCCACCACTGTCGCAACCGTCCCGGTTGCTTCGGGTGTTGCCTCCGCATCGCTCACCGGCGTTGCTGACGGCGCACACAGCTACACCGCCCAGTTCCAGCCGTCTAACGGCGCGTACTCGGGATCCACGTCGGCTCCGGCCAGCGTGCAGGTGGGTGGCATCACCGCTACGTCAAACGTCACCGCCACGATCCCGACGGGTGTCGGCACGCTGACGCTCACCGGTGTCTCGTCCACGGTTGCCCTGGGTACCGCGGCGCTTTCGGGTGGCACGCTCAACGCGAGCGGCAACCTGGCTTCGGTCGTGACTGACTCGCGTCAGCTTGATTACCCGGCGTGGAGCCTCACCGGCCAGGTGGGCAACTTCACTGCGGGAAGCAAGACGCTGGACGGTAAGTACCTCGGTTGGACGCCCGCTGTGTCGGGTGACGCCGCTGGCTCGGCTGCCGGTGCGGTTATCGCTCCTGCTCCGACAAGCACCGACGGTCTGAAGGTCATCCGCACGCTGGCCACCGGTTCGCCCAACGCGGCGGGCACGATCACCAACGCGTCGGCTGTCCTGCTGCTGAAGGCCCCCGCCAACACCCCGGCGGGTGCGTACTCCGCAACCCTCACGCTGACCCTCATCTAGTCAGCAGTACCCGGCGGGCTCGGGCCGAGATCTTCGGTCCGAGCCCGCTTCGGCCGTGGTTCGACTGCGAGAGTGTCGATCCAGTCCACACGGCGTTCACATACCGTTCATGCCCCGCTTGTCAGCTAGTGATTGGCTCTGCACGATGTCCCGAATCATGTCCCCCCTTGTTGTGCTTGCCGCACTGGCTATCGTCGTTTCACCTTTGGCGGCCGGTGCCGCCGCAAGCGCGGCTCCGTTGTCCCCGGCGGCCAGCTCGGCCGATGAGGTGACCTGGAGCGTTCAGCCGGTCGCCAACACCGAGGGGATTCGTCGCGCCTTTGAGTACGCCGTCGACCCGGGTACGCAGGTTGTCGACAGCGTGGTCGTTGTCAATTCGGGCAACGTCGCGTCGAATTTCGCCCTCTATGCGACCGATGCCTTGAACGACCCGAACACCGGCGCATTTGGCCTGTTGAAAAACGACACCAAGCCCACTGATGTGGGATCGTGGATCACCCTTGACCAGGACAAGATAACCCTGCAGCCGGGACAGCAGGCGACTGTGCCGTTCAGCATGTTGGTGCCTTCTGACGCAACACCTGGCGATCATGTTGCGGGAATCGTGGCGGCGGTTCGTACTACTGGTCGCCAGAATGGCGCTGCAGTTTCTCTCGAACAACGGGTGGGGGCTCGCCTCTACTTGCGAGTTTCGGGAGCCACCAAGGCATCAGTTGCTGCGCAGGGCGCGGTAGCCACCTTCAATCCCTCTCTCAATCCCTTTGCGGCTGGCGACATAACCCTGAGTTATGAGGTGCGAAATACCGGCAATTTACGAGTCGACGTCGGTCAGGCGATTGAGATCAGCGGACCATTTGGCATTCCACTTGGTCGCGTCAAACCGGATCGGATCGCGAACATACTTCCCGGGCAATTCATACATGTCGATATAAAGGCGCCGTCGATCGTCGCGTTGCTGCTCACCTGGTCGACCATCACGCTGAAGCCGTCCGATCCATCCGCTGCCACCGACGGCACGAGTGTCGCGGGAATCGAGGGAGCCCCGGCCACCTCCCCGTCGGCAGACACCGTCGAAGTAGGCGATGCGATCGAGTATCGGCCTGCTGCCACGACGGTGATGGGCGTGGCTATTTCGTGGACCTTGCTGATCCTTGTGCTTATCGGCATCGCGGGCATCTACCTCATTTGGCGCTACGTTTCCGGAACGCGCGAGCAGTTCTATCGTGCGATAGACGAGGCAACCGCCGCAGCCCGTGATGAAGGCCGAATGGCGACGAGCGATGATTCCGAAGTGGCAGTTCGATGATCTCCGGCGCTCGGCGGGCCACGTGGATTGTGGCGGTAGCGTCATGTGTTCTCTTCACCCACGGGTGGGGGAGTGCAGCATTCGCCGCTACCCCCACCCCGTCCCCGACCCCTGTTTCGTCGAACACCTCCGTTTCTGTCGTAATACCCGGAACTGGCAGCCCTTCACCGACCCCAGGTGATGGCGGAAACGGTAATCCCGGTGGCAACGGCAACAATGGAAATCACGGTGGCAATGGCAACCAGGGAAATGGCAACCACGGGGGCGGCGCTCCCTTCCCAACTGCCCCGGACGGTTCGCCGATTCCTCCCAAGGTGCCAGGACATCATGCTGAAGGTCTCAAGCTCGATCACAAGCGTCTTGCCGTGGGTGAATGGATGATCGCGGCCGGCACTGGATATCAGGCGGGCGAGAAAGTGCAAGTTGTGCTGTATTCAGCTCCTCTGGTAGTCGAGAGCTTCACCGCGGATGCGTCGGGACAGTTCCGTGCTCGTTTCAAGATCCCGAAGGCGCTTCGCCTGGGGACACACACCGCTGAGGCGACGGGCTGGACATCCCATCGGGTGACCAACGAGACATTCGACGTGGTGAGTTACAACACGGCTGCAGGGGTAGCTTTCATGCCGCCTTGGGCATGGTTGATTGCTCTGGTCGCCGGGCTGACTCTTGGCGCCGTCATCACCATTTTGTACTTTCGACGGATGATCGCTGGCTGGTTTGGCGGCGTCGTGGTGCCAAGAGAGCCGGCAACGTGACAATCACGCCCCCCCAAACTCACCGGCCTGTAAAGAGATCGCAGAACCGCGCCATTGGTGAGCCGTCGGGAGCTAAGCTCCCCGTCTGGTTGCGTGCAGCGCCCCCCGGTCCCGCCGCGCGCCGTCCTGGTCCAACACCGAGAGACATTCGTTGGTGGGTCGGGGTTATTTGGATGCTCGTTTCAGCGCTGCTCCTCGGCCTTGTCGCGCATGTGAGCGTCGTCGGCAACCTGCAGCACAGTCGCTCTCAAGTGTTGTTGTACCAGGAACTGCGCACGGAACTTGCGCTCGCGACCACTCCGCTCGGGCAGCTCGACGTCAATGGCGACCTTGTGCCGAATGGCACCCCGATTGCGCACCTCGCCATCAAGAAGCTCGGCATCGACGAAGTGGTCGTGCAGGGCACGCGTTCCGAAGATCTCATCGCGGCACCGGGCCACCGTCGTGACACTGTATTTCCTGGCCAAGAAGGCACGAGCGTAATTATGGGACGCCAGGCCACCTTTGGAGGACCCTTTGGCGGACTCGGAGCGATCGTCCCTGGCGACACCATCGAAGTGGTCACAGGTCAGGGAACTAGCAAGTACGAGGTGATCGGGATTCGGCACGACGGCGAACTGCTGCCGGAGCGATTGTCGAAAGGTGAGGGGCGACTTGAGCTCATCACGGCCGATGGCACCGCATTGGCACCCTCTGGCGCCCTGCATGTTTACGCGTCGCTCAAGGGTCACGCTCATGAGAAGCCGGCGCCCGTCTTTACGTCTGCCGTTCTCGACCCCTCTGAGGACGCGATGGCTGCCGATTCCACAGGGTGGTTTCCCACGCTGTTCTGGCTCCAATGGTTGATCGCGGCGGCTATCGCATTGCGATGGGTTCGCGGGCGGTGGGGGGTATGGCAGACCTGGATGATTGCCATCCCAATACTGCTTGGCCTCGGAGCTTTCACGGCGAACGCAGCCATGACCAATCTACCCAACCTTCTTTAGGAGCACCCGATGAACGAAAACATGGTCGATGAGTCGACAGCGGGTGAAGGGGCCACAGCGCTGACGGACACCTCTGTGGCCGTGGCTGAACCAATGGAGCCCGTCGTGATCGATCCGGAGTCCGGGGTAGCACTTCGGCCAGAGGTCGGAGTGCTGACCGAGGTTCTCACCTCCCCAGAGGCTGTGACTGAAGTTCCTCTATCTCCGCCTCCTCCCGTCTCTCTCGCGACTCTCGACGCGCGAGCGATCTCAGCCTGGTTCGGCGATCGAAAAGTCCTTGACCGGGTGTCATTGACGATGGAGGCTGGCCGAATCACGGCTTTGATTGGCCCGTCCGGGTGCGGAAAGTCCACATTCCTTCGCATTCTCAACCGGATGCACGAGATGGTCTCGTCGGCGTCATTGGCAGGCGAGGTGCTCCTTGATGGCGACGACATTTACGGACCTTCCCGACGCCTCACTGACGCGCGCCGTGATATCGGCATGGTGTTCCAGAAGCCCAATCCTTTTCCCGCGATGTCGATCTATGACAACGTCATTGCCGGCCTTCGCCTCACGGGCAAGCGGGTCGGGCGTGACGCAAAAGATCAGCTTGTGGAGTCGAGTCTGACCAAGGCGGGCTTGTGGAAAGAGGTGCGGGACCGCCTCCGTCAGCCGGGTGGCGGCCTTTCGGGTGGCCAACAGCAGCGTCTGTGCATCGCCCGCTCGCTTGCTGTGCGCCCGCGCGTCTTACTGATGGACGAGCCGTGTTCAGCGCTTGATCCCACGTCAACCCGTGTGATCGAAGAGACGATGCTGGAGTTGGCCAAAGAGGTGACCATCGTCATCGTGACTCACAACATGCAGCAAGCGCATCGCGTCAGCGACAATTGCGCATTCTTTCTTGCGGCTCAGGGCACGCCAGGTGGAATCGTCGAGCAGGGCGAGACCAGTGTCATGTTCGAGAGCCCGAGCGATTCGCGCACTTTCGATTACGTGAATGGGCGATTTGGGTAACGCGTTCTTTCAGACGTGGGAGAGTCGCCCAATCGCGGCGAACGCGAGCTCGATCGATTCGCGACGGGACCGCTCAGAGTCGAACCAGCGGGCGGCCGTGAATGCGACATTCCCGTTGAGGGTCGCGTACCAGCCATACGAACCGGGATGCCGTCGCGCCACCAGGCGCACGACAAGCTCGGGCGCAGAAGCGGTGATCTGCCCGACGGCGGCGACGGCGTCATCCCGGCTTCCGTAGAGGCATGCACCACGTGCGAGCGTGCGATGGTTGCGCGAGGCGAGGTGCCAGACGGTGACATCGCCAGTGTCGGGGCGCTGCCAGGGGATGGCGACTTCGTCGCCCACACGGTGCAGCTGACTGACGGCTGCCAGCCAGCGCCGGGCACGGTCGGGGTCACCCGCGGCAATGCGCGTGTAGACAACCTTCGGCCCGTCGGACATGGCTCGAATCCCAGTGCCTAGCGATGAAGGCCATGGAGACAGCAGGTGCACGGCACCGCTCATGTATATGAACAGGCGGTGGATGGGACTTGTGCGCGTCGTTCCCGTTATGAAGGACAGTCCTTCATAACGGGAACGCGCAGCATATATCTGCCGCGTCGGCGGATCAGCGGTGCGTGGCCTTCGCGATCAGAGCGGCGAGCTCGACCGGCTGCTGCACAATCGCGACATGAGACGCGGGCTCACCGCGCACGCCCTCAAGGATTTCGAGGTGACCCTGAGGCAGGTACTCGGCGTACAGCTCGGCGTGACGCCGCGGCACAAAACGGTCGTCGGCAAATGCCACGACAGTTGCCGGAATATGGACCCGCCCGAGCCGGTGGTTAAGCCGGTAGTCGTAGCGCGGATTCCACGCCAGCAGCGCTAGCGTGATGCTCTCTTCATAGCTGTGCAACTGGTTCTCCACCGGATCACCCTGCTGCAAGTACTCGAGGTAGTGCTCGCCCACACCGCTGAACAACATCTCCAGTCCCGTCTGGGGCGATAGGCGGAAGGGATCCGCCAGCGGCGCCTCCGGAACCATCAGCCCCATGGGAGCAAGCAGCGTCAACGACCGGAATCGCGTCGGGTAGAAGATCGCCTGGTTGGCAGCCATCCAGCCGCCCAGCGAATGCCCAACGAGGTGCGGGTTCTCGATGTCGAGCTCGCGAAGCAACGCGTCGTAGTGCAGTACGAAGTCGTCCATGTTCTCGACCCACGACGGCAACTCGGTGTCGCCATAGCCCGGGTGCTCCGGCACGATGACGTCGAAGCTCTTCGACAGCTCTTCGAACAGCGGCAGCCAGGTCCGCGTCATCCCGGCACCGTGCAGGAACAGCAGCGGTTCACCCGAGCCCTTGCGGCGGTACGCGGTGTTCACGCCCTCGATGTCGACGAAGGCGGGTTCTGTCCAGTGCGCCCAGTCGCGCTCGGCCAGGTTGTCAGTTGGCTTCGGCATGGCTAGACCTCTCCGTCCTTTTGTTCGCGGGTGAGGGGGATGCGCAGCTCCTCAATATGGGCACGTTGCGTGTCGACGATTCCGACCCCCGGCATGTCCACCTGAGCTGGCACGAGTGGCCGGTGCTCGGCGGCGTACGCGCCGAAAGCCGTATGCGTCGCCGCGGGCAGTTCGGTCTTCGCCCACATTGGCAAGCCGCCCGGATCGCGGAAGTGTGGAATGACCTGCTCGGCCATAAGCGTGAGGCTCTTCCGGATCATCCAATTGGGCATCGATCCCATGTCGGCCACGTGGATGATCTTGCCGACACCGAGGGTAGAGATCGTCTCTTCCAACTTTTCGCGCACGGTCTCGGGCGAGCCGACAATGCTCCAGCCAGTTTCTTCGATCTCTTCGTAGGAGAGCTTGCTGATGTCGCGATCCCGATATCCGCCGCCCGTCAGCGCCGCCCGCAACGAGTCGACGCTGAAATGTCCCGGCGGGAAGGCGTCGTGCTGCGGAGACCTGTTGATGTTCTGGAAGAGGCTGAGCAGATGCGGTTCGGCTTCGCGACGTGCCTGCTCGTCGGTCTCGGCGACGTGGATGAACAGCACCAGGGCGATCTGCGAATCCTTCGCGGTGTAGCCCCATTTCTCGGTCGACTCCCGGAAGGTTGCGATGTTGCGAGCCAGAGCCTTCCGGGGCACAAACAAACCCTGGTAGACGTAGCCGAACTCGGCAGCCTTCTCGAGCGTGATCCGGGATCCCGCGGCGGGGATCCAAATCTCCGGGAACGGTTCCTGAATCGGCTTGGGCCACAGGTTCGCGTACGGCACGTGGTAGTGCTTGCCGACCCATTCGAACGGGCCGGGGTGGGTGAAGGCCTTGCGCATCAGGTCATGACCCTCCCAGTACCGCTCGCGCGCGGTGGCCGGGTTTGCCGTACCGATGGCGTGATAGTTCTGCCCATGCCCCATCGGCAGACCGACAATCAAGCGGCCTCCGCTGAGCTGGTCGAGCAGTGCAATGTCCTCCGCAACCCGCATGGGGCTGGTCGCTGCATTCATGATCGGGCCGAGGGTGCCGATCTTGATGCGTGATGTTTTCGCGGCCAGGTACGAGGCGACGATGTTGGCCGACGGCGTTATCCCCACCGGTCCGCCGATTTGCGTTGTCGAGTGGATCCCGTCGAACCCCAACTCTTCACCGAACACGAGGGTGTCGAGGTAGGTGGCGAGTGAATGCTTGCCGTGGATCGGATCGAAATACTTATTCGGCAGATCGATGTATGCCGAATTCGGCAGGTCCGAGGCGTGCGGGATGTAGGGGTAGGACCCGTAGTTGAAGAGGTGGAACTCCGTGCTCGTCATGACGTCCTCCTACTTGCGGTACTGCTCGCGCGCGAAAGTGTCGAACGGAGCGGGTGCGACGGTCACGCGGATTGGGAACTGGCGGTGCTCCTCCACATCCTTGCGCGGCTGGGTGAGGCTGTCGCCCCACACCAGAACCGCTTCGGTGCCGGGGGTGGCGAACTCGGTGTCGATCACGGCGAGAGACACGAAGCGACGGTGCGACGCGAGGTACGCGCCCTGGACGGCGAATCCGACGGTCTTTCCGTCGATCTGAATGGCATCATCCTGGTTCTGCGCGAAAGCCGCGTCGTGAAAGTGGAAGCCCTGCGGCGGCAGCCCGTCTTCGGGGCGCACCAGCGCGCGGACCACTGCGCCGAGGTCTTCGTCATCCCAGATGAGCGTGACCTTGGTGCGACGCGGGGTCTCATCCTTTTGGGCAAGCAGTGCCTCTTTACCGACGAAATCGCGGTCGTACTCGATGAACTTGCCGTAGCCGAGGGCGAACGGCGAGATCAGGTAGTCCTCGATGTTCTCGGAGTCGTAGCTGCCGCCGAGCGCAAATGCAGTGGCCCACTCTGCCGGAAGCCATTCGCGATATGCCCTAGTCGACGGGCTTGCGACTGTCGCGGGAAGCTCGACACACAGCCATCCCGACTCGAGGCACGAGGTCCAGTACGCGCGGAATCCGACCTCTTCGATGCCGTACTCGGCACCCGCTTCGAGAAGTGCCGCGCGCACCTCGTCACCTGCCGCCCAGGGGCCATAGAGCTCGAGGCCGGGCTGGCCGGCCATACCGTGCCGCAGACCGTGAAGTTTGTGGCCGGCGATCTCGAGATCCTCGAGTCCGAAGAATTTGGTGTCCGGCAGCTCACCGACGGTCGCTTTCGCGATGATCTTCAGCGCATCCGGGCCCTGGATCTCGTAGCGGAAGTTGCGCGGGGGCTTTCCGCCTCGCAGCGGGGTGCTGAGATCGAGGTCGAGAGTGACATCGGCGTCGCCTGTTTCGAGGTTGAACTTCACCCAACTGACGAGAGGCATATCACCGATGAGGTGGAAGGAGTCCTCCGAATAGCGGATGAGAATGCCGTCGCCGATGATGTAGCCCTCGGGCGACACCGCGATGTACTGCTTGGCCGAATAGTTGCGGAACTTCGTGTACGAACCCGCGGTCAGTCGTCCCAGGGCTTCGTACGCGTCGGGTCCGGTGACCCACAGGTCGAGCATGTGGTGCGACTGGTCCATGAGGGCCGCCGACTTGTGCCAGACGGTCTGCTCGCGGCGCCAATTGGTGTACTCGGGAACGAGCCCGTCGATCTCGATCGGGTCGACGAAGGGAAGATCGCGCAGAGCCCGCAGCGGGGTGGGCGCTGCGTCGAGAACATCCTGGAGGCTAGTGGTGGTCATGATGCGGTAACGCCTTTCCGGTGCGAGATGCACGTACGCCTGTGTACTCATGGATTACAACTATCCAAGTGGTTAGTAACGTAGCTCGAAGGCGCGCGCACGTCAACGCCCCCGGAGAAGAATTTCCGGGGGCGGCGAACTCAGTACTGGCGCGCGAGGCGCTAATCGCTGGGGCCGGGCACCTCGCGTGCTTCCGCCTGCAAGAGCTTCAACATGTCGACGAAGCGCTCGAGCGCGGCATCAGGGTCGAAGGATTCCCCGCGCACGACTCGTCGGATGGTTATTCCCTCGATAAGTGCGTTCATCAGTTCGATGGTCGTCTCATCACCGGGCAGGTCTCGCTCGCGGAGCCAATTCACCACTTCGACGTTGTATCCCTCGTAGACCGCGTCGAGGACTTTCTGGTACTGGTTCGAAAGCACTGCTTCATATTGAACGCGCAATTCGCCGAGGGTGTCGTCGATCTGAGTCGCGAGCGTGCGGCCGGAGGTATCACTGAGGTAGTGCGTGCGGTTCGCCGCGATCTCGACGGCCGCGCTGACGAGGCCCTCCCGCCCGCCGAAGTGGTGACGGATCAGCCCGTGCGTCACCCCGCCGCGTTCGGCGACCTCGCGAAGGCTGAGCTTGCCCAACCCGCGCTCTTTTGCGACTTCGATGGCGGCGTCTCGGAGGGCGTCGCTGCCCTGCCCTCGCCGCGGCTTCGATACCACCATGTGTCGACTGTAGTGCTGGCGACCCGGGCATCGCCGTGTGCCGTGGTTAGCCTGATGACATGGCGCCCGCGACTGTCGATGAATACCTCGAAACCTTTCCGGATGACGCGCAGGCGATTCTGCGCCGCATCCGTGACCTGATCCGGACAGCCGAGCCCGCGGTCCAGGAGCAGATCAAATACGGGATGCCCGCGATGATCCTCGAAGGTCGGCACGCGATCTATTTCGCCGGCTGGGCGAAGCATGTGGCCATCTATCCTGTGCACGAAGCGCCGGAGCCTCTTGAGAGTGACCTGGCGCCCTACCGCTCCGACAAAGACACGGTGAAGTTTCTGTACGCCAAGCCGATTCCGTGGGATGTCGTCGAGCGACTTCTCGCGTTTCTCGCGACGAAATAGAAAATCTCGCGACACGCCGAATTACTACATCTAGTGGAATGACACGGGTGCAATTCCCGTTATATAGTGAAGGACCACACCGGAAGCTTCAATCTCCGGTTTAAACTTTTTTATCCACGAATTTCGGAGGTCACAATGAACGATGTCGACAGCGTTGACGGCTACTCGGTTCCGGTCGACCCGATGGACGACCTTCAGTGCGAGAGCTGCCAGTAGCCCAGACTTTTTACAGAAGGCCCCGGAAGACATTGCGTCTCCGGGGCTTTTTGATTGGCGTTTCGGGTTTCGATACGCGCCTTTCGGCGCTACTCAACCGGCGAGTCCCGGTGCTCGGTAGGCTCGACGGGTGTCAGTGAATCCCGAGTTGCAGGGTCGTCAATATCCCGCAACATCCCCCTACCTCGTCGGGCGCGAGAAGGTACGCGAGTTCGCTCGCGCCGTGCTCGCCTCCAGCCCGCTCAGCCTCGACGTTGAGGCGGCCCGTGCCGCCGGATATGCCGATGTTGTCGCGCCGCCGACCTTCGCCGTCGTCGTGCAAGAGCACACGCTCTCGCAACTTCTCGGTGACCCCGACGCCGGCATCGACTTCAGCCGCGTTGTCCACGGAGACCAGCGCTTCACCTTCAGCCGCCCGATCGTCGCCGGTGACGAGCTCACGGCGACCCTCACCGTCACGAGCGTCAAATCGCTCGGCGGGCACAGCATGGTCACGGCAGAGTCGGCGATCGCCGACGCATCCGGCGCGCATGTCGTGACCGCAACATCCACTCTGGTCGTCAGGGGAGACGAATGAGCGAGCTGATCGTCGGCCAGATCGTCGCCGAAAAGACCTATCCCCTGCAGCGCGACACCCTCGTCCGCTACGCGGGGGCCTCGGGCGACTTCAACCCGATCCACTACCGCGACGACGTGGCGGCCGAAGTAGGCCTTCCCGGGGTCCTTGCGCACGGCATGCTCACGATGGGGATCGCGGTTCAGCCGGTCGTTGATTGGCTGGGCGGCGACAGCGGCCGCGTCGTCGATTACCAGGTGCGGTTCACCCGCCCCGTTCCCGTGGATGCGGCAGCCGGCGCCGAGATCACAGTCGTCGCGAAGGTGGGTACCCTCGATGACGCGGGTGCGCGCATCGACCTGACAGTCACCTTCGAAGGACAGACGGTGCTCGGCAAAGCCCAGGTGCGCGTCACGCTTCCGGCATGACAGACCGCGGTGCCGCTTCACTCGCGAGCCTGACCACGATCGGGGTCGGAGGCCCCGCCGAACGACTGGTCGAGGTCGCGACAGTCGAGGAGCTAGTGGCGGCAGCGGAGGCCGCGTGGAGCGACACTGACGACTGGCTGATCCTGGGGGGCGGCTCCAATCTGCTCGTCAGCGACGACGGATTCGCTGGCACCGTGATCCGGATCGTCACCCGTGGCATCGAACGGTCGGAAACCACCCTGCGCGTTCAGGCCGGCGAGGCCTGGGATGACGTGGTCGCCACCGCCGTCGACAGTGGGCTTGCCGGGATCGAGGCCCTCAGCGGCATCCCCGGAACAGCGGGTGCGGCCCCGATCCAGAACATCGGTGCCTACGGGCAGCAGCTGGGTGACACTCTGCTCGCTATCGAGTTTCTCGACTTCGAGTCGGGCGAACTGCTGAGGTTGACGGCGGCCGAGCTCGAGCTCGGCTACCGCACCAGCTCGCTCAAGCAGGGCCGTCTCGGGGTTGTCGTGTCGATCGAGCTCGCGCTCGCCGACGCGGGCGGAATGAGCAGCCCGATCGCCTACGCCCAGCTAGCCTCGGCCCTCGGGGTGTCGATCGGAGATCGCGTTCCCCTCGCCGCGGCACGCGCGGCGGTCCTCGAGCTGCGTGCGGCCAAGGGGATGCTGTGGAACCCGGCTGATCCGGACTCGGTCAGTGCGGGCTCGTTCTTCACCAATCCGATCGTGAGCGAAGGTTTTGCCCGCGGGCTGCCTGCCGAGCTGCCGCGCTACCCGACGGAGCCGGAACCGGCCGCGCGCATCTTGCCACTCGGAACCGACGTTGACCGAGCGGGCATCCCCGCCTCGGGAGCGCAGCGGGTCAAGCTCAGCGCGGCATGGTTGATCGAGCACTCCGGCGTTCCGCGCGGCTTTGCCCTGCCGGGTTCGCGAGCTGCTGTCTCGAGCAAGCACACGCTGGCCCTGACCAATCGCGGCGGGGCGCTCGCGACCGAGATCGTTCAGCTGGCGACGTATGTGCAGACGCGCGTGATGTCGGAGTTCGGGGTCCTGCTGCATCCCGAACCAGTGCTGATCGGCCTGGAGATCTAGCTGAGGCTTACGCGTCCCAGGTGACGGGCATCTTTCTTGCGCCGCGGAAGACCCAGCCGTCGAACACAACTTCGCGTCGATCGTCGACGCGCAAACCGGGAAGGCTCTCGTAGAGCCGCGGCACCGCGACTTCGCCGATCGACAGTCGCGCCGCCCACTGCCCGGCGCACAGGTGCACACCGTTTCCGAACCCCATATGCGCCACGCCCGTGCGCGCGTAGTCGAAAGTGTCCGGCCGTTCGAACTGGGCTTCGTCGCGATTGGCCGATGCGATGACCACGCCGATGAGTGAACCCTTCGGCACGGCGTACCCCTCGACGACCGTGTCCTGAGTTGTCATGCGTGGGTACATCGCGATCGGCGAAATCCAACGGACGGCCTCTTCGAAGATCTTCCCCCACACCGACTCGTCGGCGCGAGCCGCGGCCAACTGCTCAGGGTTCTGCGACAGCGCCAGAACAGAGGTCGTGATGGTGTGCTGCGGCTCATTCATGCCGCCCGAGATCGCCAGGTTGATGTTTGCCGAAATGTTCTCGCGCGGCAGATCGCTGTTGGCGAATGCGGACACGATCGACGAATCGGGGTTGGCCCGGTAGTACGGAATCATCTCGTCGAGAGCCGCGTTGATTTCGGCTTGCGAGTTCTCGGAGGAGAGCCAGACATCCGGGTCATCGGCCAGGTTGCTCGTCGACGCCATGAACGACGCAGACCAGCGGTGCATATCGTCGATGGTCGCGTCCGGGAGTCCAAGCAGATCGATCATGTTCTGTGAGGCAACAGGAGAGGCGTAGTCCTGGTCGAGGTTCGCCTCGTCGGGGCCAATCTCGCGCAAGCGATCGATGTAGGTCTGCGCCGTGGCCTCGAACTTCGGCAGCCAGGCTTCACGTAGCGCACGTGGACGCAGCAGTCGGTTGACGACCGCGCGATCAACGGCATGTTCCGGGTCGTCTTTGCGTAGCATCGGCGTGCCACCGAGGGACTTGCGCATCAAAGCACCTGGGCCGGTCACTTCGGTTGTGAACAGCTCTTGGTCGGAGTCGACGGTGTGACATCCGGCGAAGGTGGTGACGAGGTAGCGGTTCACCGCAGGTACCCACGCGACGGGGGATTCTGCACGCAGACGTGCATAGCTGGGGTATGGATCTTTGAGCAGCTCGTCGACGCTGACCCAGTCGGCGATCGGAGGGGTCAGTGGGGTGGCAGAAGCCGCAGGAGCCGAGGTGTTCGTCGTTGAAGACACGGTAGTAGACCTTCCGGAAGCGATACTCCGAGTCTGCGCGTCCTTGCACCCCAAGTAAAGGAGCGGTTATGCGGTAATAACCACTACTAAATAGTGAATTGAGATCACGCGTCCCAGGTGACCGGAAGCTGGGTCGCACCTCGGAAGATCCAGCCGGCGAACTCGGTCTCCCGGCGCTCATCAACGCGCAGGCCGGGAAGAGCCTCGAAGAGCCGGGGCACAGCCACCTCGCCGATCGACAGGCGCGCCGCCCAATGCCCGGCGCAGAGATGCACGCCACTGCCGAAAGCCAAATGGGGCACACGTTCACGCAACACATCGAAGCGCTCGGCACCGGGCAGATGCTTCTCGTCGCGGTTGGCGGATCCGACAACAACACCCAGGGATGCCCCCGCCGGAAGCTCCACGCCTTCCAGCACAACAGCGCGGGTTGTCGTGCGCGGATACATGCTGATGGGCGAGATCCACCGCACAGCTTCGTCGAACACCGCCGACCACAGTTCCGGGTTCGCGAGAACCGCGTCGCGCTGTTCGGGGAACCGGCTGAGCGCGTAGACGGAGGTGGTTATCGCGTGCTGCGGTTCGTTCATGCCGCCCGAGATCGTCAGTTTGACGTTCGCGGCAATGCTCTCGGGTGACAGATCACTGTTGGCGAGAGCCGAGATCACTGACGCGTTCGGTTCGGCGCGGTAGCGCGGCAGTAGCTCCTCAAGCGCGGAGTCGACCTCGGCCTGCGCGTTCTCGGCCGCGAGCCAAATGTCGGGGTCATCACGGAGGTTTCCCGTGGCGGCAACAAAGGCCCTCGACCACCGTTGGATGTCTTCGACGCTCGCCTGCGGGATCCCAACCAAGTCAAGGAGATTCTGTGACGCGACCGGGGCGGCGTAGTCCTTGTCGAGGTTCGCGGCGTCGGGTCCGATCTCGCGCAGGCGCTCGATATACCTCGCTGCCGTCTCCTCAAACTTCGGCATCCAGGCCGTGCGCAGCGAGCGGGGCCGGAAGACGGGGTTGATCGCGGCACGGTCCACGGCGTGCTCCGGATCGTCTTTGCGGAGCATCGGGGTGCCACCCAGTGCGCGCACCATCGTCGCTCCGTTGCCCTTCACGACCGAGGTGAACGTCTCCTGGTCGAGTTCCACGGCGTGGCAACCTTCATAGCTGGTTACGAGATATCGATTGAGTGCGGGGATCCAGGCGACAGGGGACTCGGCGCGGAGGCGCGCGAAACTGGGGAAGGGATCCCGAAGAAGCTCGTCGACGTTAACCCAGTCGGCGACAGGAGCGGCAGGCGCATGCTCACGAGAATCAGTGGGCGCAAGAGAGTTGGACATCGTTGTCAGACCTCCGGGTCAGGAATCCCTTTCAGTATCCGCCGCCGGTTAACGCCAGTAAAGAGACGATTGTGTGACAGCTAAGCTTAGCTTTGCTGATGTTCGCGCAGCAATGCAGCGGAGATCTGGACCATCTCCTGCGCCGCACGCGAGAGGTGAGCGGTTCTGCTCCATCCCATGAGGACGCGTACATCGTCGACAGGGTCAGCGATCTCCAGCGCATGGACCTGCCCGCCCTCATAGGTGACATTGCTCGGAGGGCGCTGCAACAGGATGCTCCACGCCATGCCCCGGCCGATGAGCGACCGTGCGGTTTCGAGGCTGGTCGTCCGGTAACGTACCTGCGGATCGATCCCCGCGTCGCGCAAAATATGGATCGCATTGGCCGAGCTGGGCGGCACATCGAGCAGCACAAAAGGCAGGTCGGCGAGCTCGCGGAGTCGCACCGTCTTATGCGCGGCGAGCGGATTGTCGGCGTTCACGACAACGTGCGGGCGCAGGCGGAACAGTTCGGCCGTCGCGATCGAGTCGCCGAGGTCCATGTCGAAGAGAACGGCAACGTCGAGAGACCCGGCGATGAGGGCCGCTTCGAGCTCGAGCTGCGTGCCCTCGACAAAGTCCGTGCGTACGGCTGGGTGCTCGGCCCCGAATCGTTCCAGCAGTGTCGGCATGAGGGTCGGCGCGAGGGTGACGTAGCAGCCCACCGCGAGGGCGCCCGAGAGCCCGCCCGCGGATCCGCCGACCGCATCCCGCAGGTCACCGGCCCGATTGAGAAGTTCCCGTGCCGGCTGGGTCAGCTCTCGGCCCGCTGCTGTCAGTGTGATTCCTCGCGCTTTGCGGCGAACGCACAGGGTGACTCCGAGCGCACGCTCGAGGTTGTCGAGGCTGAGAGCGACGGCGGCGGGGGATAGCCGCAGGGAGTCAGCGGCTCCGCTGAGAGTGCCGTATTCTGCGATTGCGAGGAAGGTATGGAGCTGCCGCAAGGTGTAGGTGGGTAGCTGCGGGAAGCCATGTGCACTCCCGAGAAGTGCATCGCCGGTCATGGTGCATAACCTAGTTCTGCCGATGTTTCTATGCAATCAATCCATCTTTACCTGACGAGCAAACCGTGTCACCCTGGTTCGCAGCGCACCGCAGCGCAGACCGTCCCAGGGGATGTCTGGCAGCCAGACGCAACAACCCCGAGCTGAAGGACCTTCCCATGAGCAACATCACCTACCACTACGCCGACGGAACCGAGAAGACGGTGGAGGTGGCCGACGGCGTGTCTGTCATGCGTGCCGCACTGTCTGAGGGTGTCCCCGGGATCATCGGCGAATGCGGCGGTCAGGCCATGTGCGCGACCTGTCATGTGCTCGTTCGCCCCGAATACCTCGACGCGCTTCCGCCCGTCAGCGAAGACGAAGATGAGATGCTCGACTGCACCGCAGTGCCGCGCGACGACGAGCGCAGCCGACTCGGTTGCCAGATCCACGTCGGTGCCGAGCTCCCCCACATCGACGTCGACGTGCCCGAGCGTCAGCGGTGAACGCAGCCCATATCGACGGTGACAACGCGGATGTCGTCATCATCGGATCCGGCCACGCCGGAGTGCAGGTGGCGATTTCCCTTCGTGAAGAGGGCTACGCCGGCGGAATCGTCGTCGTCGGCGATGAGCTTGCCGAGCCGTACAACCGCCCGTCGCTGTCGAAAGAGCACCTCGCCGCGACTGACTCGAGCGAACCGCAGCCCCTGACTCCGAAGGGGCAGCTCGCCAGCCTCGGCGTCCGGGTGCTTTTGGGGGTCGCCGTGGAATCCCTCGATCTCGACGGTCATTCGGTGACCCTTTCGTCAGGGGAACAGCTCGCCTGGGGGGAGCTCGTGCTCGCCACAGGAGCCTCGCATCGCGTTCTGCCGCTCGACGGCGCCGAGCTGTCGAACGCGTTCTATCTGCGCACCCTCGCGCACGCCGATGCCTTGCGCGCGGCATTGGCGGATGCGAAGCGCGTTGTGGTCGTGGGTGCGGGCTTCATCGCATTGGAGTTCGCCGCCGTCGCACGGGCCCGCGACCTCGAAGTCACCGTTATCGCTCCGGACCGTGCCCTTGCGCGCGCGGTGTCGGCGCCGCTTTCGGAGTATGTGGAACGGGTCCACCGGGAGCTCGGTTCCGAGCTGCTGCTTGACCGTGGGGTCGAAGGTTTCGAGCACGACGGCACGCGTGTCACGGCCGTGGTCGACAGCACGGGGGTGCGGCACGAAGCCGACCTGGTGGTTATCGGCATCGGCGCGATCCCGCGCACCGACCTGGCCCAGAACGCCGGGCTCGAGGTGTCCGACGGAATCCTCGTCGGGCCCGACCTGCGTACTTCGCACCCGCATGTGTGGGCCGTCGGCGACTGCGCGCGCATGCGTATCGCAGGCGCGCATGGCGAAGAGGGCACCTCGGTGCGCCTTGAGTCCGTGCAGAACGCGGTGGGGCAAGCCCAGCACGCCGCCGCGATCATCGCAGGATCAGAGCGTGGCGACTATGCGGACGTGCCGTGGTTCTGGAGCCACCAGGGTCCGCTCCGTCTTCAGATGGCGGGCCTCGCCTATCAGGCTGACGAGTTCGTGATTCCGGGAGACGTCGACTCGGGCAAATTCTCGGTGTTCTGCTTCCGGCAGGGTGAGCTCGTTGCCGTCGAATCGGTGAACAAGCCGGCCGACCATATGGCTGCTCGGGTGGCTCTGCGCGACCGCGGGGGCGACATCCACCCGGATACGGTGCGCGAGCCCGGCTTCACGCTGAAGGGCTGGCTCGCCGAGCACCCTGCCTAGCGGGCCCCTGGCTCAGCGCGCGGTGATCGGGGCGCTGTACGCGGCGTCGCGCGTCGTGTCATCGACCTTGGGCATTGCGCCGACCGCCGGGAGCGGTACCTCAGACTGCACGATGCGGTTGCTGAGGCGGCCCGAGCTGTGGCCTTCGCCGGCCGTGACCTCGACCTCGACGAGCGATCCGGGCTCGACAACACTGGATCCGGTGGCGGTGCCCATGAGGATCACATCGCCAGCGTTCAGATCGATCACGCGCGCCAGGTCGGCCACCACGTACTCGACGCTGAAGATCAGGTCGGTGTCGTCGGCATCCTGAACCAGTTGACCGTCGACCCAGGTCCGCACGCGCAGATCTTTCGAAGAGATGTCTTCGCTCTTCATGAGATCGGGGCCGAGGGGGGTGAAGCCGCGGAATCCCTTCGAGTGCAGGTTGGATCCGGGATCGGCATGGCGCAGGTCGTAGACGCCGAAGTCGTTACCGGCGGTTACACCTTCGACGTAGTTCCAGGCCTCGTCGATTGATACGTTGTGCGGCACATCGCGCACGACTACGGCGAGCTCGCCTTCGAAGGCGAGAAGCTCGCATCCATGGGGCCGTTCGACCTGAGCCCCGTCGACGGTAACTGTCGACGGGGACTTCAGAAAGTACGACGGAGCTGTCGGCGACTTGCCCCTCTCAGCCGCGCGGCTGGCGTAGTTGAGGTGGACAGCGATGATTTTTCCGGGCGCAAAAGACACCGGGTCAGTGTACTCCGAGGAAGTTTTCCAGAGTGGCCGGTGTCGCCGTGAGCGTCGGCTCGAGGACGGGCTCGTTCGGGTATTCGCTGGCCTCGAAGAACCAGCGGGCGCTGGCAGGCAGGCCCCAGAGCTGGGCGCGGGTCGGGTCGGAAATGTCCCAGCGCAACGGCGGCTCTTCCCAGTCGATCACCTGGTAGTGGCTGGTGAACAGCTCGATGCGGTGACCGTCGGGGTCGCGCAGGTAGAGGAACAGCGCATTGCTGATGCCGTGTCGGCCGGGGCCGCGGTCGATCTCCTGCCCATGGCCGAGGCTGCCCGCGACATCCGCCGCGTGCATGAGTGTCGAGACGTCGGGCACGCAGTAGGCGAAGTGGTGCATGCGCGGTCCGCGACCGTTCGTGAAGACCAGGTCGTGCGTGTTGCCCTTGACCTCGGTCCAGGTGCCCCACAGTTCGTCGGTTCCGTCTTTCGCGGTGTACTCCGCGATCCGGAAGCCAAGGTCGGCATAGAAGTCGGTGGCCTTCTGCACGTCGTGGGTGACGAGCTGGAAATGGTCGAGACGCTGCGGCTGGCCGGAACGGTGCTCGTGGAACTTCTGGTATTTGCGCTCGACGAGGTCCATGCCGGCCGTCAGCTCCATATGCATGCCCACAGGGTCCGTGAATCGCAGGGTCGGCCCCTGGTGGGGGACGTCGGCGCGCTCGAAGCTGATGCCCTTCTCGGTGAAGTACGCCTCGGCCTTGTCGAGATCGGACGCCTGCTGCACCCGGAAACCGACCTGCTCGCAGACCGGTGCGCTCGTGCGGGCGTGGAGTGTGAGGCTGTGGTGATTGACCTCTTCGAGACCGCGGAACCACGCCGTGTCATCGGTGCGGTCTGTGAGCACGAGGCCCGCGACGTCGCGGTAAAACGCGATGCTCGCGTCGAGGTCGCTCACGCTGAGCGCGATATGGCTCGCTCGTGTGATGGTGAAGGCGGGGTTACGGTTCCAGTCCGGCAGCATTGCTCACTCCAGCTATGTGGGCGCCCGGTGTTCGGGCGGTCACGCCGAGTATCGCCCGGCCTGAGGCATAGCGCAAAGACCGATTCTCTATGAATCCCATTCATTGCGTGGATAGCTAGGTACTCTGCAGATATGGAATTGCGTCAGCTGAGCTACCTGGTCGCCATCGTCGAAGCCGGATCTTTCACCGCCGCCGCCGCGACGTTGCACATGTCGCAACCGCCGCTCAGTCTCGCGATCGCGAATCTGGAACGCGAGCTCGGCGTGACACTGCTGGTGCGATCCGCGCGGGGCGCCCGGCCCACGAGCGCAGGATCTAATCTGCTCGAATATGCGTACCGCATCCTGTCGGATGTCGAGGAGGTGACGAGCAATCTGGCGCTCCACTCGGCCGGGGCGATCGGGCGCGTATCGATCGCGGCAGTGCCGTCGCTCATCTGGAGCCGGCTGCCGGGGTTCCTGAACCGCTACTCCTCGCTCTTTCCCGAGGTCGACATCCGACTCACGGATGCCTCGCCGCTGGAGGTGCTCGACATGACGAGTCACCGCACCGTCGACATTGGCTTCATCGTGTCGGCCGACAATGAGGGACTCGCGGAGCAGTATTCGGGGCAGTTGCAGTTCGCCGACTGTGGAGAACTGCCGCTCGTGGCAGTGCTGCCGCTCGATGAGTCGCTGCCGGATCCGATCGACCTCAGCGTGTTCCGCGACCGAGTGCTGCTCGTGCCACGGCGGAGCTTTGCGGCGCCCAGTCTCGCCGAGATTGTGGAGGAGGCCCTTGGGGTGGCGGGGATCACGCCGCGAGCGAAGCGGACCGTCGACAACATCCCGGTGTGTTTGCCACTTGTCTCGGCGGGCATGGGTGTCGCGATCTTGCCCGACATGGGGGCGGATGCGTTCTCAAGCCCGCATGTGACGGTGCGTCGGATCGAGCCCGCCCTTCGCCCGCTGCAGGTCGGAGCCCTGTGGCATCGTCTGGGCGCGACCGCGCCGGTGGTGCAGCGCATGCAAGAGCTCATCGCTTCGAATGGGCTGAGCTGATCCTGCTCATGCCGAGTCATACATTCTGGCTATAGCAAGGTAGTCATTCGGTATTTGACGAATGGCTGGGGTGCTCAGACACTGAAGGGGAGTCTCGCGCGCTTTCACCCACGCGATCCGACTCGAATCTCTTCAACAGAACGGACACCACGTGGCACACGCGCCCGAGAACCTTCAGCAGCTCATCGACCAGGTCAACCCGGTCGAGCACCTCCGGAATGTGCAGAACCCGGCATACATCGTGCCGGTCGTCTCCTCGGAGTTCAGCAACTGGCGCCTCGAGCAGCAGGCCTGGCGCGAAACCGCCGTGCTCTTCGACCAGACGCACCACATGGACACGGTGATCCTCAAGGGCAAGGACGCGCTCAAGCTCATCGGTGACACCGGCATCAACACGATCGCCAACTTCGAGGTCAACCGTGCCAAGCAGTACGTGTCGGTTGCTCCCGACGGTCACGTCATCGGTGACGGCATCATGTTCCGCGAAGAGACCGAGCAGTTCGTCTACATCGGCCGCTCGCCCGCCGCCAACTGGCTGCGCTACCAGGGCGAGGTCGGCGGCTACGACGTCGACATCGAGGTCGACCGCCGCTCACCCACGAACCCCATGGGTGCCCAGCTGCACCGCGTGCACTACCGCCTGCAGATTCAGGGACCGCGCGCGTGGGAGGTCATCGAGAAGGTGAACGGCGGTCCCGTCGATCAGCTCAAGTTCTTCCACATGGGCTACATCACCATTGCGGGAGCCAAGGTTCGCACCCTGCGCCACGGAATGTCCGGCGTTCCGGGTCTCGAAATCTGGGGTCCCTTCGAGGACTACGCGCGTGTTCGTAACGCGATTGTCGAGGCTGGTGAGGAGTTCGGTCTCCGACCGTCCGGCGGACGCACCTACCCGTCCAACACGCTCGAGTCGGCCTGGATTCCGGACCCGCTGCCCGCGATCTACACCGACCCGGCCCTGCAGGCCTACCGCGAGTGGCTGCCCGCCTCGAGCGTCGAAGGCGCCAACGCGATCGCGGGAAGCTTCGTGTCCGACGACATCAGCGACTACTACCTGACCCCCTGGGAGCTCGGTTACGGCTCCTTCGTGAAGTACGACCACGACTTCATCGGTCGCGACGCGCTGTCGCAGATCGACGTTGCCGCTCAGAAGAAGAAGGTCACCCTGGCGTGGAACACCGAGGATCTCGGCAAGATCTTCACGTCCATGCTCAGTGAGTCCGGCGTCGGCTACAAGTACTTCGATCTGCCGGTCGCCAACTACGGCTACTTCAACTTCGACTCCGTGATCGACGGTGCGGGATCACACCTCGGCCTCTCAATGTGGACCGGCTACAGCGCCAACGAGCGTCGCGCCCTGTCACTCGCCACAATCGCCCCCGAGGTGCCGATCGGCACCGAGGTGAAGGTCGTGTGGGGCGAGCCGGATGGCGGAACCCGCAAGGCGACTGTCGAGCGTCACGAGCAGCTGGAGGTCCGCGCGATCGTCAGCCCGGCTCCCTATTCGGTCGTGGCGCGTGAGCAGTACCAGCAGGGATGGCGTTCGGCCGCAACGGTCTAGTTCCCGCGCGTCCTGGTTCTTGGGCGCCCAAGTTCTCGGGCGCCGGGAAGTTTCCGCCGGATGGTGAGTCCGGCGGAAACCTTCCCGGTTATGCCGAGAAGCGCGGAATCGTGTCGAGATCGAAGTCCTGGTTGCTGGGCAGGTCCAAATAGGGGTACCGAGACACCACCGCTCGGATCTCTTTCGTGGGCCCGTCCCAGTCGCCCCAGAGGATTGTGAGCTCGGTGCCGAGTTGACTCTCGTCGATGTCCACCACCGCGAGCGAGATCACCTCGCGGGAATACAGGGTGTACGTCGGTCGCATGGCAACGCCGACCGTCCGCCCATCCCGCATCAAAGCGTCAGCCATATAGCGACTGTTCCCCGGCGACCCCGCGAAGAAGTCGAACGGGAACTCCATATATCTGAAGAGCTCGCCCTTCTCGAGGTATGACCGGAACACGTCGAGGATGTCGTCCGCATTCCAGCGCAGCGTCACGATGCGGCGCACCGGCTGCGCCATGATCTTCTGCAGCGCGGCCTTCCCCACGAACTCGTGATCGAACGAGACCATGTGCCCCCAGCCGAGTTCAACGGGGTTGCGAAACAGCTCGCGGATGTCCTGCGTAAGGGTTCCCCGGGGGATCGCGCTGCTGTCTCGCGCGAAAGGAGGCAAGATGTCTTCCGCCCACTTTGCGAACTCTGGATTGTCGAGCCAGGCGAGCGGGAAATGGCTGCCGGCCTGAGGGAACCCGTTCTCCGTGTGATTGCAGCAATAGGCCAGGGATCCCAGCTTCCGAATCCCGAACGACTCGCCTGCGCTCATGATCGCGGCGTACACCGCGTGGGCCCCCTCGATCGACCCGTGCACTTCGTACGAGAGAGTTCCGCCCATCCCCATGCGCAGCACATCCACCTCATGTCCCGCGATCGTGGCCTGCGTGAATTTCATGAACGGCACATCGTGAAGGTCTTGCTGCGCCGCTCTCTCCACGATCTCCAGGGATTTCGGCCCGCCCAGCTGGAATAGGAAGCGGTCGTCGGTAACGTCCGTGACTTCCACGTCGTACTCGCCGCTCAGCGCGACAAATACGAGGTACGGCGACAGGTCGTAGCTGCGTACGCGCTGCTCTGCGACTCGCAACGCCATTCCGTGCTGCATGACGTTGCCGCGTTCGCTGCAGAAGATCACATGCTTGGCTGACCCCACTGGGAACCGGTCGAAGCTGTTGACGGCGAGGTCAGAGAGGAGTCGCATCGTATCCGGACCACTCACCTCTACGGTCCGGATCAGGAAGCTCAGCCCGCCGTGGATGTAGCAGCCGTCCTTCCACGACATCGTCTCGTCCTGCCACCCGGTGAACTCCAGCGGGTGGAACTCGCCGAAATCGACGTACGAGCGTGCGGACGGATCAAAGGGCACCTGGCGGGCGAGCGGCAGACTCGTTACCGACTCGCCCTCCGGGGCCCCCACGGTTAGACCGCCACCTTTCCGCGACGCACAGGAGAGGCAAAGAACCCGACCGTGGTCAGAACGGCCGAGAGGACTACTGCGACGAACACGATGATGAGCACGGTGTCCCATGACCCGTCCGCGCCGACCAGGGACGGCAGAGCGCCGACCGCGACGCCGTACCCAACGAAGGTCGTGCCCGCGATGATCGGCATGACCGCGTTGAAGGACGCGACTCCGAAAATGTCGGTGACGAGTGTGGCCGAGTAGGTGGTGGCGAGACCGACACCCGACCCGATGAGGAACGCGATGACGAACGCGAATACGACATTCGATCCGAGCGGAATCCACAGCAGGAACGCCACCACGGCAACCACGGCGATGATGTAACCCACGATCGCGTAGGTGCGGATGCCGAATCGCTGGGCGACGAAGCCAAGGACGATGCAACAGATGCTGTTTGCGGCGAGTGAGACCGAGACAAGCGCGCCCGCGAGAGTGGGATCGGGGAGGCCGCCACCCTGCATGATCGGGGCGATGAAGATTCCGAGGAACTGCACGAACCCTAGCCCGAGCGCGGCGAGGAGCATCACCACGAAGGAGACGCTCATCAGGGAGCGACGTCCGGCGCGACGTGCTTCGTCGGGTGAGGTGACCTCTTCGATGACCTTGTCGCTGCCCAGCGCCTTCTGTGTGACGCCGTCGGGGGTGCGCACCCAGATCAAGGCGAGAAGGGCGGGCAAGCCCAACGCCGCGACGACGATCACGGCCGCGGGCTGTCCGAAGATTCCTGTGAGCACCGTCAGAAGAATCGAGCCCACCGCCGTGCCGAATCCGACGACGCCTAGCGCGACTCCCACAACGCGTTCCCGACGGTCGATGAACCAGGCCGCTACGAAAGCGCTGATCCCGTTGAAGGCACAGATACCGAGCACGAGCCCGAGGAAGACCTCGACGACGTACAGCATCCAGAGTTCTGTGGCGAAGCCGTAGAGCAGGATGTAGGCCATCACGACGACCACGCCGAACGCGAACAGGATGCGGAACGACACCCGGCCATAGACGCGGCTGCCGATGATGGCACCAAGGAAGATGCACACGGTCTCTACGGCTGCCGCCCCACCGAGCGCGGCGAAGTCCGTATGGGTGCGAACTGTGGCCGTGACGATCAGGACGGCATATGCCCCCACCGACATCATGGTGAAGATTCCGAGAATCGTGGCGGCGACAGTGGATCGGTAGCCGTTGAACCCCGGAGCGGGTGTCGCGCCCGAGCGGGGGTCGTCGCTGAGAACAGCGGAAGTTTCGGACATGGTTCCTCCAAGGAGATCAGGGGACGACAAGAACATGCGGGTGCTGAAAATGCTGATCAACCGTGTCCGCTGAGTCGCCCTCGATCTGTGAGGTGCTTTCACGAACGGCGATGTTGCGTGAACGGAACCGGCCAGAAACCGGGTGCCAATGAGCGTACACATTGCGACGCGCCGACGCGATAGTCAATGCGAAAAAAGGACCCGGTGTCGCGTACTGTGTGTACACTTCGGCACCAGCGGCAGCTTCGCGCGCCGGCGCTGACTCAGCTGTGGCCGGAGCGGCAACCCAGGAGGAACTCCCCCATGACGAAGAAGTTCTCAGTCGGTGCCCTCATGTCCTTCTGCCCGCCCGCCTGGCTTGCGCGCAATGATCGGCAGCACGGCGGCGATTGGTGGACGGGAGAGTTCTACGTCGACACGGTTCAACGGTTCGAGAAAGCGGGGATGGACTACGTCTTCTTCCTCGACACGCAGGCCGTCCGCGTCGACGATTCCGGGTCGATGGCCGATGCCTTACGCATGGCTGTCACCGCGCCCAGCCAGGATCCCATCCCGCTTCTCGCCCAACTCGCCGCGGCCACCGAGCGAATCGGGCTCATCGGCACAGCGTCCACCACCTTCTACCCGCCCTACCTCCTGGCGCGGCTGCTGAGCACTCTCGATAGCATGTCGAAAGGGCGAATCGGCTGGAACATTGTGATGTCGTTTGAAAAGAGCGAGGCACAGAATTACGGATTCGACACCCTTCCCGACCACGATGAGCGGTACGAACGGGCGGAAGAGTATGTCGACCTCGTCCGGGCCCTCTGGGAATCATGGGAGCCCGGCTCCCTGCTTCGCGACGAAGCCTCCGAAACGTACGTCGATCCTGATCGCGTGCACCGGATCGACTTCGTGGGGGAGCACTACACGAGCACCGGGCCCCTCAACGTGGTCCGCTCGCCCCAGGGTGTGCCGTTTCTCGCTCAGGCCGGTGCGTCTCCGAGAGGACGCCAGTTCGCCGCAAAGAATGCGGAGCTGATCTTCGTCCCCGTCTCTGACGGCATGGTCCAGAAACTGCGTGCCGACAGAGATGACTTGCGCAAGCTGGCGCACGATTCGGGGCGCAATCCGGATTCGATCAAGACCGTGTTCCCGGCGAGCGTCATCTTCACCGAGCAGCAGTGGAAGCCCGGAGACGGGATCCCCGCATCCGATCTGCAGGTCACCGCCGCTGTCACCTGGTTGTCCCAATCAATTGATATGGACCTGTCCGTATACCCGCTGGACGAGCCGCTTCCGGCAGGGATCGAGCCCTCCGGGATTCGGAGCATGTCGGAGCCTTTCCACGAAATGGCGAGGGTCATGCCGCTCCGCGACGCGATCCTTCACGCGCGGTACGGCGCGGGCGATCTCAACTTCTTCGGCACACCCGAGCAGGTGGCGCAGAAGCTGATCGAGTTCGTCGACGCGGTCGGAGGCGACGGCGTCATCCTTCCCGTCTCCTATGAGTCGAACGCCGAGTACATCGACAAAATCACCAACGAGCTGCTGCCTGCGCTGCGGGCGGCCGGTGTTCTCGAGGAGCCTGCCGAACCGGGAACAACGCTGAGGGAACACTTCTTCGGTGCCGGAGCGCTACCGCCGCACGCCACGGCCTAGCTGGCAGGACTACGCGAAAAGCTTCGCCAGGCGCCGCAGGCCTTCGACGATGTCGTCGTCGCCCACCGCGTAGCTGAAGCGGAGATACCCACTCGGCCCGAACGCCTCGCCGGGGACGGCGGCGACCTCGGCCTTGTCGAGGATCAGGTCCGCCAGCTCCAGTGAGGTGCGAGGCGTCACGCCGGCCCATTCACGCCCGAGGAGGCCGGTGACATCCGGGTACACGTAGAACGCACCGGCGGGCACCGGGCACACGATGCCGGGGATCGCGTTGAGCCCGTCAACGATGAGGTGGCGGCGTCTGTCGAAGGCGAGACGCATCTCTTCGACGCTGTCCTGCGGTCCGATGAGTGCCGCGATTCCGGCGCGCTGCGACACGTTCGACACATTCGAGGTGAGGTGGGATTGCAGATTGGAGGCCGCGGCGATTGCGTCGCGAGGTCCGACCATCCAGCCGAGGCGCCATCCGGTCATTGCGTAGGTCTTAGCGACCCCGTTGACCAGGATCGTGCGGTCGGCCAGCGCGGGCACAGCCTCGACGATCGACATGGCCGATTCCACGGTCCCTGAGCCTGTCGACGAGTAGGTCAGGTTCTGGTAAATCTCGTCGCTGATTACCCAGAGTCCGTGCGCCTCAGCCCATTCGCCGATCGCGCGCGTCTGCTCGGGCGAATACACGGCGCCTGTCGGGTTCGAGGGCGACACGAACAGCAGCACCTTGGTGCGGTCGGTGCGCGCTGCTTCCAGCTGGTCGACTGTCACCAGGTAGCCCTGCTCGGATCCCGCGAAGACATCCACAGGAACCCCGCCCGCCAGCCGGATGGCTTCCGGGTAGGTGGTCCAATACGGCGTCGGAACCAGAACCTCGTCGCCCGGATCGAGCAGCGTCGCGAAAGCCTGGTAGACGGCCTGCTTGCCGCCATTGGTGACGACGATCTGCGAGGGATCGACGACGAGGCCGCTGTCGTGAGCCGTCTTCGCCGCGATCGCCTCCCGCAGCTCGGGAAGGCCTGCTGCGGGGGTGTAGCGGTGGTTTTTCGGGTCGCGAGTCGCCTCGGCTGCCGCGTCCACAACATGTGCGGGGGTGGGGAAGTCCGGCTCGCCGGCCGCGAAGCTCACCACGGGTCGCCCGGCGGCCTTCAGCTGCTTGGCTTTTGCGTCGACTTTGAGGGTCGCCGACTCGGCAATTGAGCCGATGCGCTGAGAGATGCGTGCCACCCTGCCAGCCTAAACCGCTGTTCGTGCGGTCGAACGACGATGCTCTACACTTGACGAGGTAGTCGAATCTGCCAAGCTTTGTCGTGCCCATTTGTGGCAGCCGTCTCCTGAGGCGGTGGCGAAGCCATGCGATCCGGCTCTGTAGGGCGGTGGCTCAATTGGTAGAGCAGCGGTCTCCAAAACCGCAGGTTGCAGGTTCGAGTCCTGTCCGCCCTGCGCAGCATTTCGAGGCAACCGCCTCGGAACCAGTTGACCGGAAAACGGTGGTGACACAGTGGCACGCAAAGTCGTCGAGGAGCCCAGTGAGGACCTCGTCGCGAGCGCCAAGCGGGAGCGCGCCGAAAAGCGCAACCCCTTTGCCCGCGTCGCCCTGTTCATGCGCCAGGTTGTCAACGAACTGAAGAAGGTCGTTACCCCGACCCGCAAAGAACTGTTTAGTTACACGGGTGTTGTGCTCGTGTTCGTCATCATCATGATGGCGCTGGTCTATGGACTGGACATGCTGTTCGGCTGGGGAGTCGCCTGGACCTTCGGCAACGGCGACGGCAGCTGACGCTCCCCCCACCGGGTGAGGGCGACGGCCGACGCAGACGAGATACGAGAGAAGCATGACGGAACACGAACGACGCGACATCGACCTGGCTACGGCCGCCGAGCAGTCGTCAGAAGAAGACGAGGCCCAGGAGGGCAACGTTCTCGACGCCCAGACGCACTCGGTCGATCCTGCTGAGCACAACGCCGTCCACCTGGTGGACGAGCAGCAGGATGTCGAGGCCGGGCTCGATGAGCTGCTGGATGCTCTCGACGCGGCTTCCGATCCCGAAGCCGATGCCATCGTCGATGACGCGCTCGACATCGACTCGGCCGAGGAGGCCGAAGCCGCTGTCGAAGCGACCGACGAAGAGGCAGAGGAAGCCGAAGCCGAAGAAGAGGCCGAGGTCGATCCCTATGAGGAGTTCCGCGCAGAGCTGCGGGGCAAATTCGGTAAGTGGTATGTCATCCACTCCTATGCCGGCTTCGAGAAGCGCGTCAAGCAGAACATCGAATCGCGCCGCACCTCGATGGCCATGGAGGACTTCGTCTTCGAGGTCCAGGTGCCGATGGAAGACGTCGTCGAGATCAAGAACGGCCAGCGCAAGCTCGTCAACCGCGTGCGCATCCCCGGCTACGTGCTGGTGCGCATGGATCTCAACGAAGACAGCTGGTCGGTTGTGCGGCACACGCCGGGCGTGACCGGATTCGTGGGCAACTCCCACAACCCGACCCCGCTGCGTTTCGAAGAGGCCTTCAACATGTTGAAGAGCCTCGTGCAGATCGTGGAAGCTCCGGCCAAGGCGGGTGCGACGTCGAAGGGCGGCAAAGCTGCGGCGCGCGTCATCCCAGCCGAGATCGACTTCGAGGTCGGCGAGACCATCACGATCAAAGAGGGCTCGTTCGCGGGACTTCCCGGCACGATCAGCGAGATCAAGCCCGAGAGCGGCAAGCTCACCGTGCTCGTTTCGCTGTTCGAGCGCGAGACGCCGGTCGAGCTGTCGTTCGACCAGGTGACGAAGCTCTAGTTTTCGCCGGCTGAGAAGGCGCGCGGCGCCGTATCGAAACCGCAAGAAGCCCCGACGACTCCGGTCGCCGGGGCTTTTGCCGTATCCGCTGTGTGCCGGGTCGCCGACACGAATTCAGCCACTGTCGCTGCCCGGACGTGCAATTCCCTGGGGCGAGATGCGCGCTGGGCGGCGTAGCGGCTGAATTAGTGCTGGCGGTGCGGTTGGGTGGTCTCGATACACCGTGCTGTGCGCGGCACTCGACCAGCCGCTCCGGATCCGGTAAAGTGCTGAGGTTGCTTGGTTTAGATACGCCACTGTGCGGCTACTCGACCGGCGCAACCACCACCACTGCTAGCACTCGGCTAGTTCGTGGGAGAGCCACGTTTGTGGCACGACAGTAAGGAAAGCTATGGCACCGAAGAAGAAGGTGACCGGCCTGATCAAGCTCCAGATCAACGCCGGCGCCGCGAACCCGGCCCCGCCCATCGGCCCGGCCCTGGGTCAGCACGGCGTGAACATCATGGAGTTCTGCAAGGCGTACAACGCCGCGACCGAGTCGCAGCGCGGCAACGTCATCCCGGTCGAGATCACCGTGTACGAAGACCGTTCGTTCACGTTCATCCTCAAGACCCCGCCCGCCGCCGAGCTCATCAAAAAGGCTGCAGGCGTCGCGAAGGGCTCGTCGACTCCTCACACCGTCAAGGTCGCCAAGCTCAGCCGCGACCAGGTGCGTGCGATTGCCGAGCAGAAGCAGGCCGACCTCAACGCGAACGATGTTGAGGCAGCAATGAAGATCATCGCGGGCACCGCCCGTTCGATGGGGATCACGGTGGAGGCGTAATCATGGCTCAGAAATCCAAGGCCTACCGCGCCGCCGCAGAGCTGCTCGAAGAGGGCAAGTTCTACGCTCCCGTCGAGGCAGTCGAAATCGTCAAGAAGACCGGGTCGAAGAAGTTCGACTCGACAGTTGAGGTCGCGCTCAAGCTCGGGGTCGACCCGCGCAAGGCCGACCAGATGGTGCGCAGCACCGTCATCCTGCCCCACGGCACCGGTAAGACCGCCCGCGTCATCGTGTTCGCGACGGGAGCCGCCGCCGAGGCCGCGCTCGCCGCGGGTGCCGACGAGGTCGGTGGCACCGAGCTGATCGAGAAGGTTGCCGCTGGCTACACCGCCTTTGACTCGGCCGTTTCGACGCCCGAGCTCATGGGTCAGGTTGGTCGCCTCGGTAAGGTACTGGGCCCTCGCGGCCTCATGCCGAACCCGAAGACCGGCACCGTGACGCCCGACCCGGCGAAAGCCGTTTCGGACATCAAGGGCGGCAAGATCGAGTTCCGCGTCGACAAGCACGCCAATGTGCACTTCGTGATCGGCAAAGCCGGTTTCACGCAAGAGCAGCTCGACGAGAACTTCGCCGCCGCCCTCGAAGAAGTTCAGCGTTCGAAGCCCGGCTCGTCGAAGGGTCGCTATATCCAGAAGGGCAGCCTGTCGACAACGTTCGGCCCTGGCATCCCGCTCGATGTGAGCGCGCTCTAACCCGCACGTAGAGTCAGGAAGAGGGGTCCGCTTCGGCGGGCCCCTCTTTGTGCGTTCGTGCGCGCCGTAGCAGCTAGGCCGCGGACACGTTCAGCACGAGCTTGCCGCGCGTGTGGCCGGTCTCCATTGCACGGTGCGCCTCGGCGGCATCCTCGAGATCGAACACCCGGTCGACATACACCCGCACATCTCCTGAATCGAGCAGCCGCGAAATGATTGCGAGCGTGGAGCCGTCGGGGGCGACCTGAAAGCCGGTTGCGCGCACCCCGGCCGTTTTGGCATCCACTGCCATTGTCGGCCAGCTCCCGCTTGGGGCGGTGATGATGAGCCCGCCGGGCCGCAGCACTCGCAGCGATCGGGTGGCGGTTTCGTCGATTCCGTTGCCGATCAGGTCGATCACGACATCGACCTGATCGACAACATCGTCGAAGCGGACCGCTGTATGGTCGACGATCTCGTTGGCGCCAAGATCGCTCAGCCACATGAGATTGCGGGTGGAACCCGTGGTGATCACATAGGCGCCGAAGTATGCGGCGAACTGAATCGCGAAATGCCCCACACCTCCAGCCCCCGCGTGAATAAGGATGCGCTGCCCGTCATGCGCTTTCGCTGTCTCGACTACCATTCCCCACGCGGTCAACGCGGCAAGCGGCACGCCCGCCGCCTCGACATGCGAGAGCCCGCGCGGTTTGCGAACAACGCTGAGCGACGAGACCGACAGGTACTCGGCATAGGCGCCCCCGAAACGTGGAACGGGCACCATGCCGAAAACTTCAGTGCCGGGTTGCAGCGGATGCGCCGCATACGGAGCCTCGACGACCACGCCGCTGAAATCCTGACCGAGCACGACCGGGAACTCGGAGATCGCGCCGAACGATCCCCGTCCGGCGCGTGTCTTGGCGTCGACCGGGTTGACCCCGGCCGCCACGACGCGCACGAGCAATTCAGAGCTGACGCGCACGGGTCGATCGACGTCGCTCAGGGCGAGGGCTTCGGGTCCGCCCGCGCCGGATATCGTCATCGCGCGCATCGTTGTCATCGCCAGTCTCCCCGCCGTTCCTCCCAGTAAACGGTGCATGTGAGTCGCGAGTGTTTCGTGCACGTTCCGGAAGCGGAAAACCTTCAGCTATGGCCGGGACCCGTTACGCTTCGAGCATGCGGGCTCTCGTCATCGTCGTGCGGGTCCTCGGGGCTGCTGCGATCGTGGCCGCTACGGTCACGCAGCTGATCAACAACTTCGACTTCTGGCGTTCGCTGGGGATCATCGAGCTCGGGGTCATCCCCGTCAACTTCTTCAGCTACTTCACGATCGACTCGAATGTCCTCACCGTTTTGGTGTTCCTCCTCGGGGCTGGCTTTCTCATCCGTGGCGTCGACGACCCTCCGTGGTTTGCTGTCGCACGCGCCTCGGTTGTTGCGTATATGGCAGTCACGGGGATCGTCTACAACACGCTCCTGCGCGGAGTGAACGTGGCCGACGGCCTCGTCGTGCCCTGGACCAACGAGATCCTGCACGTCGTCGGGCCGGTGCTGATCGTGCTCGATTGGATCTTCGCGCCGGGACGACGGCGGTTGGAGTGGAAGACGATCTGGGTCATGATCGCGTTCCCGCTCGTCTGGGCGGTCTACACGATGATCCGCGGCCCCCTCGCCTACAACTACCTCGAGGCGAAGCCGAGCTGGTATCCGTACCCGTTCCTGAATCCGGCGAACTCACCCGAGGGCTATGTGTCGGTGGCGTTCTATGTGGTGCTCATTGCCGCGATTATCGGCGGAGTTGGTGCCGGCGTGATCCGGATCTCGCGCGCCCGTCTTGATCGATGAACCGTTCGTAATCCGACGAGCCTTTCGACGCGCTGCACGGATTGCGAACCGCTAGACGGATGGGCGGGTCGGGCGCCCTCGCCGCATGGCGTGCATGAGTTCATCGGCGAGAACCCGCAAACGGTGGATCTCGTTGTCGTCACGGTCGACCCAACGGCATTCGGGATCGGCGTGAACCGGCACGAAGTTGTCGTGACGCTCCCAGACGACAAGGGTTCGCTCGGCGCCGAGAACGTACTGCTGCCACCACACCTGCCGTAGATACGCTCGGGGGATCGCCTTCCACACCGATGTGGTCGTCTTGATTTCGCAGAGTTCGAGGGCCTCGCCCTTCTCGCGCCAGCCGTCGGGAGTGGCGAGATGTTCGCGTGCTCCGTCAGCATGAAAGAGCAGAGTGTTGGCGTTCATGCCGTACACGGAATGTGCCCATTTGGCGATGGCTGGTTCCCGGTCGCGACCGTGCTGGGTGAACGCGTTTCCTCCGAAGTTGGTGCCGAGCAATTTCGTCATCGCGAGCGCGGCAACCGATTGCGAACTCGCCAGCTGCGCGGCGTCGGTCGCCGTGACCCCTCGGGCGCGAGCGCGGAGCCAGCCGACTCGGTCGTTCGCATCGGCAACGACGCGCTCGCGGAACGGGACGGGGGGCTCGTCCCAGAGCGAGAGAGTCGGCTGCACCAGTGTCACGTGCCCATCATGCCCCTGCCCCCCGGCATCCGAGACCCAGCGCGCCGGTCGCGCTCGCCGGACGGCGCGATCCGACGCTGATGCTTCGAGAGCGGGCGCCGCCCGCGCCATCTGCGTCGGATCGCGAGCTGGCGCGGGCGGCGGAGGTGGGATCATGGCGACATGGTGCCCACACTGCTCGCAGCCCTTGCCGTGCTGCTGGGCAGCGTGGCGCCGGGCGCGGCGCTCGCGCCGGCCTCGGGTTCGGTGCCGGACAGGGTCGCCGAATATGTCGCGGACGGCCTGACAGCGCGCCTCGCCCAGCTGTACGGACCAGGCGCAGACGGGACAGGGATCGACTTCGACGACTCGACCACGCTCGGCACGGTGACGCGAGTGTGGGAGTGGAGCGAGGCCTTTCTGGCGGGCAGGGCTTCCGGCTCGCGCACCACGACACCCGACGCGGATACCCCCGCTCCGGTCACGCTGCGTAATGAGTGGATCGTGCCGGTGTCGGTGGATTCCGACATGGTCGGCGTCGCGACAGTGTGGATCAACCCGGTGAATGAGCAAGCCGAGCTCGCGGAGTTTGCACCGGATCCGAAACTCGCTGCCGCGCTCGCGGCCGCTCCCCCCGAGGCGGCGCTCGTTCGCGACGACGCGACACACGCCTGGTTCGCGGTCACCGACTCGACCGCTACTCCGCTGGTTTCGGGTAGCTCAGGCGTGACCGCCGCAACACCCCTTGATCGGCTGTGGCTGACGGCCGCGGCAACGGATACACCGGGAGCTGAGGAATCGGCTCCGATTGTGAGCGCAGCGGTCATTGTGGTTGCGGTCGTCGGGGTGCTCACCGTGTCCGCCCTTGTGCTGGTCGGGATGCGGCGGACGGCTCGACGGCGGGCTGGCCCTTGATCTCGACGGACCCTTCTCGACCGGCTCAGCGGGTGGCTCGATCGGCGGGATCCCTTTGCGCTCTCGCGGCGGACCGCGTATGCTGACCGAGGCCCAAGACCGCTGGTTCTGCACGCAGGTGCAGACGAAATCCACGACATCGCAAGATGCAGGAGCCCGCGTAGGTGTGTGTAGCTAGTTTTATCAGCTCCGTGCGTCTGCGCCGGAGCTTTTTTCGTGGGAATTTGCAGTGGCGGCGGGCCGGCATCCGAAACCGGATGTGTACAGGAACCACCACTCAGGAAGCAGATCCCATGGCGAACAAGGAAGCCACGGTCGCCGAGCTCGCGGAGTCATTCCGCAGCTCGAACGCGATTGTGCTCACCGAGTACCGCGGGCTCACGGTCGCGCAGCTGAAGTCGCTGCGGCAGTCGATCAGCGAGCACGCGAGCTATGCCGTGGTGAAGAACACGCTCACCAAGATTGCCGCGAACGAGGCTGGGATCAGCTCGTTCGATGACCAGCTCGTTGGTCCGTCGGCTATCGCGTTCGTGCACGGTGACACTGTCGCCGTCGCGAAGGCTCTGCGTGACTTCGCCAAGGCGAACCCTCTGCTCGTGGTCAAGAGCGGGTACTTCGACGGTGCCCCGCTCTCCGCGACCGAGGTGGGCAAGCTCGCCGATCTCGAGAGCCGTGAGGTGCTGCTGGCCAAGCTGGCCGGCGCCTTCAAGGCCTCGCTGTTCGGAGCCGCCTACATGTTCAACGCGCCCCTGGCCCAGGCCGCGCGCACAATCGACGCTCTGCGCGTCAAAAACGAAGGAAACTAACCATGGCAAAGCTCAGCACTGACGACCTCCTCGAGGCGTTCAAGGAGCTCTCGCTCATCGAGCTCAGCGAGTTCGTGAAGAAGTTCGAGGAGACCTTCGAGGTCACCGCCGCGGCGCCGGTCGCCGTTGCAGGTCCCGCCGCTGCCGGTGGTGGCGCTGCCGCCGAAGAGGTCGAAGAGAAGGACAGCTTCGACGTCGTCCTCGAGGCCGCTGGCGAGAAGAAGATCCAGGTCATCAAGGAGGTGCGCGCGCTCACCAGCCTCGGCCTCGGTGAGGCGAAGGCACTTGTTGACGGAGCCCCGAGCACCGTTCTCGAAGGCGCCAACAAGGAGACCGCCGAGAAGGCCAAGGCTCAGCTCGAAGAAGCTGGCGCCACGATCACCCTCAAGTAGCTCTGCGTTCTACGAAAAGCGTCGTCCCTTCGGGGTCGGCGCTTTTCGTCGTTTGCGGCACCGATCGTTTGCGGCAGCGAAAAGTGTGGCGGAGTCGCCCAGTAACCAGCTGGGACGACTCCGCCTGCGTCGTGAAAGTACACCGGGATCAGGGACGGCGACTCACCACAACGTGATGATCAAAGCAGTCGGTCCCGTATTAGTCATCCTGTTGCGCGGGTGATTCGGGGGTGACTTCTGGTCCCGAGTGGTGCAGCCCGAGCGCGCGCGCCGTACGGATCGCCTCCTGACGCGTCGTGACTCCAAGCTTCCGATAGAGCCGCCTCAGGTGGGTCTTCACGGTGTTGGGCGAGATGTAGAGCTCGGCTGCGATCGCGGCGACCGTCAACTCCTTCTCTACGTAGGTCAGCACAAGCCGTTCGCGCTCGCTGAGAGCTTCGCTCTTCTCCCCGGTGCCATCTGCGGCATCGACGATTCCCTGCAACATGCGGGAGGCCTCCGCGCTCTGTGGTCGAGTCAGGGCACGCGCCGCAATGTTGACCAAGGTGACATCGGGAATGTGACGGAGCGGCGCCGGAATGCCGGTCCGTACAAGACCGTGGAACGCGCGGTCGACATTGAGATCCGATGCGGCGAAATTTCCCCGCTCGAACTCGATGGCACCCCGCAAAAGATGGATGGCGATCATCGAGCGCGGGGAGTGTCCGTCGCCCAACTCTTCGCAGTCGAGGAGGGCGTCGGATGCGCCCTGCAGATCTCCATGACCGAGACGCACCTGGGCGATGAAGCGCGCAGGACAAATCACGTGACGTTCTCCGGGAGGGACCCGGGACAGGATGGTGAAGGACTCATCTCCGTGCCCGAGTGAAGCCAAGATATCGGCACGAAGTACTTCGCTCACCCCATGGATGAAGTTGTCGTGATAATTGGGTCCGAGCACCGATCGCAACTGGTTGAGCCAGTCCAGGGCACCGATGGGATCGCCAACCAGGACGCAGATATAGGCCGACATGAGTTTCGCAGACGGGTCCCAATGGTTGCCTTGCGCCGCCGGTGTGAGCTTGCGTTCGACCGCGCGCGCGCCGACCACGTCGTTCTGATCGATGCAGAGCAGAAGCTGCGCTGTATAGAGCGGGGCCGCAAAGCCCGAGTTCCAGATCTCCGCGGGCACCTCAAGGGCTTCGCTCTCGGCAACGCGTTGTTCGCACAGTTCGATTTCGGAACGCGTATAGGCGAGAACCGCCAGGGCGCCGAGGCATTCAAGCTCTTCTGGTGCCGTCAGATGGGCCTTTGCTCCCAGGGCACGGTGCAGATCTTCGACTGCCGCGTCGAACTCTCCTTGGGCTATCTCGATCATTCCGCGTTCGAGAGCATGTCGCGCAACGGCCTCGAGATAGCTAATCGGGCTGGGATTCTCTTCTATCAACGCCGACGCTGCGTCGATTTTCGCGCGTGCCTCGGGTAGTTGTCTGAGGTTGCGGAGCGCAGAGGCGTGCCCCGTGTGCACCTCGACGAGGGCGTTCGAGAACACGTCTGGCAGCGCGCGGACGATGGCCTCGGCAACTTGGAAATAGGCGATTGCGCCGTGAGCGCTGGGAGTGCCGGGTCCACGGAAGCTGGCTCCCATCGCCCAACAGATGATCGGATCGGTGTGCCACCGGTCGTCCGGGAGTGCCTGGACGACCTCGCGGAAGGCGGCGCCCCCCTCAAGTGCGAGGGCGTAACCAGAGGTCTGGAGCATCGAGTGCACACCCTCTAGGTCCTGAGGGCTCTGCGCAGCGGCGATTCTCACACGGAGATCTTCAAGTGTGGGATGTTCGAGCACGGGTGGCCTCGGTTTCCGCTTGGTCGAGTAGCTGCACTGTACTCCGATCGTTGGCAACCGTCGGGCGCCAAATCGAATCCGGCTCTAGGGTCGATCTATGACCATGCGACCCCTCCCCGGCGGCCGCGTGAGCAGTGCCGACTCCGCGGCCCAGCGGGCGATGAATGCCACGGCTCCGCGTATCCCGAACCTGATCGGGCGAATTGGGGGCCTGTTTGGTCCCCACCGGACGCGGCTCATCGTCACGATCATTCTCGTGCTGGTCGGCGCGGGCTTGAGCGTGGCCCCTCCGATTCTCACGCAGCAGGCCTTCGATCAGGGGTTGTTTCCCGAGCAGGGTCGGGTCGGGCCCGATGTTCCTGTGCTCGTCGAACTTGTTTCGCTCATGGTGGGGCTGTGGATCGCGTCGAACATCCTGGGCGTGTGGCAGACGTATCTCACGGCCACGGTGGGCAACAGCGTTATGGGGGCTCTGCGCATCCGGTTGTTTTCCCATCTGCAGAGCATGCAGTTGGGATTTTTCACGACCACCAAGACCGGCGTGATTCAGAGTCGACTCCAAAACGACGTGGGCGGCGTCGCCGGGGTGCTGAGCAACACCGTTCAGAGCGTGATCGGCAACACCGTCACCGTGATGGCGGCACTTGTCGCCATGCTGCTGCTCAGCTGGCAGATGACGATTGTCGCGGTGATCCTGCTGCCGCTTCTGGTGTTCGTGCAGCGGCGGGTCGGGCAATTGCGGGCACGGATCGCCACGCAAACGCAGGAGTCTCTGTCAGAGATGACGGCGATCACCCAGGAGACCCTGAGCGTGTCGGGAATCCTGCTCTCGAAGACTTTCGCCCGACAGGCAACCGAGGTCGACAGGTACAGCGCCGAGAACCGCACGCAGATCGGGCTGCAGATTCGCCAGACCATGAGCGGGCAATGGTTTTTCGCGATCGTGGGGATCTTCTTGTCGGTGATCCCGGCGATCATCTATCTCGTGGCGGCGTGGCTCATCACCCACAGCGTGCCGGTGACCGCCGGAACCGTGGTCGCGTTCACGACAGTGCAGGCGCGGCTGACCTTCCCGCTTATGGGCCTCCTGCGCGTCGCCCTTGACCTGCAGACCTCCCAGGCCTTGTTCGCGCGCATCTTCGAATACCTCGACCTCGTTCCCACGATCGTCGATGCTCCGGATGCGCGGCCGGTGCGATCCGACCGCCTCGGTGAGGTGGCCTTCGAGGGTGTCGTATTCCGGTATCCGGATACCCCGGCGAGCTCGCCGGCTACTCTCCGCGGCATTGACGTGAAAATACGACCGGGCGAATATGCCGCGTTCGTCGGTCCGTCGGGTGCGGGGAAGACCACCGTCTCGTATCTCGTGCCGCGACTGCACGACGTGACAGAGGGGCGGGTGCTGTTCGCGGGCGACGATGTGCGCGAACTGCAGCAGGAATCCCTGATGGCGTCGATCGGGATCGTCAGCCAAGAGACCTACCTGTTCCACGCGACGATCGCCGAGAACCTGCGATATGCCAAACCGGATGCGACCCGCGCCGAACTCGAAGAGGTCGCAGCCGCAGCCAACATTCTCGACACCATCAGCTCGTTTCCCGACGGCTTCGACACGATCGTGGGGGAGCGCGGCTACCGGTTATCGGGCGGGGAGAAGCAGCGCGTTGCTATTGCACGGGTGCTGCTGAAAGACCCGGCGGTGCTGATTTTGGATGAGGCCACCAGCTCCCTCGACAGCGTGAGCGAGCGGGTGGTGCAGCGAGCCCTCGACACGGCGGCGCGCGGACGCACCACCATCGCGATTGCGCACCGTCTGTCGACGGTCGTGGACGCCGATGTCATCTTTGTCGTCGACCACGGCCGGGTTGTCGAGCAGGGCACCCACGAGGGGCTCCTCCGAGCCGGTGGCCTGTATGCGACGCTCGTCGCCGAGCAGCGTGACAGCCCCATGCGAGTCGATGACTCGTGGGCGGACGATGAGCTAGCAGATGACGGGAACGCGGATAACGGGCTGGCCGCTGACCCCTGGGCCGACGCCCCGGGGGCGGACGAGGTCCTGCGCGACTAGCCCAGCGCGGCGAGCAGACTCTGCATCGCGGTGATCTCGCTCGTCTGTGCCGCCACGATGCCGGTAGCCATACTGACAACATGCGGCTCGGTGGTGCGTGCCAATACCGCATCGGCCATGGCGACCCCGCCCCTGTGGTGCGCGATCATCAACGTCAAGAAGATGCGTTGTGCGTCGGTCCCGCTCGCCGCCGTCAGCTCGGCCATCTGTGCGGGGGTGGCGAGACCGGGCATAGTGCCGGGCACGACATCCGTCGCCATGCCATCCATCTGGTGATCGCCGGCGTCGGTACCGCTGGGGTCAGTCGCACCCGCGATAGGCGGCTGCGACATCCATGTCATTGCCGGAGCTCGCGAGGCCTGCGGAAGATTCCAGGCCTCGAGCAGGCCGAACATCTGGCCGCTCTGACCCGCCTGGGTCACGGTGATGTCATAGGCCAACTGCCGGATGGCATCGTCCGCGGGATTGTGCGGGTCGGTGCGGTCACGGATGAGCAACGCCATCTCCACGGCCTGCGCATGGTGCACCTGCATATCGCGCAGGAACCCGGCCGCGGCGCTGTTCGTTGTCGGAGGCGCGACTGACGAACGGGCAGCGGATGCCGTGCCATATCCGATCAGGAATCCGCCAGCTCCCAGCAGCACCGCCACAATCGCGGCGGCGGTGATGAGCCGGCCGCGGCCCGCCCGTGCTGGCTCCGCGTCAGTCATGCGAGATCCGGCCTGATACGAGATCCGGCACTAGTCACGGGGTCCCGGCTCAGGAGATCTTGCCGGGGCCATCGACGCCACCCGTGCACGGGGCGCCCGGTTCGGGTGCGTCCGCCGACTTCCAGTACTTGGTGATGAAGTCCTCGAGCCGCGGGTCGTCAACGCTGTCGAACTTGAGCTGCGCGCCCCAGGCCGACACGGCGACCGGCGAGCCCAAGCCGGGGTACGGCGACAGCACCGCATAGGTGCTGGGAACGCGTTTGCGCAGATCTGCGACATCCTTTGCGCTGAGCGCCGGGTCGTAGGTGATCCAGATCGCGCCGTGCTCGAGGTCGTGCACGGCATTCTCGTTGGGGACGGGCTTGGAGTAGATGCCGCAATTGAGCCAGATCGGGTTGTGCGGGCCACCCGCCGGAGGGGTCATCTGGTACTTGACCTTGCCCTCGACGTGAGTCGCCTCAAGGTTCTTCCACGTCTTCACGTTTTGGATTCCGACTGTCGGCGCTGGGGGCTTCGGAGTCACGTTCACCACGATCACGACCGCCACGATGGCGATGAGCGCCAGGGCGCCGGCAATGCTCAGCGTGATTCGGATCACCCGGTTGCGTTTCTGTGCCGCCTGACGCTTCTTGAACACCGCTAGCTGCGCCGCACGCTGCTCGGCTTGGCGTTGCTTCTTCGTCGGTTTGTCTGCGGAACTCACGGGTCTCCTCGTGTCGAGCATGGCTGTGGCGGTATGTCTCTGATTGTGAAGCATGCCAGCCGTGAACGTGCTGAGGCGCCGGTAGGCTCGCATCCATGAAATATGCCGAGACGGTGCTCGACCTTGTGGGCGACACCCCCCTCGTGAAGCTCAATGTCGTGACAGAGGGCATCCGTGCGACGGTTCTCGCCAAAATCGAATATCTGAACCCCGGTGGGTCGAGCAAAGACCGCATTGCGACGCGCATCATCGATGCGGCAGAGCGCGAGGGCAAACTGAAGCCCGGCGGCACGATTGTTGAGCCCACGAGCGGGAACACCGGCATCGGTCTTGCACTCGTCGCGCAGCAGCGCGGATATCGGTGCGTCTTTGTGTGCCCCGACAAGGTGAGCGAAGACAAGATCAACACCCTGCGCGCGTATGGCGCCGAGGTTGTGGTGTGCCCGACCAATGTCGCGCCCGACAGCCCTGACTCGTATTACTCGACTTCGGATCGCCTCGTGACAGAGATCCCGGGAGCGTTCAAGCCCGACCAGTACTCGAACCCCAATGGGCCCCTCAGTCATTACGAGACGACCGGCCCCGAGATTTGGCGTGACACCGAGGGTCGGGTCACGCATTTCGTTGCGGGTGTGGGCACAGGCGGCACCGTTTCCGGCGTCGGCAAATACCTCAAAGAGCAAAACCCCGACATCCAGATCATCGGTGCCGACCCCGAGGGCTCGGTGTATTCGGGAGGCAGCGGCCGGCCCTATCTCGTCGAAGGCGTGGGTGAAGACTTCTGGCCGACCGCCTACGACCCGAGCGTCGTCGACCAAATCGTCGCGAGCTCCGATGCCGAGTCGTTCGAGATGACCCGTCGTCTGGCGCGCGAGGAGGGTCTGCTTGTCGGGGGGTCCAGCGGTCTTGCTGTCGCCTCCGGATTGAAGGTTGCCCGCGAACTCGGCCCTGACGACGTCATGGTGATCCTTCTCCCGGATGGTGGCCGCGGCTACCTGGGCAAGATTTTCAACGACCGGTGGATGCGGTCCTACGGCTTCCTCCCGGCAGAAGATGACCGGACGATTGCCGACCTGATCCGCACGAAGGACAGCGAGTTGACGGGGCTCGTGCATGTGCACCCGACGGACACCGTACGTCACACGATCGACAAGATGCGCAAGTTCCAGATCTCGCAGATGCCCGTGCTGACAGCTGAGCCGCCCGTCGTGATGGGCGAGGTGGTCGGATCGATCGATGAGCGCAGCCTCGTCGACGCGGTTTTCAGCGGTCGCGCCCAGCTGACCGACGCGCTCGCGGAATTCGTGGGCGCCCCACTTGGTTTGATCGGGGTGAACGAGTCAATCGCCGAAGCGCAGTCCGCGCTGACGACGGCCGACGCGCTTCTCGTGATCGACGACGGCAAGCCCGCGGGTGTCGTTACCCGGCACGACCTGCTCGCGTTCCTCAGCTCCTAGCCTTTTCCAGTCGAAAGTTCTTATGACACCCCAGCAGTACGACTCGCACGATTACGATTTCGCGACCCGAGCGATCCGCGTGGGTCAAGACTTCGACCCGACAACGGGCGCCGTCATCCCGCCGATCCATTTCACGACGACGTTCGTTCAGGATGGCGTCGGCGGCTTCCGGGGCGGCTACGAGTATTCGCGCGGCGGCAACCCCACGCGTGACTCGCTGCAAGACCTGCTCGCGTCGCTCGAGGGTGGGGATGCGGCGTTCAGCTTTGCATCGGGTCTCGCCGCCGAAGACACCCTGTTGCGCGCCATCCTGGAACCCGGCAACCACGTCCTCATGGGCAACGATGTGTATGGCGGCTCGCACCGACTCGTGAGCCGAGCCTTCGTACCCTGGGGTGTCGAGCTGTCCACTGTCGAAATGGGCAATCTGGATGCGGTGCGCGCCGCGATCCGGCCCGTCACGAAAGTCGTGTGGCTCGAGACCCCGAGCAACCCGCTCATGAAGATCACGGACATTGCGGCGGTGTCTCAGATCGCCCATGAGCACGGCGCAATCGTTGTCGTCGACAACACGTTCGCCTCTCCGTATTTGCAGCAGCCTCTTGCGCTGGGGGCGGACGTCGTCGTGCATTCGACAACCAAATACCTCGGCGGTCACAGCGATGTTCTGGGCGGGGCCGTCATTGTGCGGAATGCCACGCTCGTAGGAGACCAGCGGCTGCGCGACAAGGTGGCGTTCTTGCAGTTCGCGGTCGGCGCGGTCTCGAGTCCGATGGATGCCTGGCTCACCGTGCGCGGTATCAAAACGCTGCCGGTGCGGATGGACCGCCACTCGGAAAGCGCCCAGACGATAGCCGAGCGGCTGGTTGGACATCCGAAGCTCACCCACGTGTATTACCCGGGTCTGCCCGACCACCCCGATCACGAGCTGGCCGCCCGGCAGATGAAGGCGTTCGGCGGCATGATCTCGGTGCAGTTCGCCGAGGGGCCGACGGCACGGAAGTTTGCCGAGACGATGGAGCTCTTCCAGCTGGCCGAGTCTCTGGGAGGCGTCGAGTCGCTGGTGTGCTACCCGTCCGAAATGACGCACGCATCGGTGCGCGGAACCCCGCTCGAGGTATCCGATGCCGTTGTGAGGCTGTCGGTGGGGCTCGAGGGCGTTGACGATCTGACGAGCGATGTGCTGGACGCTCTCGACCGCCTCTAGCTGAACCCTCGCCGCGACCCGTGCATAATGGGGGAATCCGCGGATGTGAACGTACACATCCGCTTTACCCGTAGGCCGAATCGTGAACTCACAGTCGAGCAGCAGTCGCGCGCCGAACATCCGCGACGTCGCGCGGGCGGCCGGGGTGTCGCATCAGACCGTATCGCGGGTGCTCAACGATTCACCAAATCTGCGGCCCGAGACTCGGCAAAAAGTTCTCGACGTCATCGCTGCCATGTCGTACCGCCCCAACCAGGCCGCGCGGGCTCTGGTCACGAGCCGTTCGCACACGATCGGGGTGCTGGTCGCGACGCGCGCGGCGGCATATGGGGTGCAGACCATCCTTTACGAGATTGAGGATGCGGCGCGCTATGCCGGCTATCGGCTCGCGATTGCCACCAGCTCCAGCGACGATGAATCGGTGTCGGAGGCGTTGGCCCAGCTGATCGGCCAGGCCGCAGAAGCTGTTGTGGTTGTCGCGCCCCAGTCGCGGGTATTCGATGCGCTTGCCCGTACGGCGCCGCTGCACATCCCGTTCGTCATGCTCGACTCTTCGCGCCGGGATGCCGGGCACAGCATTTCGGTCGATCAGTTCGAGGGTGCGCGTCTTGCCACCGCCCACCTCATCGACTTGGGTCACCGGCACATCGTGCATCTCGCGGGTCCGCAGGACTGGATCGAAGCGGAGGCTCGCATGCAGGGCTTCCTTCGCGAGGTGGGCGACCATGAGCTGTATGTCGATCCGCCTTTGCTCGGAGACTGGACTGCCGAATCCGGGTATCGGGTGGGGCGGGAGCTCGTGAAGCGGGTCGATTTCACGGCCGTGTTCTGCTCGAACGATCTGATCGCCCTCGGGCTGCTGCACGCACTCCGCGAGGCCGAGGTGCGAGTCCCCGAGGACGTGAGTGTTGTCGGGTTCGACGATGTGCCCGAGGCGGCGCACTTCTCGCCTCCGTTGACGACGATTCGCCAGGACTTTGCCGAGGTGGGGCGGCGGGCAATCGGCCTCCTCCTGGCCGAGCTTGGGTCGGGTGGCGCACGTCACACTGAGGCCATCCCGGCGCAGCTCGTGGTGCGCGCCACGACGGCGCCGCCGCGACTATAGCGACTGTCGCCGCTGCGACTATAGCGACTGTCGCCGCTGCGGGGCAGGGGTTTGACATGCGAGGAATCCGGGAATACCTTTAGGCCAAACATGTGAACGGTCACATGACCGGTCACATCGCGGGATGCCACCCCGGTATTCCCTCGACACCGGCGTCGAGCACGAATGGATTTCGCAATGGCAGAGAAGCCGAACATCCTCGAGATGCGGTCGATCAGCAAAGAATTCCCGGGAGTAAAAGCCCTGTCTGATGTGTCAATCACCGTCGAGGCAGGCGAGATCCACGCGATAGTCGGCGAGAACGGCGCGGGAAAATCCACTCTGATGAAGGTGCTCTCCGGGGTCTATCCCTTCGGCAGCTACACCGGCGACATCGTGTATCAGAACGAGGTGGTGAAGTTCCGCGACATCAGCTCGAGCGAGGCGCAGGGCATCGTCATCATCCATCAGGAACTCGCGCTAATCCCCGAACTGTCGATCACCGAAAACATCTTCCTCGGCAGCGAAATCACGCGCATGGGTGCCATCGACTGGCGCGAGGCCAAGGCCCAGGCCACCGAGCTTCTTGCTCGCGTGGGTCTTCGCGACGACCCCGACACCCAGATCAAGAACATCGGCGTCGGCAAGCAGCAGCTGGTCGAGATCGCCAAGGCGCTACACAAATCGGTGAAGCTCCTCATCCTTGACGAGCCGACGGCAGCCCTCAACGAGTCGGACTCGCAGCATCTGCTCGACCTGATCGTCGGCCTCAAAGGCAAAGGCGTCAGCTCGATCATCATCAGCCACAAACTCAACGAGATCGAGCAGATCGCCGACTCGATCACGATCCTCCGCGATGGCAAGACCATCGAGACCCTCGACGTCAAAGCCCATGAGGTGGATGAGGATCGCATCATCCGCGGAATGGTCGGTCGCAGCCTCCAGAGCCGCTTTCCCGACCGCACCCCCGATATCGGCGAGGTGTTCTTCGAGGTGCGCAACTGGACCGTCCGCCACCCGCAGATCCCCGAGCGACTCGTCTGCAAGAACGAGTCGATTCAGGTACGTCGCGGCGAGATCGTCGGCCTCGCGGGGCTTATGGGGGCCGGTCGCACCGAGCTCGCGATGAGCATTTTCGGCAAGTCGTACGGCAGCTTCGTGTCGGGACGGATCATCAAAGACGGCCGCGAAATCCAGCTCAATTCTGTCGCGGATGCGATCGATGAGGGCATCGCCTATGTCAGTGAGGATCGCAAAACTCTGGGGCTCAACCTGCTCGACGACATCAAGACCTCGGTGGTCGCCGCAAAACTGACCAAGATCTCTCGCGCCGGAGTCGTCAACAAATTCAAAGAGCGCATCGCGGCCGACGAATACCGCACGAGCCTGCGCATCAAGACCCCGACTGTTGATGAGGGGGTCGGGAAGCTCTCCGGTGGCAATCAGCAGAAAGTTGTGCTGAGTAAATGGATGTTCACGGATCCCGATTTACTGATCCTCGACGAGCCGACCCGCGGAATTGATGTCGGAGCCAAGTTCGAGATCTACGGCATCATCCAGCAGCTTGCCGCGGCCGGAAAAGGCGTGATCGTCATCTCCTCTGAGCTGCCCGAACTGCTCGGCATTTCTGACCGGATCTACACGATCTTCGAGGGGCAGATCACCGCCGACCTGCCGGTCGCCGAAGCCGATCCCGAATCCCTTATGCGCCATATGACGTCCACCCAGAGGAAGGTCAGCCACTGATGAGCGAATCGAGCGGCACCACCCAGAAAGCCGGAGGTCTGCGCGATCTGCGCAAGATGTTCGGCGGCAGCCAGTCCACCGGTCGCCAGTTCGGCATCCTCGGGGCACTGTTGGTGATTATCGTGCTCTTCCAGTTCCTCACCGGGGGCAAGACTCTTGAGCCGGGCAACCTCATCAACCTGGTGAACGGCAACGCCTACGTTCTCGTGCTGGCTGTCGGAATGGTCATGGTGATCATCGCCGGTCACATCGACCTGTCGGTGGGTTCAGTCGCCGCGTTCGTCGGGATCGTGGTGGCCAAGTCGATGGCGGAATGGCACTTCCCCATCTGGCTGGCGATACTTCTCGGGATCTGCCTCGGCATCCTGGTCGGGGCATGGCAGGGATTCTGGGTGGCCTATGTCGGTGTCCCGGCCTTCATCGTCACGCTGGCCGGCATGCTGATCTTCCGCGGCGCCAATCAGTTCATCGGTGACTCGACGTCGATTCCGGTACCTCGCGGATTCGCCTTCATCGGTGGGGGGTATCTGCCCGAATGGGGCGCAAATGCCCCGCTCAACTGGTGGACAGTCGTGATTGGCGTCGTTGTCGCTATCGCTTTGATCTGGCAAGAGGTGCGGCTGCGTCGCGTTCAGGCACAGATGGATGCAGACCGCGCGCCCCTCTGGGTCAGTGTGGTCAAACTGGGGCTCCTTCTCGTCGTCGTTGGATTCGCCACCTACCTGTTTGCAAGCGGCCGCCCCGGCACGAGCTTCCCGGTGTCGGGCATCATCCTCGGCGTCCTCGTTCTTGCCTACTCTTTCGTCACCAATTCGACGATCACAGGTCGCCACATCTATGCGGTCGGCGGCAACTGGCGGGCGGCTGAACTTTCGGGCGTCAAGATCCGCAGGGTCAACTTCTTCGTCATGGCGAACATGTCGGTTATCGCCGCTCTTGCGGGCATGCTCTGGATCGCACGTTCGGTCGCATCCGGACCGGGCGACGGCGTGGGCTGGGAGCTTGACGCGATTGCGGCCGTCTTCATCGGTGGTGCTGCCGTCTCGGGCGGTATCGGCACGATCGTCGGGTCGATTGTCGGTGGTCTTGTCATCGCGGTTCTCAACAACGGCCTACAACTGCTCAGCGTCGGTGCCGACCGCGTCCAGATGATCAAGGGCCTGGTATTGCTCGCAGCCGTCGGAATCGACGTCTACAGCAAGCGCCAGGGCAGGCCGTCGATCCTTGGGCGTTTCGGCCGCCGAGGCAGCGAGGAACCTCCGGCTCCCAAGGTGTTACCGACGGACCCCGCGGCCGCGAGCGCAGCCGCGCCCAGCACCGGAACCCCCGCACCCTAGACCTCCCTTCCCAAGCACCACCAAGAGAAAGAGATGCACATGCGCAAATTCGCATTGGCGACAATAATCGTCGCCACGTCCGCAGCATTGGCGCTGTCCGGATGTTCAGGCGGTCGAGGCGGCGACAGCGGCGGCGACTCGTCGAAGGGCTTCGCCGCAGACTCCACAATCGGTGTGGCCCTGCCCGACAAGACCTCCGAGAACTGGGTGCTCGCGGGCGGCCTGTTCGAAAAGGGCCTGGCAGACGCCGGATTCAAGGCTGACGTGCAGTACGCGCCGGCCAGCAACACAGTTGCTGAACAGCAGAACCAGATCACCTCGATGGTGACCAACGGTGCCAAGGTCATCATCATTGGCGCCAAAGACGGCGCACAGCTGTCGGCTCAGGTGGAAGCGGCCCATAATGCTGGTGCCGTTGTTATCGCCTATGACCGTTTGATCCTCAACACGGACGCCGTCGACTACTACCTCGCATTCGACAACTTCGAGGTCGGCGTGCTGCAGGGCAAGGCCCTTCTGAAGGGACTGAAAGACAAGTACCCCGCCAAGAAGAGCTACAACGTCGAACTGTTCTCCGGCTCCCCGGATGACAACAACGCCGGGGTCTTCTTTGACGGCGCGATGAGCGTGCTGCAGCCGAAGATCGACGACGGCACGCTGAAGGTTGTGTCGGGTCAGACCGAGGTCGCGCAGACCGCAACCCAGGGATGGCTCGCGCAGAACGCGCAAAGCCGCATGGACACCCTGCTCGCCGGCAACTACACCAACACCGACCTCGACGGTGTCCTCTCGCCGAATGACACGCTCGCACGTGCCATCCTCGAGTCGGTCAACGCCGCGGGCAAGCCGGTGCCGGTTGTGACGGGTCAAGACTCCGAAGTCGAGTCCGTCAAGTCGATCGTCGCGGGAGTTCAGTACATGACGATCTACAAAGACACCCGCGCACTGGTGAAGGCGGCCATCGCCATGGTGAAGGAGCTGCAGGCTGGTGACAAGATCTCTGAGATCAACAACACCAAGGATTACGACAACGGCGTGAAGGTTGTGCCGTCGTACCTGTTGGCTCCTGTCGTCGTGACGAAGGACAACGCGGCAGAGGTGTACGCCAACAACCCCGACCTGCTCAAACTGACGCAGTAGGAGTACCGCACATACAGAACGACCCGCCGTTTCCGGATTCGGATGCGGCGGGTCGTTCGTGCGTCGTGGGTCAGGTCGCGGTCGGTCAGCGGATGCGGACCCTACGGCTGCAGGACGACCTGGAGGTCGATCTCGACCTTGATGTCGTCGCCGAGTGCGAATCCACCAGTCTCGAGCACCTGGTTAAAGCTGACGCCGAAGTCCTGACGGTTGATGACGGTGCTTGCCGTCGCGCCGGCCTTGGTCTGTCCATAGGGGTCGGTTGCGACTCCGCCGAATTCACCGGTGAGGGTGACGGGCTTGGTGACACCGCGCAGGGTGAGGTCGCCGGCGATGGTGAAGTCCTCACCATTGGCATCGATCGTGGTCGAGGTGAAGGTGACCTCGGGGTGCTCGTCGGCCAAGAAGAAGTCGCCGGCAAGCAGATGCTGATCGCGGTCCTTCTGTTTGGTGTCGACGCTGGCGACCTGAACCGTCGCCTCGACCTTCGAGTCCGCCGGGTTTTCCGCGGTCACGACGGTGACGTCGAAGTCCTTGAATACGCCCTTGACCTTGCTGATCATGAGGTGCTTGACGCTGAACGTCAGCTCTGAGTGGGTGGGGTCGAGTTTCCAGGTGCCGCTGGGCACTGATAGTTGATGTGTCATACAAAGGGCAACGTGACGAGCTCAGCGGTATTCCCGACGACGCAGAATTACGCGGTGGCCTACGCGAAAAGGCCGATCGGCATGCCGATGAGGGTCATGATCCACAGCGACAGCCACAGAGTTAGCGATACGAGAATGCCTAGCAAAATGAGGCGAAGCACAGGTCGCTGCTCAAACCAGTAGGCGCTGTGGGGATACGACGCAAAGAACTCCCGCATGCTGAGGGGTTGATCGACGACCGTTGTCGGAACCGGGAGTGCATGGGCAACGGCGCGCAGGTCGGCCGCATGCCAATAATTACCGCGCATACGGAATAGCCGCGATCCTTCTCGATCGCAGACCAGGAGCTGCGTGACCGGATCGGTGGACAGGCCGGCGTAGGTGTCGACGAGATGAACCGACGCGATCCGGTCTATCGGCACGCGAACTATCGGGCTGAAGATCCCGCGTCCCGACAACTCCGTGGCCGTGACCGCGGTGTAGACCGTCAACTGACGCAAGACAATCGCGCCACAGACGAGCACTAATCCAATGTTTGCCAACAGGACGTAGGGAACGGTGCCGTGCATCGACCCAAACCAATACAGCACCCCGAAGACCGGAATGGCCACCGCCATGACCGACACGAATCCCGTGAGCAGCAAGGCTCGTCGCGGGTGCACCTTCACAAGGATCGCCTCGTCCACGGCAGCTCCTGACGGCTCGTTCGTCGGGGTTGAAAATGATATTGGGAATGCAAATCGCTGCGCTGGTCCGAGCGTGAGTAGGGCAGTGGTGCGGGTGATCCTGGGTAACTCTGCGGAGGATGGGGGATTCGAACCCCCGAGGGCTTTCACCCAACACGCTTTCCAAGCGTGCGCCATAGGCCACTAGGCGAATCCTCCTGGCAGGACCCCCCGCGCACCCGCCAGAGCCCGGTTACCCTTGCTGCGTTTCCGCCCTGGGGGAGTTGGCCTGGATAGCGCCACACGGGGAGCCGCGTCAATGGTAGTCCAATTCGGCGGTCGAGCTTGTCGAGACCCCGCAGCCGTCGTCGGTGGCGCCGACTACTGTGAGGGGGTGGTCACCGCTCTCTATCGTCGCTATCGGCCGCAGACTTTTGCCGAGCTGATCGGCCAGACGCAGGTCACGGATCCGTTGCGCACCGCGCTTCGCACCGATCGTGTCAATCATGCCTATCTGTTCAGCGGTCCACGCGGGTGCGGCAAGACGACGAGCGCGCGCATCCTGGCGCGCTGTCTCAACTGTGCGGAGGGTCCGACAGACACCCCGTGTGGTGTCTGTCCGTCGTGCGTTGAACTCGCCCGCGATGGCGGGGGGTCGCTCGATGTCGTCGAGATCGACGCCGCGTCGCATAACGGTGTCGATGATGCCCGCGATCTGCGCGAGCGGGCGGCGTTCGCCCCAGCGCGCGATCGCTACAAGATCTTCATCCTCGATGAGGCGCATATGGTCACCCCGCAGGGGTTCAACGCGCTGCTCAAGCTGGTCGAAGAACCGCCCGAGCACATCAAGTTCATCTTCGCGACGACCGAACCTGAGAAGGTCATCGGCACGATCCGCAGTCGCACCCACCACTATCCGTTCCGGCTCGTCCCGCCGGCGCAGATGCTCGACTATGTCGCTCAGCTGTCGGCATCCGAGGGTGTCGAGGTTCAACCCGGAGTTCTGCCCCTGGTTGTGCGGGCGGGCGGCGGGTCCGTGCGCGACACCCTGTCCCTGCTCGATCAGCTGATCGCCGGATCCGATCCCTCGCCCGGCTCGGGCAACGTCGTTGTCGCTTATGAGCGCGCGGTCGCCCTGCTCGGGTACACGCACGGGGCCTTGCTCGACGAGGTGGTCGACGCGATCGGTGCCACAGATGCCGGGGCAGCGTTCGGCGCCGTCGATCGTGTCATTCAGACGGGGCAAGACCCGCGTCGTTTCGTCGAAGATCTGCTCGAGCGTCTCCGAGACCTGATCGTCGTCGCGGCAACACGCGATCGCGCCGCCTCGGTGCTGCGCGGCATCCCCCAGGACGAGTTGGATCACATGGCTGCGCAGTCGGCCGCGTTCGGCGCCGCCGAGCTGTCGCGGGCTGCCGATGTTGTGAACACCTCTCTGACCGAGATGACCGGGGCGACCTCGCCGCGCCTGCACCTGGAACTCATGGTCGCCCGACTCCTGGTGCCGGCATCCGATTCCTCGTCCCGCGGCGCACTCGCGCGAGTCGAACGGCTAGAGCGCCGTATCGGGATCGCCGACGGTTCGGCCCCGCCCGCGCCGGTCGTGCCTGTCGCGCCGGTGGAGCCTGTCGAGACCCGGACCCCGACCCCGGTGGTCGAGCCTGTCGAGACCACACCCCCGTCGGTCGAGCCTGCCCCGGCGGTCGAGCCTGTCGAGACCCCGCTGCCGACCCCGGAGGCCTCGACAGGCTCGACCTCCGGAGTCCCCGCTGCCGCCACCTCAACACCCGTGACGGCACAGCAGCTGCGCGACGCCTGGCCCGAGATTCTCGAGGTGGTGAAAAAGACCCGACGCAACTCGTGGATGGTGGTTTACACAACCACCGTCCGAGATTTCGCCGACGACGTGCTCACCCTGTCCTTCGCCAGCGACAATGACATTGCCGGGTTCCGACCCACACCCGGCTCGAAAGACAGCGTCAGCGAACACCTCCGTGCGGCGATTCAGCAGGTGCTCGGCATCCGGGTGAAGTTCCTGCCCAAAGTGGATGCGGCACGGCCCCTTCCTGCGGATGAGGCACCGCAGGCCTCCTCCGACGCCGACTTGGGGTGGACGGTCGCCGCAATCCCCGGTGATGTTTCCCTCCCCAGCGATGACGAGGCACCGCCACCCGACCCGGCTCCGCCGGTCGAGCCCGTCGAGGCCACCACCTCGCCGGTCGAGCCTGGCGAGACCCCGTCCCCGTCCCCGGCCTCGCCACGTGCCACTGCACCGGCGCCAAAGACTCCTGCACCGCGCCCCACTCCCCGTGCAACGGTCGGCGGCAAAGAGCGTTACGGCGAAGCGGTAGTTCGCGAGATCCTGGGCGCCCAATTCATCGAAGAGCAGTCCCTCGCGCCCCGTGACAGTCCTGTCACGCTCGACCCGTCCGTTAGCCCGGAGGCGTAGGCGTGTACGAGGGCATAGTTCAAGAACTCATCGACGAGCTCGGTCGTCTTCCCGGCATCGGTCCCAAGTCGGCGCAGCGCATCGCCTTCCATATCCTCACGACCCAAAGTTTCGACACCACGCGGCTGTCTGAAGTTCTCGCCGAGGTGCGCGAAAAGGTGCGCTTCTGCAATATCTGCGGCAACGTTACCGAGCAAGAGACCTGCACAATCTGCCGTGACCCGCGGCGCAGCCACGCCGTCATCTGCGTTGTCGAAGAGGCCAAAGACGTCGCGGCGATCGAAAGAACTCGCGAGTTCCGCGGGCTCTATCACGTGCTCGGCGGTGCGCTCAGCCCCATCGATGGCATCGGCCCCGACGACCTCCGGTTCGCCCAGCTCGTCCAGCGCCTCGCCGACGCCACGGTCACCGAGGTCATCATCGCAACGGACCCCAACCTCGAGGGGGAAGCGACGGCGACCTACTTGACCCGGCTCCTGCAGCAACCGGGTTTGCGGGTGACGCGTCTCGCATCCGGACTGCCCGTCGGAGGCGACCTCGAATACGCCGACGAGGTCACCCTGGGCCGCGCATTCGAAGGCCGCCGCGTCGTCGAATCGTGAATCCTGAACCCACCGACCGCTGGCACACTGGAACTGTGACCACTACTGCGGCCATCCCCTCCCTCGTCGCCTTCGACCTCGACGACACCCTCGCCCCCTCGAAGTCGCCAATCGACCCGCGAATGGCAGACCTTCTCGTGCGACTGTTGGAGGTCACCGAGGTGTGCGTCATCTCCGGCGGTCAGATCGGGCAGTTCCGGATGCAGCTCATCGATCGCCTCCCCGCCGGCAACCCGGAAGCGCTGGCCCGCCTCCACCTAATGCCCACCTGCGGAACCCAGTACTTCCTCTTCCGCGACGGAGACTGGGAATGTCAATACGCTGAAAACCTCAGCGACGAGCAGGCGCAGGCGGCGCTCGCTGTCGTCGAGTCTGAGGCGCGGCGGCTGGGCTACTGGGAAAGCGAAACCTGGGGCCCCATTCTCGAGAACCGCGGATCGCAGATCACCTTCTCCGCTCTCGGCCAGGAGGCTCCGGTCGACGCCAAGAAGGCCTGGGATCCGACCGGCGAGAACAAAAACACGCTGCGTGCCGCTGTGCAGGCCCTCCTTCCCGAGCTGGAGGTGCGGTCGGGAGGCTCGACCAGCGTCGACATCACCCGGCGCGGAATCGACAAAGCCTATGGAATGAACCGCCTGGCTGAACTCACCGGGATTGCGCTCGACGACATGCTGTTCGTCGGTGACCGCCTCGACCCCGACGGCAACGACTATCCCGTCAAAGCGATGGGGGTTGCCTGCTACGCCGTCGAGGGATGGCACGACACGGCAGAGTTCGTCGCGGGGATCCTGGATCGCGGAGCCGCCTCCGCCTGACTGGGCGAGCGCCATCCGGGGTGGCGTTCGCAATCCACGGAGTCGTGCGAAAAGCTCCGCGGATTGCGAACGGCCCGACCGTCGGCGTGGTTCGCCGGTCGCGCGACTACTTGCGGTAGTTCTCGCGTGCGAAAGCCGAGAACGGCGTCGGGGCAACTGTCACGCGCACCGACACCTGGCGATGCGGCTCGATCTCAGGTCGCGGGATAGTGGTGCTGTCGCCCCAGAGGAAGGTCAGCTCCGTCCCCGGCTCCGCGAACTCCGGGTCGACGAGAGCGAGCGAGATGAAGCGGCGGTCGGGGGCCACATATGCCGACTGCACCGCGATCCCCACGGTCTTCCCGTTGGACTGCACGGCGTCGTACTGCTTGACCGTATAACTGGTGTCGTGCAGGGCGCGGCGCTGCGGCGGCAGACCCGTGTCGGGGCTGATGAGGTCGTGGAACAGGGAGGCGAAGTCGTCCTCATCCCAGATGAGAGTGACCTTCTCGCGATGCGGCTTGTCGCGAAGGGCGAGCAGGGCCTCCCGGCCGATGAACTCGTGCTCGAAGTCGATGAAAGGCCCGTAACCGAGGTCGAACGGCGTGACGTAGTAGTCCTCGATGTTCTCGGAGTCAAAACTGCCTCCGATGACGCCAACGGTTGCCGCTGGGAGCCACTCGCGGTAGGCCTTGGTCGATTCCCCGGTGAAGACGGCGGGGAGCTCGATGGTGAGCCATCCCGATTCCAGATTGCTCGACATATAGGCGATCGAGCCGATGGGCGTGATGCCGAACGGCTTGCCCGCCTCGAGCAGTGCCTCACGTACTGCTTCGCCGTCGGCGTAGGGGCCGAACAGCTCGAAACCGGGCTGCCCCGCCATGCCGTGGCGCAGGGCGTTCACCGTCCGTCCGGCAATCGTGATCTGGGTGAGGTGGAAGAACTTGGTGTCGGGCGCCGGCTCGCCGAGGGCCACCTCCATGACCTTCATGGCATCCGGACCCTGGATTTCGTAGCGGTAGAGCACCGGGTCCTTCTCGCGAAGCGGGTAGTACCAGTGGCGCGGGTGATCCGAGACGACCTTGACGTTGTCGGTGCCGATCTCGGCCTGGAACTCGACCCACAGGGCAACCGCCGGGTCGATGATGAGCTGGAAGCTCTCCTCCTCCATGTAGACGAGGATGCCGTCGCCGAGCATGTAGCCCTCGCCGTTGGTCGGGATGAACTGCTTCGCGCGGCCGGGGGTGAATTTCGCGAAGGAGTTCACGGCGAGGCGGCTGAGGAAGGCGTGCGCATCCGGACCCGTGATGAACACCGTGGACATGTGCTCGGACTGGTGCAAGAGGGAGACTGATTCGCGCCAGGAGGCCTGCTCGAGCGTCCAGTTGCTGTACTCGAGAACGAGCGGTGACGGCGCCGTCGGGCGGGTGTAGGGGATCGATCGCAGCGCGCGAACCGGATTGGGGTTGGCCTCGAGCAGCTCGGCCAGCGTGGCGCCGGAGGCTCCCAGCTTCTCGAGGGTTGTGTCGCTGAGGTCAGGAAGATTGCCGGACATCGTGTTCCTTTGCGTCGTTGCATGCGGAGGGCATGGGCACGTTGTGAGACGGATGGATCGCTCGCCATGAAATTATCCGATCGGATAGTTATATGTCAACGGTCGTCGTCATTCGACCTCGCTAGCCGTCGGTAGACTGTTGCGGTCCCGTCCTCAGGAGTCGCCCGTGAGTCTCATCGTGCAAAAGTACGGCGGCTCCAGTGTCGCCGACGCTGAGAGCATCAAGCGCGTCGCTCGACGTGTCGTGGAGGCGCGCAAGGCCGGCAATGACGTCGTGGTCGCGGTGAGCGCGATGGGCGACACCACCGACGAGCTGCTCGACCTCGCCCACCAGGTCACGCCTATCCCCGACGCCCGCGAACTCGACATGCTGCTCACCACGGGCGAGCGCACCTCGATGGCGCTGCTCGCGATGGCGATCAAGAGCATGGGTGTTGACGCGCGGTCGTACACCGGCAGCCAGGCCGGCATGATCACGGATGCGCGTCACGGCTCCGCCCGCATCGTTGCTGTCACCCCGGTGCGGCTTCGTGAGGCGCTCGACGACGGAGCGATAGTCATCGTTGCCGGCTTCCAAGGGTTCAGCCGCGACAGCCGCGACATCACGACTCTTGGTCGAGGCGGATCCGACACGACAGCGGTCGCGCTCGCCGCCGCCCTGAACGCGGATGTCTGCGAGATCTACACGGATGTCGACGGCGTCTACACCGCCGATCCGCGCGTCGTTCCGAAGGCCCGCAAGATCGACCGAATCACGAGCGAAGAGATGCTCGAGCTGGCCGCGGGCGGCGCCAAAGTGCTGTACATCCGGGCCGTCGAATACGCTCGCCGCCACGGTGTGACGCTGCACGTGCGCTCGTCGTTCACCACCACCGAAGGCACCTGGGTTGTGCCGAATCAGGGCCTTGAAGGAGTCAACGTGGAAGAGCCGATCATCACCGGGGTTGCTGGCGATCTCAACGAGGCAAAAATCACGGTCGTCGGGGTTCCGGATGTGCCGGGCAAGGCTGCCGACATCTTCACCAGCGTCGCCAAAACGGGCGCCAACATCGACATGATCGTGCAGAACGTCTCGGCCGCAGCGACCGGCGTCACCGACATTTCCTTTACGCTGCCGCAGGCCGAGGGTGAGAAGGTCCTTGCGATCCTGCGTGCCGAACAGCCTGCGCTGGGCTTCGCATCTCTGCAATACGACGACCAGATCGGCAAGCTCGCCGTCGTCGGAGCCGGTATGCGCACGAGTGCGGGCGTTTCGGCCCAGCTGTTCCGGTGCCTATCGGATGCCGGAATCAACATCGAGATGATCTCCACCTCCGAGATCCGGATCTCGGTTGTCACCCGAGCCGACACCCTGCACGAGGCCATGCGCGTCGTCCACACCGCATTCGGTCTCGACGGCGAAGCCGAAGCCGTGGTCCACGGCGGCACCGGTCGGTAGCTCCGCCGGTCGAGCCTGTCGACGGCCAGCCGCACTCCCGCGGCGCCGGTAACCTTGCCTGCATGGGTAACGGCATTCGTCTGGGCGTTGTGGGCGCCACCGGTCAGGTCGGAGCGGTCGTGCGCCGCCTCCTTGAGGAGCGCGAGTTCCCGATTGCCGAGATTCGCTTCTTCGCCAGCGCGCGCAGCGCGGGCTCGACGCTGAGTTTCCGTGGGGTCGACGTAGTCGTCGAAGACACAGCTGTGGCCGATCCGACCGGCTTGGATGTCGCCATCTTCTCGGCGGGCGCCACCATGTCGCGGGTGCAGGCTCCCCGCTTCGCTGCGGCGGGAGTGCTGGTGATCGACAACTCGAGCGCCTGGCGCATGGACCCCGACGTGCCTCTCGTGGTCAGCGAGGTCAACCCGCACGCTATCGCGCGGGCCACCACCGGATCCGGCAAGGGCATCGTCGCGAACCCCAACTGCACGACCATGGCCGCCATGCCGGTGCTGAAGGTCCTGCACGCTGAGGCAGGCCTGCAGCGTCTCATTGTGTCCACCTATCAGGCTGTGTCGGGGGCGGGCCTTATCGGCGGTGAAGAGCTCCTCGAACAGGCAACTGTTGCCGTCGAGAGCGGCCATGCGATCGACCTCGTGCACGACGGCCATGCCGTGAAATTGCCGGCGGCCAAGGCCTTCCCCAAGAACATCGCCTTCAACGTCGTGCCGCTGGCCGGTTCGATTGTCGATGACGGGCTCTACGAAACCGACGAAGAGAAGAAGCTGCGCAACGAGAGCCGCAAGATTCTCGAGCTGCCCGAGTTGCTTGTCAGCGGCACCTGCGTGCGAGTTCCCGTCTTCACGGGCCACTCGCTCAGCATCAACGCCGAATTCGCGCGCGAGCTCACTCCCGAGCGTGCCCGTGAGCTTCTCGTCCACGCGCCCGGAGTGCACCTGATGGATGTCCCGACCCCCCTCGACGCGGCCGGCAACGATCCCAGCCTGGTGGGTCGCGTCCGTCAAGACGAGGGTGTTCCCGGAAACCGTGGGCTCGCGCTCTTCATCTCGAACGACAATCTGCGTAAGGGTGCGGCACTGAACGCGGTGCAGATTGCCGAACTGGTCGCAGCGCAGCTCGCGGCCCCCGCCGCGTAACTACCGCCCCCGCCCGTTCGCGGTTTGCGCCGTGGAAGTTGGCAGGCGCCACGAATGTTTGTGCGGCGCCTGCCAGTTTGTGCAGCGCGGGAGCAGACGCGGGCGCGGCGCTGGCCCATGCCCGCCAGCCCCTAGCCCACACAGGAGAAACAGCTACCATCACGGGGTGCCCCGTCCCGTCCTCGTCGCCCTTTTTGCGATGTATCTCGTCGCTCTGGCGTTGATCGGGTTCTGGCCGCACACGATAGACCGCGGGGTCGACGGCTCCATCTGGGAGGTAGCCGGTTGGTGCAGTTGGAACGGATGCGGCTGGCTGGACTACCGGTTCGTCGAGCGGGCGGCCAATGTGATCCTGTTCCTGCCGTTCGGGATCCTTCTGGCCTCACTGATGCGCGGTCGCTGGCGTCTGGTCGCGATCATTGTCTGCGTGGCAGTATCGGCGGGAATCGAACTCGGGCAGCTGCTCTTCCTGCCGAACCGGTACCCCTCGCTCAGTGATCTGCTGACCAATTCGCTGGGCGGGACGCTCGGGGTGCTCGTGGTTGTCGCCGTGAGCGCCATTCGCACGAGGCGGGTCCGGCGCGCGCCGGCAGCGGTGTCGTGGCTCCCGAAACGCGAGGACCTGCTCTCGAATCTCGACAGCTGACCCGATCGCAATCAGTGCGGTCTTTCGAAAGGGCTATCCGATTGCGAACGGCGTACCTGTTGGCACCGGTGCGCAGGCGGGACGCGCACGGCGGCCCCTGACCTTCGCCTCTAGAATTGCCTAGTGACCGAAGCGATCGATGTCGTCCTCATCGGGGGAGGCGTCATGAGCGCAACCCTCGGTGTCCTGCTCAAGCAGCTCGAACCCGACTGGACGGTGACGATCCTTGAGCGCCTCGGTGACGTCGCTCTCGAGAGTTCGAGCCCCTGGAACAACGCCGGCACCGGCCACTCGGCACTCTGCGAACTGAACTACACGCCCGAGCTCGCCGACGGCACGATCGACATCACCAACGCCGTCAAGGTCAACGAGCAGTTCCAGGTGTCGCGTCAGTTCTGGTCGTTCCTCGTCAACGAAGGCGTTCTGCCCGAGCCGAAGCAGTTCATCAACACTGTTCCGCACATGAGCTTTGTGTGGGGCGACGACAACGTCGCCTACTTGAAGAAGCGTTTCGAGGCATTGAAAGACCACCCACTGTTTGCCGGACTTGAATACAGCGAAGATGCGTCGGTGATCCGTTCGTGGGCGCCGCTGCTGATCCCTGGTCGCAAGCGCACCCAGCCGATCGCCGCGACCCGCATCGTGGCCGGCACCGACATCGATTTCGGATCCCTCACCCGCCTTCTTATCGAAGGTCTCGTTCACCAGGGCGGCAAGCTCAAGCTCGAACACCGGGTCACGGGGATCAAGCGCCGCCGCGACGGCACCTGGAAGATCACCGCACGGCACGAGGTCGGCGGCACTCCCGTTGAGCTGACGGCGCGTTTTGTGTTCGTTGGCGCAGGCGGGGCCGCCCTCAACCTGCTGCAGCGCTCGGGCATCCCCGAGATTCGCGGCTATGGCGGCTTCCCGATCAGCGGAAAGTTCCTCCGCACCGACGACCCGAAGATTGTGGCGCAGCATGCTGCCAAGGTCTACGGGAAGGCGGCTGTCGGATCCCCACCCATGTCGGTGCCGCACCTCGACACGCGCGTCGTGGGCGGCACGCCGAGCCTGATGTTCGGCCCGTACGCGGGTTTCACGACCAAGTACCTCAAGGCGGGCTCCTACGCCGACCTGTTCGCGGCTCTGCGCTGGCATAACCTCGGCACCTTCATCGGTGCCGGGCTTAGCAACCTGTCGCTCGTCAGCTACCTGGTCGGTGAGGTGTTCAAGTCGCGCGCCAAGAAGCATGCCGCGCTGCAGGAGTTCGCACCCAAGGCGAAGCGGTCCGACTGGCGCCTCATCACAGCGGGCCAGCGGGTGCAGATCATGAAGCGGGATGCGAAAGGCAAGCCCACGATCCAGTTCGGCACCGAGGTCGTTGCCTCTGCCGACGGCAGCATCGCTGGTCTTCTCGGGGCGTCCCCCGGAGCCTCGACCGCCGTGCCGATCATGCTCGACCTGCTCGCGAAGTGCTTCCCCGAACGCCTTGCGGGCTGGGAGCCGGAGCTCGTGAAGATGATTCCGAGCTACGGGGCCCCGCTGTCGAGCAGCAAGGCCGTGGCGAAGAAGACTCTCGCGTCCACGGCGAAGGCGCTCGCGATCCGTCCCTAACCCGCCAGTCGAGCACCCTGCCGGTCGAGCCTGTCGAGACCAAGCCGCGCGCCGCACTTGACGCACCTTCGAAGGTATGTTCGAATACCAGGATGCGGTGGAGCGGACAAGAGATCACAGTCGATCAGCGCGACACCCTGCCCGGTCTCGTCAAGCTGAGCAGCTTGGTCAGGTCGGTGCAGACCCCCGAGTTCGCCGGAATCACTTTCCACGAGGTCCTGGCCAAGAGCGCGCTCAACCATGTCCCGGGCTCCGGCAACTCGCAACCGTTCGGCTGGACAATCAACCCCTATCGTGGCTGCAGCCATGCCTGTGTCTATTGCTATGCCCGCAACACCCACAGCTACCTCGACCTCGGCACGGGGTCCGACTTCGATTCCCAGATCGTGGTGAAGGTGAATGTGGCCGAAGTCCTGCAGAAGGAGCTCGCGCGTTCCAGCTGGGGTCGGCATCCTGTCGCGCTGGGTACCAACACCGACCCGTATCAACGGGCGGAGGGCCGCTACCGATTGATGCCCGGCATCATTGCGGCGCTCGCCGCGTCTGATACGCCGTTCAGCATCCTGACGAAGGGCACCCTGCTGCGGCGCGATCTTCCCCTGCTTCAGGCGGCCGCCGAGCGGGTACCCGTGGATCTCGCCATGTCGATCGCGATCTATGACGACGAGCTGCAACAGGCTGTCGAGCCCGGAACCCCCTCAACCGCAGCACGGTTGGCAACGGTCACGGCGGCGCGCGATGCCGGTCTCTCGTGCTCCGTCTTCATGATGCCGGTGCTGCCCTATCTGAGCGACAGCACTGAGCATCTGGATCGCGCTCTCGGCATGATCGCGGAAGCCGGGGCATCCTCTGTCGTCGCCTCTGCGCTGCACCTGAGACCGGGTGCGCGCGAGTGGTACGCGGCCTGGTTGACGCGCGAGCATCCGGACCTCGCGCCTCGGTACCGAGACCTGTATGGAGGCGGGAGCTATGCCTCCAAGGACTACCGGAAGTGGCTCGCCCGACGTATTCGGCCTCTGATCCGCAAATATGGACTCGATCGCCCCGTACCTCGCGATCCCGCGACAGGGGTGCCGAGAGCTGGGTCTCCGGGAGGTGCTCGCCTTCTCGCTGCCGAGCTGAGTTCCCGCGCCGCCACGGGGATGCAACCCACCTTGTTCTAGGCTGTGCGCATGAGCACTCCTGGGTCACCCGGACCCACTCGCCGCGTCTCGGCGTCAACGTCCGCAGTACGCGTCGCGATCCTCGACGATCACGAGGTGTTGCTCGACAGTCTGGGCAGCTGGATTGCTGCCAACGCGCCCGATTTCGAGGTGGTGCTGATGGCTCCCACCTGGCTTCAGCTGGTGCATAGTCCGGCGTTTCCGACCGATCTCGTGCTCATCGATTTTCAGCTCAAAGAGCCTGTCTCGATTGAAGCTCGCGTGCGCACCTGTCGGGCAGCGGGCGCCCGCGTCATGGTGTTGTCGAGTGTCGACACCCGCGAGGCCCGCGAGCGCGCGCTCGCTGCGGGTGCGGCCGAGTTCGTCTCGAAAGCTGTCCCGATGTCGGCCGTCATGGATGCGGCCCGCCGCATCATGGGCATGGGAGCGCCGGGTGCCGTCCCCCAACGCCCGTGGCGCCCCCTGCCCACCGGAGCGACGACTCCCGCCTCGCGCCCCAAACTCAGCCCGGGCGAAGCAGATGCGCTGCGCCTCTATGCCACCGGCTACAGCACCGCAGAGGTTGCCGAGCAGATGAACGTGCAGTATGAGACTGCAAAGACCTACCTACGCCGCGTCCGCGAGAAGTATGCGAAGGCGAACCGCCCGGCTAGCAAGAAGGCGGAGCTCATCCGCCGCGCGGCCGAAGACGGCTTCCTCAAGTAGCGTCCGACCCCAAGAACGCCCGACGCCGACGCGACATCTGATCCACATTTCCGACCCACCTTCGCACGACAGACAGGAACCGAGTGGCCAAGCTGTACTTCCGCTACGGCGCCATGAACAGCGGCAAGAGCACGGCTCTGCTGCAGGCGGCGTTCAACTACGAAGAGCGTGGGCAGCGAGTGATCATCGCCAAACCCGCCATCGACTCGAAGGGCGACACGGCAATCGTGTCGCGCCTCGGGCTCAGCCGCGAGGTCGACTTCACGATCGCCCCCGACGAGGACGTCCTGGCGGCGTTCACGCGGGTGCGTGCCCGGATTCTGCGCGAGACCGGATCGGATGTGAGCTGCCTGCTGATCGACGAGTCCCAGTTCCTGGGGGAAGGGCAGGTCGACGACCTGCTACGGATCGCTCTGCAGGAGGATGTTCCGGTTCTGGCATACGGCATCCGGACTGATTTTCAGACGATCGCCTTCCCTGGCAGCCGGCGTCTGCTCGAGATCTCGCATTCGCTCGAAGAGCTCAAGACGATCTGCCGTTGCGGTCGCAAGGCGATCTTCAACACCCGCAAGATCAACGGCCAGTTCGTGTTCGACGGGGATCAGGTTGCGATCGACGAGGGCGACGTTACCTATGAGTCGTTGTGCGGCACCTGTTACCTCGACGAGAGCGGTGGGGTGCTGAACCGCGGATGGCGCCCGAAGCTCGACTTCAGCTACGGCTCCGCCCCAGACGCCGACTTCACGTAGCTGCTGCTGACCAGAAAATGGTCGGGGTAACAGGATTTGAACCTGCGGCCTCGTCGTCCCGAACGACGCGCGCTACCAAGCTGCGCCATACCCCGTAGCCGCTCGGCAAGCCAGGCGACAACCTGTCAAGGATAGCCGATATCCCGACGGCGTCGAATCACGCGGTTAGGGCGCGGTCAGGGTGAGCACGACGGCTTCCGGCGGGCAGGCAAAGCGCACCGGTGCGTAGATGGAGGTGCCGATCCCGGCGCTTACATTCAGCGCGGCGCTGTGGGTGGCAGTGCGCCACTGCGACAGCCCGGAGGCCTGACGACGGGGGAGGTCGGCGTTGGTCACCAGCGCGGGCAGTCCGGGGATGCGGACCTGGCCACCATGGGTATGCCCGGCGAGAATGAGCGCTGCTCCTTGATTCGTGAAGGCGTCCAGCACCCGACGATATGGGGCGTGTGTGACGCCGACCGACAGCTGGTTCGCGTCGGCGGCCTCGGGGGCCGCGCTCTCCCGTAGTTCGTCGATGGCCCGCGGTAGCGCGTCGAGCCGATCCCAGTGGCGATGGGCGTCCCCTGTGCCGAACAATTCGAGGCGCGTGCCGCGCAACTCAATTGCGCCGGCCTTGTTTGCCAGGTCGTGCCAGCCCAGTGCGTCGACGAAGAAGCCGTTGAGACTGTCAGTGTCGAGCTCCGGTTCCTTCTTGGTGCGCCGCCGCGAGGAGCCTCCGAAGTACGAGAACGGGTTCTTGAGTTCGGGGCCGTAATAGTCATTGGAGCCGTGAACGAATACCCCAGGAATGCCCGCGAATGGCGCCAGAGCCCGTTCGATCCCGCTGAGGCCGTCTCGGTGTCCGAAGTTGTCGCCGGTGTTAACCACGAGGTCGGGTTCATAGCGGATGAGCGATCGGACGAAGTTCTGCTTCGATCGCTGCCAGGGTGCCATGTGGAGGTCGCTCAGGTGCAGGATCGTGAGCGGTCGAGCGCCGGGAGCGAGGATCGGCAGAAGTTCGTGACGGACAGTGAACCGATTGCGTTCGACAATCACGCCCCAGGCAAACGCTCCCACGGCGGCGGTTGCGGCGAGACCGAGGCCGGCCGCAACCGCACGTGTGGTGCCCGTCACTAACAGACGCCGTTGGTGTGCAAGGTCACGGGGTTGTTCTTATTGGCGATACTGCCTGCGCCCGGGCTGGACCCGGTGACCTGGTGCGCTGGCGGTGGTGGCACGCCGATCCCGCCGGACCCACAGTCTTCGACCACGTTGATGAATCCCAAGCCTTCGAGTTCTGTCTTGGCGGCGTTGAACATTTTCCCAACAAGGTCGGACGGGATCACCGCTCCCTGCCCATTGCTGGTGTAGGTGGCGACGTTCGTCCCCTTCGAGACGGACGACCCGGCGGCAGGCGACGACGAGACGACGGTTCCCGCTGGCTGGTCGGAGTCAACCGCGCCGCCGTCGACCCAGGTGAGGTCGGCGAGGTCGATGGCCGCCTTCGCTGCTTCAGGAGTCATGCCCGAGACATCGGGAACGATCGCGGGGGTGCCCTTCAGGATCGACGGGTCGGGTTTCGGGAACGCGGAGCCCGGGTATTGCGCATCTATAGCTCGCGCGAGCGGCTTGAAGATGTTGTGCCGCAGCTTTGCTGCGGGAAGCCGGTTCACCGAGATCTTGCGAAGGTTCTGTGTGCCAGAAACATTACCTACCCAGACAGTGGTCGAGACTTTGGTGGACGTTCCAGCCATCCATGTGTGAATCGCATCATTGGTCGTTCCCGTCTTGCCAATGTACGGCGTACCGTCACCGGGATTCGACGCGGAGGCCGTCGCACTCATTACGGCAGCCATTGCATAAGCGGCTCCGGCCGCCACCTCGGGAGTCACAAGGGACTGTCCGCAATCGGCAGCCTGCGGCCCGAGCTTCTTTCCGTCGCGATCAACGATCTCGTCAACGATGACGGGCTTGCAATACACCCCGCCGTTAGCGATGGCAGCGTAAGCGGCAGAGGTGGTCAGCGGTGCGATGTTGTTTGTGCAACCACCGATTGCACAACCTGGGTTGGTCGCGAGCTCTTTGCCCGAGGCGTTGTGCACGCCAATCGACTCGGCGATCTTTTTGATCTCACACTGGTCGAGGTCCTTGGCCATCTGGATGAAGACCGAGTTGACGGAACCTCCGGTGGCTCTCCGAATGTCATACGACCCCTGTTCATTGGAGTCGTTACGGAATTTGTAAATGCCGGTGTACGGGCCACCACAGCTATCCGCAAAGTCAGCTTGATTCACAGAGCGAATGCTGGCATTGAAGGTCTCGTTTACGCCGTGACCGGCCGCAAGGAACGCGAGCAGCACATAGGGCTTGTATGTCGATCCCGGTTGGAACCCGACAGATCCGCCATGTGCCACATCGGAATTGAAGTTCACCCCCGTTGCCGTGGTGCCTGTGTAGGACGAGAGGTTGTTGAAGTCCTTGTTCTGAGCCATTACCAGAATGCGCCCGGTGCCGACTTCGACCGAAGCCGCGGATGCTCCGAGCTGGAATCGAGTCTCGGTGTTGGGCGCATATTGCTGAATGATCGAGGTTCCCGCCTGTTGCAGACTCGGGTTGATAGAGACGGTGACTGTGAGCCCACCTTTGCGCCAGGCTTCGCGACGCTTGTCGACGGTATCGCCCAATTGATTGAAGTCCTTGACACTGGCCTCGACATAGGCGCAGACGAAGTTGAACGGCACGGTGGCGTTGAGGCAGCCGCTCTTCGGCGCCGAGTACCGAATGAAGTTCGCGTCGACAGGCGTGTTGTACGCCTCCTTGTACTGCGCCTTCGTGATCCTATGCGTCTGGTACATCGCGAACAGGATCACGTTGCGACGCTGCTGGTTGGCGGCATAGTGCTTCGGATCCTTCAGATCGCGCGTACTGGGGTTCTGCACGATGGCGATGAGGCTTGCGGCCTCCGCGACGGTCAGGTCGGCCACGTCCTTCGAGAAGTACTGCCGGGCCGCCGCCTTGACTCCATATGTGTTGCCGCCGAAGCCAGCGATGTTGAGGTAGCCGCGAAGGATCTCTTCTTTCGTGTACTTCTTCTCAAGGCCGATCGCGAGCTTCATCTCTTTCAGCTTGCGGTCGACGGTCTTCGCCAGGGCCTCCTGCATCTTGGCTTTTCGCTGCGTCGGGGTGTACTGGTCGTTGTTGAGCACGTCCTGGATCAGGATGTTGCGCACCGTCTGCATCGTGAGCGTCGAGGCTCCACCAGAATCCTCGCCCGCAACGCTGCCAGCGCCGGCGCGAATGACCGAGGTCAGGTCGACGCCACCGTGCTCCCAGAAGCGGCGGTCTTCACCCGCGATCGCGGCGTCCATGAGGTATTCGCTCATCTCATCCAGATCGGCTTCTTCGCGGTTCTGGTCGAAGATCGTCGCGATCGGGAAGTCGGTGCCGTCGGCGTTCTTGGCCACGATCGTGTTTGCCTGCGACCCACCGTTCAGCACGATGTACTCGGGGAGAGCGTCGAAGATGCCGATAGTGCTGTTGGCGGTAATACCGGTCACGGCGATCGCGGGAGCGACCATGACGGTGACGAGGGCACCAGCGAGAGCACTGAAGGCGACGGTGCCGATAACGGCGCCGAGCACACGTCCGACTGTAGATTTCTGGGCGGGCATAGGCTACAGGGTAGACGATCCCCCCGACTCTCAAGCTGAACGGACGCTACCAACGATGACGAAGTGGGAATACCTCACCACACCTCTGATGATTCACAACACCGCTGCGATCCTCAATAACTGGGGCTCGGATGGCTGGGAGCTTGTGCAGGTCGTCACCGGCCCCGAGGGTGGGCTGGTCGCTTACCTCAAGCGCGAGAAGATCGAGCTGTGAGCGTCGTCGAGGCGCGACTGCACGATTTGGGACTGGGGCTGCCCGAGGTTGCAAAGCCGGTCGCCGCGTATGTGCCGGCCGTTGTCACGGGCAACCTCGTGTTCACCTCGGGGCAGCTGCCGTTCGTCGACGGGGCTTTGCCGGAGGCGGGCAAGGTCGGTGGTGCGGTCACTGTTGACGAGGCAACAGCGTTCGCGCGGATCTGCGCGCTTAACGGGCTCGCCGCAGCCGCGAGCGTGATCGGATCTCTCGACCGGATCACGCGAGTCGTCAAGGTCGTCGGTTTCGTCGCATCCGCCCCGGGTTTCATCGGCCAGCCCGGCGTTATCAACGGAGCCTCCGAGCTGCTCGGGCTGGTGTTCGGCGACGCCGGCCAGCATGCGCGTAGTGCCGTCGGGGTTGCCGAACTGCCGCTCGACGCGCCCGTCGAGGTGGAGTTCGTCTTCGAGTTCGCCTAGCCGATCGCGAGAGCTCAGTCGGCGGCAGCCGCACCGTCCGCGAGGCGCGCGGCGATGACATCCATCACGCCCGCGTCCGCAAGCGTCGTCGTGTCGCCGACCGCGCGTCCTTCGGCAATATCGGCCAGCAGACGTCGCATGATCTTGCCCGAACGCGTCTTGGGCAACTCGTCGACAATGAAGATCTGGCGGGGGCGCGCGATTGCGCCGATCTCGTGCGCCACGTGGGTGCGCAGCAGGGCTGAGGCCTCATCCTGGGTCTGATCTGCCGCGCTGTCGGCCTTGAGCACCACGAAGGCGACGACCGCCTGACCCGTGGTTTCGTCGGCCGCCCCGACCACAGCGGACTCCGCCACGATCGGGTTGGAGATAAGGGCCGATTCGATTTCCGCCGTCGAGAGCCGGTGCCCCGACACGTTCATGACGTCGTCGACGCGGCCCAGCAGCCATACGTCGCCGTCTTCGTCGACGTGGGCGCCATCCCCCGCGAAATAGCGGAAGGTATCGCCGCTCGAGAACTTCGACCAATACGTTTCACGGAACCGCTCGGGGTCACCCCAGATGCCCCGCAGCATGCCCGGCCACGGCTCGGTGATGACCAGCAGCCCGCCCGAAGGAGGCGTCACGGGGCTGCCATCCTCATTCAGGATCTCAACGGACACCCCCGGCAGCGGCACCTGCGCGCTTCCCGGCTTCAGTGTCGTAATGCCGGGCAGGGCCGAGATCATGATTCCGCCGGTCTCGGTCTGCCACCAGGTGTCGACGATGGGGGTCGTGCCGCCGCCGATCACCTCGCGGTACCAGATCCACGCCTCCGGGTTGATCGGTTCGCCAACTGAGCCGAGTACGCGCAGGCTCGACAGGTCAAAGGCATCCGGAATCTCACGCCCGAGCTTCATGAACGACCGGATCGCGGTGGGCGCCGTGTAGAAAATGGTCACCCCATACTTCTGGATGATCTCCCACCACCGACCCGGATGCGGGGTGTCGGGTGTGCCTTCATACATGACCTGCGTGGCGCCGTTGGCGAGGGGGCCGTAGATGACATAGCTGTGGCCGGTGATCCAGCCGACGTCGGCCGTGCACCAGTAGACGTCGGTTTCGGGATGCAGGTCGAAGACGTTCCGGTGCGTGCTGGCGACATGGGTGAGATAGCCGGCGCTCGTGTGCAGGATGCCCTTCGGCTTCCCGGTGGTGCCAGAGGTGTAGAGGATGAAGAGCGGGTTTTCGGCGGGGAAGCCCTGGGCCTCGTGCTCCGCGTCGGCGGCCGCGAGCGCATCGTGCCACCACAGGTCGCGCGACTCGTCCCAGGCAATGTCGTTTCCGCCGCGACGGACGACGAGCACCTTCTCAACGGGTGTCTCGCCGAGAGCGAGCGCCGCATCCACCGCATCTTTAAGAGGGAAGACCTTGCCCTTGCGGTAGCCGCCGTCAGCGGTGATGACGACCTTCGCCTGAGCGTCGTCGATGCGGGTGCGCAGGCTTTCGGCGCTGAAGCCGCCGAAGACGACCGAGTGGACGGCTCCCAGCCGGGCGATCGCGAGCATGGCGACGGCGGCCTCCGGGATCACGGGCAGATACACCGCGACCCGGTCGCCTTTGCCGACACCCAGGGCCGCAAGCGCGTTGGCGGCACGCTTCACTTCGGCCGTGAGTTCGGCGTAGCTGATGCTGCGGCTGTCGCCGGGCTCGCCCTCCCAGTGGATGGCGACGCGGTCTCCGTTGCCTGCGTCGACATGGCGGTCGAGGCAGTTCTCGGCCACGTTGAGGGTGCCGTCGGCGAACCAGCGTGCGACCGGGGCATTCGACCAGTCGAGAGTTTCGGTAAAGGGGGTGTGCCACCGCAGCTCACGGGCGCGGTTTGCCCAGAAGTCGAGCCGGTCGGCTCGGGCTTCGGCATACAGTTCGGGGGTCGCTATGGCTTGTGCGGTGAATTCCGGCGTCGGGCTGAAGCGACGGTTTTCGTGCAGAAGGTTGTCAATCGAACCGGCCATTTGCTGATCCTAACGGACCGCCTTCCTGTGGCTCCCGCCACGGAAATGTAGCCATGCGCGTGTCTAGAAGGGGTACGAGCACCCTTCACAAGACCCCTTGTGAAGTCCCCCATTTGGAGTACACTCGATCCGTCTGAGCGAATGCTCGGTTTGCAACGCCCGCGATTCCCCCCAATCCAGCGTTGCTGTGGCGGCGCCTGTTCCCCCCAATAGGCGTCGCCCCTCTTCGTTAACTGCGAGGCCACGGCCGCCCGACCGCGAAGGCTCGGACTGCTGACGCGACTCTCCCTCCCGACGGGTGGAGAACGGCGCTTTTCCCCTGATTAGAGGCGGTCGCTCTGCGCCGTCGCTCGTATCCCTCACGCTGGCGCCATGGCTTCGTTCGTGGCACGCACCCGAGCAGACGAGCGTGCCGTGAGGCCCATGGATCCGGCCTGGTTCGGTCCGCTGGCGCCGCTTATAGAAGACGGAAATGTGACGGACGTTTTCGTGAACCCTGACGGCGCCGTGTGGGTCGACCGAGGCCGAGGATCGAGTCGTGCGGATGACATCCGGCTGCCACCGGGGGAGGCTCGCGACCTCGCAATAGGCCTTGTTTCGCTCGGCGAGCGGCATGTTGACGAGGCGACGCCTTGCGTGGATGTGCGCCTCGGCGACGGCGTGCGTGTACATGTCGTCCTGCCTCCTGTGTCGCCGGGTGGGGCGGTCATCTCCATCCGTGTGCCGCGTCCGCAGACCCTGTCGCTCGACGACCTCGCGGGCGCAGGGTACTTCGGGCGGATCGGTGTCGACCGCATCCGAGACCTGGTGTTTCGGCGCGCAAATCTGCTCGTGACGGGAGCAGGTGGCAGCGGCAAGACGACCCTTCTCGCCGCCATGCTGTCGGCGGCACCTGCGTCGGAGCGACTGGTCATCGTCGAAGACGTCGCCGAGTTGCGCGTCGCGCATCCCCATGTTGTGGCACTCGAAGCGCGACAGGCGAACCTCGACGGAGCTGGGGCAATCGGTCTCGACCGACTTGTGCGCGAATCTCTTCGGATGCGGCCGGACAGGTTGATCGTGGGTGAATGTCGCGGTGCCGAACTGCGCGAGCTACTGGGCGCGCTCAACACCGGTCACGACGGGGGAGCTGGGACCGTGCACGCCAATTCTTTGGACGACCTTCCTGCGCGAATCGAAGCTCTCGGCTCGCTTGCCGGCCTTTCTGCGGATGCCGTAGCCCGTCAGGCCGTGAGTGCCTTCGATGCGGTGCTGCACGTCGAGCGAGTGGGCGAGACACGCCGATTGGCGGCGATGGGCGTCCTGTCACTTGAGGGCGGCCGATTGGCCATCGACGAGGAGCCGGCATGAGGTCGCCGACCCCGTCGTTTGAGGCGGCCGCAGTCGCCGTGCAGCGACTCGCTGTGTTGCTGGATGCGGGGCTGGCTCCGGTGTCGGCGTGGACACATGTGGCGGCGGCTGCGAGCCAGGCATCCGATGTGTCCCGCGGATCGGCGGGCGCCGGAGAGGCAGGTACGGTTCCACATCGTGTCGTTGACGGGCTCCTCGCGGCGCACGACATCCCGGAAAGGCTGCGCCGCGCTGCGGTCGAGGCTCCGCCCGCAGAGGTCTCGGCCTGGGTCGCGGTCGCCGTTGTTTGGGCGGTCGCGACGCGGGCCGGCGCGCCCCTAGCGCCGACGCTGGGGCGCTTGGCGGAAGTTCTTCGCAGCCTGGGACAGTCGGCGCGCGACATCGAGGTCGCTCTCGCCGGGCCCATGGCCACGAGTCGAATCGTCCTCGCGCTGCCACTTGTCGGACTCGGTCTCGGGATGCTGCTGGGGTTCGACATCTTTCCTGTACTCATAACACCGCCAGGGATTATGTGTGTCGTCGTTGGCGGAGGTCTCGTTGCGACGGGCCTCGCGTGGAATCGACGCCTGGTGGCGTCTGCACGCACTCGGGACGCGACTCCTGGGCTCTCCTATGAGTTGGTGGCAATTGCGCTCGGAGGCGGGTCGTCTGTCGAGGGAGCGCGACGGCTGGTGGATGAGGTCTACGAAGAAGTTACTCAGGACGTGGCGGCCAGTGGCGCATCGAGGCGACGTGATGCGACGCCGGGGAGTACCGTCCCTCTGGACGACGTGGATGCGGTCCTTTCTTTTGCGCGCTCGGCCGGTGTCCCCGTAGCGGCCTTGCTGCGCGCAGAAGCGGAGGGATGCCGTCGCGCGGCCCGAAGCGACGCCGCTCGACGCGCGGCCGAACTCGAATCGCGCCTTCTGCTGCCGCTGGGACTGTGTGTTCTGCCGGCATTTGTTGCCCTGGGGGTTGCTCCGATCGCGCTCGCGATTCTCTCGACCACGGCGCTGCCGGTCTGACTCAAGGCACCCCAGATTCCGCTACTCCTCCACTGTCCTGCCGGTCCCGCGTCATCCCAAGATGTGGGGTTTGACCGACCGGGGGGTGTCCGTATCCGGCACCGTAGTCGTTGCGTCCAGACCCGCAGAAGGAGCAACTTCAGATGACCCGTCCCACACCTTTTTCCCTCTCAACTCTTTGCGCTCGACTGCACCGCGATGATGGTGCAGCCACCGCCGAATACGCGATAACGATCATGGCGGCGGTGGGCTTTGCCGGCCTTCTCGTCGTGATCCTCAAATCGGGTGAGGTGCAGGCGATCCTCACCGATCTCGTGCGTTCGGCACTTTCCGTCGCGGGATGAGCGATCGCGAACGCGGAAGCGTTGTCGCCGAATTCGCAATCGCGCTGCCTGCGGTGGTCGTGGTGCTCGCCATCGCGATCGGCGGGGTGCAGCTTGCCGGTCAGACGCTTCGCGCACAGGATGCGGCGGCCGACGCCGCGCGATCGTATGGTCGGGGCGAATCACGGGGTGCAATCGCCGCGCATTTGGCTCGCCAGATCGAGGATGCGACTCTTGCGCTCTCGACGTCGGGTGACCTCGCGTGCGCTCGCGTCACGGTTCGCCCGAAAGGCCCGCTCGCACGATTCGGTGTTGCTCCAAGCGGTGCCAGTTGTGCCCTGAGCGGCGGGCGATGATCCGTGTCGTGGGTACAGGCTCCGCGGGCACAGGGGAAACTTGTCCGCAAAATCCGGGCGGACGGCGGCGCCGGCACGATCCTGGCCGTCGCCCTTGTCGGTGTGATAGCGGCCGTTCTCGTCGGCGCTCTTACTCTGGGTGCTGGTCTTACGGCCCGGCAGCGGGCGATCGGTGCTGCGGACGCCGCGGCCCTCGCGGCGGCGGACACACTCAGCGGCGCAGCAGCCGGTGACCCCTGCGCGACGGCGGCTCGCCTCGCACAGGTCAACGGCGCATCCCTTGTCGTGTGCGAGATCAACGGCCTGACCGTGACCGTCGGGGTGGTGTCGGGCAGGGGCCTGCTGGCGGTCAGCGCGCGCTCGACGGCGGGGCCACCAGAGGCTGTCGCTACGGTGGGCAGACGTGTCGCCGCGGCATCCTGTGCGGGCAAGAGTGAAGCACGCACCCTGAGCGGGTGTGTATGGTGGCGCACGGATAGATGGAGAGCCGTGTCTGAGAGCAAGAAGCTTGTCATCGTTGAGTCGCCGACCAAAGCGAAGACAATTGCGCAGTACCTGGGTGACGGGTACGAGGTCCAATCGTCGGTCGGCCACATTCGCGACCTCATCGAGCCGAAGAACCTTCCGCCCGAGCTCAAGAAGGGTTCGCTTGGCAAGTTCTCGGTTGACGTCGAGAACGGCTTCGAACCGTATTACGTCGTGTCGGACGCCAAGAAAAAGACCGTTGCCGACCTCAAGAAGGCGCTGAAAGGCGCCGACGAGCTCTACCTCGCAACTGATGAGGACCGCGAGGGCGAGGCCATCGCCTGGCACCTGCTACAGGTGCTGCAACCCAAAGTCCCGGTGAAGCGGATGGTGTTCCACGAGATCACCAAAGAGGCCATCCAGTACGCCCGCGACAACACCCGCGACATTGATACGGCACTCGTCGACGCTCAAGAGACGCGCCGAATCCTCGATCGCCTGTACGGCTACGAAATCTCGCCGGTGCTGTGGCGCAAGGTCGGCCCCGGGCTTTCGGCTGGCCGCGTGCAGTCCGCGGCAACGCGCCTCGTCGTCGAACGCGAGCGGGAGCGTCTTGCCTTCCGCACCGCCAGCTACTGGGATCTGCTGGCACAGCTGAGCCCGGAGGCGGGTGGCAGCAACTTTGAGGCGAAGCTCGCCCGTATCGGTGGACAGCGGATCGCAGCAGGCCGCGACTTCGACGACAAAGGTCAGCTCACGAGCGACGCCGTCGCCCTGGACGAGGATGCCGCCGAAGCATTGGCGACCGCCCTACGTGTTGAGGGCGTACCGATAAGCGTTCTCGGTGTCGAATCCAAGCCCTACACCCGCCGTCCCGCCGCGCCGTTCACGACGTCCACGCTGCAGCAAGAGGCCGGACGCAAGCTCCGGTTCTCTGCCCGCCAGACGATGAGTGTCGCGCAGTCGCTGTACGAGAACGGCTACATCACCTATATGCGTACCGACTCGCCAGCGCTATCGCAGCAAGCGATCACCGCCGCGCGCACGCAGGCGGCAAAGCTCTATGGCCCCGACACCGTTCCCGAGAAGCCGCGGGTCTACACCGGCAAGAGCAAGAACGCGCAAGAGGCTCATGAGGCGATTCGGCCTTCAGGTGACACATTCCGCACGCCCGCTGAACTCAGTTCGGTGCTGCGAGGCAACGACCTCAAACTCTACGAACTGATCTGGAAGCGCACTGTCGCCTCCCAGATGGCCGATGCGAAAGGCTCTACGGCATCCATCACCATCGGGGCCACGCCCGCCGATGGCAAGCTCGTCGAGTTCGTGGCCTCGGGCACGATCATCACTTTCCGTGGATTCCTGCATGCCTACGAAGAAGGGCATGACGAGTCGCGGTTGGCCGAAAATACAGAGCCGACCGAGGCAAAACTTCCCGCGCTCGTTGAGGGTCAGTCCCTCATCCTGCGCGAGGTGGAGGCGAAAGGTCACGAGACCAGCCCGCCGCCGCGTTACACCGAGGCCAGCCTCACCAAGACCCTCGAAGAACTGGGGATCGGCCGGCCGTCAACATATGTCGCGATCATCTCGACGATCGTCGATCGCGGATATGTCACCCCGCGCGGCCAGTCACTCGTGCCGAACTGGATCGCGTTCAGTGTCGTTCGTCTGCTGGAAGAGCATTTCGCCGACCTGGTCGAATACGACTTCACAGCGGAGATGGAAGACGACCTCGACAACATTGCCGACGGCACGGCCGATCGCGTCGACTGGCTGACGTCGTTCTATTTCGGCGGCGGTGAGCACCGCGGCCTCCGCACGGTGATCGACAATCTGGGCGACATCGACGCGCGCGGCATCAACTCGGTACGCATCGACGATGACGTCACGCTGCGCATCGGCAAGTACGGCCCCTACCTCGAGGTTCCTCCGGAGAATGAGGGTGACACCCCTCGCCGCGTGAATGTTCCCGAAGAGCTCGCACCCGACGAGCTCACACCCGCGAAAGCACGCGAACTTATCGACGCCCCGGTCGTCGGCGATCGAGTGCTCGGTATCAACCCAGTGAATGGCAAGACCGTTGTCGCCAAGGACGGTCGCTACGGCCCCTACGTCACCGAGCTCGATCCTGAACCGCTGCCGGACCCGTCGGTCGAGCCTGTCGAGACCCACCGCGTAGATCCCGCAACCGGCGAAGTCGTCGAGACGGTCTCGACCAGCGAGGCCACGACGACCACAGAGGTCGCCGCCAAGCCGAAGAAGAAGCCGGCTGCCAAGAAGAAGGCGGCAGCGGTCAAGCCGCGCACCGCATCCCTCTTTAAAGACATGGATCCGGCCACAATCGACCTCGATACCGCGCTTCGTCTGCTCGACCTGCCCCGCGTTGTCGGACAGGACCCCGAGACCGGTGTCGACATCACCACGCAGAACGGTCGCTACGGTCCGTACATCAAAAAGGGGACCGACAGCCGCACGCTCACGAGCGAAGACCAGATCTTCGAGGTCGATCTCGCCGGGGCTCTCGAGATCTTTGCGCAGCCGAAATACGGTGCCGCGCGCACCTCGAGTGCTCTCAAAGAGTTCGATGCCGATCCGGTCAGCGGCAAATTGATCCGCATCCGCGACGGTCGCTTCGGGGTATATGTCACCGACAGCATCACCAACGTCACCGTGCCACGCGGCGAAGAGATCGACTCCATCGATTTTGAGCGGGCGGTGCAGATGCTGGCGGACAAGCGAGCGAAGGGCCCGGCCAAAAAGCCCGTGCGCAAGACGGCAGCAAAACGCGCCCCGGCCAAGAAGAAATAACGTGTCGGGGCTCTTTCTCACCTTCGAGGGCGGCGACGGCTCGGGCAAGACAACCCAGTCTCGGCTGCTCACCGACTGGCTTATGGCACAGGGTCACACCGTCGTTCACGGACGGGAGCCGGGGGGCACCGAGCTCGGCCTAGAACTTCGCGAAATGGTGCTCCACCGGCGCGGACACATTGCTCCGCGCGCGGAGGCCCTGCTGTACGCGGCCGACCGCGCGCACAACGTCGCGACGGTGGTCCGCCCCGCCCTCGAGCGCGGCGACATTGTGATCCAAGACCGTTACCTCGACTCGTCCGTCGCCTACCAAGGCGCGGGCCGTGTCCTCGATGCGGATGAAGTGCGCAAGCTGTCGCTGTGGGCCGCCGATGGTCTTCTTCCCGATCTCACGGTGCTCCTCGACCTTGACGAAAGCGCCGGCCGCGCTCGGCTCGACGCCTCGCGCACGCAGTACGACCGACTCGAGGCCGAGGCCGCCGATTTCCACGCACGCGTACGCGCTGGCTACCTCGCGTTGGCCGCTGACGAATCTCAGCGCTTCCTGGTGCTCGACGCCACGCGCCCTGTCGCCGAACTCGCAGACGCCATTCGCGCCCGAGTGTCAGAGCTGCTCGCGTAAAGTAATCGCGACCCGAGGGAGCACACAGTGTTATGGGATGACCTGACCGGCCAGGCAGAGGCCATCGCCACGATGCGTGCTGCCGCAGCCGATGACGGTCTCACCCATTCGTGGCTTCTCACCGGCCCCCCGGGATCGGGGCGCTCGATCCTCGCCTACGCCTTCGCCTCCGCCCTCCTCGCGAGGCCGGGCGACGAAGCGGCCACCGAAGCTCAGGTGGCGGCTCGCACGCATCCGGACCTGGGAGTCCTGAGCACCGAACGCGTGCAGATCTCGATCGACGAGGTGCGGCAACTTGTCGCGTCAAGCCAGTACTCGCCGTCAATCGGTCGCTACCGCGTCATGGTGATTGAAGACGCTGATCGCATGACCGAACGCACCTCAAACGTGCTGCTGAAAGCTCTCGAAGAGCCGCCAGCCCGCACGATTTGGATTCTCTGTGCGCCCAGCGAAGCCGATCTCATTCCCACCATCAGGTCGCGCGTGCGCAGCGTGAGATTGCGCGTACCCGACGTGGCCGAAGTTGCCGCTCTGATTGAGAAGCGGGATGGTGTCAGCCGCCCCGAAGCCGAACGCGCCGCCCGCGAAGCCCAGTCCCACATCGGCATGGCCCATCGTCTGGCAACCAACGCCGACGCGCGCGACCGCCGCCGTCGCACCCTCGAACTCGCGCTGGGCGTCACCGGCGTGCAGGCGGCCGTGCTCGCGGCCGCGGAACTGATCGCCCTCGCGACCGACGACGCAAGCGCCATCACAGAAGAACGCAATGCTGCCGAACGCGACAGCACGCTCCGATCCCTCGGTATCGAGCCGGGAGGCACAGTTCCGCCCGCGCTACGGGCGCAGGTGAAGGCGCTCGAAGAGGACCAGAAGCGTCGCGCAACACGTAGCCTGCGAGACGGGCTCGACCGCATCCTCGTCGACCTGCTCAGTCTTTATCGCGATGTGCTGCTGCTGCAGCTCGGCGTCGACCACGAGCCGGTCAACCTCGCGATCTACTCCGATCTGCTCGCGGCGGCTGAAGCAGCAACACCTGCACGCACACTCGAGACCCTCGACGCCATCGCGACAGCCCGCCGACGCATCGAAGGGAACGTCGCACCGACGCTCGCGCTCGAGGCGATGCTCATCAGCGCCGTCCGGACACGTGAACCGGTGCGCGGCTGATGGGCGGCATGCGGGCCGGGCGAGCGCGACGCTGGCTGCTTGTGGGGGTTGCGGCGGCGTCCATTGCGGGTCTTCTGGGCGGATGCGCGTCGTGGTTCACGGCACCGCGTGTCTCGGTCACCTCACACCCCACCGGCGAGAAGGTCGCGGCGAATCTGAAGGACTTCTACAGCCAGGTGTTGACCTGGAAAAACTGCGGTCGCCATATGCAATGCGCCACGGCCACGGCGCCCATGAACTGGGCGGACCCGTCGGCGGCCCGCATCAAACTCGCGCTCGTGCGCCAGCCCGCGACGGGTGGGGACAGCAAGGGGTCTCTCCTGGTCAATCCTGGTGGTCCGGGCGGTTCAGGGTTCGACTTCATCCACGACAGCGTCGATTTCGCGGTCTCGACGCGGCTGCAGCGCGAATACGACATCATCGGTTTCGACCCGCGCGGGGTGGGGCGGTCATCGGCTGTGTCCTGCTTCGACGACCCGAAGGTCATGGACCAGTACGCCTTCGGGATCATCCCCGGGGTGGAGGGCTCACCCGAGTGGATCGCCGCGTCCGAAAAAGAGAGCGCCGACTTCGCGGCCGGGTGCCTCAAGTACACCGGGCCCTTGCTGCAGTATGTCGACACCGTGAGCGCTGCCCGCGACCTCGACCTGCTGCGTGCGATCCTCGGGGACCGCAAGCTCAACTACCTCGGGTTCTCCTACGGCACCTTTCTCGGTGCGACGTACGCCGAGCTCTACCCGAAGAAGACGGGGCACCTCGTTCTCGATGGAGCGCTGGATCCGGCGACAAGTGACGACGACGTCACCCTCTTCCAGGCCGAGGGTTTCGAGAAAGCTCTGCGGGCTTACCTCGCCGACTGCCTCGATCGCGACAACTGTCCGTTCCGGGGGACCGTCGACGCGGCTGAGCAGCGGATCGCCCGGATTTTGGCCAAGCTCGAGGTGCAGCCGATCCGTGCCGACGACGGTCGCCAACTCGGCTCCGGCACGATGTTCACCGCGATCATCGTGCCGCTCTACAACCCTGACAACTGGTACGCGCTCGATCAGCTGTTTGCCGAAGTGCAGGACCACGACGCCACAACAGCCTTCGTGCTGGCGGACAGTTACTACGAACGCGACGCAGACGGCACCTACACCTCCAACAGCACAGAAGCGTTCATGGCCATCAACTGCCTTGACTACCCGCCTGCCGTCCGTACAGAATCGCCCGAAGCACAGGCAGCCGAGCTGGAGAAGGTGGCCCCGGTTTTCGGGCCGCTGATGGCCTACGGCGAAACCGGATGCCCCGGATGGCCGTTCCCCAGCACCCGCGAGCGGGGCCCGATTACCGCCGCGGGGTCGAGCGACATCCTCGTGATCGGAACCACTAACGACCCGGCCACGCCCTACAAGTGGGCTCAGGCGCTCGCCGCTGAACTGCAGAACGGACACCTCATCACCTATAAAGGCGAGGGCCATACTGCCTACAACAAGTCCAACTCGTGCGTCGACAACGCGGTCGACGACTACTTCATCGACGACGTCGTGCCCAAGAGCGACCCCCGCTGCTGACGCGCCCTGCGCGGCGCCTCGACCCTCGAACATCCGATAGCCCGTTCGCAATCCGCGTCACCGTTCGCATCCTTCGTCTGATTGCAGGTTCCGCAGCAGTTGACGTGTCGGTGTGGTCGGACCACTCCTCCCGGCAGAGCATGTGCGCCGTCGAACCACAGATCTCGATCGCGCAACCCGCATATTCGCTCAGGCCGGGCATTCTCGTGAGGTGCATGCGTCTTCTTCATTTCCTGCCGAGGGATATTCATACGGACGTATTCGAGATACGCTCATCCTCGCTCGCGAATCACCCACCGCGAGTGGGCGTACCCATCTGGCGAATCTTGCTAAACGCGGGGAGCTGGTTAGGGTTTCCCGCGGCACCTATCTCCCGACTGCCCAGTGGCGACAACTCGGTTTCGATGGTCGATATCGGGCCCTACTTCACGCCGTCGCGGCAACCTCCTCCGCATCTTTGGTTTTCTCACATGCTTCGGCGGCGTGTCTCTGGGGGTTGCCGTGGCTTGGGGCCTGGCCGACCGTCGCGCATTGCACGGTCACGCCGCAGTCGACCGTTGCGTCGACCCGAGAGATTCGTCGTCATCGGGAGGAGCTGATCGATTTCGCGATGATTGACGGTTTGCGCGTGACCAGCATGGCCCGCACCGTTATTGACCTTGCTCGTCAGTCCGATCTCATGCTCGCGATCGTTGTCGCGGACGCGGCGCTCAAGCGGAAAGCAGAGGGTTCCGTCGCCACAGGAGGCGACGGATTCGGGGACCTAGGCGAGGAAGTGAGTCGAATTCCGCTGCGTCATGGAGAGGCGCGTGGACGTCATGTCCTGGAGTTTGCGGACGAGAGGTCCGGGTCGGCAGGCGAATCGATCAGCCGCGTAACAATGCGCCGACTCGGGGTTCCGAAACCAGTTTTGCAGCAGGAGTTTTCAGAGGGAAACGACACGTGGTTCGTCGATTTCTGGTGGCCCGGTCTGCGAATCGTTGGCGAATTCGATGGTGATGCAAAGTACCTCAATCCAGAAATGAGGTCGGGTCGGTCGGCAGCTGAGGTCGTGCTGGCCGAGAAGAAGCGCGAGGATGCCATTCGGCGACAGGTGTCGGGCTTTGTGCGTTGGGGGTGGGCAGAAGCTCGTTCGCCCCGACTGTTGGGGGCGCGACTTGCTGGCGCAGGACTTCCGATCAGCAGTTGGTAAACCGTGTTGGCGTTCGAAGCGCTACGCGGATTGCAAACGGCTCGTTGGTAAGGCGGGCGCTCGCGCGGCGGCGTCAGTCTTCGATGGCGAGGAGCTGGTGGCCGGACGAAACTGTTGCGCCGACCGTGGCATCCACTTTGGCGATCGTGCCGTCGCGGTGGGCGACGATCGGCTGTTCCATCTTCATTGCCTCAAGCACGAGGATGAGGTCGCCCTTGACGACCGTGTCGCCTGCTGAGACGGCGACCTTGACGATCGTCGCCTGCATAGGAGCCTTGACGGCGTTACCGCTGGCCGTGACGCCTCCGCCACCCGAGCCGCTGCGGCGACGAGGTGCCGGAGATGCGGATGCGGATCCCCCACCCGGCAGCAACTGGGTCGGCAGCGACACCGAAATGCGCTTGCCCTCGACCTCGACGACAACATTGTGGCGCTTCTCGGGGGTACCCGACTCGGGCAGCATGCCGCCCCAGGGCTCGAGGTCGTTGTCGAATTCGGTTTCGATCCACCGGGTATAGACACCGAAATGGCCGTCGGCAGCGGTGAAGGCAGGATCGCGCACGATTTTGCGGTGGAACGGGAGCACGGTGGGAAGGCCGGCCACTTCGAATTCGTCAAGGGCTCGGCGGGCGCGCTCCAGGGCATCCTCGCGGGTGGGGCCGGTGACGATCAGCTTCGCCAGAAGGGAGTCGAATGACCCTGAAATGACGTCGCCGGTTGTGACACCCGAGTCGACGCGTACGCCGGGGCCACCGGGGAAGCGCAGCACGTGCACGGGGCCGGGTGTTGGCAGGAAGTTGCGGCCCGGGTCTTCGCCGTTGATGCGGAACTCGATCGAGTGGCTGTGGGTCACCGGGTCGTCGTAGTCGAGGATGCCGCCCTCGGCGATGCGGAACTGCTCGCGCACGAGGTCGATGCCCGTCACTTCTTCTGAGACGGGATGTTCGACCTGCAGGCGGGTGTTCACCTCGAGGAACGAGACGGTGCCGTCTTTACCGATCAGGAACTCGCAGGTGCCGGCTCCGAGATATCCGACTTCGCGAAGGATCGCCTTCGACGACGAGTAGAGAAGGTCGGTCTGTTCCTGCGTGAGGAATGGCGCGGGCGCCTCCTCCACAAGCTTCTGGTGTCGACGCTGCAACGAGCAGTCGCGGGTCGAGACGACAACGACATTGCCGGCAGAGTCGGCGAGGCACTGTGTCTCGACGTGGCGCGGCTCGTCGAGATACTTCTCGACGAAGCATTCGCCGCGGCCGAACGCCGTGATCGCCTCGCGCGTGGCCGAGTCGAACATTTCGGGTACTTCTTCGCGGGTGCGGGCGACTTTGAGGCCGCGGCCGCCGCCTCCGAATGCCGCCTTGATGGCGACAGGTAGGCCGACTTCGTCGACGAAGGCTAGAACCTCGGCGGCGTCGGCGACGGGATTCAGCGTGCCGGGCGCGAGGGGTGCGCCCACTTTTTCTGCGACATGGCGAGCCGATACCTTGTCGCCGAGGCGTTCGATCGAGTCGGGCGAGGGGCCGATCCAGATGAGCCCGGCGTCAATGATGGCGCGCGCGAAGTCGGCGTTCTCGGCGAGGAAGCCGTAGCCGGGGTGGACAGCGTTGGCGCCCGAACGACGCGCCACAGACAGCAGCTTCTCGATGACGAGGTAGGTGTCGGCGCTCGTCGAGCCGTCGAGAGCGTATGCCTCGTCCGCGAGTTTGACGTGTCGCGCGTCGCGATCCTGGTCGGCGTAGACGGCGACGGTGCTGATTCCCGCGTCACGGGCTGCGCGGATGACACGCACCGCGATCTCTCCCCGATTCGCGATCAGGAGTTTTGTGATCCGGGCCATAGTCTCCCCAGCCTATGGGACGCTGACAGGCTGCCGGTTGTCGAAGGTCAACAGATCGGATGCCCGATCGCTGTCGAATGCAGCTAGCGGTTCCAGAGGTCCGTCCACTCCACGCCGAGCTCACGCACGAGAGTGCGGACCAGCGGCACGCTCAGGCCGACGACGGCGTGGGGGTCACCGACGATTCCGCTAATGAATCCGGCGCCTTTGGAGTCGAGAGTGAACGCCCCCGCGACCTCGAGCGGTTCCCCGGTTGCGATGTATGCGTCGATTTCGGCATCTGTCACATCGGCGGCGAACTGCACCGTGGCAGTCGCGGTGGCGCCGATCGATCGGCCCACGATTCCGCCGCGCACATCGATCAGCCAGTGCCCGGAATGCAGGAGCCCACTCTGCCCGCGCTGTTCGTGCCACCGTGCGCGAGCCACTTCGGGCAGATGCGGTTTGCCGTGCACGGTTCCGCCGATTTCGAACGCAGAGTCGCCGCCGAGCACGAGCCCGTCGAGCCGCTCGGGCCCGTCGAGCGACGCCGTCACGACGGCTTCGGCCTTCAGTCGGGCGAGCAACTGCACCATAGCTTCGGGGCCGAGTGGGCCGGCCGCCGCAACCGCCGCCTCCTCGTCAACATGAGATGGCAGGGCGATCGGTTCGATTCCGACGGCGCGCAGCGTGGCCAGCCGGGCGGGCGAGGTAGATGCGAGGTACAGCCGCACCGGGGCTCCTATGCTCAGACGATGGGCGAAATGCAGGGCCGTGAGGTCGAACTCGAGGTTAGCAACATCGCGCATGGCGGCATCGGGGTGGCCCGACTCGACGGTCGCGTCGTGTTCGTCTCTGACGCGATTCCCGGCGAGGTGGTGCGGGCGCGCATCAGCGAAGACAGCAAGAAGAGCTTTTGGCGAGCCGAGACCACCGCTGTTATCGAGGCGAGCCCCCACCGGATCCCCCATATTTGGGCCGAAGCCTCGGTGGATCGTGACCCGGCCGAGCGCGCCGGTGGCGCCGAGTTCGGCCATATCGCCCTGCCGCATCAGCGCACTCTCACCCAGCAAGTGCTGCGCGAGGCTTTGCAGCGCTTCGCAAAGGTTGAGGTGGACACCCCCGTCGAGGCTCTGCCGGGAGATGCAGACGGCACGGGATGGCGCACCCGCGTGCGCCTGCATGTTGCCGACGATGGGACGGTTGGCCCGTATGCCGCCCGGTCGCACCGCGTTGTTCCGGTCACCGCTTTGCCCCTTGCTGCCGAGGCGGTCCGCGAAATCGCCCCCGTTCGCGAGAAGTACGAGGGTCCGCGGGTCGAAACGATCGATGTGCTGGCCCCTTCTGTCGGCGGTGCGCGCCTGATCGTCGGCACGCAGACGCCGGGGGTGGTCCGCGAGATCGTCGGCGGTCGTGAATTCCGCGTCGACGACTCCGGGTTCTGGCAGGTACACACACACGCCGCATCCACGCTCAGCGCCGCAGTCTCGTCGGCAATAGACGCGCAGCTGTTCGACCCGAAGGCCGCAAACCTCGACCTTTACGGCGGTGTGGGTCTGCTCGCAGCGGCCGTGGGCGACAGATTTGGTGCCGGGGTGCGCATCACCAGCGTTGAATCGGATGCGCGAGCCACCGAACACGCGGCCGAGAATCTGTCCGAGTGGCTTGGCGCCGCTGTCGTCACGGCACGGGTCGAACGTTGGGTGACAGCTTTGGCAAGTGCCTCAGCGGCGGAGCGCGCACGCCTGGCCGCGGCAACCGTCATCCTCGATCCGCCCCGGGCAGGGGCAGGCCGTGCGGTTCTTGAGGCCATTGCGGCGGTGAAGCCAGCGCAACTTGTGTACGTGGCCTGTGATCCGGTCGCCTTCGCGCGGGATGTGGGCATCCTTGCCGAACTCGGGTACGGTCTTGCCGGTTTGAGGGCCTTCGATTTCTTTCCCCACACTCATCACGTAGAAGCCGTGGGTCATCTGCTCCGAAACTAAGCCGGGCGATAGCATGACCGTGGACGGCGCGGTCGTCTCGGGCTGGGGGAGATCGGAATGAGCGTGGCAGATTCAGCCACTCGGGTGCGCGTCGCGATAGTCGACGATCATGAGTCGGTGCGGCTCGGATTGAAGGCCGCGTTTATCAACGACGGATATGACGTGGTCGCCATCGGTTCGACGGTGCCCGAGCTGATCGCCGACCTCGCCGGTCGCGAAGTTGACGTCACAGTTCTCGACCTCTCCCTCGGCGACGGTTCCTCGGTCACCGACAACGTCAAAGAGGTGCAGGCCGCCGGTTCGGCGGTTCTCGTGCACAGCATCGCCGACCGGGTCGCTCTCGTGCGTGAGGCGCTGGCCGCTGGCGCCGCCGGCGTGATCCCCAAATCTTCGGCAACTAAGACCGTCATCCAGGCCGCGGCGACTGTCGCGCGCGGCGAGGTTCTCAATAACCTCGAGTGGGCGACGGCTATTGACGCCGACCGCGATTTCGCGAAGGCCCAGCTGGGGCGTCGCGAGCGCGAAATTCTGCACCTCTATGCATCGGGGATGCCGCTCAAGCTCGCTGCGGAGCATTTGGGCATCGGATACTCGACGGCCCGCGAGTATCTGGATCGCATCCGCGTCAAATACGTTGAAGTCGGTCGCCCGGCGCCCACCAAGGTGGATCTGCTTCGTCGTGCGGTCGAGGACGGCATCTTGCCGGGCCTCGACCCCGACGGCGGCGACGGTGTCGACTAGCTCAATCCCGGTTCCCTCCCCGACGAGGGAGGTCGCTAACCCGCTCAGCCTGATTCGGGTCGACTCCGCTGTCGCCCGGTCTGCCGCCGGGTTCGGCGTCGCGTTCTTCCTGCAGTCGATCCCCACGCTCCTGGGACAGCTACCGAACCTGCATCCGGCGTATTCGGCGTTCATCGTCAACGGAATGCTGTTGTGCATTCTCGCTTCTGTCGTCGCATCGATCGCGCGGCGGTTTGTGAAGGTCGTAAACGGCGCGTTCGCGATCGTCTACTTTGTGGCCATCGTGTCGTGGCCGTTCGCCGTACTCGACATCGATCAGGTGACGACGGAGAGTTCGTGGCTGTACTACCTCATGACCATCGCCACTGCGATGGCCACTATCGGCTTCCCGCTTCGGATCGCGGCTGTCTACCTTCTCGTGATCCCAACGGTTTACGCGATCATCCGCATCACGCCGGCAGGCGGAGATGTTGGAGTCACGCAGGCGATCTTCGATTCGGTCTATGCACTGATCTTGGGCAGCGTTATTACGATCATCTTCGCGATCTTGAGGCAAGCTGCTCAAGCTGTCGACCGGGCGCAGCAGACGGCCTTGGAACGGTATTCGCATGCGGTGCGCCAGCATGCGACCGATGCCGAACGCGTGCAGGTTGACGCCATCGTTCACGACAGCGTCCTCACGACTCTTCTCTCGGCCGCGCGTGCCTATACCGACGAGGCGAAAGCCCTCGCGTCGAGCATGGCGGGCAACGCAATCGGCCACTTGCGGGATGCCGTGACCATTGCCCCGGATGTGGACGCGGCCGTCCTCACGGGAGTCCTATCTGGCCGAATCACCAACGCTGCGACCGAAATGTCACCGTTGTTCGTGATCGAAACGGAGGGTGCTGGAACGGGCTCGGTTCCCCTTGCGGTCGCCGAGGCAGTCCAGTCCGCGGCTGTTCAGGCCATGGTGAACAGCATGCAGCACGCGGGGGACGGCACGCCGCGCTGGGTGACAGTTCGCGCACGGTCCGACGGGATTGAGGTCGAAATCGGTGACGACGGGCCGGGATTCGATGTGCGCAATATGCCGACCGAACGGCTCGGCGTGCGGGTGTCGATTATCGAGCGGATGTCGAGCGCCGGCGGTCACGCCGAAGTGTTGTCGGCACGGGGCGCGGGCACGATCGTGCTGCTGCGGTGGCCCGACGAGAGGTCGGCGGGCCACCCGGAGTTCGAGGAATTCATCGACGACGAGGCGTTGGAGGATGAGTCGTGAGGATCAGTGCTCCCCGCTACCTCCTCATCATTCTCGCGGGGCTCTTCGCGGGGTACCACATCCTGCTCGGGGCCTTCGCGATACCGGGGGGCTATGCCCTCGACGCCAGTCCCGTTGTGGTTTCTATGGTGCTGTATGGCATTGCCATGATCGCGGCGTTCTTGCCCGGACCTCGTCGTATGCCGATCTGGCTGGCGGCATTCATCTTTGCCGTGAGTATCACCTTGCCTCTGTTGGTCTCCTCGCAGCTCGACCCGTATCGCGAAGGGGGCAACTGGTACGCCACCTGGTACGTCGCTGCGGTCGGCACGATGATGACCGTGGTGTGTGCGCGGCGGCGCCCCGGCTTTGCCTGGGCGGGGATCCTTTTCCTCGTTATTCAGACTCTTATCTGGGGCGGGCCGGGTGCGTTGCTCGGCATTGGCGTCATCGGTAGTGCGTCATGGGTGGGCGTCGCTCACATCATTACCAATGCGCTCACCAAAGCGGCGCGCGACTCTCGCCGTTTCGCTGTCGCAGAACGCGGCGCGGCGGAATGGCAGGCGGCCCAGGAGGCACACGTCAACGAGCGTCAGTTCCGTTTGGGGAAGACCAGTGTCATGGCATTGCCGATGCTCCGCACAATTCAGGCGTCGGCGGGAAACTTGACCGAGGCGCAACGTGCCGAATGCCTGCACCTCGAGAGCGCGATCCGTGATGAGATCCGGGGTCGCAAACTGCTCAACGATGCGGTGCGTGAGCAGGTGATGCTGGCGCGGCGGCGCGGGGTGACGGTGACCCTGCTCGACGAGGGCGGGCTTGACGATCTCGAGGAAGCCGATTTGCAGCGGGTGCTCGATGAGCTCGCTCGCGCATTGAGCGCAACGGTGGCTGACAAAGTTATCGCGCGCACCGTCCCCGAAGGATCGGACATTGCGGTCACCGTCGTCGGCCTGCGAACGACCGATGACGGCAGTGCGAGCCTGCTCGGCCACGACACCTTGGAATACGACGAGGTCGAGCTCTGGCTCGAGATTCCTCGCGCGGTGGAGTAACGCGCGCTGGAACGACCGAAGGGCCGGCGCGATGCGCCGGCCCTTCGTCAGAATCCGAGTCAGGGCGACAACCCGAATATCGCCCTGACTCGCCCCCACATCGTCGGCTCGCTTACCCTAGTCAGCCGACGAATGGCGGTGCCGCCCATAGGGCCGCACCTGTAGTACATACAATGCCCTGCCGGGGAGCACTTAGAAAGTCGTCATTTCGGGGGACAAGTAGGGGACAAAACGCCCTGTAGGCCTAAAACCCCGAGATTGCAGGGATGTCGGGCTTAAAACGGCCGATTTTTCCGCCGTGACGGCTGGCACCCTGTACCCCGATTAGAGTCCGAATGTTCGCCAAGTGCCCACGGTGAGCGAGGAACGCAGCGATCGCTGGCTCCGCATCCACCCGTCTGGGCGGTTGTCGTGCTGGCGCCGCTCGTTCTGAGCCAGTTCTGCGAGGGCCCCTGTCAGCACAGCCGTAACGGCGGCGAGCTCCTGCGGATCGGGGTTGCCCGAAAGAACCCGGATCTGCGGCGTGATGTCAGTCATGAAGCAACCGCCGCCCGGGACGGGCGCCGGAACTGGCGTCGCGGGGAAGGCACGAAAGTGCCTTCCCTCCAAGCTCCAGCGTTCACAGCGGAATGTTTCCGTGCTTCTTGGGGGGCAGGCTTGCGCGTTTGGTGCGCAGAGCCCGGAGCGCCTTGATGACCGCGACGCGGGTGGCGGCGGGTTCGATGATCCCGTCCAGTTCCCCGCGTTCGGCCGCCAGGAAGGGGGAAGCAACGTTGTAGGTGTACTCGTTGGCGAGCTTGGTGCGCACGGCGGCGACGTCTTCGCCCGCCTCTTCGGCCTTCTTGATCTCAGTGCGATACAGGATGTTGACGGCACCCTGGCCACCCATAACCGCGATCTCGGCTGTCGGCCAGGCGAAGTTGATGTCGGCGCCGAGCTGCTTCGAACCCATGACGATGTAGGCGCCGCCATATGCCTTGCGGGTAATGACAGTCACAAGCGGCACTGTGGCTTCGGCGTAGGCGTAGAGCAACTTCGCACCGCGGCGGATGACGCCCGTCCACTCCTGATCGGTTCCGGGCAGGTATCCGGGAACATCGACGAGGGTGAGGATCGGAACGTTGAAGGCGTCACAGAACCGCACGAAGCGCGCGGCCTTCTCGCCGGCCTCGATGTTGAGTGTGCCCGCCATGGCCTGCGGCTGGTTGGCGATGATGCCGACCGATCGCCCTTCGATGCGGGCGAATCCGACGACGATGTTGGGCGCGTAGAGCGGCTGCACCTCGAGGAAGTCTTCGTTGTCGACGATGCGCTCGATGACGTTGGTGACGTCGTACGGCTGGTTGGGGGAATCCGGGATCAGCGTGTTCAGTTTGCGGTCGGCGTCCGTAATCTCGAGCTCGACCTCGCTCTCATACACGGGCGATTCGGCGAGGTTGTTGTCGGGCAGGAAGGAGATGAGCGCGCGCGCGTAGTCGAGGGCGTCATCCTCGTCGCTCGCCAGATAGTGCGAGACCCCCGAGACCTGATTGTGCGTGAGCGCACCACCGAGCTCTTCGAAGCCGACATCTTCGCCCGTGACGGTTTTGATGACGTCCGGACCGGTGACGAACATGTGGCTCGTCTTGTCGACCATGATCACGAAGTCGGTGAGCGCCGGTGAGTAGACGGCGCCACCGGCGGCCGGGCCCATGATGATCGAGAGCTGTGGGATCACGCCTGACGCCTGCGTGTTGAGGCGGAAGATCTCGCCGTATTTGCCGAGGGCGACAACACCCTCCTGAATACGCGCTCCACCCGAGTCGAGCATGCCGATGATCGGCACGCCGGTCTTGAGGGCCAGCTCCATGACCTTGATGATCTTCTCACCGGCGACCTCGCCCAGGGACCCGCCGAAGATCGTGAAGTCCTGCGCGTAGACAGCCACCTGACGGCCGTGGATGGTGCCCGTTCCGGTGACGACCGCGTCGCCGTATGGTCGCTTCTTCTCCATGCCGAAGGCGTGCGTGCGGTGACGCACGAATTCGTCGAGTTCGACGAAGCTGCCCTGGTCGAGAAGTTGATCGATGCGCTCACGGGCGGTCTTCTTGCCCTTGGCGTGCTGCTTCTCGATCGCCGCCTCGCCGCTGGCCGTCACGGCCTCGTGGTAGCGGAGCTTGAGGTCGGCGATGCGGCCCGCCGTGGTCATCATGTCGGGTTCGTCGTTCGCAGTCACTGTGTCACCTTACCGACCGGTGGAGCGCCGACCAGTGGAGGATTCCTACAGATCAGCGCGCGAATGCTGCGTCAGTAGCGAAGAGGTAGTTGCGGATGCCGAAGTCGACGCGGTCGGCGGCCACCCAAGTCTCGTCCTTCCACACGTACATGCCGTAGGCGGGCCAGGTGGTGCGGATCTCGTCGGCGAATCCATTGGCGGTGCGGCCGTACCGCGCCAGATGGCGGTCTTCGATTTCCACGAGCAGGCTGGGGAGGTCGCGAGCGATGAGCTCGGATCCGCCTTCGATAACGCTCGGCTCGAAGCCCTCGACGTCGATTTTGATGAACCGGATGCGGCCGGGGTGGCTGCGCGCGGCCCACCCGTCGATGCTCGTCATCGCGGTGCGCCACGTGCGGGTCTTGACGGTGTCTGGATAGTCGGCGGCACCGGAGGTGATGTGCGCGTGACCGTAGATGGGGAATCCGTATTTGATGGGCATCCGCATCGTGAATTCGCCCTCGGAGGTGCCGATCGCGGCGGGGGTGATACTGAGCTGGCGAAAACCGAGAAGGCGCTTGAGCCGGCGCAACGACCGTTGCTGCCGGGGATGCGGTTCGAACGAGAACACCTTCCCGGCGGGCCCGACCAGGTGCGCGAGGGGCACCGTATACATGCCATGCGATGCGCCGATGTCGAGAACCTCGTCCCCCGGTCGCACTAGCGCGCCGAGGCCGCGAAGCTCGGGTTCAGCCCAGCGGATCAAGGGGGCGAACCTCATCAGGGAATGCGCGATTCGCGAGCGTACGCGCAGATGCGGAGCAAACGGGACGGGTTCGACTTCGGTCGTCACGGTATTCTCCGATCGGCGGACGGGCTCGTCCTGCGTACATCGTAGGGCGTCGCTCTCGGTCGCAGGAGACGGGTAATCCCCCACCACGTCACCTTTGTTATGGCTTCCATCACGATGCCGCCGTTCATCTTGGAATACCCCGCCGCGCGCTCGGTGAAAACGATCGGCACTTCGGTGATCAGATGGCCCGTATCGAGGATGCGGAGGGTCAGGTCGATCTGGAAACAGTACCCGCGTGAGTTCACGGCCGACAGCTCGAGGCCGGCGAGCGCAGAGGCGCGGTAGGCGCGATAACCGCCTGTCGAATCGTGGACCCGCATGCGCAGCATGATGCGGGAGTACAGATTGGCGGCACGGCTGAGGAACTCCCGGTGGCGAGGCCAGTCGACAACTCGGCCGCCGCGGACCCACCGGGACCCGATGACAAGCGCGACATCGGGGGCTGTGAGGGCCCTCAGCATGGCGGGCAGCGACTCTGCAGGATGCGAGCCGTCGGCATCCATTTCGATGATCGTGTCGTAACCGGCAGCGAGCGCGTGGCGGAACCCGGCGACGTAGGCCTGCCCGAGCCCGGCGCGGCCCGTGCGATGCAGGACGTGGATGCGCGGGTCGACCGCCGCCATTCGGTCGGCGACTGCGCCGGTTCCGTCGGGGCTGTTGTCGTCGACAATGAGCACATTGACCTCGGGAACGAGGCTCAGGAGCTCGGCGACCACCCGTTCCACGTTCTCGGCTTCGTCGAATGTGGGCATGACGACGATCGTGCGGGGGTCGGACCGCGACGGGGGCTGGATTTCGCGGGTCATCGTAGAGGCCACTTTATAGACCCCGAGCATCCCTCCACGCGCCAAGGGTCCCTAGGCTGGCGCCATGGAATTCTCCGCATCGCGTGCTGTTGTCCCCGAGCTGATCGTGCAGGTCTCGGCGGGTTCCACGAACGGCGAGCTTGTTGATCGTGCCCGCGCCGAGGAGCTGGAGTCGTTCACAACTCTGGTGACAACCGATCAGACGGAGGGGCGTGGGCGTGCCGGACGCAGCTGGGTGACCCCGCCGGGCGTTGCGCTCGCCGCGTCGGTGTACATCGCGCCCCGCGACGCGGCGGGAGTTCCCCTTAGCTTCGACGCGTTCGGGTGGTTGCCGATCGCCGCCGGAGTGGCGATGGCCGAGACTGTCGCGGCGGTGCTGCCGGGCGCATCCGTGGGATTCAAATGGCCCAATGACGTGCTCGTTGATGAGTTAAAGGTGTGCGGGGTCCTGGCCGAGCTGGTTGCCGAGCGCTCGGCGGTTGTTCTGGGCGCCGGGGTGAATCTCGAAACGACAGCCGAACAGCTGCCGGTCTCGACCGCGACCTCGCTTGCGCTCGCGGGAGCCATGGTGGAAGACCGGCAGCCGGATGCGATCCTTGCCGCGTATCTGCGCCGCTTGCGCGAGCTCGTCGACGCTTTCGCACGCGCGGGGGGGGACGCGACAGCGAGCGGGCTGCGGGAGCACGCGCGTGCCGCGTGCCTCACGCTTGGGCGGGACATCCGTGTCGAGTTGCCCGGTCGCGGGATTGTGGAGGGCACGGCGCGGGACCTGGATGCCGACGGACGGCTGGTGGTCGAGCTGCACGAAAAGGTGGGCGAGGTGCTCACCGTGTCCGCGGGAGACGTGACCCATGTGAGACACGCCTGATGACGGATCCGCGCGCGGCGGCTCCCGAATTCGTGGTCGCGCGCCTTCGTCGGCACGGTCGTGCCCTGGTGTGGCCCGTCGTGGGACTTCTCGTGATAGTCGGCGGGGTGGGGTTCTCGTCGGGTCTGCTGCGGCAGGAGTGGCTGTTCGCGGTGGTGTGCGGGGTGGCCAGCGTGCTGGTGGTGGCCGTGTTCGTGGTACCCGTGCTGCGCTGGTCGGCTAGCCACACGACGGTGACGAGCCGCCGGGTCATCGTGCGGGAGGGTTTGCTGGTGCGCACCCGGCACGAGTTGCTGCACAGCCGTCGGGCCGATGTGTCAGTGCGGGTTTCGGGCCTCCAGCACCTGTTTCGTACCGGGGACGTGGAGCTGCGCACTGAGTCGACAACTCTTGTGCTGCACGATCTGTCGTCGCCCCACCTGGTGCAGGAGGCCCTGCACGACCTAGCGGAGCAGAGCCCTATTCCGCCGGCTCTATGGCTCCGCGAAGGCGCCGAGAGCGACGAATACGGGGAGCGCGGCGGCGGGGGTCCGACATTTCGGTAGACGCCTCGTGGTTGTGCTCGTGTCCGAGCTCGGGGAACAGAGCGGGCTGCGGCTCCCCGCGGTGCGGGGCGAACACCCACAGGCGATAGAAGGCGAAGCGAAACAGCGTGCCGAGGCCGAGGCCGATGATGTTTGACGAAATGTTGTCGGCGATGACGCTGGTGAACCCCAGAAGGTAGTGCGAGATCCACAGGCAGGCGAGGCCGATAAGCATGCCGCCCACACTGACGATTCCGAACTCAATGCCCTCCCGCACGAGTTGACGCCCACGGTGCGCACGGAATGTCCAGTGCCGATTGCCGATCCAGTTGACGAGTATCGCGAGAAGCGTCGAGGCGACTTTGGCGAGAACCGGACCCTCGTGCAGCTGTTCGGGGCTGAAGACGGTGGCGCGCAGCAGGTTGAACACGGTGAAGTCGACGACGAACCCGACGGCACCCACGCTAAGGAACCGGGCGAACTGTGCGATGAGTGGTCTCATCGGTGGATATCCTCCGGAAGAATAGGGTCGTCGTAGAAAGCGATCCTAATCTCAGGATGAGATCCACCTGTCTGTCGACTGCCCTTTCCCTTCTCAAGCTGGAGGCCCACGCGTGCGAATCGGTGTCATCGGTGGCGGCCAGCTTGCGCGCATGATGGTTCCTCCGGCGGTTGCGCTGGGGATCGAGTTGAAGGTTCTCGCCGAAACGGACGGCAGTTCGGCCGCGATCGCCGCAACGGCCGTCGGCGACTATCGGGATGCTGCCGCCGTTCTCGCCTTTGCCAAGACCGTCGACGTGATCACCTTCGATCACGAGCATGTTCCGCAGAGCGTGCTGGCACAGCTCGCCGCCACGGGTGTCGCCGTTCACCCGGGACCGGATGCCCTCGCCGTCGCGCAAGACAAGATCGTCATGCGCGAGCGGCTCACGGCCCTCGGCGCCCCGGTGCCCGACTGGGCGGCTGTCAGCTCTGCCGCAGAGCTTGGCGAGTTTCTGGAAGCTCACGGGGGAGCAGCCGTCGTGAAGACTCCGCGCGGAGGATACGACGGCAAAGGGGTGCGGGTCGTCCGCGCCGCGAATGAGGCCGATGACTGGTTTGCCGCGGCCGCCGGGGAAGCGGGCGGGGCATCCGCTCTTCTGGTGGAAGAGCTTGTGGATTTTCGCCGGGAGCTGGCGCAGTCGGTGGCGCGTCGGCCGTCCGGGGAGACCGCGGCCTGGCCCCTGGTCGAAACCGTGCAGCTCGACGGGGTGTGTTCCGAGGTAACGGCTCCTGCCCCCGGCAGTGAGCACCTGGCCGCCGCGGCCTATGAGCTCGCAGTGGACATCGCCGAGGGGCTGGGCGTGACGGGCGTCTTGGCCGTTGAGCTGTTTGAGACACGTGACGGGCGGTTGCTCGTTAACGAATTGGCGATGCGTCCGCACAACACCGGGCACTGGACGATCGACGGAGCTGTGACAAGCCAGTTCGAGCAACACCTGCGGGCCGTGGCCGATCTCCCGCTGGGGGATCCCTCGCCCCTCGCGCCGTGGTCGGTCATGGTGAACGTGCTCGGGGGTCCGGAAGGCGCAACAATGCCCGACCGCTACGCCGCGGCGCTCGCGGCGGAACCCGCCGTCAAGTTCCACTCCTATGGCAAGACATCGCGTCCCGGTCGCAAGGTCGGACACGTCACGACCGTCGGCAGCGACCTCGACGAGGTGCTCGCGAGGGCGCGCGCCGCAGCCGGGTTCTTCCAGGGCTGACACGTAGCATGGGCGTCGTGCCTGACACGAATCCCCCACTTGTCGCCGTCGTCATGGGGTCTGACTCCGACTGGTCGGTTATGGCCGACGCCGCCGAGAGTCTCGCCGCATTCGGCGTGCCCTATGAGGTCGAGGTCGTGTCGGCGCATCGCACGCCGCAGCGCATGATCGCCTTCGGCCAAGAGGCGGCCGCTCGCGGCATCCGGGTCATCATCGCCGGCGCCGGGGGCGCCGCCCACCTGCCGGGGATGCTGGCGTCCGTGACCACGCTCCCGGTCATCGGTGTACCTGTCCCGCTCGCCAAGCTTGACGGCTTGGATTCGCTGCTCTCGATCGTGCAGATGCCGGCCGGGATTCCCGTCGCCACCGTCTCGATCGGCGGAGCGCGGAACGCAGCGATTCTCGCGGCGCGGATCATCGCCACCACCGAGCCGACGCTGACCGCGCGGCTGACGGAGTACGCCGCGAGTCTTGAGCGGATGGTCGCCGAGAAGAATGCGGCCCTGCAGTTGTACGCCTTCCCGCCCGACTCAGATAGCACCAGCGGCACGGACTCTCCCCGAGGGTGAACGCCTCCGACCCGGTTCGCGATCCGGATCTGCGATCGCAACCTCTGATGACCAAGCGGGCCTGGTGGCTCGTGGGGATGAACATCCTCATCCCCGGCTCTGCGCAGATCGTCGCGGGTAATCGGAAGGCGGGTCGATTCGGGCTGGCCACAACCCTTCTTTTCTGGGTGCTGGTCGTTGCCGCGGCTGTGGTGTTTGCGCTGCGACGCACCCTGCTGATCGGGCTGTTCACGAATCCCATTGCCCTGGGTGTGCTCGTGGCTGTTCTGGCCTTCTATGTCGCGCTATGGATCGTCCTAACCCTCGACACCCTGCGGCTCGTGCGCCTGGTGCGGGTGATGCCCGCGGCGCGCGGGTTCGTCGCAGGCCTGGCCGTGGTCGTGCTGGCGGCGGTGACGGGGACCGCGGGGTATGCGGGGTCAAACGCCATTTCGGCGATCGGGCTGCTGCATCAGGACTTCTCTGACGGCTCGGTGGCTCCGCCCATTGACGGCCGGTACAACATCCTGCTTCTCGGGGGCGACGCGGGACCAGACCGTATGGGCCTGCGACCCGACAGTATTTCGGTCGTGTCGATCGACGCCGAGACAGGCAAGGCGGTGATCTTCGGCCTTCCGCGCAATATGGAAGAGGTGCCGTTCGTTCAAGGTTCGCCAATGCTCGGACCGTACCCGGATGGCTACGACTGTGGAGACGACTGCCTCATCAGCTATCTCTACACATACGGGGAACAGCATCCGGAGCTGTATCCGAAAGCCGTCGAGCAGGGGAGCCAGCCCGGGATCGAGGCAACGCGGGATGCCGTCGAAGGCGTGCTCGGGCTCACCCTGCAGTACTACGTGCTGATCGACATGCAGGGGTTCTCGAACCTCATCGACGCCCTCGGAGGCATCGACATCACCGTCGCCAACCGGCTGCCCTACGGCGCCAACTCCTTCGACGATGGGCGGCACGCGCCGCCGATCGGGTATATCGAGAAGGGCACCCAGCATATGGATGGGCAGACCGCGCTCTGGTACGCCCGTTCGCGCTATGCCACGACCGACTACGACCGGATGCGGCGCCAGCGCGAAGTGCAGGAAGCGATTCTTAAGCAGTTTGATCCGAGCAATGTGCTGCTCAAGTTTCAGGCGGTCGCTGCCGCTGGCGGCAAAGTCGTGTCGACGGACATTCCGCAGCCGATGCTCGGGCTCTTCATCGAGCTGGCCGACAAGACGCAAAAGCTGCCGATCGAGAAAGTCGACTTCGTACCGCCGGAATATAACAATGTGCATCCGGATCTTGCGGTCATCCAGGCGCGTGTGGACGCCGCGACGGCGTTGGCGACGCCGACTCCCGCCGGTTGAGTAGCGCCGCCGAAACCGGTTCTACAGGTCGGCGTGTAGCTGCCAGACCTTTTCGGCCGCGTCTCGCCAGCTGAAGGCGCGGGAGCGGTCGCGGGCCGTGATGCCCAGGGTTGTGCGGAGGGTGTCGTCGGCGAGCAGGCTGGCAATCGCCTCGCCGAGGCGCCGCGAGTAGCCTTCTGCGTCATCCCGCTCGACAGTGAGGCCGGCGCCAGCGGCGACCTCGACGAGCGCTGGGGAATCCGAGTGGATAACCGGGAGGCCGAACGCGAAGGCTTCCACCATCGACAGGCCGAAGCCTTCTTCGAGGCTCGGCTGTACGAACACAGTTGCGCCCAGCAAGACGGCTGCGAGGTCTCCAGGCCCGAGCGAGCCGAGCAGGCGGACACGTTCGGGGTCGACTCCGGCATCCCGCGCAACGTTTCGCAGCTCAGCGACGGCCTCGACCGGAGCTCCCGCAACGAGCAAGGGGATGTCGAGCGTGCCCGCATCTGCGAGTGCGCGCACTAGCTGGTCGATTCCCTTGCGCGGCTCAACGCCGGCGACAGCGAGGAGGTAGACGTCGGGCAGGCGGAGCGCGGTTCGGCGGGCGGCCGCATCCTCATTCGGAGTGTCCGTCAAAGCCGCGAGTGCGGTGCTTGGGGCGCCGGCGATGACACGCACGCGATCACCGAGGTTCAGGTGGTCAGCCAGTTCGTCGGCCACCGCGTGGGTGGGCACGACAACCGCGTCGGCATAGCGGTCGGCGCGCTTCGCCATGCTCTGTGCCCAGCCTGCCGAGCGACCGGGGAGCAACTCGGGATTCGTGAAGGCTATGGCGTCGTGGATGGTGACGACCGTTTGCGAACTGGGGTTTGCCGCACGGTCATGGCGTTGCAGAGGAGCCAGCAGGCTTGTCGCGTGGACCATGCCGGTACCGGGGAGCAGGGTAAACCCGTGCGACCAGGCGGCGGCGAGTTCGCGCCGGGCGAGCGGGCTCTTGTAGAGATGGTCGAGGCCGGGCAAGCGACTCAGGAGGTCGTCGTATTCGTCTTCGGTCGAGGCTGCGACGATCCCCGCCACCCGTGCGCCGCGGGGCGCCGTTCTGATGAGTTCGCGCGTGAGTTCTTCCGAGTAGAGGCCGGCGCCGGTCGCCGGGCCGGAGATGATGTCGTCGACGATTACACGAAGGGTGGTCACAGGGCCAGCGCACCTTTCCTGTTCGCAGCGGCTAGGGCATCCTGCCATGGACGCATCTCGGGAATGGCGGCCTGTGCCCAGGAGCTGTGGCCGAGTACCGAGAATGCGGGCCGAGGGGCGGGTCGCACGAAGGTCGAACTGTCGGTCGGAAGCACACGCTCGGGGTCGAGACCCGCCTCGCGGAAGACCGCCTGGGCGAACTCGAACCAGCTCGCGCGACCCGAGTTCGTGCCGTGGTAAGTGCCGGCGGGGGCTTCGCTGTCGAGGAGTGTGACGATCTGATCTGCGAGGTCGCGGGTCCAGGTCGGCTGGCCCACTTGATCCGTCACGACGCTGACCGTGTCGCGCTGGGTGGCGAGGGAGAGCATCGTGCGGGCAAAGTTCGGGCCGTGCTGGCCGTAGAGCCACGCGGTGCGGACGATATAGGGGCCGGGATGCGCGGCTCGCACCAGCTGTTCGCCCGCCGCTTTTGTGCGCCCGTAGGCGCTCGCCGGATTGATCGGTGCGTCTTCGGCGTAAGGTTCGGTGGCCGTGCCATCGAACACATAGTCGGTGGAGATCTGCACGAACTTGGCCCCGAGTGCGGCGGCAGCCGCTGCCGCGTTTCCGGCGGCCGTGCCGTTGATCGCGAGTGCCTCGTCTTCGTGTGACTCGGCGTCGTCGACGCGGGTGTACGCGGCGGCGTTGATGATCACCTCGGCACCCTCGATCGCAGTGCCCACCGCTGCGGCATCCGTAATATCGAGGTCCGCGCGGGTGAACGCTCGCACGCTGCGTCCGGCGAGAGCCGCCACGAGGTCGGTGCCGAGCATGCCGCCGGCACCCAGGATTACGTAGCTCATCGTGTCACCGTTGACCGCGTCATGCCAGGGCGGCGCGTGCCTTGAGAGGCTCCCACCACGTCCGGTTGTCGCGGTACCACTGCACGACATCATTCAGACCCTGGTCGAACGGTACGAGCGGCTCGTAGCCGAGCTCGGCCTGGATCTTGCTGATGTCGACCGAGTAGCGCAGGTCATGGCCCTTGCGGTCTTCGACCCGGTCGACGTACGACCAGTCGGTGCCTGTCGCGTCGAGCAGTAGCTGCGTGAGCTCCTTGTTGGTCAGCTCGGTGCCGCCGCCGATGTTGTAGATCTCGCCGGCACGTCCGCGCGTGACGACCATCGCGATGCCGCGGGTGTGGTCGTCGACGTGTAGCCAGTCGCGGATGTTGTTGCCCTCACCGTAGAGCGGCACGTGCAGGCCGTCGATAAGGTTCGTGACGAAGAGCGGGATGACCTTTTCGGGGAAGTGGTACGGCCCGTAGTTGTTGGAGCAGCGCGTGATCGAGAGGTTCATGCCGTGCGTGCGGAAATAGCTGCGCGCAAGCAGATCGCTGCCGGCCTTGCTCGCTGAATAGGGGGAGTTCGGCTCGAGGGGCCGCTGCTCGTCCCAGCTGCCTTCGGCGATCGAGCCGTAGACCTCATCCGTGCTGATGTGGACAAAGCGCTGGATGCCGGCCTTCAGGCTCGCATCGAGCAGTCGCTGGGTGCCGAGCACATTCGTCTCAACGAAGATGCCCGAATCGCGAACCGAGCGGTCGACGTGCGATTCGGCGGCGAAGTGCACAACGGTGTCGACTGTTGGGAGGACCGCGTCGAGGAGCGCGGTGTCGCGGATGTCGCCGTGGACGAAGCTGTAGCGAGGGTTGTCGGTGACGCTGGCGAGGTTCGCGAGGTTGCCGGAGTAGGTGAGGGCGTCGTAGACAACAACATCGGCGCCCTCGAGGCCGGGGTAGGCGTCTTCAAGCGTGCGACGCACGAAGTTAGAGCCGATGAAGCCGGCTCCGCCGGTAACGAGGATTCTCATGGGGGTGTCCTTCGCTGGGAGAATGACCAGCGCTGAGTCTATCGAGCGCGAAGTTTGCGAACGACGAGAGCCGAACGAACGGCCAGACCCATGCGCAACGCGATCCGGATCGGCCACAGCAGCGGCCCCGGATATTTCTTGCTGAGGAATCGCTTCGCGCTCTCGTGATGGACCTCCACCATCCGGGCCGAATCGGAGTTCGTGGAGTGGGCTCCTGTGTGCACGACTGTTGCGGTCGGCGCGTACACATTGCGGTATCCGGCCTTGCCGAGGCGATGCCCGAGGTCGACATCTTCGAAATACATGAAGAACCCGTCGTCGAATCCCCCGAGTTCGTCGAAGGCGGTGCGTCGGATCAGCACGCAGGCACCCGACAGCCACCCTGCATCCCGCGCTTCTGCTGTCGTCTCGGCCTCGCGTCGGTACGCACGCGTCCAGGGATTACCTGCCCACAGATTCACGAACAGGGCGTGCCCAACACCTGTTCGAAGGGACGGCACCGATCGTGCTGACGGATAGATCTCGCCGGTGGACGTGTAGATGGCGGGGCCGACCGAGCCGATCCGGGGGTCGGATTCGCCTGCGGCGACGAGCGTATCGATCGCGCCGCGACGGAGCACGACGTCAGGGTTGCTCACGAGGATCCACTCGACAGTGTCGGGGAGAGACGCCGCGATCGCGTTGATCGCACCGCCGTATCCGAGGTTCGTGCCCAACCGCACATGCTGTGCGGACGTGGCCGCCACCTGGGCGGTGACCTGAGGGTCGGGTTCCGGGCTGTTATCAGCCACAATCGCGAGCGTAGCTTTCACGCTCGCCGAAGGGACCGAGTCGAGGAAGGCGGCGAGGACCTCGCCTGAATGGAAGCTCACCGTGACGACGGCGACGGCGGGCGACGGCGTTGACGGAGAGGAAGCCATGAGGCCTTCGATTCTAGTTCTAGAGTAGATTGTTCCCGGCCCGAGGCCGCCCATGCTGTGAGGTTGAATGCGCTACCTGAGAGAGGTGTTCGCCTCCCGCGAGCTTCTCGCCAATCTCACCCTGCGTGAGGTGCGCGGTAAGTACAAGCGCACGGTGTTCGGCCAGCTGTGGTCTCTCGCGAATCCGCTCGCGTTGATGATCATCTACACCTTCGTGTTTGCGCTGATCTTCCGTATTACGCCCGAGCCTGGTGATCCCAGCGGGCTAGACGTGTTTGCGCTGTGGTTGCTCTGCGGGCTGTTGCCGTGGACATTCTTCTCGATCGTGCTTTCGAGCGGCGCTGACTCCCTCGTCGCGAATGCGCAGTTGATCCAGAAGGTCTACTTCTCGCGAATCGTTCTTCCGCTTTCGCTTGTGGGCTCAGCCGCCTACAACTGGTTGTTCGAAATGGCCGTCTTGGTGATTGCGCTCAGCATTGCGGGTGCATTTGTTCTTCCGTGGTTGCCCCTCGTAATCGTCACGATGCTGCTCCTCGCCGTCTTTGCGGCAGGCATTGCGCTGATGCTGGCTGTTGCAAATGTCTACTTCCGAGACACGCAATACTTCGTGTCTCTGATCCTCCAGATGTCGATCTACCTGACACCCGTGATCTACCCGGTGACAATGGTGAAGGACCTGTCGAAAGACTTGGGAGGGCTGCTCGGCACACCTGTCACCCTCGAGGGAATCTACTTTCTCAATCCGATGGTCCATTTCATCGGGGTCTTCCGCAACCTGCTCTATGACAATCGATTCCCTGACCTCATTGAGTGGCTGATCTGCATCGGGTGGGCTGCTGGTGTGTTCGTCATCGGTTTGCTGGTGTTCCGGGCGAACGAGAAGAAGCTGGCGGAGGCACTATGAGCGGCGTCGCAGTCCGGGTCGACCATGTCAGCAAAAGCTTCCGCATGTACAAAGAGCGAAACCAGACGATCAAGTCCGCGATCATGCGCGGCCGTACCTCGGTGCATGAGGATTTCTGGGCGCTGAAGGACGTCAGCTTCGAGGTGCCCGAGGGTTCGACGTTTGGGCTAATCGGCAGCAACGGGTCCGGAAAATCGACTCTGCTCAAGTGCCTCGCGAACATCTACTTTCCGAACAAGGGCACCATCACTCATTTCGGAAAGATTGCCGCGATGCTTGAGGTCGGATCGGGCTTCCACACCGAACTTTCGGGTCGCGAGAACATCTTCCTCAACGGCTCGATCCTCGGAATGACGAAGAAGGAGATCACGGCCAAGCTTGACGAGATCGTCGACTTCTCGGGAGTCGAACAGTTTATTGATCAGCCCGTCAAGAACTATTCGTCGGGAATGTACGTGCGGCTGGGCTTCGCTATTGCAATCAACGTCAACCCCGACATTCTCGTGGTTGACGAGGTCCTCGCCGTGGGGGACGCCGAGTTCCAGGACAAGTGCTTCCAGAAGTTCCGGGACTTCAAAGCGGCGGGCAAGACAGTCATCTTGGTCAGCCACTCAATGGCGACAGTGCAGGAAATGTGCGACCACGCCGCGTGGATCAACAAGGGAACTCTGATGGCGTCCGGCGAGGCCGCGCCGACAATTCAGGCATACGCCGACAGCTATACACACGAGTAGCCGAATGCCCACGGTCTCGGTCGCGATCTGCACGCACAACGGTGCGGGGTTTCTCGAGGATCAGCTGCGCAGTATTGCTGCGCAGACGAGACGGCCCGATGAGGTTGTACTCTCCGATGACGCGTCCACCGACGACACTGTGGCTATTGCGGAAAAGGTCGCGCCTGAGACCGCCCTGCCGATGCGGGTCATCCGGAATCCTGTTGCGCAGGGAGTGACGCGCAACTTCGAGTCGGCGATCGAAGCCTGCACCTCAGAGTTCATCGTGCTGGCGGACCAAGATGACGTTTGGTCGCCGCATCGAATAGAACGCGCACTGGAAGAGTTCGCGGCCCATCCCGAGCTGTCGCTGGTGTTCAGCGATGCACGTCTCGTGGATGAGGCTGCGCACCCGATCGGCCCAACACTTTTCGAGGCTCTGGAGGTAGGGCACGATCAGGTGGAATTGATCCGTGCTGGACGGGGTGTGGAGCTTCTGATGAAGCGCAATGTCGTGACCGGCGCGACGGTAATGCTGCGGCGGGAGTTAGCGCAGCTCGCGGTACCTTTCCCCGCATCTTGGATTCATGATGAATGGCTTGCCCTGGTTTCTGGGGCGACGGGGGGCCTCGGAGTCATTGATGAAGGCCTCATAGATTACCGCCAGCACGGGGCGAACCAGATCGGCGTGCGCAAGCTCGGGCTCGCCGGAAAGGCTCGCCGAATGCTCGAGCCCGGAGCGGCGCGTTCGGCGCGACTTCTCGATCGTGCGCGCGATCTCGCGGCGCGGGTCCCGGAGTTCGCTCCCGAATTGCAGGCGACCGCGAATGAGAAGCTCCTGCACGAGCGGGTGCGGTCGGCTCTGCCACAGTTTCGCCTCGCACGTATCGCGCCAGTTCTGCGCGAACTGCGGACCGGTCGTTACTCGGCTTTCGGGCGGGGGGCAATTGATGCTGCGCGCGACTTGCTCCAGCCTCTGAAACCGGGCCGATAGTCCTTAGGCCAAAGTGTCCACAAGCTTGGTGAAGGTTGACCAGCCGTGTTGCGAGGCGGCGAAGTCGTAAGCGGAGTGGATGATGCTCCTCCGGTCTTCGAGCGACGACATGAGGTGTCGGATGGCTTCGACAAAACCGGCCGTGTCGTCGGGGTTCGAAACGAGCAGCCCTGTCTCTCCGTCCTTGATGATGTCTGTGACACCGCCCACCGCGGTGGCGATGACAGGAAGACCCAGCAACATTGACTGAACGAGAACAAGCGGGAGTCCCTCGGACTCCGACGTGAGCAGCAGGGCGTGATAATTCTCGGTCGGCAACGCAGCTAGGCCACCCGTGTAGGGCCCGAGGTACTTCAGATTTGCCTCGGCCAGGGATGCCATGAGCGTCTTGCCGTCGCTCGAAAGCACCTGCTGTCCGTGGACGTGGATTTCAACTGGGAGGCCTTCTTCCTGCAGCATGTGGGAAATCTTGATGAGCGAGTCGGGTCGTTTTTCTTTGTCCAGACGGTGCGGCCAGATCACCGTGAACGGGTTCTTCTCGGAGAAGAAGCGATTGTTAAAGGCGCGCGTGCCGGGGCGAAATCCAGGGATCGGATCGAGCGCGGGCTGATGGTGTACCCGGACCTGGTCCTCGCCAAGGGCGAGCATTTCCGAAACGATGCCCGCCGTTACCGAATTGTCGGTAAGGATTCCGGCAATGTCGTCGAGGTATTCGCGCTGGCCATCGTCGGTGATCGGATTGGTGGGGTACCCGTCGCCAATCCGGTCAAAGGCGAAAAGAGAGAGGTAGATGCGGCTTGTGGCACCGAGCTGACGGCCATAAAGCTGCAGCGAGTTCGTCACGTCGAAGCAGTTGATCGAGAGGATGAGTTCGGGGCGAACGAACAAGAGTGCGTGCGCGAGAAGCCGCCGCTGTTGGTTCGGGGTTAGCTCCCGAAACGATTCCGGCACCTGCACGAAAGTGACGCCTGGCGGTATGAGGTGTCGGAGCGTACGCGAGGGAATGTGGGTGGCCAGAATCGTTACATTCCCTGCGAAGCGGTCGTCCTCGGCCAGAGCTCGTGCGTAGTTAAGGGAAACGAGATCGGCGCCCCCTATGCCGACCCACGGCACCGCCACTAGCGCTCGAGTTCCTCGAAGCTGTTTAACCAGGGAAAACAGCAGCGGAGAATATTCATCAACATGCGGATGCCATTCGGAAAGGTGGGCAAAACCGTTGGCGGTCCACGATAAGGCGGGTTCGATTTCACACGCCTCTTTCAGAGCAGACACAATCTCCTGAGGGACAACAGGGCGCCGTTTAGCCCGCCTGCCGCGGTTGACATAGACGTCTTTCGCCCAGGCGTACAGACGCTCTTTCTGGCCTTGCGTGAGAAAGCCGAGCAAGAGCCGGATGAGGGGGAGGGCGGTCTTGTAGCCGAACCGCAAAAGTCGCTTGAGGCGGTCACGCGAGCGTCGTTGCGTCGATTTCGTGACGATGGCCGTCGTCTCCTGTCTCGGCATCGCGCGGACTAGCCCGTCGATATCGAACCCCGGCAGGATCGACCGCAGGTGACGATTGTTGACGCCGCCTGACTCGCGTACGCGGTAAAAGAACATGGTCCCGGGAACGGGACGGTGCGCGAACCCCGCAATCGAGGTCTCTATGTTCCATAGCCAGTCTTCTGGGCCAAATCCGCGTTCGGGAGAGGTGGAGCGATAGGGCACCTCAAGGTAGGTGTCGCGCAGCGAGATCGAGGACGATGGCCACAAGTTGTCCCGGATGAGCTGGAAAGCGTCGACGGTGTCAGTTGGGAGGATCTTCCAGATTGTCGAGCGCGCACCGAAACTGACAACTGTGCCGGGATGCAAGATGACTCGTTCATCTGATTCGAGCAAGAGGTGCAGTCCGTCGGCGAGGTAATTGCTGCTGACTAGGTCGTCGCCGTCGATGAAAGCAAGGTAGAGGCCACGAGCGTTCTGAGCAGCCGCATTTCTGCTTGCTCCAGCATCTCCGAACTCGACTTCGACAAGCCGCACGGGCGCGTCGATCCGATCGGACTCGACCCATTTGCGTGCTTCCTCAAGAGTCTCGGGTGTGGCCTTGTCGAGGACGATGAGCAACTCGCACTCTGTCGCCTCGGAGACCGTCGCGATTGCCGCCGCGACACTGCGCAGGGTGGGCCGAAGGAGCCGACCCTCCGAGTGCGCGTTAATCGCAACGGACAACGTCGGCCGCACTCTATTCGTCACCCCGCCACTTTACGGGGCCGCGGGTAGGCGTGGCGCGCGCGCTCGGCGCCTGCACTTGTAGGGTAAGCACGCGCCGCTCGGCGATCATTCTCACCGGATGGGAACCTCAACATGCACGCTCGGCTTATCGACATCCCTTTGCTCAGCGACCCGCTCGGCACGCTCGGGGTGGTCGAAGGCCCGTCTCTTCTCCCGTTCGCCGTGCGCCGGTTCTATTTCATCCGAGATGTACCGGCAGCCGCGACTCGTGGCTCGCACGCCCATAAGGTCCTTCGTCAGGTTCTGATTGCCCTCAACGGGTCCCTTGTTGTAGATCTTGACGACGGCAAATCGGTTGAGTCGTTCGAATTGAACAGTGCTGCCGTTGGCCTTCACATTCCACCGGGATATTGGCGGACGTTACGCAACTTCTCGCCGGAGACGGTCGTGGCGGTACTCGCATCCGAAGAGTATGCGGAGTCCGACTACATCAGGAACTATCAAGATTTCCTTGCCTGGAGCGACCGTGGCTGACGTGCCGTTTTTCGATATCGGGTCGGGAATCGCGCCACATCGAGACGAGATCCACGCGATCCTCGAGGACGTTCTCGATGGTGGGTATTTCGTGGGTGGTGCGCCCGTGTCGCGACTGGAGGATGAGTTCGCGCGTTTCATCGGGTCGTCCGAATGCGTAGGGGTCGGCAATGGATTGGATGCGCTGCGCATTGGCATGGAGGCGCTAGGAATCGGGGAGGGCGACGAGGTCATCGTGCCTGGTTTCACCTTCTACGCAACCTGGCTCGCGGTCGTGCAAACAGGGGCAACTCCCGTGCCTGTCGATGTCGGGCTCCACAATGCGAGCCTCGACCTGGCGGCGGTCGAAGAGGCAATCACGTCTGCGACCAAGGCAATTCTCGTCGTTCACCTGTATGGGATTCCGGCTGCACTTGGAGAACTCCGTCAGATCGCAGACGATGCGGGCGTAGCCCTCATCGAAGACGCCGCGCAGAGCCATGGCGCTCGATCTGGTGATCAGATGACCGGGTCGGTAGGTGATTTTGCCGCGTTCTCTTTCTATCCGACTAAGAACCTGGGAGCGTTGGGCGACGGCGGGGCGGTGACCACCTCGTCCCGCGAACTTGCTCGAGTCGTGCGGAGCCGTCGGTCCTATGGCCAGGGTGAGACGAAGTACGACCACGCCGATACGGGGTGGAACTCGCGGCTCGACACGCTTCAGGCTGCGTTCCTGCTGTCGTCGCTTCCTCGACTCAACGAGCAAAATGAACGGCGACGAGAAATCGCAGGTAGGTACCTCGAGGCACTGGGGCCGGCTTCCTCGGCGCGCGTAATAGGAGCGTCAAGCCATGCCGAAAGCGTCTGGCATCATTTTGTGTTGCGCTCGGCGGATCGCACAGCGGCTCGCGAATATTTCGCGGCGCGTGGTGTGAAAACGGATATCCATTACCCCTACTTTTTTGACACGGTTGCACCCATGCAGGCCTATGCGGGGCGCAGCGACCTTGCCACCTCCCGCCTTTTGAGCACACAGGTCCTCAGTTTCCCCATCGCGCCGTGGCTCACGGAAGCGCAGGTAACTCAGGTGTGCGATGCACTTAGCGCACTTCCGGGGCATCTCGTCGCCGAATAATAGGAGGGGAGTCGCGCCCTAAAGGCCTTGGAGGTCACGGTCGAAGGCAGCCTTCACTCGTTCGATTGGGACGACGAAAGCGCGTTGATAGAGGGACGCCGTCGATACGGCCCCAGTGGGGAAGACCATCTTGTGCAGGTCAACCTGGTTCGCTCGCGCGAGGTCGTCAAACGCAACAAAATCACCATATTCTTCCGGAAGCCAATAGAACGCCTGGGTCCCCGGGGAGCAGAAGATGAGGTTCGACCAAGCAGCCCCCGTCGGCCCGGCCACGGCCTCGGCCTCCGCAAGAGCGCCGGCCTGATCTCTTAGCGAGAGATCTTCAAGATAAACAGGTTCGAAACCGTATCCCATGAAATAGTCAAGGACTTCGTCTTGGTTGTAGTCTCGTCGACCTCCGTGGCGGGCTAGGAAAAGTCTTCGGCCAGCTTTGGTGCGTTCGCCTCCCAATCCGAGAAGAGTCTGCAATCGCCTTCTGAGCCACAGGACCGACTGTTCATCGAAGTAGAAGTCCGAGCTGTCGTAGCGATGGTCCGCGCGCTTGTTGAATACCGACAGGGATGCATGTCGGGGAACAAGCAAGTTCTCCACTGTGAGCGCTTCATCTCGATCGACATAGAGGACTTCAACGCCGGGCGGGATTAGCAGCCTGAGTAATTCCTCAAGCTGCGGGGTCTCTGCCACGGATTGGGGAGCCAAGATGACAAGGTCCGGATATCGTGCGAGTGCCTCGGGAAGATGCTGGAGGCGAGGGAGAAGTTCGATAAGCCAGTGGTAGTAGTTGAAAGCGCCGTTCCCCAAGATCGAGAAGGCTGTCGCCGAAACACGTCTAGCGGTCGTAGGGGTCGCGATGATCGCCCATCGACGCCCATGGGTAACCATGGGCGGAGTGGCATAGTTCGCCAAGTGGAGTTGAGCTCCGGGAACTGCCTCCATGTGAACCACCCCGCCCTCAACAATTGACGAGGCGTGGGCCGATACCGTTGCCTCGCTGAATTCCCGCAGCGCGGCGTGGGAACCAAATCTGGTCTCCAGCCACTCGATGGGGGCTACTCGCGTAGATGGTGGGAACGGGTATATACGTTTGCTTAACCAACGCGTTGGTTGCAGGAGCAGACGGGCATCTGTCATCGCCCATGCGTGAACCCGACGCTCTCGTCGTTCACTTCTTGAAAGCGGATTCCCGTCCCGAGCTCGCCTTAGCGGGCTCATGCGACTTGCTCATTCGGGAGGGCGGCGATGCCCAGTTCTTCAGCATGGCGGGTTCGAATGCGATGCCGTCCGCCGGGTAGGCGCGAGGTCCAGATTGCACGCCGGATCCAAGGCGCATTGTCGACCCTCGCGGCCAGGCGGAGGATGTCGCGTGCCACGCGTGTGGATCCCAACTCGAGAACGTTCGCCGCAATTGCAAGGAGTCGCTTTGCGATGATGAGGTCGTCGTCTTTGCTCTTGCCAATGTGCTTCGCCAGAACTCGCGCTTCGCTATGCAGGACGGTCGCGCGCCGAGAGACATTACGGGTCATGCCCGAGGCGACGACGCGGTAGTTCGCCACTATCCCAGCCTCGTAGGTAAACGCATGGTGGTCAGCGAGTCTCAGCCACATGTCGTAGTCCTCGAAGGCTAGGGACTCGTCATACCCGCCGATTGTGCGAATCATCTCGGTGCGCATCATCGCCCCCGGCGCCGGGATTGTGTTTTCGGCCAAGAGGTGCGAGACGACGTGTGCCTGTGCGTCGGGGCCCAGCAGCGAGGCCATTCTGCGACCGAAGTCGTGATCGACAAGAGTTCCGCCTCCGGCTTCGACCTCGCGAATATCTCCGACGACAACTGCCACGTGTGCCTCCGACGCGTCGAGCGCGGCAGTCTGATGCTCAAACCGGTCGAGTTCAATCCAGTCATCTGCTGACACCTGACAGAAATATTGACCCTCGGCCAAAGCAAGAGCCTCGTTGAGAGACGCGCAGACACCGACGTTTGTGGTGTGGCGAATGTAGGTCCAGTTGGGCTGGTTCTCGGCGAGCCAATGCTCAATCACGTTCGCCGAATCATCGCGGGACTGGTCGTCGATAACGATGACTTGGCGTGCGGGCCTGGTTTGGTTGAACACCGACTCGAGGCACTGCTCGACGTAGGCCTGGTGGTTATAGCAGGTCAGAATGACCGTCAGATCGCTAGTCGGGCGAATAGTCGCTGTGGGTCCAGTGCTCATTGAGCCATCATCCCGCTGAAACCCGGCTCACTGAAACCGGGCCGATAGTATCGAGCACGTGCAAATCCGCGAACTGTCGATCCCTGACTCATACGAGATCACCCCGATCCAGCGCGCGGACGACCGCGGTGTGTTCCTGGAGTGGTATCGCTTCGACGTACTTGAAGAGGCGATCGGCCATCCGCTGTCGCTGCGCCAGGCGAACACATCTGTCTCCAAACGCGGCGTGGTGCGCGGTGTCCACTTCGCTGATGTCCCGATCGGGCAGGCAAAATACGTCACAGTCATGCATGGGGCCGTGCTGGATTACGTGGTTGATATCCGGGTGGGGTCGCCGACCTTCGGGCAGTGGGACTCGGTGCGGTTAGACACGGTGGATCGCAAGGCGATCTACCTTTCGGAGGGTCTCGGTCATGCGTTTGTCGCCCTCACCGAGGGCGCCACGGTCAGCTATCTCGTGAGCGATACGTATCACCCGACAACGGAGCATGCCATCAACCCCCTCGACCGCGACATTGCCCTGATTTTCCCCGAGGAGGCTGGCCACCCGTTGCTCTCTCCTAAGGACACCGATGCGCCATCGTTGGACGAAGCGCGCGAAACCGGTTTGCTGCCGACCTGGGATGCGATGCGTACTTTCTATGCGTCTTTGAGCGGAAAATAGGCCATGCGCGGAATTATCTTGGCCGGCGGATCAGGTACCCGGTTGTGGCCCATCACACGCGGCATCTCGAAACAACTGATGCCGATATACGACAAGCCAATGGTTTACTACCCGCTCTCGACTTTGATGATGGCCGGGATCAACGAAATCCTGATCATCACGACGCCCGAATACCACGACCAGTTCCGGGCCCTGCTTGGTGACGGCAGCGCTCTCGGAATTCGCCTCGAGTACGCGGTGCAGCCGTCGCCAGACGGGCTCGCCCAGGCGTTCGTCATCGGCGAAGAATTCATCGGCGAGGAATCCGTTGCTCTTGTGCTCGGCGACAATATCTTCCACGGTGCTGGGTTGGGTTCGAATCTGCGAACCAATAGCGAGGTCGACGGCGCCCTGATCTTTGCCTACCACGTCTCGAATCCGGAGGCATATGGAGTCGTGGAGTTCGACAAGTCATTCAATGCCCTCTCGATAGAAGAGAAGCCCGCGTCGCCGAAGAGCAATTACGCCGTGCCGGGCTTGTATTTCTATGACAACGACGTCATTGAGATAGCGAAGTCGATCAAACCAAGCGCGCGCGGTGAACTAGAGATATCGACGGTCAACGAGGTGTATCTCGATCGCGGCAAGTTGCGGGTGCACGTCCTTGACCGGGGAACCGCGTGGTTGGACACGGGCACCTTTGAGTCGATGATGCAGGCCTCGGAGTACGTGCGAGTCATTGAGGATCGCCAGGGATTCAAGATTGGCTGCATCGAAGAGATCGCCTGGCGGGCCGGTTGGATCAGTGACGACCAGCTTGCGTCTCTGGCCGTCCCCTTGGCAAAGAGCGGTTATGGACGGTATTTGACGAAACTTGCTCGATCGAGCTAGCTAGGCGTCACCGCGATCCTCATGGCCGGATAGGCTGAGTCGTTGTGAGATGGTTAGTGCTAGTCCTCGGCGTCCTCCTGAATGCCAGCGCGAGCATCCTGATCAAGGTGAGTTCGATGCCGCCTCGTCGGCTTCCGTCCATCACCACGCCCGTGGCGACCTGGGCAAACAATTGGCCCCTCTGGATAGGGATCGTTACGTATGGGCTCGCGTTCCTTCTGTACGTCTACGCTTTGAGTTTTTTCCCGGCGACGGTCGCGCACCCTGTTATTACGGCCGGGGCGATCGCCGTAGTTGCGACCGTGGCGGGCCTCGTGCTCGGCGAATCCTTGAGTGCACTGACCATTGCCGGAATCATTGTCGTCATGGGCGGGGTCTTGATGATCGCGCTCGGCTCGCAGCGGTAGGCGTCGGTAGATGTCGATCGCGCCAGAGTCGCGGACTCAATCCGCTGCCGTCAGAGCTGTCCCCCTTGCAATGTGGGGGGTGTTGATCTTTTGCGTCGGGGTGTTCGTCTTCGTCGCGACGTCACTGGTGAACCTCCCCGTCCGCATCGTCATACCCAGTGCGTCGGGGATCTTCCGCGATGTGGTGTGGCTATCGGGCGCGCCGATCGTGCTGGGAACGTTCTTGATCTTGGCCGACTTTGCGATTTTCTACCGGGCACGTCGCCATGGTCATGAACTTTCCCAGGCGTGGGTCGACCGGTCGGCCGTCACGGTAGTGCTCACGGCGTATAACGATGAGGAGAGCATTGGAAACGCGGTTCGGGATTTCCTCGAACACCCTCTGGTGAAGCGGGTGATCGTTGTTGACAACAACAGCATCGACGGCACATCGCGAGCTGCGGTCGGAGCCGGGGCCGTTGTCGTCACCGAGGTCAGACCGGGATACGGATACTGCGTGTATCGCGCCCTGACCGAAGGGGCGAAATACACAGACACATCTCTCGTCGCCCTTTGCGAGGGAGACATGACGTTCCGCGCCGCGGATCTTGAGAAGTTGCTTGCCTACATCCCCCACGGAGACGTGGTGAACGGGACCCGTATTGTCGAACAGCTACGTGAAAAATTCACCCAGCTCACCACGTTCATGTTCTGGGGCAATTTCGTCGGGGGCAAGCTCCTCGAATTCAAGCATCTCGGCCGCGGTACCGTTACCGACCTTGGCACCACCTACAAGCTGTGCCGCTCATCTTTCTTGCGTGATCATCTGAGTGACTACGACCCACGGGTGAATCTTGAGTTCAATGCGCATTTTCTCGATACGACAATGAAGAATGGCTTCAAGCTTGTCGAGGCGCCGGTCACCTTCTACGCGCGAGAAGGCGAATCCAAGGGCGGGAACGTCTCGAATCGTCGGGCAACAAAGGTCGGGCTCAGGATGCTTATCGGCTTGCTGTTTTCGTGGAGATTCATCCGAACGAAGGAAGTGTCATGAGCGGTTCTGACGCGGCGAAAATCTATTTCGACAGTCGTTTGAAATTCGACAACAAGCGAGTCGTGCTGTGGGCTGCACTTTGGGACTTCTCGCTCTCTCGAGTTATGAAGGATTCCGCGTCGATTGTCGAACTCGGAGCCGGGTGGTGCGACTTCATCAACAATGCCAAGGCCGACCGCCGAATTGCCGTGGACCTCTGGCCCGGGATCGTCGAGGCCGCTGCGCCAGGTGTTGAGGCACATGTCGGTCCAGCAGAGGACCTCGGCTTCCTCGGCGATGAGAGCGTGAGCGCGGTGTTCGCCTCCAATCTGGTGGAGCATTTGACTCACGAGCAATTCGACGCGGTTCTCAGCGAGGCCGATCGCGTGCTCACCGTGGGCGGCAAAGTGGTCCTTGTTCAGCCCAATTTTCGGCTCGCCTACAAGCGATACTTCGACGATTTCACGCATGTCAGCATGTGGAGCGAGGTGTCCCTTGCCGACTTCCTCAGATCGCGTGGCTGGGAAATTGAGAGAAGCCAGGCGCGGTTCATGCCGTTCTCCGTTAAATCGCGCTTGCCAGTGTCGCGGTTCCTTATCAAGTGCTATCTCGCGTCGCCCTTCAAGCCCGCGGCGGGCCAGATGCTCGTCGTCGCCCGAAAGAAATGACCTCCGAACCCGCTGGCTCGGTAGGCGGAGCCGCGAGATTCGGCCGCGTGATGAACTGGATGCGCGTGGCACGGGTCGGCCCTCTTCGCGGGGGCGGCGTGTGGGGGACCCTGGGCGTGATCCTCGCGTTCCTTGCCGTCAGCATCCCCCAGTGGGGCCAGCCGTATGTGATCGACGAGGCCGTTTTCCCGTACGTAGCGGACGGGATATTGAAGAGCGGTTCACCTTATTTCTACAACGGTGAATTCCGACCACACGACCTCGGCCTGTGGCATCCACCGCTGTATGACTATCTCCTCGCGGCACATCTAGGCGTCTGGGGTTTTTCGCCGTTCGCCGTTCGTTCGTTCGGCGCAATCTGTGTCATCGCGGCGTTGTTCTTCCTGATGCTCGCATTGCGCAAGATAGCCCCAACAATGCGGCAGGCGGGCTACGTAGCCCTGGCCGGCCTCGTTCTTTTGAACCCACTCGTCCTCAGTGACGCTTTGGTTCCGGATATCGATGGCACTCTCGGCCCGCTCGTGGTGGCTTTGGCTCTGTGGCTTGCCACAATTGTGTCGCAGGGGGTTCTGGGTCGGCGATTGATCCTTGGCCTCGTGGCCTTCGCCGTTCTCGCAGTGTCGACCAAGTTCATGATCGCCGGTATCGTCGCTGCAATTGTTCTCGCCTCTGCACTCATCTCGCCTCTCCAGAGATGGACCAAAGCCCTGTGGGTCGTCATAGCCTTCGCGGTCGGCACTGTCGTTTCGCTCGGGCTGCTTTTTGCCCTGGGCGCCGCACTGAAGTTCGACGCGCTCGATCCATTTGAGTATCTGCTCGGATCGCTCGGAAGCCGCGCTCCGGGAAGGACTGGAATCCGTGGCACATTGGCCAATCTGGCCGTGGGTCCGGGCTCGAACCTCGCATGGATCGGACCCGCTGTCGCAATAGCGGCGCTCGCCGTCGCCGTCGCCGTTGTTGTTGGCAAACCAACCGCCGTCCAGAGGCACTTGGTGATTCTTGTTGCGGCATCGAGTGCCGCGATCGTTCTTGGCTACTCTTACATCACCGCCAGCCCATTTGTATTTCCTAAATACACGGCCATAGCTGTCCCCGGATTTGCGCTGGTCACCGTGCTCGTCATGACGCTCCCCGGGTTTGGATTCCCGGTTCAGGGAGCACGCCGCGCTTCAAGGAAGCTGATCTACATTGCCTACATTGTCGTTTTGGCCGTGGGGACGGCAGGGATATTCGCGATCGCAGCGCGGACCGCCCGATTGCAGGCGCGTTCAACGGAAGAACTTCTGGAGCTTTCTGCGGCGTGCTTCGTCTGCGTGATCATCGCGACTGGCCTGTGCGCTTTCGCGCTCGCAGGAGAAGGCCGATGGTCCATTCCCACCCGCCAACAAACCAGGAGATTTGCTGTCTTGGGTGTTGCCTTTGCGATCCTGTTGACGCCCCTCATGGTCCAAGCGAGCACCTCGCTGGTCAATGCGACCTCTCCTTTCTCAACGCGCTACTACTACCGCGAACGAGGCATGGCCACATTTCTCGAGCAGTCGCGGCAAATTGTCCCTCCGCGCACGGAAATCATCGCGCCGAAGGACGTCGGCCTGCAGCTCAATCGGCCCTATTTTGAGGATGCGCTGCTGTTGTCCCTCGCACCAGACAAATTGCGGGCGAAGCTAGACAAGTACCAGGCTCCGTTCTTGGTCACGAGATCGTTGTACGACTATTCGGAGACAGTTTTTCCCGCCCAATTCGACGTGCTACGCGAGTACTACCGGCCGGTGTTGGCGAGTTCCGACGTCGATTTCACTCTCTGGGAGCTGAAGGCGCGGAGCTAGTGCTTTTCAGGGCAGCGACACGGTCGCGGTGCCGTTCACAACGCTGACCGTCCCACCTTGAAAGGCCTGAGTGTAGGTGCCTGAGGCTGGATCGGCCGAGGGCGAACCGGTCGGGAATCCCAGCACGTTGTACTCACGCCCATACCATCCCCAGATCGTGCGGACAACGGTGGGGAGGGCGTAGGTTCCGCTGGGACTTTGCACGACCCAGCCGTTTTGGAAGGCTTGGTAGCAGGCGCCACCTTTGAGGGTGCAGGATTTCGCCTGTGTGGCTGCGCCGAGCCAGGGTGAGGTGAGGGATGCGTTGATGAACGGTTCAGACGCGGCTGTCACGGCGCCCGCTCCGTTGGTCACGGTGATTGTTCCGCCTTGGAAGGTTTGTGTGTAGCTGCCAGTGGGGCCGGGGACCGTTGAGGTCGCTCCGGTGGGGAATCCGAGGAACTCGTACTCGCGGCCGTAGTTGCCCCATGTCGCGAGGACGGCGGTAGGGACGGCGAAGGATCCGCTGGGGCTTTGTAGGACCCAGCCGTTTTGGAAGGCTTGGTAGCAGGCGCCACCTTTGAGGGTGCAGGATTTCGCCTGCGTTGACGCGCCCAGCCAACTGGGCCGTGACCGTAGCTCGACCGCGATACCGGCGGCGGTCGACGATGTGATTGTGCCGCCTTGGAACTCTTGACGGCACTGGTCGCCCACGCATGCATACTCGCTGGTCGGATAGCCCATTTCTCCGTACTCGCGGCCGTACCAACCCCAGTACTGGGCGTAGTCAGCGCGCACTCCGGCGGCGACTGTGCTGTAACTGCCCGCGATCATCCCGCCCTGGAATTTCTGGATGCATCCCCTGTCGGGTCCTGCGCAGCTCATTGGGCTTGTGGGGTAACCGAGCCAGGAGGTGTTGGCTGCGTAGTAGTCGCGGAAGTAGACGCCCACGGGTGCTCCCCGTACTGACCCGAACCAGTCGGTGTAGTACGAGTAGAAGTTGCGGTTGCCATATGACGAACAGCTCCCGCCTGTGCCGTAACTCGTCGCGAGGGCCGCCGCGTCGGGCGTGTACGGCGTGTATATATACAAGGCGTGAGTGGCCTGGTTCTCGATGAAGACTGACTTCGTAGGGCAATCGGGACTGGTGTCAGTGGCGATCGCGGACGTGCGGCCGACCGGATAACGCAGGTCAAAACGAGTGGTGTAGGCGGTGCCGGGCCCGGTGCCGGCGGGCTGTGTGTACCTTTTCAGCAGGTACGCGCCGTAGTGGACCTGATTGAAGAATCCGTAGTAATTAGCGTCGCAGGCGGCCGTGTCCGGGCACCCCGCGCCCATGGCGGCCCGGAAGCGCGTCACGCCAGGGGATGAGTGTGTGACAAGTCCCTGCTCTTTCTGCAGAACCACGAGCAAGACCTTGGGGCTTATGCCGCACGTCTGGGCGACCTTGAAGATGATCGTCGCGGCCGATTCGTTGGCTGCACCGTCGTACTGTGCGCACATGGGCGTGCCTGCGATTGTGTGAGTGGTCTCGCGGTAGTTCTTGAGACACGTGAAACCTGCTGCACAGGTGGGCACCTTCGCATTCAAGAAAGCTTGGATGCCGGCTTCGCTCAATGCATTCGAGTCCCAGAACAGGCCGTCGTCGATAATGTTGCCTGCTTGGAACCCGCTCATATCGGCGAGCTTCGCGTCGGGCGCTGCCGCTGCGCTGGGCGCCCTCGCAACCCCCACGGCGAAGATGCCAATACCTGTCGCGATGATCGCGAGCGAGGCGATCATCGCCTGGAATAGGCGCGCGTGGACGACAGAGACCATTCTTCGAGTCTAGGTTCGAAATAGGCCGTCGCGACGGAGGCGGGCGGGCGGAGCTAGCCCCAAAAGGCGGGTCAGTCGACGAGTGTCGGCGATGCTCGTTGACGGTGAATCCAGGTGACCTGCTGGTACCCAGCGCGCGTCGGGAAGCAGGGCGAGCAAGTCGAGATTGCCCGTGCCCCATCCAGTGCCGAGATTGACGACGCCAGATTCAATGTTCGTTGCAGACGCGGCGAGCGCGAACGCAGCCGCCACGTCTTCGACGTGCACATAGTCACGAACGAAGTCGTTGGTCGCGAACACGTGCGGCGGCGCCCCCCCGGAGCGCGAGTCCACCAGGCGGTTAATCAGCGAGGTTCTAAACCCTGGACCGTACACGTTGAATATTCGGAAGGCAACGGCGATGAGCGTCGTCTGAGCGGCAACTTCAGCGAGGCATTGTTCTGAGAGGAGCTTGAGCTGGGCATACGCTCCCTCTGCCAGAACGGGGTCCTCTTCCACGAGGGGTTGGGATATACCGGTGCCGTAGACAGCGGCGCTCGATGCAAACAGCAGGCGATCGACAGAGTTCTCTGCACACAACAACAAGAATGTTCTTAGCCCGTCCACGGCTGCGCTGACGACCGCTTCTGGCTCGTTGTCGGGGATATCTGGACGGGCAAGGTAGACGACGGTGTGGGGTTTGACTCGCGCGAGCAACGCACCTGCGGCAGCGCCATCCGAGATGTCGACGGACTCGTTATCGCCGTGCCCCGAGCGTGAGACCCCAAACACGGTGTGACCGTCTGCGACCAGGGCTGCCCGTATCGCGGTGCCGAGCGGACTGTTCGCTCCGACAATTAGCACACGGCTCATTGCATCGCGTCGAAACCGAATCGGCGCATCTCGTCCTTGAGTTCGTCGCCGTCGATTGAATAGTTGCGGGTGCGCTCGAGCAAGCCTTCGACCCAGCGCAACGTTTCGCCAGGCTCTTGCGAATCGAGTTCGGTGACGATGAATACCTTCGGATGGGAGGTGGTGTCGACCGAGCTCGTTTCGTAGCTCAGTTCTTCGTACATTTTCTCACCGGGGCGCAAACCGATGACGTCGATTCCGAGGCTCGGATCAACCGCCGCAATAAGGCCCTGTGCAAGGTCGTACACGCGGATCGGATCGCCCATGTCGAGCACGAAGAGGTCTCCTTGCGAGCCACGGGAGGCCGTCTGGATGACGAGCTGGCTCGCTTCATCAATTGTCATGAAGTAGCGGGTCACCTCGGGGTCCGTGACCGTCAGGTTCTTCCGCTGCTGCAGCTGGCGGCGGAAGGTCTGCATGACGCTTCCCTCGCTTTCAAGCACGTTGCCGAAGCGAACCGCGGTGAACTTGGTGCCTGTGTCACGTGCGGCGAGGTCGCGCAGCAGGAGCTCGCCGATGCGCTTGGTAGCGCCCATGACATTCGTAGGGTGCACGGCCTTGTCCGTTGAAACATAGACGACTCGTTCTATGCCTTGACTCTCTGCCTGCTGGAGCATGTTGAGGGTGCCCCACACATTGTTGTTAAACGCCTCAACGGGATTGTCTTGCATGAGGGGCACATGCTTGTATGCCGCGACATGGAACAGGATCTCGGGTCGGTGCTGAGCCATCAATTGTGCAATCCGCTGCTCGGACTGGACATCACCGATTTCGAGTCGATAATTCGGGATGTCCCTCAACGACTGCCCGAGGTGAAACACGCCACTTTCGGAGCGGTCGACGCACACGACAAGTTCGGGGTCGAGCACGTGCAATTGGGTGGCGAGGCGGGATCCGATCGAGCCAGCGGCACCTGTGACCATTACTCTCCGGCCTGCGATTGAGGCGCGAGCGTCGTCCATGTCGTGCTTGACCGGTGCGCGTCCGACCATGTCCAGCACGTCAATGTCCGTGAGATCGGAGATGGAGACCCGTTCTCGCGACACCACTCGATACGTGCGCGGGACGATCGCGAGTTCCACCCGGTCGCGCGGCGTTGCCACCACGAAGGCTCTGAGCACCTCGGCGGGGGCCGTGGGGATGGCGAAGTACACTACGTCGATGGCGTGATTCAGGGTCACGGTCGCGACATCGGCCAGACGGCCTAAGACCTGCGTTCCGGCCTCTGCATCGTCGAGGAATCCCACCACGAAATCCCCGGTAGCCGTGACATCGGTGGCGAGACTTTGACCGGCCGTTCCTGCTCCCGCGATGAGCACACGCTTGCCGCGGGCCCGTTTCTCGTTGGCATCTGACATGGCGATCCGTTTCGGTTGGCGGGCGGGCGCCGCGCGGACGACGCCGACACCATGGTAGTTGCGTCTTCGCGCACGGCAGCCACGCGAGTACTGGGAGTCTCTGCACTGGTCACTAGGCTGGACGGAACCGGCCACCGACCGCACGCGAAGCATATGGACTCCTCGAGACACAACCGCACCCTCGTCGCCCTGTCGTTGCGGCGCGATGATGGGGTGGATTTTGCGCGGTGGTGTGCGGCGCTGATCTACGCGCTCAACGTTGGCACCCAAGAAGTAGGGGTCAGGTGGCGGATCAAGGTGGGGTGCACCGCGTCTTTGCCAGCTCACGAGGTGACCGCGGCAACAGAGGACGCACGGTCCTCGGGTGGCAGCCTCTCTGTCGTCGATCTCGATACGGGCGACGATGCTTGGGCGAGCCTCTCCGCTGATGTGATCGACAACGACACCCTGGTTCTTGCGGTGGCTCCGGACGCATTGATTCTCGCGAGCACCGTCACACGGCTATTGACCGCATATGAAAGAACACCGGTAGCGGTCGCGGCGCGAACGCTACCCTTCGACAACAAATCCACCCACGAGGGGCTCCTCGAGTTTGCCGACGTCCCGTGTGTCTTGGCGGCCGCTGAGGAACTTGCGAGTACTCGTGTCTCTGCGGTGATCCATCCTGAGGCGGTCGTGATGTGCGACGTAGCGCGTGAGCCCGGCCATCGGGCTGATTCGGTTCCCGCTGCCGTGCCAAAAACCTCGTTGCTTGAACGCGCGGTGCACCTCGTGGATGAGGTCGCCGCTGACGCCATCGGGTCGACCATTAGCTCATCAACGCAACCGCTTCTGTCGGTCGTGATGCGCACGCAACTGCATCGTCCTGAAGCGCTGCGAGAAGCGCTCCTGTGTCTCGCCGGACAGACTGATGACCGCTTCGAACTCCTGCTTGTTGGGCACGACATTGAATTGGTTGACGTCGAGAATCTCGTCACCGAGCAGCCTGAATGGCTGCGCCAGCGAACGCGATTGATGGTCGCATCGGGGGGCACGCGTGCCCGCCCGCTCAACGTCGGCTTCGGAGCTGCGCTTGGCTCGCACGTGGCAGTCCTCGATGACGATGACGTTGTGGCGTCGCGCTGGGTCGAGCGGTTCCTTACCGCAGCCGAAGCCGCGCCGGGGAGCTTGGTGCGTGCGGTGGTTGGTGTGCAGCAGGTCGCAATGGCCGACTGGCCGGGCGCCGTGACGGGCCACGCCACAATCTCTGAAGTCACATGCCCGTACCCGCCCATCTTCGACCTCGCCGATCATTTGCGAGTCAACATGACCCCCTTCATGGCGATCGCATTCCCGCGGGTAGCGCTCGCTCGCCTAGGTGGGGCAGACGAAACCCTTGAGGTCTGCGAGGACTGGGATTTGATTCTGAGAGGTGCTGCACTTCTTGGTGTCGTCGATATCCCGCACCTCACAGCTATTTACCGCCGATGGGTGTCAGGCGGCGACTCGTACTCGGTCCACGACGAGGCTCGATGGGGGCGGGACATGCAGGCGGTCCGTTCAAAGCTGGATGGGATGCCGTTGGTGCTTCCTCCGGGATCGGCATTGGCACTCGCGGCGATGTCGCAGTCACGCTTCGATTCGGGTGAGCTCGCGGAGGTTTACCGCAGCACGAGTTGGCGAGTGACGAGCCCGCTCCGTGCAATCGGGGATGCCGTACAACGAGTTCGCCGTCGCTAGCAGATTGCTACGATGGGGGGGCCCCGTTTGCTGGATCGAAAGGACCCGATGCCTGGCTACCGTACAGGTGCGGTTTCTGTCATCCTCGTGAACTTCCGGGGTGTTGACGACACGCTCGAGGCGATCGCGCGGCTTGGCGACCTCGACTGGCCGCAGGAGCTGCTCGAAATCGTCGTGGTCGAGAATGCGTCGGGTGACGACAGTGTTGCCCGACTCAAGCGTGAAGCGCCCCACGTGAAACTCGTCATCTCACGCACCAACGAAGGATTCGCCGGCGGGTGCAACCGAGGTGTCGCCGCATCCACGGGTGAGGTCATCGCACTTCTCAACAACGATGCGAAGCCTGATCCCGGCTGGATCCGTGCGGCAATGGCCGTATTCGGCGAAGACGCCGGCATCGGAGCAGTGGCGAGCAAGGTGCTGGATTGGGATGGAGAGCTGGTCGACTACATCGGCTCGGCGATGACCTGGTATGGGATGGGATACAAACCCTTCACGGCCGAGCGACCGCCGCGGGTCCCTGATGTCGCCGCTGATGTTCTGTTCGGCACCGGTTCGGCAATGTTTGTGCGCCGCTCGGTTTGGGATGAATTGCGGGGTTTCGACGAGCGATTCTTCATGTTCTTCGAGGACGTCGATCTCGGCTGGCGTCTCAATCTCGCTGGGTGGCGCTATCGCTACGTACCGGGGTCGCTGGCCTTCCACAAGCACCACGCCTCGATGAGTGCATTCGGTTCGTTCAAAGAGACCTATCTGCTTGAACGCAATGCACTTTTCACTCTCTATAAGAATGCAGGCGACAAGTACATTGCCGACGCTCTTCCAGCCGCGATGGGTTTGTCGATTCGTCGCGCCGTCACGCGCGGTCACCTCGATTCGGAATCGTTCGACCTCCGGCGTGGTGCCGACGACGAATCGGAGATGCTGGTGGATCGCGGTGCCGTCGCCTCCATGTACGCGATCGATCAATTTGTCGAGCAGCTCCCTGAGCTCGCACGGGCGCGAGCTCAGATCCAATCGTCACGTGTCGTCCCTGAGTCACGGATTCGGATGCTGTTCGGTGAACTCGACGCTCCTGTCCTCCAGGAGGAGCGCTACCTCCACGGCTATGAGAACCTCGTGTCCACATTCGACTTGCTCGAGGTGCCGGACACTACGAAGGTCGTCGTTGTTACCGGGGATCCGATTGGCGCGAAGCTAGCCGGACCCGCCATTCGCGCCTGGAATATTTCAGAATCGTTGGCCGACGCGGGCAATTCCGTCGTACTCGTAAGTCTCACCGGTGTGGATGAGGGGCTCGCGGCGCCGTTCCAGGTCACCCACGTCTCGCCAGGCGACGACCGAGCATTTGCGAAATTCGAGGCTTGGGCGGACGTGATCGTATTCCAGGGGCACGCGATGGCGGTCTTTGAAAGCCTTCGGTCCAGCAGCAAGATTCTCGTCGTTGACATCTACGATCCCATGCACCTCGAACAGCTAGAGCAGGGGCGCGAACTACCAGCTGAGCAGTGGAGCAGCCAGGTCCGGGATGCCACGGAAGTGCTGAACGAGCAGCTGGAGCGCGGCGACTTCTTCCTCGCAGCATCCGACCGGCAGAGGATGTTCTGGCTGGGTCAGCTGGCCGCCCTTGGGCGCATAAACCCCAAGACTTATGTTGGCGATCCAGACTTGGACGGCCTCATCAGCGTTGTTCCCTTTGGTCTGCCGAGTACCCCACCCGTGCACGAACGCGACGTCCTCAAGGGGGTGCTGCCTGGCGTTGGCGCTGACGACAAGCTGCTGCTGTGGAGCGGTGGCCTCTACAACTGGTTCGATCCGGCGACTCTCATTCGTGCAGTAGCCCTGCTCGCGGAACGGCGAGATGGAGTGCGACTGTTTTTCCAGGGCACCAAGCACCCGCACCCCGGCGTGCCGGAAATGGCGATCGTTGGCCAGTCACGGGCACTGGCGGCCGAGCTGGGGGCCCTCGATCGCTCGGTGTTCTTCAATGATTCCTGGGTCGACTATTCGGATCGTCAGAACTACCTCACCGAAGCTGACGCGGGGGTCAGCACCCACTTCTCGCATATAGAGACGACCTTCTCGTTTCGCACCCGGATCCTCGACTATCTGTGGGCGGGATTGCCCATGGTGGTCACTGCCGGTGACCATTTCGCGGAACTTGTTGAAGCAGAGGGACTCGGTGTCGTGGTCGAGGCAGAGAACGTGGAGCAGCTCGCTGATGCGCTCGAGAAAATTCTGTTCGATGAGAAGTTTGTCGCCGAGGTGCGCGGCAACATCGGCCGGGTCCGCGAACGCTATTTTTGGCAACGCGCGCTCTCACCGCTCATCGCATTCGTTGCTGAGGCACGGCACGCGCGAGACAACGCAGCTGGCGATGCGCCGCGCTCAAGGGTTCGGCGCCGGCGACGATACGGAGTGCGGCACGATCTCGAGCGCGTCCTCTTCTATTTGCGAACCTCCGGGCCACGAGTCGTAGTCGAGAAGGTTCGCCGTCGGATGACTCGGCGATAGCCGCGGTGCGACGGTTGGTAGGATCTGCCCATGCCGCCTCTCGATCGAACTCTCATCGTGATGCCCGCATTCAATGAGGCGCAATCGGTGGGGCAGGTCGTCGAAGAAGTCTTTACCAAGCTGCATGGGGTGAACGTGCTGGTCGTCGACGACGGTTCCAGTGACGCGACGAGTGACGTGGCGAGGCGCGCCGGAGCGCGGGTCGCGACCCTTCCCTTCAACCTCGGCGTCGGCGGCGCCGTTCGGGTGGGCTTTAGGTTTGCGCTCGAGAACGGCTACACCACCGTCGTGCAAATCGATGCTGATGGACAGCACGACCCGAGCAGCGTGCCGGTTCTTCTTGAGCAGCTCGACCATGCCGACCTAGTGCTCGGTGCACGGTTCGCCGGAGAAGGGGACTACCGCGTTCGAGGGCCGCGTAGCTGGGCGATGAAATGCCTCGCCGTGGTGGTGAGCATCTCGTCGAAGACCAGTCTGACCGACACCACCTCCGGCTACCGCGCCTCCGGTCCCCGAGCGATTGCTCTGTTTGCGGAGCACTACCCCGCGGAGTATCTGGGGGACACCGTCGAATCTCTCGTCATCGCAGCCCGTGCGGGTCTGACGATTCGGCAGATACCCGTTTCGATGAGAGTGAGGCAGGCAGGTACGCCGTCTCACAACCCTGTCAAAGCAGCTACGTACCTCGTGCGAGCAGTCGTTGCCCTGGTGTTTGCCTATGTTCGGCCCTCTTCGACTTATCGGGTCGTGGGCTAATGAACGTGAGGACCTACGTATTTGGGATAGCAGCGGCGATCATCGTATTGATCGTCGTCATCGAGTTACTGCGGCGGCGTCAACTTCGCGAGCGTCACGCCATGTGGTGGCTGATTGCCGGTGTTCTCGCGCTTGTAGCTGGCATTTTTCCCGACACCCTCGTGTGGGCCGCTTCGCTGGTGGGAATCGGATTGCCGGTCAATCTCGTCTTCTTCGTCTCGATCGCGACGTTGTTTCTTGTCGGTCTCCAGCACAGCTCGGAACTCACACGACTCGAGAGTAAAACGAGGGCGCTTGCTGAGCGGGTCGCCATTCTCGATCTTGAAGTACAGGAAATGCGTGAGCGAGAAGGCAAGGCCGGCTCCTAGTCCTCCACCGTCGGTACATCCTCGGGGATGCGTTGGGCGTGACGATGGTGAACCAGGAACAAGGCGACGAAGCTCACGACTCCGATCGAGGTGTTCACGGCAATCATCGCCTGAATGTTGGGGAGGACGAGATTGCAACCGACCCACTGCGCAACCATCGCCCCGCCGAGGATCGCCAGTCCGACCTTCGATGAGATCGACGTGATGCGCACCAGAATCGCCTGCGTCATTGCCCAAGGAAGCCACATGAGGCACAACCACGGCAACAAACTAATGGTCAGTTGGTACCCCGGACCATAGAGCAGGGGGACGATGAGTCCCCCGCCGAGGGTAAGAACGGCGAGTATCACGACCCCGCCGAGGAAAGTAAAGAGCAGGGTTAGCCGGACGCCGAGCCGGGTCAATGCGACATTCCCCCGGCTGCCGACGAATCGCGGGAGAAGATATAGCGACAAGGTGGCGGGGAGAATCAGGGTCGTCTTGACGAGCACAGCGGCTGCCGCGTAAGACCCAGCGAGCAGGTCGGCGGCACCGGCCTTCACCAGGATCACATCGACGTTGGTGAGCCAGGCGAACGCGATGGTCAAAGCAACAACGACCATGCTGTCGATCTCAAAGGGCCGGGTCGTGACGGGCGACATGAGGTGGCGCGTCTGGTACCCGGATCCGATGGTCGCGACGAGGACTGAAACGAGGAACACGACCAGGATGCCAACAGCTCCGTAACCCAGCGCGAGTGCCAAAACGGCGAGAATGAGCTGAACAAACTGGGCACCCGTGGACCACCAGACGACGGCTCGAGAACGACCTCGTCCTTGAAGAATGCCGAGGCCACGCGCGAAAAGAAAGTACGGCACGATCGTGGCGGCGGTTACGGCGAGGGCGACCGGGCTCGACTGCAGCGAACCAGCAAGCCAGGGTGACGCCGCGATGAGGCCAACGGCGAAGATGCCACCGAGCGCCAGGGCCTCAATCAGGGAGCTGTCAATTCGCCGTCCGATCCTGGTTGTTGCCGATGCGGGCGCGCTCGCGATTGTCACGGCTACCGAGTTGCGGAGGGCGGCGCTACCGATCGCCGCGATGTTGATCAGGGCCAGGAAAGCTGCGAGAAGCCCGAATTCCTTCGGCCCGAGGCCACGGGTCGCCACGACCTGGAACCCGGCCGACGCTAAGATTCCAAAGCCGCTCGCGAGAGCGACCTCGATCAGTGCGCGTCCGTGCCTCTCGACGAGGGTTTTAGGGCGCCCCTCTTGGGCGTCAGGGTCGCTTGCCTCAGGCGCCATAGCCGCGGGCGACCAGGTCGTCGACAATGACGTCTGACGGCGAGACGGGTGGGCGGCCTAGAGGTCGGCGATAGGACGAGTGATCGCGCAGGAAGGCTGACAGCCTCTCGTTGTCCCACTCCGACAGCACGATGTTCGCGCCGAATCCCTCCGACTGCTCGGTCGTCTTCCGGTGGACGAGCGTCGGCACACCCAGCAACGCAGCCTCCGCTTGGATACCGCCGGAGTCAGTGACGATGAACGCCGCGTTCTTCAAGAGGGTGATGAACTCATCGTGGCTGAGCTTAGGTTGCGCTACGAGGCGAGTCGCGTCATAGGTGCCCAATGTTGCCAGCAGTCCGTGCTCCGAATAGGCGTCCGTGATGAGTCGGAGCGGCACTGGGCTGTCTGCTACCAGGGTCGCAAAGGTGGAGGTGACGAGTTGCGGGTTGGATATGAATTCGAACCGGTGAAGGAGAACGACGCCGAAGGGGGCTTCATCGCTTGCTGCCGAAGGGCCCTGGTCGAGCACTGCATCGATCGCCGTATTGCCATGCGTGAACACGACGTTCGCCGACTTCGACAGGTTCTTGGTGGCATCCTCGGATGGCGTGTAGTGGATGCGCGCCAGCTTGCCAACGATCCGACGGTCCAACTCTTCGGGGAACGGATGACGCCAGTTCCCTGACCTCAGCCCGGCTTCGATATGGGCGCTGGGGACTTTGAGCAGCCGAGCGATAAACGCGCCGAGCACAGTGGTGATCGTGTCGCCGTGGACCACAACTATCGACCTCGGGGGCAGAGCCTTTCGGGTCGCGCGGATGTTCCTCAGCATCCACGCCGCCACGTCCCACATCCAAAAAAGAACATCCCGTGAGCTCTTAAGCGGCTTGCCGCGTCGACCATCGGCGATAATCCTCGTGGGCGCAGCAAGCCCGAGCTCGGGCAGGACCTTTCGCAGGGAATCTGTGTGCTGGTGGGTCAGCCAGCTCTCGTAGGGGATGCCGCGCTTCTCAAGCCGACGCGCGACCGGCGCGATCTTGATTGCTTCTGCGGTCGTCCCGTAAATGAAGATGATCACCTGTGTATGTCCTGCCTGGATTTGCGGAGAAACGACTTGCGGTGAAGGACGATGCCCCGTCCGAGCCCGGCAGCGAAGAAGAACCCAAACGGCACAACGTAGACGGCATACGAGAGTGCTGACCGCGGCGGGCATCGACGTAGTAATGCGATGATCGCAGGAATCGCGATACCGATGAGGACGATCGCCGTGATACCTGCCGCGACTGCGAAATGCCGGGAGGCGACTAAGACAACCAAAGCCAGGACTCCCGCCCAGGGCAGGATTGACAGGGTGACGAGAACTGCGTTCCGCAGGGCGCTGGTGCCTGCGTAGCTGTCCACGAAAAGCGTTCCACGGGTGAATGAGTGTGAAAAGAACTGCCGCACGGTCCCGCGGGGACGATACGTGGCCGAAAATCCAGGGTCGAGCCGAATAGGACCCTCGTCCGCGATATAACGGAGCAACTTGGTGTCGTCCGAGGTCAGGTCGGCGTTTTTCTCAGGCCAGGCATCGAGGCACGCACGCTTGAATAGGGACCTCTGCACGAACAGAAAACCCGTCCCCTTTGGCACTCTGTCGAAGTTCTCCGCGGTGATGTTGATAGGGCGAGGGTTTGCGAGGTAATAACCCCAGAAAACGTAGGTCGGCACCGACCAGAACTGGCCCACCAGGGGCGCCGAAGCATCCGTGGCAACATGACCGTTCCAGGTACGAGGTGAGGCCGGGTCTTCGATGGCTCTGTCGAGGTAGGCAATCGAATCTGGGTGGACTAGCAGCCTTGAATCAAGGATGAGGACGTCGTCGTGGCGCGCGGCTGAGATGCCCGACCATCGCGCGAGAAAGCGCCCCTGGTTCTCCTGGTCGATGACGACCAAATCGTAGGGGACCCGCTGACGAATTTCTTCCAGGACAGCGCCAGAGTCGTCGGTGGACCCGTCGTTGACGACGACTATCTCAGCAGAGCGACCTGCCTTAGTTAAAGCTGAGCAGAGCGAGTCGATCGTCGATGGCAACCATTCGGCCGAGTTGAAACTGGCGATGATCACTGAGAGTGAGCCAAGGCGAGAGACAGGAGCACTCATATGGGTTCCTCCTGCACGAAATACATCTACGCAATCGTAGACGGTTGGATACTCGTGGCGATGCGGCGTGAAGCCTTGCAGGCTCGCCAAACTAGGCTGGCACGGTTCACCTATCGCCAGCTTTGGAGGCGCGCTTCGCATGGAATTCGTCGGGAGACTCCCGCGCTGGCTGGCCGTCGTCGCCATCCCTCTAGCTCTGTTCCTGGGGCTCGTTGCATGGGGGCTCGCGTCCCCGGTCGGAGCGAGTCCTGATGACGACTATCACCTCGCGAGCATCTGGTGTGGAGCCGGGGTGCGAGAGGGTATCTGCGAAAAGGGCGATGCCTCGGATGAGCGTCGTGTCCCTGCGACGCTCATCGAGTACTCGGGGTGCTATGCATTCAAACCTGCCGCTAGTGCCGATTGCCCTCAGGAGCCTTCGACGGTCCTCGTTGACACGGACCGGGGGAACTTCGACGCGAGCTATCCACCTGTTTTCTACGGCACGTTGAGCGTGTTTGCTGGGCCTGACGTAGCCCTCTCAGTTGTCGCAATGCGTGCCTTCAACGCCTTCCTTTTTGTCGGTACGGCCTCGGCCCTTTTCTTCGTCGTGGGGCGTCGACTCCGCGGTCCACTGCTGTTTGGGGGATTGGCCACGCTGGTTCCACTAGGAATGTTTCTCATCCCCAGTGTCAACCCAAGTAGCTGGGCTATCACCTCTGCTGTGACGTTGTGGGTCGCTTTGCTTGCGTACTTCACGTCAACTGGGAAACGAAGGATTGCGGCCGGAGCTATCGCCATCCTCATGGCTTTTGCGGCCTCGGGTGCGCGAAGCGACGCTGCCGCCTACAGCGTACTTGCGCTCGCAGTTGTGGGCATCTTGCTCGTGTCTCGCCGTGGCATACGCACGATTGCGAATCGGCGGAATGCCGTTCTTGCTATCGTGCCTGTTGCCACAGTCGTGATCGCCGCAGTCTTCTTCCTATTCGCCGGTCAGGCGTCCGTCGTAAGCCTCGATACCGGCCCGCACAGTGCGACGACGTCTACTGGCGGCGTTCTTGGTCTGGCCGGCGCCAATTTGATGCAGCTTCCGCAGCTGTGGACTGGCGCCCTAGGGACGTGGGGACTTGGATGGCTGGACACCGCTCTCCCGGGCGCGGTCTGGGCGTCGATGCTTGCAGTGTTCTGCGGACTGATTTTCTGGGGCTTGCACAAGTTGGATCGGCGCAAAGGTCTAGCGTTGCTGGTGGTTTTCGCGGCGCTGGTGATGGTCCCCCTCTACATCCTCGTCAAGGACCACGTTATGGTCGGTCAGGCTGTCCAGCCCCGCTACATCTACCCGTTGATGATCATGCTGGTGGGAATCGCTCTCCTGGGGTTCGACCGCGTCGATATCGGGCTTGGCAAGGGCCAAATGGCGGTCGTAGCCATTCTCGTGATCATCGCGAACTCGGTCGCTCTACACACCAATATTCGTCGTTACGTGACCGGTATCGACGTGTCCGGGCCAAACCTCGATTCGAGAGCAGAGTGGTGGTGGTCGATTCCCATCTCGCCAATGGGAACGTGGGCTCTCGGATCGGTTGCTTTTGCTGTGGCCGTGGCAGGGATAGCCCTGTACGTCACCTCTCAGGAGCCACCAAGCCAGACCACGCTGAAGGCTAAATACGAGGTCGTTGCTGGGTCACGCGTTCGATGATCCGGTGGGAGGGCAATATGGAGGCGCGCTCTGCTGTCGCGTCGGCCCGACCTTCGATCAGGGCAACAAAGTGTTCGAATTGCGCAGTGAGTGGTTCGCGACTGGACACCATCTCGGGGATCTCAATTACCGTCTGTTGTTTATAGCCGCGTCCTTCGCCGTCGGCTGAGTTCTCGGAAATATGGCGGTAGATGGTCACGCCCCGCCTCAGTAGGTCGATTTCGATCATTCGATCGTGTTCATAGACAATAAACTCCCGCACCTTGCGTTGGCCTACTCGGCTTGCGGAGATCTGCGCAAGCCGAGAGTCCCCATAGGTCAGGACAACCTCGGCTACGTCCTCGGCGCTTGGCAGAGACTCGGGGTGCACGAATCCGAGCTGGGCAGACACACCGGTCGGCTCTCCTCCCATCAGGATGCCGGCGAGGTCAACGTCATGGACGAGAAGGTCCCAGGCGACCCCGGTGCGGATCCGTGATGCGTACGGAGAATGCCGGGTTGCCGTTACATGGAACGGATGCAAATCCATTGCGCGCGCGGTCAAGATGGCGGGGTTGAATCTCTCGAGCAAGCCGCACATGAAGGGAAGGTCGACTTTTTCGGCGGCGTCGAGGATCCGCTCGGTCTTCAGGAGGCTGTCGGCGACGGGTTTTTCGATCAAGAGAGGCTTCTGCTGGTCAATGATCGACATTGCTAAATCGTGGTGCGCCTCGGTCGCAGCTGCGACGACGACGGCGTCGATATCGGTGAGCTCGGTGAGCTCGGGTGTCCAGGTGGCGCCGAACTTGGCGGCGATCGGTCCGGCCACGTCTTCACGCGGATCAACCAGCACTGCCAGTTCGGCGGATGCGGAATCGTTGATGACGCGGGCGTGATGTGCCCCCATTGTGCCGGCGCCGACGAGCGCGATGCGGAGCGGAGCGTGCGTCATGCGGCGACCGCCATTGTCACGGCCTCGATGATGAGGGATATTTCATCGTCAGTCAGCCATTGGTGAACTGGGAGGGATGCTGCCTGGGAGGCAACGCGGGCGGCGACAGGTGTCTCGACAAGACGTACTCGCGGATGATTTCGGTAGGCGTCGTAGTCTCCGATGAGTTTCGGATAGTAGATGCCCGCACCTATCCCGGCCGCCTGCAGACGGGCCACGAACGTGTCTCGATTTACTGATGCCTCTTCCGTGACACGCACCGTGTACTGGTGCCACACATGGGTGCGCCCTTCGAGCTCGCAAGGCAGCACTAGGCCGGGCACTTGCTGGAGCCCCTCAGTCAATCGACGTGCATTGTTCCGACGTGCATCAAGCATCGACGGATAACGTTCGAGCTGCGGCAAGACGACGGCCGCTTGAAGGTCCGTAAGGCGATAGTTATGGCCCGCCACTTCGTAGACGTACCGTTCGCGCATGCCCTGATTGCGCAACACGCGGAGCCTGTCGGCAGTCGCGTCATCGTCAGTTGTGATCAGCCCGCCTTCTCCGGTGGTCAGGTTCTTGGTTGCGTAAAACGAGAACGCTGCGGTGCCGAATCCGCCTGCGGCAATGCCCTGGTAGGTAGCCAAATGGGACTGTGCCGCGTCCTCGAGGATTTGCAGACCGCGTGAATCCGCTGTCGCCGCAATCGGCGCCATGTCGGCCATCTGTCCGTAGAGATGCACGGGAGCGATAACCCGAGTGCGATCACTTATTTGTTCGGTTATGGAGGCGGGGTCGATGTTGAAATCGTCGTCGCGAATGTCGGCGAAAGCAACTGTCGCTCCCGTTTCCAGGATTGCGTTGACAGTGGCTACGAAAGTGAACGGCGTCGTCAGCACTTCATCGCCGGGCTCAAGATCCATGACCTGGAGGGCCGCGACGAGAGCCGTCGTGCCATTGTTGACTGCCACGGCGTGCTTCACGCCGCTCAACTCGGCAAATCGATCCTCGAACCGCTTTACCATCGGGCCCTGAGCGATGGATCCGGATCTCAAGACTTCGAGTACGAGCTCTTCTTCCTCCGCGCCAAACCGAACGGACGTGATGGGGATCATGACACCTCAGAGATCGGGCGGGCGCGTGCAAGTTTCGAAGGTAACTTTAGTCCCTAGGCTGGGGGCAGATGCCCGTGAGCCCTCCCCGGCCAGGGCGGCCACAGTGCAGAGGCGGTCAAAACAGCGTGTCGAACTCCATACATCCGACGGCGATCATTAGCGGCGACGTGCACTTGGGGACCGGTAACACCATTGGGCCATACGCCCTCCTCACGGGGCCGCTCACCGTGGGCGACGACAACTGGATAGGCGCCGGGGTGATCCTGGGTGCGCCACCCGAAGTTCGGTCCTTTGCCCATCCGCGCGTCGCCACCGACGGCTGGGGTGAAGGCATAGTCATGGGCAATAACAACGTCATACGTGAGTACGCGCAGATCCATCATGGGTGGCATCGGCAGACCACCATCCACGATGACACCTTCATCATGAATCAGGCTTACATTGCCCATGACTGCAATATCGGCACCGGTGTCACACTGGCGTCAAGCGTGCTGTTGGCGGGCACCGTCACGTTGGGTGAGGGTGTGAACATCGGGCTCACCGCCTCCGTCCACCAAAGAGTCACGATTGGTGCCGCTGCAATGGTTGGCATGGGCTCGGTCGTCAGGCACGACATTCCCCCTTTGGCGAAGTCCTTCGGCAATCCGGCGCGGATTCGGGGAGCAAATACGATTGGGATGGAGCGTCGGGGACTCTCGGAGGCCGCGATCGAAGCAGCGCGCGACGCGTATTCACAGGAGAATCCGGGAGCCGGTTGGTCGGTTCTTGCGGAAATTGAGGAGCTTGCCTCTTTCTTCACCGAATGGGCGAAGCTGCCTTAACGATCCGACGGGCGCGGGTCAAGGCCGGGGGGCGTGGGTGAGGCAAACACTCGCCGCCACGACAGCTCCTGCGCCGCCTTCAAACAGCAGATTACGAACGTCACCCACCCGAACTCAACGAGGATCGAGCTCTCCGCGAGAGACACGACGATCAGCGCCACCAGCACGATCGCAGGCCAGGCATACACGACACTGCGTCGCCACCCCGCAAGGAGCCACGAGCGCACGAACGCCAGCCCGACCATCCCGATGAAGATGACGAGCCCGATGATGCCGAGCTGCAGCCACACGTCGAAGAACGCGTTCAGCGCGGTCTGCGCGGGGCGGTCGGCAGAGGTTGTCAGCGCAAAAAACGGCGCGATTTCGGCGTGCCAGCGCCCGGTCCAGCCCCAGCCTTCGAGTCCGTTGAGGCGGGCCAGGTCGAAAACCTTGTTCCACAGCTCGAGCCGGTAGCCCAGAACGCCGTCGGCGTTGAACAGCTGGATGAGCGTGCTGCGCACCGCCCACGCCGCGATGATGCCGGCCACCGCGAGCCCGAGCACGATCAGCTGCCACAGCTGGCGGCGCTCGGGTCGTACCCGGCGCAGCCCGTAGAGTGCGCCCGCAGCAATGCCCACCATGAGGGCTGCGGCGAAGATGATCGACGACAGCGTGAACAGGATGCTAAGCCCCGCCAACACAAGAGACAGCACCGACACCAGCCGCGGCACCGACCGCGTGCGGAATTCGGTCGCGAAGCTGACGGCCGCGATGATGGCGACGAGTCCGAGTTGATTGCGGGTGGCGAGCAAACCCGAAATGGGTCCCCCTGAGGCGAGGTGGCCGCCGATTCCGAGGAACTCGATCGGCGCATCGATCAGGATGCCCGAGAACACTTCCAGCACCAGCGATGCCAGCAACACGAATCGCAGAACGTCGCCGAATGCGCGCACGATCTGGATCGTGTCGCGGGTCAAGGCGATGTAGAGGGCTATGAGGGTGAACGCTGCTAGGTACGCGAGGCCACCGGCTGTCGCCCACTGGTACTCGCTCCAGACCAGCGACACGAGTGCCCATGCGAGGTAGGCAAGCAGGGAAATGGGCAGGATGCCGCGCCACTCCACCTGGTCGCGCCGCGCCACGAACGACAAGGCCATCAGGGTGATGAGGGTCGTCAGAGCGGCAATGAGACCCGCCCACCCGATTAGGCGCTGCAGCGGGAATGTCGTGGCGGCGATCCCGATGCCGACCGTCGTGAGGGCCTGGGCGACCCTCGGCGATCCGCCGATCCCGCGCAGCAGCGGACCCCATCCGACGGGTTCGGGCACGCGCGAGATCGGAGCCGTCACGGCTGGGTGGCCTCGACCTCGACGGCCGCGGTGCGGTTCTGCAGTCCTCCGCGCGTCCGGATCGCCAGCACCACAACCAGCGCGAAACAGATCTCGATAAGCAGGCGGCTTTCGGCAAAGCTGTGCACGATCAGCGCCACCATCAGCAGCACCGGCAGGAAGCCGAGCGTGGGACTTTGCACGCCCGCATGCGCTCGCGACCGTGGCAGGTCGACGGCCTGCGCCCAGGACCGCACGAGCGTGGCGAGAACGAGGCCCGCGAACACGACGATGCCGACGATTCCCAGCTGTAGGAACAGATCGATCCACGCATTGTGCGCCTGGTAATACGTCACGCCTTTGATCACGACAAGGTCGTTGTAGAACGGTTCCCACGGCGCCCAATAGCTGATCCAGCCCCAGCCGAAGGCGGGTCGCTGCGTCGCGAGCCCGACCACGGTGTTCCAGATATCGAGCCGGCTGGTGAGGTCGGGGCTTTTGCCGAGCAGCGTGAGAAGCGGACCACGGAACACCAGTGCCGCTGCAATACCGGCGGCCGCTACGACGATGCCCCCCGCGAACCACGCCGTGCGCGCGCGACCGCTCCGCCGCCTCACGATCACCAGAAACACCGCCACGACAGCAACGGCGACAGCGGCAACGAGAACCGTGGATGACCGCGTCAGACTCAGCGTCAGAAGCGCGACCAGCATCCAGGCCCCCGCCCACGCGCGCGACGCCGAGCGGGCCGCGAACTGCACCGCGAAAACGATCAGCGCGAGCAGTGCCGCGAGTCCGAGCAGATTGGAGTTGCCGACAATGCCCTGAATGCGGTCGCCCTCGAACAGCGCATTGCGCGACCAGTAATAGGCGTTGGGGATCTTCTCGAGGTGGGAGTAATCCACCCAGAACGGCAGGATGTGCTGCCGGATAACGACACTGACGAACAGTTCGAAGAGCAGTGATAGGCCGAGGATCCACCGCAGGGCCAACCCCAGGCTGCGCACGAAGGTTCCAAAGTCGATGCCCACGGCGAGGAAGACGGCGAATGCGGTGGTGACAAATGTGCCGGCGACGCCGATCGCGCTGCTTCCGGGATATGCCGACCAGGCGATGGATGCGGTGATGAGCGCCAGGAAACCGAGAAGCGGGTAGGGCAGACGCCGCAGGTCGACGCGGTCGCGAACGAGCTCGATCACCGCCAGGGTGAGCAGGACGAGCACGATCGCTCCCCAGCCCCACCAGCTGAACAGGTACCGCCAGAGGTCGCCGGCGGCGAGGGTGAAGATGCCGAACGTCGCCAGGAAGCGACGGTACGGGCTCGCTTCTGTCATGAGGTCAGCGTAACCGGGTGACCTCCGCCTACACGAAGGCGGCCTTGCCGGTGATGGCCCGGCCGACTATGAGCGTGTTCATCTCGCGCGTGCCCTCGTAGGAATACAGCGCCTCCGCATCCGCGAAGTGCCGGATCACATTGTGCTCGAGCACGATCCCGTTGCCTCCCAGGCTCTCCCGCGCCCACGCGACGGTCTCGCGCATCCGGGAACACGCGAACTCTTTCGCGAGGGCGGCATGCTCGTCGCGCTGGGTTCCGTCGTCGAGCATCGCCGAGGCGCGGGTGCAGAGCGCGATCGACGAGGTGATGTTGCCGAGCATCCGGGCGTAGTGCTCCTGGATGAGCTGGTGGTTGTCGATGGTCTCGCCGAACTGCTCGCGTTTGGCCCCGTAGGCAACCGCGGCTTCATAGGCCCCCACCGAGTTGCCGAC
>DATMIW010000012.1:0-102932 GCA_035554115.1 Pseudolysinimonas sp. | reverse complement strand
GGTTGTAGACAAGCCCAGACCCAAAGAGGACGCTGTTGCCTTGCGGGGTGTCACCGTATTGCAGGGCACCGATCACGTCGTGGATTACGCGAGCAACCTCTCCTGTGACAGCATCATCGTTGCCGGCGAGCCCAGTGGCAGAAGCAACTACATTCGTGATCTCGCATGGGAGCTCGAAGGCAAGTCGCTCGAGCTCGTGCTCGCAACGAGCCTCGCCAACATTGCCGGCCCGCGCATCCACTACCGTCCGGTTGACGGTCTGCCGCTTCTGACGGTGGAAATTCCGGAGTACGAGGGTGGCAAGCATGTGCTCAAGCGCATGCTCGACATAACCCTCTCGCTCATCGCCTTGATTGTGCTGGCGCCGATTTTTGGCGTGATCGCCGTGCTGATCCGTGTCGACAGCCCTGGCCCGGCCCTCTTCTCACAGGAGCGCGTCGGTCAGGGCGGCAAGTCGTTCCGCATCTTCAAGTTCCGTTCTATGTGTGTGGATGCCCCGGAGCGGCTTGCCGAGCTGCGGGCTCTCAACGAGGGCAACGGCGTGCTGTTCAAGTTGAAGAACGACCCGCGGGTCACTCGCCTTGGCCGTTTCATGCGCAAGTACTCGATCGACGAACTTCCGCAGATCTGGAATGTCTTGGTCGGCGACATGAGTCTCGTCGGGCCCCGACCGCCGTTGCCGAACGAGGTCGAGGAGTATGAGGACCACGTGCGACGACGGCTCTACATCAAACCGGGCCTGACCGGCATGTGGCAGATCGGCGGCAGGTCGTCCCTCAGCTGGGAAGACAGCGTGGCGCTCGACCTCTATTACGTCGAGAACTGGTCGGTGATCGGTGACCTGATGATTATGTGGCGCACCTTCAAAGTGCTTGTCGCGCCCGTAGGCTCGTATTAGGAGACTGCGACAACCCCACGCAGAACAGCGATGACTTCATCACGGCGGGTGGTATTCATCCATTCGTCGAACGACATGTTCGGCGCGGATCGCATCCTGCTACAGGTTGTGGATGCCGCTGTCGCGGTCGGCCTCGAACCCGAGGTGTGGTTGCCAGCAGACGTCGCCGCGGAGCCTGATGCCCTCGACGCGCGCTTGCGGGCACGCGGTCTCGCGGTGCGCATCCTGCCCCTCCCGATTCTGCGCCGCCGCGAGCTTCGCCCTCTGCGGCTGCCGGGGTTACTGTGGCGCGCTGTCTCCACGTGGGCACGCCTCGTGCGATCACGTCCCGCCATTGTCTACTGCGTCACGAGCGCGGCCCTTCTCGCGGCACCGCTTGCGCGTGTGGCGGGAGTGCGGAAGGTCATCCTTCACAATCAGGAGATCTGGAGCGGATCCGAAGCTCGAGTTCTGGGGATTTTGGCCCGTTCGTGCAGTTCGGCGGTCGCGATCTCGGAGTCGGCGAGACGATCGTTGCTCGGGCCGATTGCCGCACGATCGAGAACGATTGTTAACGCGGTTCCCAGCCACGCGTCACCTCCTCCCACGCCCGTGACGGGCACAGCGGCACCGCTTCGCTTCCTGGTGGCAAGCAGGTGGAACTCTTGGAAAGGGCACGCGACGCTGCTTGCCGCATGGGATCAGTTGGAGCCTGCGCCCGGAGTGCTCACGATCGTCGGGTCGCCGCCTGAGGTGGGGATTGCGGTGGATGTGGAAGCCCTGGTGGCGGAGCTTCGACATCCCGAATCCGTGGATGTGGTCGGGCAGGTTTCCGACATCACGTCCTGCATTGATGCCTCGGATTACGTGATCGTCCCATCGGACGACCCGGAGCCATTCGGGCTTGTCGCGATCGAGGCCTTTAGCCGCTGTCGCGCCGTGATCGGCACGGATGGCGGCGGCCTTGCCGAAGTCATTTCCCACGGCGTGGACGGGATTCTGGTGCCGCTCCGTGACCCCGATGCGCTCGCCGCGGCTCTTTCCGGCTGCTCGCGCGAAAGGGCGAGGACGATGGGAGTTGCCGCGCGGGCCACCTATCTCGCGAAATACTCCCTGGAACGGTTCTCGCTCGAGTTCGAGGAGTTCTGGCGACAGGAGACGAAACAAAAGGAGAGGTCTGTTCGGATATGATCCACCACCATGGCCAACAAGACCTTCCGCACACGACTCGCTGATTTGGGGGCGGCCCAGAAGCCCGGTCGGGGTGCACCGCCCTATTCACGGTGGATCAACCGGCGCCTCGGTCGCTACCTCGCGGCCGCCGCCGACGTCATTGGCTTGACTCCTGACCAGGTCACCATCATCTCGGCCTTCTTCACCTATTCCGCGCTGGTGCTCGTCATTGTGGTCCCGCCCTTGTGGTGGCTCGGTCTGGTTGTCGCGCTCATGCTCGTCATCGGCTACGCGCTGGATGCGGCGGACGGCCAACTCGCTCGCCTTCGCGGAGGTGGCAGTCGAGCAGGGGAGTGGCTCGACCACATCGTCGATGCCGGCAAGATCGGCGTAATGCACTCGGCTGTGCTGATCTCGTTCTATCGCTTCAGCGGTGAGCGTTCTCTCGTGCTCGTCGTGCCACTCATCTTTATGGTGTCGTCGTTCGTGTTCTTCTTCGGGATGATTCTGACCGACCAAATACGTCGCGCCTCGGCTGCCGCGGTCGGCCTGTCGTACTCGAAGCCGTCGCATCCGGGGGGTGGCTTTCAGACCCTGGTGGCAATCCCGACGGACTACGGCCTGGTGTGCCTGACTTTCGTCCTGCTGCCCGCGCACAGTGTGTTTGTGATCGTCTACGCACTTCTCGCGCTCGCGCAGTTCGTGATCACGGGCGGAGTGCTGGTGCGCTGGTGGCGTGAGCTGCGAAAGATGGACTCTAGGGCGTAGGCCTGACCGCCGCCGCCGCCGCTACCGGTTGCGTCGCTTCTGCACCCTGACGCATATGCTTCCGGAGCAGTTCCTCATATTGGCTGCCGATGCGCTCCCAGGTGAACTCCGCTGTGTGCCTGCGCCGATTGGCGTCGCCGAGTTCGCGACGGAACTGCGGATCGTCGAGAAGTGCCGTGATCGCATCCGCGGCCTCATCGGCGGTCTGGAAGTACGCGGCACCGTCGCCCGCAACCCAGCGATTGAACTGGTTGTCGTGGGCGATCACGGCGTTGCCAGCGCCCATCGCCTCAACAAGAGAGGGATTGGTGCCGCCCACCGTGTGACCGTGAAGGTAGGCGGAGGAGTGCAGGCGCAACGCCGCCATCTCGTCGCGGTCATAGACGGCGCCGACGAAGACCACTTCATCACTGGCGGCATCTATGACCGCGCGATGGTAGCTATTCGTCTCCGGGGCGTAGTCGCCGAAGATTGCCAGCGTGTGGTTGCGTCGCCGGGACGAGAACCCCTCCACCAACTCGAGGATCGAGTTCTCTTCCACCGATCTGCAGATGAGCGTCATGTACTCGCCCGGTACGAGGCCGCGTGAGGTCACGGGCTCGGTCGAGGCTGAGGTGATGGAGTGGGCACCGTAGGTAATAGTGGTGAGTTTCGACCGGGGTGCCCGGGTCGCAAGGTGCTCCTCGATGACGGGATGATCCGCGATCAGCTCGCTGCCGATCCAACAGGCGATCCGCTCGTTGATCCACAGCGTGGTGCGCATGAATCTGCCCCAGCGAGCTCGCGACCACTCGATCCCGTCCATGTTGAAGACGTTAGGAATGCGGCGAGCCCACTGGACGAGATTGAAGGCGGCAGTGTTGTACCCCATTGTGAGGCAGACATTGCGGAACCTGGATGCGTGCAGGATCGAGCGTAGGTCGAACACAGCCGTGCCAAACCAGTCGTCGCGCCGCGTGGGAATTATCACGCGCTCGATTCCGTGCCACAGGTCTTCGACGATGGGACCGGTCCCGTTCACCTGACAATAGATGATGACGCGCCAGCCCTGGTCGCGCAGGAAGAAGCCCACGTTCTCGATGGCGGTTTCAAATCCACCATGGTTCGCTGGCACTCCACGAGTTCCCAGGATGCGGACGGTTGGCTGTCCCCCAACCGGAATGGCTACGGCAGACACGAGCAGTGTCTATTCGACTAGGCGGCGGCAGAGTCCGTAGGGGTGGATCGGCGGCGGCGAGCAACAACGATGATCAGGGCCAGCACGATCAACGCGGCGACAAGAAGCACGATCCACAGCCAGGTCAGATTGCTCACGTTCGCGGAATCCGGGACGCCCACGATCGTGATCGTGTGCGTGTCGGCGAAGGTGCCGGCCGTGACGTCGAGCGTGTAGACAGTGCCCGGCTTCGCGTCTTTCGGGAGCGTGACCGTGAATGCGAGTTCACCGTGCGAACCAACCTCCACGGAGTGGGTGACATCGGCTGCCAGATCGACGGCCGAACCGCCCAGGGCGTTCGACGGGTCACCGGTCAAGCTGTATGTGCCGGATGTGCCACCGGGCTCACCCGTCTGGTCAGAGCTGTACTCCACGCTGCCACCGGGGGCGGCGGAGTTCGCACTGAGAGCGCCTGTGTACGGCTGGGAATACGCCGGACCGGCGACTCCGATGGCGAGGACGGCAACTGCGGCAAGGGTCGCGAAAATTCGGGATTTCATCTTCGAACTCATTTCGGGATACGAGTGAGGACGCTTGGGGGGAAAGCGTCCAGATGCGGGCTCAGGGGGGTTAGGGCCAACGCAATCTGAGGCAACCCTAGCTTATTTAAGGTAACGATTTGGTCTCGATGCCATGTTGTTCAGGGGCATTCCAGCGCTACAGGTTAGAGCAGTCGACCTTGCCGTTCAGTGACGTCGGGACCGTCGACGTCATAGGGGTGTGCTGAAGACTCAGCTCGCGCGCATCGCCGGCTTTTCCCACGAACTGGAAGACGATCGAGACGGTTTCGCTCGGTCCCATTTCGACGACGGAACCAACAACCGGATGCCCATCGAGCGTCGCGGAGGCGAAGGCAAGTTCCTTGCCGTTGACCTTCACGCTGAACGGTGCGGCTCCCGGCGGGGCGTACACGTAGACATTGGTGCGCACTCGTCCGGGCTCGACTCCAAAGGCGTAGCGGCCCGTGACGTAGGAGGGCAGAACGGTGGCCGAATCCAGCGGCGCATCCAGCGTCAGTTTGACGCCAACTTTGTAGTTCGGCCGGTTGTCTGCTCGACAGATCGCGCTCGAAATAGTGATGGCGTTGCGCAGGTAGACATCCATCTTCGCGCCGGTCGCGTCGTTGAGATACACGCCGAAAGCCGTGGTCTTGGCTGTGGATTTCGGCAGCGCTCCTGCGAGCGTCGATGTTGAAAGCACCTTTTCTTCGTCCGCGTTCGCGCTCCAGATGTGGATCCGATTCTCGGAGGCGCTCTGCGCGAGTGCCTCCACGAGCTTGGGCGCGTCGAGCGATCCCTTCGTCAACACCGCGAAAATGCTGCGGGTGGTGCCGGCGAAGAATTCATCTTGCGCCGTCGTATCCGGGATCTGCGCATAGACCGTGCTGAGGAGAAAACTGACAGCGTTGTCCGATGTCAGCGTGACGCCCGAGCCGACGTCCACGGGGCCGGTGGCCCGCAGGATGTAGCCGAGCGCGACAGGATCGATCGCGACGATGCCGTCCACGGTCATTCCGGTCTTCAACTTCCACATCGCCTGCGCCAGTTCGCCGCTGCGCTTGAAGTCGGGAGTCGAGACGACGTTCTGCATATAGGTGCCGAGACGTTCGTCGTAGAGAGCCATCTCCGCATCGCTCAGTGGGAGCACAGGAGCCTTTGCGCGCCCCAGCGCGGTGGCCGAGGTGCGCTGGTCGAGCGAAAGCACCCCATTGTTGGCGTGGATGACGGCGATCGCACCCGGAATACCACCCGGAGTGCGCAATTCGGCGCTGTTCAGCGAGAGGAGGAGGTAGCTGCGGGGGCCGTCCGCGCCGAGCATGGTCGGCAACAGCGTGGCCGCAGTCGATATCCCATCGACAGTCGACGCGGTGGTGTCGACGAGCGTGACGAGACTGGTCACAGCCGACTGCACAGGCTCGATGGTTCCCTCGGCGTCGATGGCTAGAGCATGTGTTCTGGCCCGATCGAGCGCATCCTTGGCCACGGCCAGCGACGGCGCGGCTTTCGTGAACAGGCCGAGGTCGAATGTGCCGTCGTGCGGCACGAGCTGGTGAGCGTTCACGGTGTTCGCGAGCGTGATGAGGGGCGGAATGCCGCTCACGGCGACCTCATGCACGAGCGCGGCCGACTCACGCACCGCAACCAGGTTGGGACCGATGCCGGGAATCACCTCGGCTGCGCGCCAAACGGGGTCGGAGGTGAGCTCCATCGCTCGGGCCGATTTGGTCTGCAGTTGTGTGACGTCCGCTGAGGCGGTCGAGGCTTTGCCCTCGATAGCGGCGGTTTGGATCCGGTGGGCGAGGGGCACTGAATCGAGCAACTCGGATCGCGCCATCGAACCGCGAACGCCAATCCAGATAGCTACGAAGGTACCCACCGCGACGAAGACGGTGACGATGATCAAGATGACACGGCGTTTACGGGAACGACGGGGCGAGGCGACCTCAGTGGACATGGAGAATCTTCCGGCTGGGGGAAATGGGGGTGAGCCCAAGCTAGTGGGTCGCGCGTTGCATATCGTCGCCTCGAGTGCGGAAACGTTGGCGCTGGATCCAAATTACATATAGACGCGGAAAGCGTCGTGGAGTAACGTTCGGTTACCCGCTGCTCGACCCCCGCGAGCGGCATTGACTCGAAGAGACCCCCGTGACTTCGACCCCGAAAATTGGCTACGCTGCTGGCGCGTTCGACCTGTTCCATGTCGGACACCTCAATATTTTGAAGCACGCCAGAAATGCATGCGACTACCTCATTGCAGGAGTCGTCTCTGACGAGATGCTGCTGGAAACCAAAGGCATAGCCCCCTTCATTCCGCTCGCCGAACGGCTTGACATCGTGCGGCATATCGACTTCGTTGATGAGGCGCGAGCGGAGGTCGTTCCGGACAAGCTCGAAACGTGGCGCGCGGTCAGATTCGACATCTTTTTTAAAGGTGACGACTGGCGCGGCACCGAGAAGGGCCTCAAGCTCGAGCGGGAGTTTGCGCGTGTCGGCGTGGAGGTCGTCTACTTCCCCTACACGGTGCACACCTCGAGTCGGCAATTGCGCCGCGCGCTCGAGGCAGCGAGTGCCCCGCTTGAGTCGCAAACCGTATAGACGGTTTTGCCTCGAAGGTGACGCCTGCAATGGAGCGCGGCGACACCATAGCGAGTGGACGGCGGTCCTGAATCCGCCGCCCACTCAGCTGGTCACTTCGACTCCGTCACATACAGGCAGGTCTCGACACGAGCCTAAGGACGGGGCCTCAGGGAAGCGCCCCAGCTTTGGTGTCCAGATTAGGCACGGCGAGAATCTGGCTCAACCCATTGACAAGGTCCATCGGCGGGGAGTAATTCGACGATCAGACCCCGGTCTCGGAATGAGGGGCGGCTACGGGTTTCGATTCGCTCGACCCTCGCTGGCGCAAATAGACGGCGGCCCCGGCCAGTACGGCGACGACCATGAACTCGCTCTGCCAGTTTTGGAAAGACTCGAACCAGAACTGCGAGGTGCCCAGATATTGCAGTGCGCTCACCCCGGGTTGCCCATGCTCGATCTGTTCGTCGCTGTATGCCGCGGCTCCGCCGACCGCGTGGCCGACGAACGCGCCAATAAACAAGACCAGGAAAAGGATGAGCAGGGAGTTCTCATACAGGACCAGTGCTACGCCCCCGCGGCGAACAGGCCAGGGCGCACGGGGGTCATTCGCATGCAGTCGGGGATCTTCGTCTTGCGGTGCCTTTTTGTTGAGCGGCTTGGATTCTGACGACCCTTTCTGGAACAGAAAGATGACGAACACCACATAGGAGCCCATTTGTAGGAATTCGCTCTCCCAGTTTTCGAAAACCGCCTCGAAGAAGTTGCCGCTCGTGAGGAAGGTGCCGAATGTCTCGGCTGGCATTCCGTGTTGCACGAGATCGTCGTTCGACACGTTCCAGCCGGTGATCGACATCCCGATGAGAAAGCCAATGAATAGCGTGAGATTGACGGTCACGAGACCGTGCTCTCGAAGCCACCGGAGCAGGGGAAAACGGCGGGTCATGTCGCGACCCTACGCCGTCGGATGTCGAGGCAAGGCATCAACGCACGCGCTGAGCGGAACCCATCCGACGGCGCGCATGACGCGACGCGGCCTCGCGACGAGAGAGAATTACGTATGCCATGTTCCGGTGCAGGGAAAGCAGAGATCAGTGAGCCCTAAAGTCAATTACGGAGATGGCCGCGGTCTTGTCGTCCGTGCCGCCATCGATCTCGTTGCAGCAGAGGGCTTGCAACGGGTGACGTACCGCGGGCTCGCCGCGAAAGCCGGCGTTACCCACGGTGTGGTTCAACACCATTTCCCGTCAATCGAAGCGGTACTGCTCGAAGCGCTTGAACTAGGCGTTGACTCCACCCTGCAGCACACGCCGACGGACGCAGACTTGACGCCCTCGGCGTTCACCGACTGGGTTACCCATTTGGCGCGCTTTGATCCCGCGTTCCACGAATTCCAATTCCAGATGATGTTGGAGTCCCGCCGTCGCCCGGCCTACCGGGCACCGCTGAGGCGGCTCTATGAGTGGTACTGGTCGGCCTTTGCCGGCTATCTGGAGAGCATGGGTATCGAGGCCACTGACGAGCGGGTGCGGATCATCTTTGCGGCCATTGATGGGCTGGTCTTTCATGTGATCACGGTGTTGGCCGACGACGCGGAAGGTACTCGTGCAGCGATGGAGGGATTCCAGCGCATGCTCGAAGAAATCCAGACGGACGAGTAGGTGGCGGCCGGAGCGCCCCGCCTGCCTGTGCGTTGCTCCCCTTTTGCCTGAACGATTGCTGTGGATGGAACCGCGTGCTCGTCAGCTGAGTTGAATCAGAGATGGTACCGGGCTGTGATCCGTCGCACTGGCGGGCCTCCGGAGAAGGAGAAGGTCACCATGAATATCCTGCTCGCCATTATCGCCGTCATCGCGGTCATCCTGCTTTTCACGGGTGGATTCGTGCCGACCCTGAACTTCCTTTTGTGGGTCGGACTAGTGCTTCTCGTCATCGCTGTCATTGTCTGGCTGGTCCGCCTGATAGGTGGACGCCGCAGCGTCTAGCTGCTTCAGCTAAAAGAAGGCCCCGTTCCGCTTAGCGGACGGGGCCTTCTTTAGCGGCGGGCTCGAAAGCCCGCCGCCGTTCGTGTTCTATCGGGTCAGTGTGAGTGACCCGAGTGGTCGTGACCGCCATGACCGTGGTCGTGGTGATCGTGATCGTGCGAGTGCTCGTGATCGTGTTGCGCGAATGTGCCGTACGGGTTGGGTTCGCCGTGGTGGGTGCACGAGTTGTCACTCAGATCGGGCACGTTGAGGGCAGGGTTGCGGTCGAAGAAGCCGTGCGGCTTCAGCTTGAAGCCGGCGTAGTCGACCGGCATGATCGGCCAGTCCTCCGGGCGGGGGAAATGGGTCAGACCGAAAGTGTGCCAGAGGACAACGTTCTGCCCGTCGATGTCCCGGTCATTTGCGATGTACGCGGGCAGACCGGTTCCCCCGGGGTTCTGGTTAGGCGAACGCCCGGCCGCCCAGAGCTGATCGCGCTCGTACTGGCTCACCCATAGGTGGTGGTCGGTGAAGCCAGCACGGGCACGCGCCGGAGCGTCATCGGCGGAGAGAAGCGTGGGCTGACCCTCGGGGAACAGCACGTACGAGGTGGGTTCACCCAGTCGGTTCGTCTTCTCGGTGTTGGAGATGCGCCACACGCGGCCCAGAGAATTATTGGCGTCGCGCACACCCTCTTTTTCCGTACGGAGACGTGTGATCGTGCGGGTGAGAGCGTTGCCCCACGGGTTCTCGGGACTCGTAGGAACCCGCGCGACATCGATTTCGTCGACGGCGTTCGCGACTCCGTCAACTGCCATGTCGAGCCGCGCACTGAACAGGTGCTGGTGAACCGGCGCGCCAACACCCGGCGCCAGCTCGGTCGCGTAGGGGTAGTCGCCACCCGGATGGCCGGAGGTGAAAACGATTCCGGTCGCCTTCGCTTCGAGCTGGATCGTGCCGTCAAGGTAGAGGTACCAGTAGAAGCCGTAGTCGTAGTTGCCCACGGTCACGAAGAAGGAGATGACGAGGCGTCGCTGGCGGCGGGTTATCGAGGAGCCGGAGAACTCGTCGGTGTGCTTGAAGAGGATGCCGTAGTCCTCTTCGTGGATGCAGACGGCGTTCTTGAGCGTGCGCGGCTGCCCGAGGTCGTCTGCCACAACAGCGTCGAGGTAGGTGATCTCACCGAGGCAGTCGCAACCGAGCTCGAGTGGGTTGGCGAGGCGACCGAACTGGTACTCGCCGACATCGAAATAGTTCTGCCAGGCGTGAGTGGGGGTGGGGTCGCCGTAGTTCACGACCATTTCAGAGATCGACGCGCGGTTGATGATCGGTCGCACCGTGCCCGCGTCGGTGTACGACAGCTCGTGCAGAGTAAGACCTTCGCGCCCATTGAACCCGACGCGAACCGACCAGTTCTGCCATTCGAGGAGGTCACGATCGAGCGTGAACGACACGCCCTCGGGCTGGGTGATCGAGATCGGCTTGAGGCCGGTGCGCTCCGGCCCGACAACGGCGGGGTCGAGGTAGTCGCCGCTCTCTTGCGGAACATGCGTGACATCGGTTTCTATAATGCGCAACACCTTGTTGTTGGTCACGTCGACGTGCGCGACGACACCATCGATCGGATGCGCCCACACCATGTCGCTCGGGTGCGACTGCCAGAACGCGAGAGAGCGGTGCACGCGATTGCCGATCTCGTCGTCGTAGCCGAAGACCCCGGCCGAGAGTGACACGACGCGCACCTGATCAAGGTCGGTGATTCCCCGCTTGGCAATCGCGTCAACCCAGCGCTGATCTGCCTTGAGAAGGTCTTCGGCCTGGCGCTGCGCCTCGTCGAGAGGAGGAGCATTGCCGTCGACCTTGGTGTCGAGCAGCCGCTGCGAGGTAATGGCGTTCGCGCCCAGGTCGACAACGAGGTCTCGCACCGAGTTGTCGGCGAGATTGAGCACCATGGCTTCGACCTCGCGTGGCACCGCGGCGCCAGCTGCGAGCAGTGCTTTATCGGGTTCGCGGGGTGCCACATAGGAGTACCGCACGGACGCGCCGCCCAGTCCAGCGGCCTCAATGATAGAACGCATGTGGTCGATCTCTGCGGGGGTAAGAGAGGGGGACCAGGACGGGGCGGTGGTCGACATGCGAAACTCCATCTTTATTATGAGCGGTTGCTCGACAATAGCACGACCAGGCTAGTGCGGGCGGGTGAATTCCGGCTGATCGAGCACCCGCAGCCAGCTTCCGTCAGGCTGGCGTCGTGCAACTTGCGCTCGCGCGCCCGTGCCGTCACTCGGGGGAGTCGAGGTAAGGGCCAGATCTCCGCTGATCAGCGTGGGGAGTGGGGGCTCGGGCTCGAAGTGGGGCCTGTTTACCAGAACGGACGCCCACAACTCGCGGATCGCAGCTCGGCCGACAGTTTGCGAGCCGGGCGGGAATGCCATCACCGCATCCTCTTCATAGAGCGCTGCAACGCCGTCAGCGTCACCCGCATTTGAGCGTTCGACGAACAGGCGCGTGATGTCTTCGGGGGTCTGGGCTTTCTCGTCACTCTGGTTATTGGTCATGAGTGCAGTAAACCTGTACCCCCTGACACGGCTACCAGTTCTCGCAAAACCCGCCCCTCCTCCCCGATTTCCTGGGGATGCGGCCATATCGTGGCGGTGTGTGGCTGGCCGATCGACGCAAAGAAGAACTCGAGGACATCGAGATGGATGATGAGCGCCTCGACGAGGCAACCCCCAGTCCCGTCCCGTCCCGTTTCGCTCCCGCGCCCGCACCTGCGGCCGCTTCGGCTTCCGCGCCCGCCCAGACCGGTGCCGCATGGACGCGCAACGTCGCCGAACCCACCCGCGGTCTCTGGCGGCACGAGCTTGCGGGACTCGGCGGTCGCTCGCCGTTACTGCATTTCGTCGACGCCCCCACCACGCGCATCGAACTGAGCACCACCCATCCCGGCGGTCTTGCGCGGTTCATCACGGGATCCACGACTCTTCTTTCGCAGCTCATTCGCGATGACATGGCGTTCCGCAGTGCCCGTCTCGCCGCCGACCGCATTGCTGCAAAGGGACTTGACCTCGCCACAACTCGGGGGATCGACGCGATCCGCCTGGGAATCGGCCTGGCCACCTGGCAGTACGACGGCACCTCGTATTGCGCTCCCGTGCTGCTGCGTCCGCTCGCGATTCGACGGTATGGCCGTGACGCCGAGCTGAAGCTGCGCGGCGGCCCCCAGCTCAACCCCGCGTTTGCGGCCGCTCTCGACCAGCAGTTCGGAATTGTGCTCGACGCGGCCTCTTTTGTCGCACTCACTGAGAGCGACGGCACATTCAAACCGAACGCGGTCATCGACCAGCTGCGTGCCCTCACCGGCCACCTGCCCGACTTCACCGTGCAACCGCGCCTGGTGGTGTCGTCGTTCGCCGAAGTGGCGACAACGCTCGTTGCCGATGCCCACGACCTCGAGCACCCGATTCTGGATGCGCTGGCCGGCAACGCGACAGCGAAATGGGCGATCGACGAGAGCAACGGCGCGGTTACCCCCGTTGACCCTGACCGCCGCGAACCGTCGACCGATGTGCTGCTGCTCGACGCCGACGCCGAACAAGAGAATGTTGTCGCGCAGATCGCAGCCGGCAATTCGCTCGTCGTCACAACAATGCCCGGCACCGGGGGAACGCAGACAATTGTCAACGCGCTCGGCGCGCTCGTCGGCCAGAACAAGCGCGTGCTCGTCGTCAGCCCTCGCCGTGCCAGCCTGCGAGGCATTGCCCAGCGGCTTACCGACGTGGGGCTGAGCGGTGTCGCGGTGACGCCGCGTTCGCTGCGACGCGACGTGATCCGAGGTATCGCCCGCAACGAGAAGGCGACCCAGCCGTCCGTCGGCGACGTTGACGAGGCGCTCGTGCGTCTGCGTAAAGTGCTGCTCGACTACAGGACCTCGCTGACGCGGCAAGATCCGGTGCTCGGGGTGTCGGTCTTCGACTGCGTCACCGAGCTCTCGCGTCTTGCTCTGCTGCCCGAAGCTCCGACGACGACGGCCCGGATGTCGCGCGCCAGCGTCGAGGCCATGGTCGACGACCGCGCACGCGTTGCACGCACGCTGGCCAAAGCCGCCGAGCTGGGCGAGTTTCGCTACGGCCCGGGCGATTCGCCCTGGTACGGCGCCGCGTTCACGAGCGGCGAAGAAGCTGCCTATGCGCATGACGTGGCCAAGCGACTGCATGACGACACGCTGCCCCGGTTGCTTGTCCGGGCCCAGCAGCTCATCGGGTCCACGCGGATGCGACCGTTCCAGACAATCGCCGAACTCGGCACCTATTTGCGATTGCTCACCGACATTCGTGACACTCTCGATCGCTTCACGCCTGCCGTCTTCGACAGGTCGCTGAGCGAGCTGATCGTCGCCACGGCCCCGCGCCGCGAAAGCCTCGAAATGTCGGGGGCCAACCGCCGACGCCTCAAGAAGTTGGCACGCGAATATGTGCGGCCCGGGATGCACGTCGGCGACCTGCACGAGGCGCTGGTGGCTATCCAGAACCAGCGCAATCTCTGGCAGCGCTACGTTGCCGCCGGAGTCATCCCCGAGGTACCGACCGGCATCTCTGATGTGCAGGTCGCATGGCAGCAGGTGGATGCCGACCTCGCAGGTCTTGACCGTCCGCTGGGTCACACCACCCGCGATACCCAGTTGGCCTCGCTTCCGCTTCACGATCTGGGAACGGTTCTCTCGGGCCTCGCCGAAGAAAGCGATGCTCTCGTTAACCTGCAGGAGCGCAGCAGCCTGGTCTCTCAGCTGCGGCACCTGCAGCTCGACGACCTCATCACCGATCTTGCTCGGCGGCATGTTGTCGACGATCGCGTCGCCGCCGAACTCGAACTCTCGTGGTGGCGGTCTGCCCTCGACAGCCTTCTCGAAGCCGACCGAGCCCTGCTCGGCGCGAAGACCGATGTGCTCGAGCGGCTCGAAGCCGACTTCCGCCTGGTGGACGAGGCTCACGCAGCTGGCAGCGCTCAGCTGCTCGGATGGCAGCTCGCCGAGAACTGGAAGCTCGGCCTTGTCGACTGGCCCGAAGAAGCTGCGGCGCTCAAGAGATTGCTGCGCTCCGATGGTGTGACGTCGGCCGGTCTGCATAAGGCGGCCCCGCACCTCTCTCGCTCGATCGCGCCCGTCTGGCTCGCCTCGCCGTACGAAATCCCGGCCGTGACCGACGAGATGGCTTTCGACACGGTCGTCCTGGTCGACGCAGGCGCTGTCACTGTCGCCGAGACGATTGGCGCGATCCGTCGGGCCAAGCAGCTTGTCGCGTTCGGCGACGATGTGACGCAGTCGCCCGCACCTTTCGAGATCGCGGTTGTCGAGCCGGACGGGAGCGACATCCCGCAGCTTCCGGATGCGCGGGCCGTCGACGAATTGCACGCCCGGTCGGCTTTGGCCCAGCTTGCCGCCCTGCTGCCGACCCTCGAGCTCACCCGCAGCTATCGCGCGGGTGGCGAAGACCTGGCCGAACTGGTCAACCGCCGCTTCTACGGAGGGCGCATCGACTCCCTTCCGTGGGCGGGCACCTTCCTCGGGCACGGCAGTCTCGTGCTCGACTACGTTGCCGGCGGAACGGGCATGCCCGACCCGGTCAGCGGAGCCGTCGAGAGCGTTGACGCTGAAGTGGATCGTGTCGTCGAGCTCGTCATCGACCACGCGACCGCCCGCCCGCATGAGTCGCTCATGGTTGTGACGGCGAGCGAGAAGCACGCCGTGCGCGTGATGCAGGCTGTTCTAGGGGCGATGGGATCGCATCCGGCCCTGTCGGAGTTTGTTGTCGGCGATCGTGCCGAACCGTTTGATGTACTGCCGATCGGACGTGCCGCCGCGCTCAGTCGTGACCGCGTCGTGTTCTCGCTCGGTTACGGGCGGACCCCGCACGGTCGCGTTCTCAGCGACTTTGGTCCACTCGGGCAGGCCGGGGGCGAGCGTCTGTTGGCCGTCGCCATGACGCGTGCTCGTAAGTCACTCGTTCTGGTGAGCTGCTTCCGCTCGAAAGATGTCGAAGACGGCCGTCTCAAGCACGGCGCTGTCGCGCTCGCCGAAATTCTGGATGAGATCGCGGCCCGCCGTGCCGAACCGCCGCTCCCCGATGACAGCGATCCCATGCTCGTCGACCTGTCGCGCCGGCTCGCCTCGCGCGGATTGCGGGTTGCTCTGGGACACCGCGGCAAGCTCGGGCTCGTCGCGGCAAATGGCGGAACGTGCATCGTCGTGGAAACGGACGGGGCCCTCATCGGGCACTCGCTGCGTGAATCCCTGCGGATGCGCCCCGAAGTGCTGCGTCGACTCGGCTGGCACTATGCGCGGGTTCACGCATTCGAGCTGTTCGGCAACCCGGATGCCGTGGCCGACCGGATCGCCGTGATGGCTGGGCTTGCGCCAGGTCCCGTGACCGAACAGATCCCGGTCATTTACGATGCCAACGCCACCCAGCCCCTCTGACGCTGATCCGCCGGTCGAGCCCGTCGAGACCCCGCCAACCTCGCCGGTCGAGCCTGTCGAGACCCACCGCCCCCATCGCCGCGTGACGACGGCGCCCCCCGCGGGGAGCGATCCCGAACCCGCGTCGGAACCGGAACGCCACCAGCTCACCGAGAACGACGAGCGGCTCAAGCTCGAGAAGCCCCCGCACTACTAAGACGGCGAGGCGCTACTTCGGTGGTTGTTGCGCCTGCAAGAGGTCGCGGATCTGCACGAGCAGATCCGTTTCGGTCAACCCGGTCTGGGCGGGCTCGGGCTCGGCCTTCTTGCGCAGTGAGACTTTCTTCAGGTAGTTCATCGGCACGATGAGAGCGAAATACACGACAGCCGCGATCAGCACGAACTTGATGACCGCTGAGATCACGAGCCCCCACGAGAGAACGACTGCGGGGTTGTGGCCGTCGGCCTCGCGCAGGGTGGCTCCCGCGGTCGCCAAATCTCCCGCATTGAAGATCAGCGAAATGATCGGGTTGAAGATGCCATCGACGAGCCCCGACACAATTGCCGTAAACGCCCCGCCGATGACGACCGCGACTGCGAGATCGATGACATTGCCGCGAAGAATGAATTCGCGAAAGCCCTTCAGCATGCGTGCTCCTTCGCTCGGGGGCGGTGCTACTTGGTGGCTGGCGTGCTGGATGCGGGCGATGAACTCCCGGACGACGAGCCGCCTGACGATGAGCCGGACGACGTCTTTCCGGCGGACGACGACCCGGATCCCGACGCTCCGGACCCTGACTTGGATTCCGTCGACCCCGAACCCGCTCCCACAGACGCGCCGCTCTTCTGCGCGGGGCGGCTGTCGTTCCGGTAGAACCCCGAGCCATTGAACGTAACGCCGACAGCACTGAACAATTTGCGCAGCTTGCCGCCGCAGTTCGGGCACACCGTCAGGCTGTTGTCGGTAAAGGCTTGGTGGATGTCGAAAGCCGTTTCGCACTCGGTGCAGCGGTAAGAGTAGGTGGGCATTGTTCCTCAGACGGGGCGGGTGGGAAGGTCAGAAGGTGACGATGCGAGTCGGGGTGACTACGCCATCCACTGGCAGGTCGTGGGCCTCGCGCGGCACCGTCTCGACCAATTCATCGTCAAATATCACAGCATAGGCGGGCGGGCGGGTTGCGGCTGCGTCGAGGGTGCGGTCAAAGTAGCCACGCCCCCACCCCATCCGCATGCCTTCGCGATCGATTGCGGCCGCGGGAATGAGCATGAGGTCGGCATCGGCGAGGGCGTCCGGCCCCAGATGATCTCCGGATGCCGTGGGCATACCCAGCCAATCCTGCGATTCCGGCGACCCGGCCTCCGCGCCCACGCGCACCCAGTCGAGCAGACCGTCTTCGCGCGACACGGGCACGAGCACCGCTATTTGCTCCTCGCGGGCCCAGGCAACAAAGCCCCGCGTCGGCGGCTCCTCGGGGAGCGACAGGTAGGCGGTCACCGTGCGGGCGTGGAGGCGCGTGACGAGTTCGGCGAGGTGGCGGGTGAGCCCTGCGGCATCCTGTTCTCGCTGTGTTTGGGTGCGGATGGATCGGCGGGCACGGATCTCGGCGCGCAGGGCGCGCTTCTGCTCATCGATCTGCGCCGCCATGCCCCCAAGTCTAGGGATGCGCTGCAATGTTGAGCGGGGCACGGGATAGCCTGAACCTTATGCCCTTCATGATCTCCAAAGCGGTGATCCCTGTCGCTGGCCTCGGCACGCGATTCCTTCCCGCAACTAAGGCCATGCCCAAAGAGATGCTGCCGGTTGTCGACAAGCCGGCCATCCAGTACGTCGTCGAAGAGGCTGTCGCGGCCGGTCTTCATGACGTGCTCATGATCACCGGGCGCAACAAGAACGCCCTCGAAAACCACTTCGACCGCGTCGGCGAACTCGAAGCGGTGCTGCGCAGCAAAGGTGATCTCGAGAAGCTAGCCCGTGTGCAAGCCGCCACCGACCTCGCCGATGTGCACTATGTGCGGCAGGGCGACCCGAAGGGACTCGGGCACGCGGTGCTGCGCGCCAAGATGCATGTCGGGCGCGAACCGTTCGCGGTGCTGCTCGGCGACGACATCATCGACGAGCGTGACCCCCTGCTCACTCGCATGCTCGATGTGCAGGGGCAGCGCAACACGAGCGTCATCGCCTTGCTCGAGGTCGATCCCGAGTCGGCGCACCTCTACGGCGTTGCAACAGTCGAGCCCACAGATGAGGACGACGTGGTGCGCATCACCGGGCTGGTTGAGAAGCCGGAACCCGGCTCCGCCCCCTCGAATCTGGCGATCATCGGGCGCTATGTGCTGCGGCCCGAGGTGTTTGACGTTCTCGAGAACACGCCGCCGGGTAAGGGCGGCGAAATTCAATTGACAGATGCGCTGCAGGCGCTCGCGACCGGCCCCGAATGGACCGGCGGCGTGTACGGCGTCGTGTTTCGCGGTCGTCGCTACGACACCGGTGACCGGCTCGACTATTTGAAAGCGATTGTGCAATTGGCGAGCGGACGCGACGACCTGGGGCCCGATTTCCGCCCCTGGCTGCGTGATTTCGCCGCTACGCTTTCTGTCGATGAGACTGTCTGAGCGATGAGCGTCGGTATTCCGACGCTTCGTGACGGAGCCGTCACGATCCGCCCCATCCGCGTCCGCGACTCGCGGGTTCTCGACGATGAACTGATGTCGAACCGGGGCTGGCTGCGCAAATGGGAGGCGACCAACCCCCACGGTCCGGTCAATTTCGATACGCGGCAGAGCATCCGGTCTCTGCTTGCGAACTCGCGGGCCGGATCGGGTATCCCGTTCGCTGTCGAGTACAACGGAGAGTTCGCGGGCCAGCTGAACGTGTCGTCGCTCACGTACGGATCGCTGTCGTCAGCCGCGATCGGATATTGGGTGTCAGAGAGGTTCGCCGGCAAGAACATCACACCCACCGCTGTCGCGCTTGCGACAGACCACTGCTTTTTCACGGTGGGGTTGCACCGTATGGAGATCTGCATCCGCCCCGAGAACGCGCCGAGCCTGCGGGTCACCGAGAAGCTCGGGTTTCGCTATGAGGGGCTGCGGCGGCGGTTCATCCACATCAACGGTGACTGGCGCGACCACTTCTGTTTCGCGTTGACCGTCGAAGAGGTGCCGCAGGGGGTACTTGCCCGCTGGAAGAGCGGGCGCGTGCCTGCGGAGCTCGGCGTCGTGCCCGCATCCGACCGCGCACGGGCTGCGAACCCCCTGCGCCTCGGCGGCTGAAAAGCTAATCCGGGCACCTGCGCGGACATATCCACGGTTCGTGGACGAGACCCCGTATGTGCCCGGATTAGCGTGCAGGCACGCGCTATTAGCCCTGGCTGCCGATCCAGACGAACGGGATCAGCGCGGTCAGCACCGCCGTCACGGTGAAGATCGACATGCCGACCGCGATGAGAATCCACTGCATGCGGGCACGTCGCACGACGGCGGCAACACCGAGAAGGAACAGGGTGATCGCCATCAGCGCGGTGTAGAAGCCGAGTTGGTCGCCGTTGTCACCGAGTGCTTCACCCTTTTTACGGAGGTCTTCTGACTCGAGCGACTTGTCGCCGTACGCACCGAACTGCGCCTTTTGGTACGAGTCCTCGTCGAGCGGGTAGTGGTACACATCCGCCTCGGATTCGTCGAGCGCGGCGGCCGATTGGATGGCCTCATCTAGCTCGGGGGAGACGCCGATGAAGTAGATCTCGTCGTATTTGGCTGCGGCGTCGGCTGCGATAACCGGGTCGGCACTCTGCTTCTCGATGTTGAGCTCCGAGAGACGCAGGATCGTCTGCGCGTCCTGCACGTACTGCTGGTTGCCTTCGAGGTACAGCGACTCGGCTTCTGTGCCGGCTGCTTCGCTCTGCGAGATCTTGTCGTCGCTTATGCCGCCATAGAGGGAGGACTGGAACGAGGTGTACGCGGTCGCCACCGACACGATGCCCAGGAAGATGACGACGACGAGTTCAGCATGGCGCAGGAAGGCCCACCGCGTCGACGTCGATGACGTGGTGGAAAGGGTGTTGGTCATAGCTGTGTCCTCGAGAAGTTAAGGGGGGTGACGGGCTGGGTGCCTCATCCGTCAGCTCGAAGAATACTGGGTACTCGACGTGTTGAACGGCGAGCCCTGCCGGGTTTCGGGCCCGCCGCTCGTACCGTTGCCCTCATGGGTATCGGCGGCGCAGGAACAGCAATCATGCTGGCCCTCGCTGCGGGTCTCTGGTTCCTCTATTTGATGCCCTCCTGGGTGCGTCGCACCGAGTATCTCGCTACCGAACGCACGGCCACACGCCTGCAGCAAACGGTGCGTGTGCTGGCCGAGACGAGCGAAGCTCCGGATGCGATGCGCATCGCCGCGACTGCCCGTGACGTTGCGCGCGCCGAGCGTGTGGTGCGCGCCGAACAGCGCCGGGCGGATGCGATGGTTGCCCGCCAGGTGCGCCTCAAACGCGCCGCCGCGCCGGCTGTCGCCGCTGAAGACCGCGTGCCGTTGCCTGCCCGAACCGCAGACGCTGTGCGCCGCACGCGCATTCGCCGCGCGCGTCGTATTGCAAGCGTGCTGATGGGTGCCGCGACAATCGTTGGGCTGGTGCAAATCGGGCTCATCATGACGCTGGGCGCCGTGCTCGGATCGTGGCTGGTGCTGGGCGCGACGCTGGTCACCGGCGTTGTGGCCGTCGCCCTGCAGCGACGACTGGATACGATCTCCGGCCCCCGCAGGCAACCCGCCACCGAGCGCATCCAGTTCGCGCCTCCGGCGGAGGATCGCGCGGCGGTCTCCGTTCCGACGGCGCCCGCCCCGTGGACTCCGGTGCCTGTGCCGCAGCCGCTGTACCTTGCCCGCCAGTCGGCCGAAACCCGCCCGTCGAGCGAACCCCACCGGTCGAGCTTGTCGAGGCCCTCCGAGTCGCCGGCGTCCGCCGCGCCGCACGTCGACCCGCGCGCGGAACTACGGCAGGCCGCCCAAGCGTCCGAGCAGGCGCTGCGGGATGCGGCATCCGGGCCGACGGTTGTGCCGATGCGGGTCTCGACAAGCCCGACCGGCGAGGGTGGCTCGACCGACGCAGCTGCACCCAACCGCTTTGCGCGGATGGGGATCGTCGATGCGGACGACATCGCCGCTCCCAACCTCGACGAAATCCTGCAGCGTCGTCGCAACGCCGGCTAGCCGCGATCGTCCAGCAGCGACGAGTTCGGGGGCGCAGCCCGCGGGTGATATCGTTGCGGAGCAGTGTCCGGGCCCTTAGCGCAGTTGGTAGCGCGCCTCGTTCGCATCGAGGAGGTCAGGGGTTCGAATCCCCTAGGGTCCACCGGATTTTGGCAGTCGCGCTCACCGTGGACTACGAGGACTATCACTGATGGACGAGCTGAAGCCGATGCACAACCCGCCGCATCCTGTGGAGTTCATCTCTGAGGTGTATCTCGAGCCGTTCGGGGTGAGCGGCCGAGAGCTGGCCAAGCAGCTCGATGTGTCTGCATCAACGTTGAGTCGTGTGCTCAGCGGTGCGAGCCGGGTGACTCCTGAGATGGCATTGCGCCTGTCGAAGGCGGTCGGTCGAAGCGCGGACAGCTGGCTGGCAATGCAGGACGCCCATGATTTGTGGGTGGCGCGGAAGCATCTTGATCTTGCACGGGTGCATCCCTTGGAGCTCGCGCCAGCGTAGATCGGGTCCCCAGCAGCGCTCGGCGGGCAAACCTCTGATCATCCGCGGATATGGTGATCGAATGCCCCCATACAGCGCGCGGAATCGACCCGACGCGCAGGACGAGCTGGCATCCTCCGCGGATCGATGGCACGTCATCGTTCCCGTTAAGGACCCGGCGGAAGGCAAGCGTCGGCTGCTCCTGGCGGGTCGTGTCGATCTCGCCCGAGCGTTTGCCCTCGACACGCTTGCTGCTGCCGCTATGGCGCCGAGCGTCGCCGTCGTCCACATTGCCGCGAGTCCCGGATTCGCTATCGAAGCTCTCGCCGCCTCTGCTGACTGGCCAATTCACGCGCCGCTCCGACCCGTTTCGGATGTGCCGCCGGGCCTCAACCCGGCGATCTTGCATGCCCTCGCCTCCGTGATCGAATCTCATCCCGGTTCCCCTGTCGCGGTTCTATTGGGCGACCTGCCAGCTCTCCGCTCCGACGAGTTAGATGCCGCCCTGTCGGCTGCCGCGGCGCATTCGCTCGCCTTTGTGCGCGACGCCGACGGGCACGGGACGACGCTTCTGACAGCGCTCGACGCGCAGGAGCTGCGGCCGGCGTTCGGCCCCGGCTCTGCCGCGGCGCACGCTGTGGCGGGGCACGCGGAGATCGGCGATCAACTCGTCGGCCTCCGTCACGATGTCGATACCTTGGCGGCGCTCGACGCGGCTCGACGCCACGGACTGTCGAAGCTGACTCGAAGAGCGTTAGGCGCTGCGCCGAACTGAATACCCGGTGTCAGCGGTATTCGTCGGCGAGCTCGAGCGCTGCTCCAGCGATTGCCGCCGACGCTGCGACATCGGTCATCCACAGAGGCCGCGCCACAGTGCGGATGCCCACCACGGCGTCCGCTGCAGCGTCGACCTCATCGACAACCCAACCGTCGAGGAGCCCGCCGTTCGCGCGCGCTCCGTAGGCGGTCGCGATCGCGTGCGCATCCGTACGGACACCCGTGGCAGCCAGGCAGGCGTCGGCCATTCCGCGCACCACGGCTCCTCCGATGACGGGGGATACGCCGATGACCGGTGCGGACGCGGTGCGGACAGAAGCGCGTAGTCCCGGTATGCCGGGCACGCCGCCGACCGGCCCTTCGAAGCCGAGCATCGTGCCGATCGACACGACGGGGTTCGACGGGGCAAGCAGGATGACATCCGCCGCCGCTACGGCCTCGGCAACTCCGGGTGCCGGACGTGCGTCCTCCGCGCCCTGCTGCACGAAGCTGAGAGCACGGCGACCGCCCCGGTACCGCACCCACCACTCTTCGAAGTGGAGGGATTCGGGCGTACCAGGAGCATCTGATTCGACGAGAACGTGCGTCTCGACCTCGGCATCCGTCGCGGGGAGCAGCGTCGCGGCAAGCGGCCAGCGCTCGCTGAGACGCCGGACCGCTTCCGACAATGGTGCACCGTCTCGGAGCCAGGCAGATCGGGCGATATGGGTGCCGAGATCGAGGTCGCCGAGCGTGAACCACGGCCAACCGACGCCGTATGCGGTGAGTTCCGCACTAACGCGCTCGGTCTCACCCTTCCGGCCCCAGCCGCGCTCGTCGTCTGCGACGCCCGCAAGCGCGTACATCAGCGAGTCAAGGTCGGGTGTGATGCGCAGACCGGCGAGCCACATGTCGTCCCCGGTGTTCGCAACGATCGTGAGGTGGGCTGTCGTGCCGCCGTCTCCGTCGGGCCATCTGTCCCGCGTCAGAGCGCGCAGACCGAGCGCAAAGCGGGAGCCGCCGACGCCCCCCGCGAACAGCACGACCTTTGGTCCGGACATGGACATCCCTTCGTAGAGGTGCGTCCCTATTCGCGAGTTCCGGGACCGACATGACCCGTAACGAGGCGGCGGTAAAAGATCGCGATGTCATCGCGAGTGGGCCGCTCCCCGAGAGACACGGTCCGCACCGCGATGCCTTCGAGCACGAGCAGGAAGAGGCGAGCTGTGTGGACGTCCGTCAGCCGGCTCACGTGTTCTTCGACCGCTGAGGACCAGTGCGTCTGAACGTTGCGGCTAGCCTCGACGAGCCCGATGCGGTTGAGCGGAGCGAGAGAAAATCGGTACGCCACAATGAGGAGCTCGGTGCGACGTACGCTGAGTTCTTCTGTGAGCTCGATCATCGTCTCGACGATGTCCAGTTTGCGCTCGAGGCAGTCCCGGAGGATGGTCTTGACCATCGCGACGTTCCGCTCATCGACGAGCCGCATGGCCTCGATGATGATTTCGTCCTTGTCGGCAAAGTAGTACGTGGTCGCTCCGAGAGGGACTCCCGCAGCTATCGCCACGGCTCGGTGGGTCACACCCTCGATGCCCTTTTCTGCGACAACTTCGATTGCGGCGTTCAGCAGGGCAAGCCTGCGATCCGGATCGCCCTTCGGCCGCGGCGCAATAGCCGCCGACGCCACGCCCTTTGGGTCACCCAGGATGGCGGACTGATCTGTCCCCACGGCGCGTCCCTTCCCGCTGTACGTATGCACTAACCCGGCAATGCTACAGGTCGCGGGACGGGGGCCAGATGTCATCCCCAACGAGCGGAGACGACAATTCAGCTCAGCAGCGCGCTTCGTCCGCTATAGAGCCCGGAGGCGGGGTGCAAGGTCCTGTTCGAAAGCCTGAAGGAACCGGCGCTGGTCGTGGCCGGGTGCGTGGAATACCAGATGGTTGAAGCCAGCGTCGATGTACTGCTTGATGGCGGCCACCGTCTCGTCGGGGTCAGATCCCACAATCCAGCGGCGGGCGACCTGGTCGATCGGGAGGGCGTCGGCCGCACGTTCCATTTCGACCGGGTCGGTCAGGTCGTGCTTCTGCTCGGCCGAGAGGGACAGAGGTGCCCAGAACCGGGTGTTCTGGAGGGCGAGCTCGGGGTCGTGATCGTAACTGAGCTTGATCTCGATCATCTTCTCGATCCCGGCAACGTCACGGCCACCCGCGGCGGCACCGTCGGCGACGGCGGGGAGAAGCTGTTCGGTGTACAGCGGCATGCCTTTGCCCGATGTGCAGATGAAGCCGTCACCCGCCCGGCCCGCATATTTCGCGACGGTGGGACCGCCAGCAGCGATGAAGACGGGGACCGGAGTTTCGGGACGGTCGTAGATCGAGGCGTCGTGGGTGGAGTAGTACTCGCCCTCGAAGCTGACGCGATCATCGGTCCACAGGGCCCGGATAAGGCGGATCGATTCCCGGAGTCGGGCGAACCGCTCCTTAAACTCCGGCCAGTCTTGCGATCCGGCACCGCGCCATCCTGTCGCAACCTCGTTGAGGGCCTCGCCAGTGCCGACGCCGAGAACAATCCGGCCCGGGTAGAGGACCCCCAAAGATCCAAAGACCTGCGCGATGACCGCGGGGTTGTAGCGATAGTGGGGCGTCATGACCGAGGTGCCGAGCACGATGGAGGACGTCCGCTCACCTGCGGCTGCCAGCCAGGTCAGGGCCGACGACGCGTGTCCTCCCTGGTGACGCCAGGGCTGGAAATGGTCCGAAGAGAATGCGCTCTCCATTCCATGCGCTTCTGCGGCAACGACGAGCTCAACAAGTTCCCGTGCATCGAACTGTTCTGCCGACGCCTTGTAACCAAGTTTCAGGCTCATCGAACTCCTCGCGATTTTCGTCATATAGGACGCCCGTCTGCGTGATACCCAGTATTATCGCAATTTGTATACACGTTGAACCAGCAGATGCGTGGAAAGATGAGCGACGTGGGGACACTCGAGCTTGGCTATTCCGCTGTCTTAGCAAAGGTTAGATCCTGATGTTCAATGTCTGGGCAGTGACGGGAATTCCCGAGATTGCGCCGGGTGATGATCTGGTCGACGTCGTTCTGAAGGCGGTCGGCTCCGACCTGGTTGACGGGGACATCCTCGTCATCACATCCAAAATCGTCTCCAAGGCGGAGGGCCGCGCAGTCTCAGCGGATGATCGCGAGGCCGCAATCACAGCGGAGACAGCACGAGTAGTCGCCAGCCGTCGGTATCCAGGCGGTGTGACGCGGATCGTTGAGAACCGTCTCGGGATCGTCGGAGCTGCGGCGGGAGTCGACGCGTCGAACACGCCCGAGGGCACGGTGCTTCTGCTTCCCCTCGACCCGGACGGATCCGCACGCCAGCTCGCGGAGGGGCTTCGGCAGGCGACGGGAGTGCAGCTCGGCGTCGTGCTAAGCGACACGCTGGGGCGTCCGTGGCGAGAAGGTCAGACAGATATCGCGATCGGGGCTGGCGGCGTCCATGTCTTCGACGAGTTGCAAGGCAGCGTAGACACGTGGGGTCGTCCCCTGGTGGTCACCCGGCCATGTGTCGCGGATGAACTTGCGGCGGCCGCTGAACTGGTGAAAGGAAAATCCGCGGGCCTCCCCGTGGCTGTCGTGCGAGGACTTGGGCGGCTCGTTGGCGACCTCGATCTACCGGGTGCGGCGTCAATCGTGCGCCCCGCCGAGCGTGATCTCTTCCGTCTCGGCACGGACGAGGCCCATGCCGAAGGGTTCCGGGAGGGATACGACGCAGCCGTGTCGGAACGGACGGAACGGAGCTGAGGAACTCGCCCTAGCGGACTCGTAGGCCAGGGCGGTGAGCGCGTCGGTGCCCAACCACTTCCTCACGCGACGGGCGGTGCGCCACTCAACTTCGCACAGAGGGCGCGAAGGGCGAGGAGCTCTTCCTCTGTGAGGCGCGCAGTCATAGCGGCCGTGATCTCCCGAGCGTGGATTGTGCCGATCTTGCGCTGAGCAGCGCGACCGCGATCCGTGAGGAGGAGCAGGGTGGCGCGACCGTCTTCGGGATCGGGCGCGCGTTGCACAAGTCCTTTTCTGACCAGGCGGGCGGCGAGTCGGGTGAGCCCGGTCTGGGTGAGGAGGACGTCTTCGCCGAGGTCTGTGATCCGCATTCCTTCGGGCTTTTGGGACAGGGCGTACAGGACCCCGTATTCGGGCCCCTTGAGTTCGGCCCCGGCCTCCCCGGCGGCGAGTTCGCGGCCGATCGTTACGGTCGCGCGAAACATCGCCTCCCAGGCTTGGCTCGCGGTCCGCTGAATGCTCATAGTGTGAGGAAGCCTAGGGCTGCACTCGCAATCGCCGCCACCAGAAGAACGAGCGAGGCCACCGGCGATTCTTTGCGGCGAATGTGCACAATGCTCGCGCCCAGCATGGTCGCTGCCAGACCGACGGCTGCAAGGGGGGTGAGGATCGGGACGATACCCGTGGCCAGCGGCACGATGAGGCCCACGGCCCCGAGGGCTTCGACGACGCCGATCGCCGTGACCGCGCCGTCGCTGAGGTCTTCGACGTATCCCATCCCCTTGGCCTGAAGTTCGGTGCGCGACCTCACGACTTTTGTGATGCCCGAATAGATGAACGCGAGCGCGAGAAGGATGTTGACGATCCAGAGGGCGATGAGCATGGGTTTCTCTTTCTTTGCTTGGAGGTGATGTGAGCGGGGAGTTAGCGGCCGACGGCCAGTCGCATGAGCGGGGAGTCGAAGTCGATGTCGTTGTTCTGGATGCTGCTGGTCGTGGTGGCGCGGCTGTCGTCGTGCCGGTAGGCAGACCACGAACGGCCGGTGATCGCGGTGGAGACACCGCTCGCGACGAGGTCGGCGAGTTCGCCCGCCGCGCGATCGACGCGTCGTGCGAGATCGGATGCGCTCCAGTCGTCGGAGGTGGCGAAGACCGAGGTGGGGAGGGTCAGTGCCCGCAGATACGCGAAAAGCGGGCGCAGCTGCTGGTCGATCACCAGAGCGTGTCGATTGCTGCCCGCGGTCGCCGCGAGCAGCACCGGCTTCGCGATCAAGGCGTCGTCGTCGAGAACATCGAGGAACATCTTGAACAGTCCGCTCGGGCCGGCTTTGTAGACCGGCGTCGCGGCGATGACGGCGTCTGCGGTGGCCAGCTCTGCCATCCGCTGCTGCAGCGCGTCCGAGGGATAGCCAGTTGTTATGGCGCGAGCCAGATCCGCGGCGAGCGGGGCGAGTTCGATAGTGCCTGCCGTGGCTGTGATACCGAGTTCGCCCAGATGCTCGACGCTCTTTCCGGCGAGGCGGTCGGCAAGCATGCGTGTCGATGAGGGGTCCGTCACTCCGGCATTGATCACGACGATACGTGCGGTGCCTTCTGAGATGGTCATTTCTGTCCTTAGGCTCGGATCCGGGGGCGAGTATCAGTGGTGCCGGCACGTACCGTGTCGTCATACGGATCGGGTCCCGTGAGGTTGTCGCCGCGGTTGGGGCGCGGGCGTGCTTGGCGTGCCTCGCCATTGCCGTACTTCGCGTGCACGAGGCTCGCGTGCGTGGGGGCTTCTGCGGCGCCGGGGGAGCGGCGGCTGGCCATCTCGCGGCGCAGCACCGGCACGACCTCGGTGCCCAACAGCTCCACCTGCTCGAGCACCATGTCGAGGGGGAGGCCACCACCGTCGAGGTTCCACAGTTGACGCTGGTAGTCGCCGAATCCCTCTTGGAACGTCATCGTCTTGTCGATGACCTCTTGGGCGCTTCCCACGCTCGCCGGGGTGTCGCGGATGTAGTCGTCCATCGGATAGCTGCGGCCGTAAATCGTGTTGCCTTCGAAATAGGGCCGGAGCGATTCCCGCGCTCCCTGGGAAGTGGCGCCGATGAACGCCTGACCGCCCAATCCAACGATTGCCTGCTCCTGCGTGCCGTGCCCGTAATGCTCGAAGCGCTGCCGATAGAAGTCGACAAGGGGCTTGAAGTGGAAGTTGGGCGCCAGCACGTGATTCGCGAAGTATCCGTTGCCGTAGAACGCAGCCTGTTCGGCGATTTCGGGGGTGCGGATCGCTCCATGCCAGACGAAGGGCGGCACTCCATCGAGGGGGCGGGGCGTCGACGTGAAACCCTGCAACGCGGTGCGGTAGTCGCCTTCCCAGTCCACGACGTCTTCGCGCCACAGCCGGTGCAGCAGGTTGTAGTTTTCTAGCGCCAGGGCAACTCCGTCACTGAGGTTCTTGCCGAACCACGGGTAGACCGGCCCCGTGTTTCCGCGCCCGAGCATCAGGTCCATCCGTCCCTGGGATACGTGCTGAAGCATCGCGTAGTCCTCGGCGATTTTCACAGGATCGTTGGTCGTAATCAGGGTCGTGGAGGTGCTCACGAGGATTCGCTCGGTTACCGCAGCGATGTGCGCCAACAGGGTCGTGGGTGAGGAGGAGAAGAACGGCGGGTTGTGGTGCTCGCCGATCGCGAAGACATCAAGCCCCACCTCGTCGGCGCGCTGGGCGATCGTGATGATGTCGCTGATGCGCTCCGCCTCACTCGGCGTGTATCCGCTGACGACGTTCCGCGTGATGTCACTTACGGAAAAGATTCCGAATTGCATGGCCATGACCCTTCTGTCATCACCATGCAACCTACATGACCAGTCATGTATTCCCGACTATCCGTGCTTTTCGCGGAACAGCTTGTTCGCGAACGGCGCCCAGACGATGACGGCGACTCCGGCTCCGACGAGGACGCCGCCGATGGTGTCTGAGATCCAGTGCGCGCCGAGGTAGGTGCGGCTGAGCATCATCCCAACTGTGTAGACAATGCCGGCAGCCCACACCCAGGTGCGCCGCAGGATGATTCCGAGGGTGGCCGCGAGCAGCGCGGCGTTCGCACTGTGTCCCGACGGGAATGATCCGAGGTCGACCCGCACGAGGATCGTGTCCGGGCGCGTGCGGCTCACAAGGTGTTTGAGCAGGTCGACGAGTCCCGCGCTCGCTAGCGACGCGATTCCGAAATAGAGGGCCGCCCAGGGGCGGCGCGTAATGACCAGCGCGATGATGATGCTCAGGGGAACCACAACGAAGGCAAAGATGCCCCCGCCCAGGAAATTGAAAGTCAGGGCGAGCGCGGTCCAGAAGGGTCCGCGATCCTCGGCGACCTCATGCATCCATTCGAGCTCGAAGCCGAAAGGCTTGTTGGCACCGCGGAAAACGATAACCGCGGCAAGGGCGCCGACCAACAGAAACCCGGTTGCGGCCGACACCAGCGGCCAGAGGCGTGCAACGCGGGCGGGCGCAGTCTCGGCCGAGGATGTGCGGGGCATGTCTCGACCCTTTCACGAAGCTGGCGCCACGGCGGTGTCCGGGGTGCGGCGTAGCGTGAAGGCATGAAGCAGAGCGCGAGTTTCGTCACCTGTGCAACAGCCGACCTCAACGCCGCACGACGGTTTTACAGCGACGGCCTTGGCTGGACACCGCTGCTCGATGTTCCCGGCGAGATCATCTTCTTCCAGATCGCGCCGGGCCTTGTCTTCGGGCTCTTCGACGACACCAAGTTCGCAGAAGATCTCGGCACCGGAGAGGCACCTCCTGCCGTTTCAGGCGTGACCCTTGCCCACAATGTCGGGAGTCCGGATGAGGTGCGCGCCATAGTCGCGGCCATGACAGAAGCCGGCGGGTCGGTTCTCAAGCCGCCGCAGCCCGGCGCGTTCGGTGGGGTATTTCACGCGCTGGTGCGCGACCCGAACGGCATCCTGTGGGAGGTGGCGCACAATCCCGGGCACCATGTGTCACCGGATGGTGCGGTCACCTTCGACTAGAAGTCGAGGAGGTTGCCGCGCAGGCCGCCGTCCCCGTATTCGCGGCGAAGCAGGCCGCGTCGGCGCAGCGTCGGCACGAGCTCGTCGAGCACGCGGTGGATCGACGTCGGGTGCAGGTCTCCCGAAAAGATGAAGCCGTCGTTGCCGGCGTCGTCGCCAAGCGCTTCGAAAAGGTCGGCGATCTCGTCGACGGTGCCGACCATCCCATCGCCGTCGCCCACGCGCCGTTTGCGTGCCTTGGCGATGACAAGCTCACGCAGGGTCACGTCCGCAAAACTGTCGAAGCCGCCTCGCAGCCCCGCGATGGTGCCCTGCGACACATGCTCGCCGAACACCGAGGGGTCGAGTGGCTTGTCGAGGTCGAGGCCGGTCAGATCGGTCTCGGCGTCGCTCGATTGCCCGAGCAGGATGAAGTCGAGCTCCGCGTCGCTGGGGTGGGTCGACGCAGCGACAACGCGCTCGGCCTCTTCTACGCTCGACACGATTTCGGGCTTGATCACGAACAGCGTCTTGATGTCGGCACCCGAGCGGCCAGCCGCGGCAGCCGCCTCCAGAACCCGCTGGCGATAGGCCCGGATGCTGTCGACAGTCAGGTGGGCGAGCGCGAGCTGCACCTGCGAATTCGCCCCCGCGAAAGCCAGGCCGCGCGGCGAACCGCCGGGCGAAACCACGACCGGGTCGCCGTCGCCAAACGGCAGGGCGTTGAGGGGGCCAGTAACCCCATCGAAATACGTACCGCTGTGGTGGGTGACCTCAATGCGGCTGGCATCGGCGAAGTGCCCGGACTCTGTGTCGGCAACGAGCGCGCCCTCACCCCAGCTGTTCCAGAGCTGGCGCACCACCCGCATCCACTCGTCGGCGCGATCGTAGGCGGCGTCGTGGGGGAGCGGCGGGGCGCCGAAATGCCGGGCGCTGCCGACATCGGTGACAACGTTGAGCCCGAAGCGTGAATTGCTGAGGTGCTGCAGGGTTGCGGCCTGGCGGGCTGCCAGATAGGGAGGCGTGGCGCCGGTGTTGATAGTCGGCGCGATTCCGATGTGCTGGGTGACATCGAACAGATACGGCGCCAGCAGCAGGGGATCGTGCTTCGGCCCGCCATAGGCGGAACGTACCCGTACGTCGAGCGTCTGCTCGCTTCCGAGGGAGAGGGCGTCCTCCATGATCAGCAGATCGAGGCCGGCCTGTTCAAGCTCGCGAATCGACTGCTGATAGAGCTGCGGGCGGGTCCAGTCATAGCCCCAGTCGTAGGCCGGACGCCCCCACGCCTGCGGCCCGAACCCGCGACCAAAGAAGTACCCGAAATGCTGCAGACGTGGCATGCGGGTCAGCTCGCGAATGCCGCGTGCGGTGCGGCGGCATCGGGAACCGCCGGTGCGGCGGAACGTACGGCCGTAATCGCCAGTTCGAGGTCGCGGATGAGGTCGGCCACGTCTTCTATGCCGACCGAAACGCGCACGGTGCCGGGCAGGATGCCGGCGGCAACTCGCTCCTCTTCGGTCAACTGCACATGCGAGGTCGACGCGGGGTGCTGAATAAGCGACCGCACATCGCCCAGGTGCGACATATGGGTGAACAGCTCGACGCTCTCGATGAAGATGCGCGCCGCCTCGAAACCCGCGGAGAAGGTGAAGGAGAACACCGAGCCAGCTCCGCGCGGAAGCGTGCGCACCGCCAGATCGTGCTGCGGATGCGACGGCAGCCCCGCGTAGTCGACCGATACGATCTCGGGCTGAGCCTCAAGCCACTCGGCGATCTGCTGCGCGTTGGAGCTGTGGCGCTCCATGCGCAGGGACAGCGTTTCGATGCCCTGCTGCAGCAAGAAAGTGTTGAGCGGCGACGGTGTCGGGCCGAGGCGCGAGGCGACGGTGCGACGGGCAAAGACGGGGTCGGCCAAAGCGTCGGCCCCGTAGATGACGACGCCACCAAGCGATGCGCCATGGCCCGCTAAGAACTTGCTTGTGGAGTGCACGACGACATCGGCGCCGTACTCGATCGGACGCAACAGGTAGGGAGTTGCGAGCGTGCTGTCGATCACGAGGGGAACGCCCCGCTCATGCGCAATGTCGGCGATTGCTGCGATGTCGAGCAGGTTGTTGCGCGGATTCGGGATCGACTCTCCGAAGAGTGCCCGGGTGGACGGGCGGATTGCGGCGCGCCACGCGTCCAGATCCGCGTCGTCGTCGACGAAGGAGACCTCGATGCCGAGACGGGTGAAGTTGTCACGGAACAGGCCCCGCGATCCCTCGTAGATGCTGCGTGCCGAGAGCAGGTGGTCGCCCGCCTGCAGCAGGCCGAGCAGCGCGACGGTGACGGCGGCTTGCCCGCTGGCGACAGCTATCGCATCCACGCCCCCCTCGAGAGCGGCGAGCTTGCGCTCGACCGCGGCGATAGTGGGGTTGCCGTAGCGGGTGTAGACGTAGCCGTCGTCAACCTCGCCCGCGAAGCGCTCACGTGCCTGCTCGACGCTGTCAAAAGCGAAGCCCGCGCTCATATGAATGGGCGCGACGCGTGCGCCGTGAGCAGAGTCGCGGATGTCGCCGGCGTGGATCTGCTCGGTGGCGAAACCCCGTGGCGGGGTGGCCCCGTCACGTGGGGCTTCTGTGGTCATGCTCCAATTGTGCATCTCGGCAGAAATTCGTGCCGGAATGCGAAGTCGTATTACCCCTGCGCCGAATTATCCCTGGGCGGACTCGTCAGGGCTGCTCACCGCGGGGCGGCGGGCTCGTCGGCGGCCCACCAGGAACAGCACGACGAAGGTCACGAGCGCGGCCGTCACCAACCAGGGCAAAAGAACCCCGAAGATCACGAGCACGCCTGCCCAGAAGGCTCCGAAGGCCGCCCAGCCGGCGCCGAGCCCCGACCAGAAGTCACCCGGTACAACGCTCGGCGCTGCTTCGGGCGATCGCAGGGTCAGATTCACCGTCGACATGTCGACCTGATCGGCGAGGTATCGCTGCTGAGCTTCAAGGCCTTCGAGCTCGGCCTGGCGCGTGCTGATTTCCGTCTCGAGTTTGATGAGGTCGTCGACGGTTGCCGCGCGGGCAACGAGGCCGTTCAGCCGGCCGATCGAGGCGCGCAGGGCGGTGATGCGGGCATCCAGGTCTTGCGTCTGCACTGTGACATCACTGCTCGAGAGAGCCACCGAATCCGCTCGCCCGAGGGTACGCAGCTTGTCGAGGGTGGGGGTGAGCTTGTCGGCCGGGATGCGAAGGGTGAGCTGGGCGCTTCCGGCGTCGCCGTCGCGCGGGGCGGTTTCGCTGCGGGAGTCGATCCGCCCGCCCGCGGCTTCGACAATGCGCGCTGCCTGAGCGGCCGCGTCAACGGGGTCGGCCGTGGTGATCGTGACGTCACCAGAGATGACGATTTTGCGATCCACGGTGGCATTGCGATCCGCTTCGGGTCCGGCAGCAGGCTGGCCCACAACGTTCCCGCCGCCCGTGGTGCCATCGCCGCCCTGCGAGTTGTGTGAACCGCCTCCGCCCGCGCATCCGGCGAGAAGCAGAACTGTGGCGAGCACGGCCGAGGTGACACCGAGAGGTCGTTTCATGTCCCCGAGGCTAGAGAATCTGCCGGGGGATAGGTACCCGGTGTTCATCACGATTCGGGAGTCACTTCCCGGCGTCTTCCGCATCCGCGTGGCTACCCTGGGGGCATGCGGAACGGAGGATGGCTCTCGAATCTCTTCGGTCTGGGCCCGCGGCTGCATGTGGCGCATGACGCCGGAACGGGTCCGGCGGTCGTCCTCATTCATGGAATTGCGTCGTCATCGGTGACGTTCGAGCGTCTTGTGCCACTGATCGCTGGCCGGCACCGCGTCGTGGCGATCGACCTTCTCGGTTTCGGCGAGTCACCCGCGCCGCCTGACGCGCAATACACGATCGAAGAGCACGTCACGGCTCTTGCGCAGGCGATCCGACGCTTACACATTCGCGGACGTTTCGTGCTCGTCGGGCACTCGATGGGAGCACTGATCGCGGCGCGTTATGCGGCTACCCGCCCGCGCGCTTTGTCGCGGCTCGTACTCGTCAGCCCGCCCATCTATGTCGCTCAGTCCGAGCTCAGTGCGGCGCGAGAACGTGCGACGCAAGGCTTGTATTTTCGCGCATACGAATATCTGCGAGCCAACAAAGAGTTCACGATCCGTGCCGCGGCGACGCTTGCGCGTTTCGCCCCCATCAAGAATCTGCTCGATGTCTCGGAGCGCAATTGGCGCGCATTCGTGTTGTCACTCGAGAAGTCCGTGGAAACACAGACAACGGTGAGCGACCTCACGGCTGTGCGGGTTCCGATCGACCTCGTATGGGGCTCGCTCGACGTGTTCCTTGCGCCGTCCGGGATCCGTATCGTGAGCAAACTGCGCGGCGTCACGGCGCACCGGGTGGATGCGGGGGACCATGTGATCCGGCCCCGAATGGCGCGTGTGATCGCCACGGCGATCGACAGCGCGAGCTAGTGGCGGCAGCTCAACTCGAGCGCGAACCGTCCGGAGCGAAGGTGGCCGGTTCGGTGGGCGGAGCCACGGGCAGTGCCGCGTCTCGGAGGGCTTTCCGAAACTCGTGAGCGAACCCGGGCCAGAGCAATGCGAGCCGCCCGTTTCGTGGGTCGACGTACCAGCTTTCGCACCCTCCCGCTGTCCAGACCGTGCCATCGGCTCGGGAATCCAGTCGTTCGGTCCATTCCTGTTCGGCGGCCGGCGACACATTGAGCGCACCTCCGGATGCGAGGGCGCGCAGAACGAAATCGATCTGGGATTCGATCATGTGCACAGCAGAGTTGTGGCCGAGTCCGGAGTTGGGCCCGTCGAGAACGAACATCTGCGGGAACCCGGCGACCATCGTGGTGGCGTAGGCGCGCATACCGCGCTTCCAGTGTTCGGCGAGCGTCTCGTCCCGGCCGCGTACGCGGGTCGCGTACGGCTGCTCCGCCGACAGGAATCCCGTGGCGAAGACGATCACGTCGACCTCGTGTGCGGTTCCGTCAGCCCCCACCACTGAGCTCCCGTCGACCGACTTGATGGGGGATGGGACGAGCGTGACCCCGTGGCGCTCGAAGGCTGGGTAGTAGTCGTTGGAGATCAGAATGCGCTTGCATCCAATCTCGTAGTCGGGGGTGAGCAGCTCGCGCAGCCGTGGATCCGCAATGTTCGCCTCGAGGTGCGCGAGGGCTCGAGCCCGTGCGGCCTCGGTGCGCCGGGGATCGCCCGCGCGTTCGGCGAACCCCTCCTCGGCGGCCCAGAACAGTGCGGAGCGCAGGCGGGGGATCTCGTCGGGATCCTTTGCGAAGAGACCGCGCTCGGCATCCGAATATTCGCGGTCGGCGCGGGGCACGACGTAGGGGGCACTGCGTTGGAACACGGTGACGTGCTTCGCGACCTCGGCAATATGCGGCATCAGCTGCACGGCCGAGGCGCCAGAACCGACGACGGCAACGCGTTTGCCTGCGAAATCCACCTCGTGATTCCAGCGAGCCGAATGGAACATCTCTCCGGGGAAGCCGGCGAGGCCATCGATACGGGGAATGAAGGGGTCGGCGAGTCGGCCGCACGCCAGCACCATGACCCGCGCGGTGCGGATACCGGTCGGGGTCGTGAGCACCCACAGCTGGCGCGCGTCGTCCCACTCCATGTCGTGCACCGGAGTGTTGAGTCGGATGCGCGAACGGACTTCGTCGGCCGCACCTTCGAGGTAGTCGCGGATCTCATGACCCTGTGCGAAGACGTGGCTCCACTCCGGGTTGCTGTGGAACGACAGCGAGTACAGGTGCGCCGGAATGTCGCAGGCGACGCCTGGATAGCTGTTGTCGCGCCATGTGCCGCCGACCGCGTCCGCGCGTTCGAAAACGGTGAAGTCGGTCAACCCGGAGCGCTGAAGCCGGATGGCGAGCCCGATTCCCGCGAAGCCCGCGCCGACGATGGCGACGTCGGTGTGATCGCTCATGGGGTCACCGCCGGAGCGATCAACGGCTGTGCGGCGAAGGCCGACACCAGGCTCAGCACCTCGGCCGGCCGTTCCGCCAATGCCGCGTGGCCGGTCGGCAGTTCGACGTAATAGGAGTCGGCGATCCCGCCGTGCAACAGGCGCGATTGCTGAGCCGTGGCGACGAGGTCGTATGTCGCACCGATCACCAGGGTCGGGCAGCGGATGTTGCCGAGGCGCGGGATCGGGAGGCTCTCGACGAGCGAGAGCAGCTGAGGATGCACGGTCGGAGTCCGATCCGAGTCCGGTCCGACCATGGTGTGCCGCGCGAACGCCTCGTCGCTGGCATGCCGCGCCCAATCGAGCAATCGCTCGGACGGCCGCGTCCACCCGCAGATCAGGACGAGTGCGCCGATCGGATGCGCCGCCGCATGTGCGGCGGCGGCCACGGCGCCGATGCTGTATCCGACCAGGATGGTTTCCGGGCCGGTGGGTGGAGGCGGCGCTGTCGCCGAAGCGACAGAAACCTGGTGTTCGCGCGCCAGCATGGCGGCGATGAAGTCAATGTCTGCGTCTCCACCGAATCCGGGGACGAGTACGAAGTCGCTCATCCGCGCATCACCTCGCAGCCGGTTCTGTGTAGATGGTTGTGCGTTGCCGCAGGGTGCGACTGAGGCGACGCGTGAGGGCCGCTGCGTCGTCGAGGGTGAGCTGCACGTCCGAGCCAGCTGCGGCATCCGGTCGCACACGACTGTTGAGGAGGGTGCCGCCGAGATCGTCGGCGCCCGACTGCAGGAGCACGGACGCTGTTTCCACACCCACCCGCGGCCACGGCGCCTGCAGATGCGGAATCGACCCGTGCAGCATCACTCGACTCGTTGCGGAAACCGCGCGGTGGACGTCGAGGTCGACGTCGGAGAACGGCATGGGCACGAACTCGGTGAAACCTCCGGTCTCACGCTGGATGCTGCGGAGCCTCCGAAGGTGTGCCACGCGATCGGCCGAGGACTCTCCTGCGCCGTAGTACATGATCGACGTTGAGCGCAGCCCGACGGAGTGCGCGGCGGTTATGGTGCGGACCCATGACTCGACGGGCAGGTCGGCGGGCGCAACGCGCATCCGGATCTCGTCGTCCAGAAGCTTCACCCCCGTGCCCGGGATCGAGCCGAGACCGGCGTCCTTGAGCAGGGGGAGGAAATCTCCCACGTCGAGGCCGCGGCGAGCGGCTCCCGCCACAATGTCTGCGGGTCGGAAGGCATGCAGGTGCAGACTCGGGGCGGTGCGTTTGACCGTGCGGACAATGTCGAGCAGATCGAGCCCGCTGCGTCCCTGCAGGCACAGCTCAGTCGCGCCGAGTTCGACGGCCTCGACGGCGACCGTCACCAGATCGTCACGACTGAGTTCGGCGGCATCGAGCGGGACCGAGCGATTGACGACGATGCTCACGGATTCACCAACCGTGTATCGCCGCAGATCGTCGGCCAGCTGCGTGAGTTGGTCGAGGTCATCACCGCGCGCGTCAAACAGCGCGGCGTAGTCGGCGTCATCGAGGGTCTCTGGCTCGCTCTGCGCTCGCGAGATGATCGAGCTGAGGTCTGACCGCGTTCGCAGGGATGTCGTTGCCGGCGCCGACGTTGCGTGCTCCGACGATGCCGTCCGACCTCGAGGCATCGCCACCTCGAGCGTCGGCGAACTCCGGAGAGCGTCGACCGCCGGCAGCAGGGTTTCATCGATCCACTCGGGGATGTAGCGGTCGTGGACGGTCAGTCGTTCACGGAGAGTGTATCCGGCTGCCGCGGTGAGGCGGGCGAGCTCGTCGATCTGCGGCCACGGTCGCTCCGGATTGACGTGATCAGCGGTCAAGGGGCTGACCCCACCCCAGTCGTTCACACCAGCGCGCACGAGGATGTCGAGTTCGGCGGCATCCGCCAGATTCGGCGGCGCCTGGATGACGGCGTCCGGTCCCATGATCAGTCGTGCGACGGCGATCGTTGCGGCGTACTCGGCGGTACCCAGATCCTCGGCACCCTGCATGGCTGTCGCGTCTTTCGCGCGGAAGTTCTGGACAATTGTCTCTTGCACATGCCCCCACCGCTCGTGGGAGGCGCGGATGGCAAACAGGGCTTCTGCGCGATCCCGGAGCGTTTCGCCGATCCCGACCAGAATGCCCGTTGTGAGCGGAACGCGCGCCCGCCCGGCGTTCTCGAGCACCTCGAGCCGCACAGCCGGATCTTTGTCCGGCGAGCCGAAGTGCACCTGCCCCGGCTCCGACCAGAGCCGTACCGACGTTGTCTCGAGCATCATGCCCATGCTCGGGGCGACCGGGCGCAGAATCTCAAACTCTTCGAGACTCAGGACGCCGGGGTTCATGTGCGGCAGCAGTCCGGTCTCGTCGAGGACGAGCTGCGCCATGTCGCGCAGGTATTGGACGGTCGAGCTGTAGCCGTGCGCGTCCAGCCACTCGCGTGCTGCGGGCCAGCGTGCTTCGGGCCGGTCACCGAGCGTGAAGAGAGCTTCTTTGCATCCCAGCGCGGCGCCATGACGGGCAACAGCGAGGATCTGCTCGGGCGACATATAGGCGGGCTTGTGCTTCTTCGCGAGCTTCGCGGGGGTATCGACAAAGATGCAGTAGTGACAGCGGTCCTGGCACAGGGTTGTGATCGGCAGGAACACTTTGCGCGAGTAGCTGATCACCCGATCCGGGTCGCCGGTGTCGCGTACGGCCGTTGCCAGGGTGAGCAGGCGGTCGAGGTCCGGGCCGCGAGCGCTGAGCAGCAACTCCGCGTCGTCAACCGTGATCTCGCCGTTGGCGGCTCGGGCGAGGGCGTGCTCGACACTGCGTCCGACCGTGAAAGTGGCGGGTAGCGTGGGCATGGCCGCCTCCTGAGCGGGAATTATTGCCAGTTTACGCGAAGTGGGACATTTGTCTTGGCCGGAAATCCGGGCCGGGTCCACCATGTCAGAGGCTCCTCCTAGCCTGTGGAATGTGTGGATAACTCTGGCGTACTTATCCACATCTGTGGACGACACGCCCCACTACATATTGCGTTGACCGAAGGTCGGTGGCCCGATATATAGTGGCAACACCGCGCAGCCGGGGGCGTCGGCGAAAAGCGGCAAAGACGCTGAATTTCGTAGTTTTTGCGACCCCGTGGGGTCATATCGTGCCAGCGGCACACGTAAACGGCAGAAGGAGTCATCGAGTGGCAATCACAGTCATCAAGCGCAACGGAGAGCGCGAGCCCTACGACGCCAACAAGATCAACCTCGCGATTGAGCATGCGAGCAAGGGCCTCGATGAGAACATCACCTGGGTCACGCAGATCGCGTCCGAGCTCGAACTCACCCTGTTCGATGGCATCACCACTCAGCAGCTCGACGAGGCCGTCATTCAGGTGGCCCTGCAGAACGTCAAAGATGACCCGCAGTTCGACACGGTGGCCGCCCGCCTGCTGCTCAAGACGATCTACAAGCGCGTGCTTGGCGACTACGAAACCGCAGAAGAGCTCAAGAAACTTCACGCCGAAAACTTCCGCGCCACGGTTGAGCGCGGTGTCGCCGAGGGCCTTTTCGACTCCCGTTTCACAAGCCTGTACGACCTCGACGCGCTCGCGGCAGTTCTTGAGCCGTCGCGCGACGAACTGCTCAAGTACATCGGCGTTGTCACCCTCAACAACCGCTACGGCATCAAGGCGCGCAACAACGACCCGCTCGAAGTGCCGCAGTACTTCTGGATGCGCATCGCCATGGGTCTCTCCCTCAACGAGGCAGACCCCACGACCCATGCCGCCGCGTTCTACGCGAAGATGTCTAAGCTCGAGTACCTGGCCGCCGGATCCACGCTGGTGAACGCGGGGACGGCCTACCCGCAGCTCTCGAACTGCTTCGTCATGGAGATGCAGGACGACATCGAGAGCATCGCCAAGGGCGTGCGCGACGTGATGTGGCTGACGAAGGGCACGGGCGGTATCGGCCTTTCGGTCACCAAGCTGCGCTCGCAGGGTTCGCCGATCCGCTCGAACAACACCACCAGCACGGGCCCGATCCCGTTCATGCACACGATCGACTCCGTCCTGCGCGCTGTCAGCCGCGGCGGCAAGAAGTTCGGGGCCCTGTGCTTCTACATGGAGAACTGGCACCTCGACTTCCCCGAGTTCCTCGACCTGCGTCAGAACTCGGGCGACCCGTACCGCCGCACGCGCACGGCGAACACCGCCGTGTGGATCTCGGACGAGTTCATGAAGCGCGTCCAGAACGACGACGACTGGTACCTCTTCGACCCGCTCGAGGTCGCCGACCTCAACGAGCTCTACGGGGCCGCTTTCTCCGCCCGGTACAACGAGTACGTCGCCAAGGCCGAAGCCGGCGAGATGCGCATGTTCAAGAAGATCGGCGCGCGCGAGCAGTTCAAGTCGATCCTCATCTCCCTCCAGACCACCAGCCACCCGTGGCTCACCTGGAAAGACACGATCAACAACCGTGCCCTCAACAACAACACCGGCACGATCCACCTCTCGAACCTCTGCACCGAGATCTGCCTCCCGCAGGACGAAGACAACATCTCGGTCTGCAACCTGGCCTCGATCAACCTGTCGACGCACCTGCGTGTCGACAGCAACGGCACCCTCGGATTCGATTGGGACCTGATCGACGAGAGTGCCCGCAGCGCGGTGCGCCAGCTCGACAACCTCATCGACATCACCGAGTCGTCGGTTGACGAGGCGGACTTCGCCAACAAGCAGAACCGAGCGATCGGCCTCGGTGTCATGGGCTTCACCGACGTCGTCGAGAAGCTCGGTCTCAGCTACGAGAGCGAAGCCGCTTACGACCTCATGGACGAGATCATGGAGCACGTCTCGTACGCCGCGATCGACGAATCCGCTGACCTCGCCCAGGAGCGCGGCTCGTACGCGAACTACTCGGGCTCGCGCTGGGAGCAGGGACTCGTGCCCTTCGACTCGATCTCGCTCACCGAAGCAGACCGCGGCACCCCGATCAAGGTCAACCGCACTACTCGTCTCGACTGGGATGTCCTCCGCGCGAAGGTGAAGAACGGGATGCGCAACGCGACGCTCATGGCGATCGCGCCCACCGCATCCATCGGCCTTGTTGCCGGCACCACGCCCGGTCTCGACCCGCAGTTCTCGCAGATCTTCAGCCGCTCGACCAGCAACGGCAAGTTCCTCGAGGTCAACCGCAACCTCGTCGTCGACCTGCAGAAGCTCGGCATCTGGGACTCGACGCGTGAAGCGATTCTGCGGTCGCAGGGCGACATCCAGAACATCGCGGCGATCCCCGATTCGCTGAAAGAGGTCTACAAGACCAGCTTCCAGCTCTCGCCGTACTCGTTCCTCGAGGTTGCGGCGCGTGCGCAGAAGTGGATCGACCAGTCGATCAGCCGCAACATGTACCTCGAGACGCGCGACCTCGGCGACATGATGGACATCTATTTCGCGGCCTGGGAGCGCGGCGTGAAGACGACGTACTACCTGCACATGAAGCCGCGTCACACCGCCGAGCAGTCAACGGTCAAGGTCAACAAGACCGAAGAGCTGGATGCCGCGTCCACCACCCGCACTGCCGCACCGACCGCGGGCACCGCACCGGCCGCCGGCCCGGCCCGACGTGGATTCGGAGGGTTGAGCAAATGAGCTCGAACGCCGTGAGTGTGGACGTGCATGTGATCGACGAGTACGAGGTACCGGTCGACCCGATGGACGACCTTCAGTGCGAGAGCTGCCAATGATGATCGCAGTGCCAATCAACACCAAGGACATGAACTAATGGGAATTCTGGGCACCGGCATCACCGAAGGCCTTCTGCTCAAGCCGATCCGCTACCAGTGGGCTATGGATCTCTACGACCAGGCTGTGGCGAACACCTGGTTCCCGAATGAGATCCAGCTGGGCGAAGACATTGCCGACTTCAAGAAGATGACGGATGAAGAGCGTCACGCCATCACCTTCCTGATGTCGTACTTCAACCCGAACGAGCTGCTCGTCAACAAGGCTCTTGCCTTCGGCGTCTACCCCTATGTGAATGCTCCCGAGGCGCATCTGTACCTCGCGAAGCAGATGTGGGAAGAGGCGAACCACTGCATGTCGTTCGAGTACGTCTTAGAGACGTTCCCGATCGACCGCAACGAGGCCTACAACGCGCACGCCGACATCCCGTCGATGGCGAAGAAAGAGGCTTTCGAGGTCGACTTCATCCGCCGGATGACCGAGCAAACTCTCGACATCACGACGACCGAGGGCAAGCAGGATTTCGTCCGCAACCTCGTCGCCTACAACATCATCCTCGAGGGCATCTGGTTCTATTCGGGCTTCATGGTTGCTCTGTCGTTCCGGCAGCGCAACCTGCTGCGCAACTTCGGATCGCTGATGGACTGGGTGGTGCGCGACGAGTCCCTGCACCTCAAGTTCGGTATCAACCTGATCCTCACGGTTCTCGAAGAGAACCCCGAACTGCAGACCGAAGAGTTCGCGGCCGAGATCAAAAAGATGATCACCGACGCCGTCGAGATGGAAGAGGAATACAACAACGACCTCCTCCCCTCGGGCATCCTCGGGCTCAACTCGAACTACATCAACCAGTACGTCAAGTACCTGGCCGACCGTCGTCTTGAGGAGCTCGGCTTCGAGCCCGAGTACAACGTGACGAACCCGGCTAAGTGGATGGCGACGGCCAACGACACCCTGCAGCTGGTGAACTTCTTCGAGTCGACCAACACCTCCTACGAGTCGAACGCCTCAGCGACCAGCGGAACGAGGTAGGGCTGCGATCTGTGACGGATCGCTAAGCGCTTTTCGCCTTCCGGGACGACTGGACCGGTGGTGGCCCATTGTCACATTTGATGGGCGTTGCGATGGCATCGTTACCGCGCGGGAGCTGCAAGCGGCGAGTTTGCTCAGCTAGCGGTTAGTGCCTTCGCGAATGCGGCGAGCACAGATGCGCGCTTGGCGACACCTGGGTCGTTGTAAGCGACCTCGACTGCGCTAGACCCGACAGCGAGGAATGCATGGCACCCGCCGCTGACACAGGCTTCTTTCGCTGATGTCGAGCCGGCCACTGCGATTGCCGAATAGTCCTGCGCGGTGAAAATCGAGTCGCCAGTTGGGACAGGGGCAAAAGATGGAAAGGCCCACGACCCTCCTGCGAGCAACCTGATTTGTAGGTAACCATAGGATTTGCCGTTCCAATCGCAGGATGCATATGGGCCGACGAGTCCGATGGTGGATGCGGCTGTACTGGTTGAAGGCGTCGTTGCAGCCGCAAGCGTCGAGTCCCCAAAGATTGAGCGGACAATTGCAGTGCTCGTCGAGGCCGTGCAGAAGCCGGGCGGTGTAGTTGCTGGCGCGACCCACTGTGCGGGAGCCCTGCCCGCAGCCTTAATTCGGGTGGCGATGTCCTTCATCGCGGTGGGGACAGCCGCGACCAACTGGGAGCGTGACAGACCGTTGACTGTGTCGACTTCGAGACTCACCCAGTAGCCGGACACGAGCATCTCACTGATGCAGATGGGCAACGTAAAGTCTGCACCTAGCGCATCGACGACGTCCGCGCACCAGAATCCAGACTTGTCGCCTGCGATATTCTCGGACGCAACGGGGTGCGCGCTCAGCGACTGGTCCGCCATAATCGCAGCGAACCGGCTCATAAACGCTGCCTTCGCGTTGGGCGCGACAACCAGCTGTAGTCCCGCTCCAGCGATCGTGTTGTCGGGCTGGAACCAGGCGCAGTTGAGCGCGCCGTACTGGTCCTGTGCGATATCGCGGATGTTCGTCGGCGCGGTGCTCTCGTCGTGGTAAGCGTGAGGCGTGGCTCCGGTAATTGTGGTCAGGGCGCTTGTCCCGAGCAATTCGGTGCAGCCGAGCGGAACACGCGACCCGGGCGCGCTCGCGGCGGCCGCTGTCGGGGTCGGCGCAACGGCTGAGTGCGAAGAGGGCGAGGTCTGCGCAGGCACGGACGCTGCGCAACTAGCCAGGAGGCTGACGAGCGCAATGAAAGGAACCAACCGGACGATGCCTTTGCAAATCACGCGGGGAGTCTAGCAACGTGGCCCTTTCCAAAGGTAATCGACACTTGTAAATTACAAGACAACTGTCTATTATCGAGGCATGGCCTTGTCGACTGAAAGCGCGCGTCCGTCCGAGGCGTCGCACGACCGCCGGGCTGTCCGCACGAGGGATGCGGTGCACGCCGCCGCGATCGCACTCGTCACCGAGCGCGGCACCAGCGATGTCGCCCTTGCCGAGATCGCGTCGGCAGCGGGAGTAAGTCGTCAGACGATCTACCTCCACTACCGGGACCGGGATGACGCGCTCATCGCGGCCGCGGTCGACCTGTTCGCGACCCACCTGGTTCCGACAGCAGAGCACGCGGACGAGGACCTCGCCGTCAACGCTCTCGCCACCCATTTCGACGCCTACCGCGCCTTCTATCGCGCCATGATGGACGGCCCCTGCGGTACACAGCTCAACCGTCGCGTATTCGAGCTGATCCAGCCGTTCAACCGCCAGGTGGTCCGTGGTCTGCTGGGAAACGACATTCCGGACCGAGTCATCGGTGACATCAGTGTCGTGCTGACGGGCGGTGTCGAGAAGTTCGTCACAGATTGGGTGGTGTCGGTCGACCCCGACGCCCCCGAGGTTTTTGCCTCACGTCTGATGGTCGCGATCCAGACAATGACCCACGCAACGGAAAGAACGGAAACCCGATGAGCCTGCTCGAAACTCCTTTTGTCAATCGCGTCCTGACAACCGCACTTCGAGGCATCGCCCCCTTGGTCATTCGCACGTCACAGGAGATCGTGGACGAGTTCGCCGACGCGCCCGGTGATCGCACAACCATCGAGGTGCCCACGCGCCACGGTGCGGTGCAGTGCATCGTCTACTCCCCGCCGAAGGGCACAGCAGCGCCCGCCATCTATCTGAACTTCCACGGCGGTGGGTACCTCGTGCGTTTGCCGCAGCAAGATGATCACATCTGTCGCGCCCTGGCAGTTGGCGCGGGGGTGGTCGTGCTCAACGTCGATTACGACACCACACCGCAGGTGAAGTTCCCGGTGGCGATCGAGGAGGGCGTTGACATCCTGAACTGGGTTGTCGACAACGCTGACGCGCAAGGATGGGACGGGTCTCGCCTGATCGTCGGGGGGCAGAGCGCCGGTGGCGCAATTGCGACAGCGATCGCGCGATCTGCCCGAGATGCCGGAGGCCCGCGCATCGCCTTGCAGGTGCTGAACTACCCGCCGCTCGACCTGACCGTCCCCGGCGGCGAGAAGCCCTGGCTCGCGGAAAAGCCCGCGGTGTCTCCGGGGGTGTCACGGGTGCTCGACTACGCCTACGCGCCGAATGTCGCGGACCGCACCCATCCCTTCATCTCGCCGGCATATGGCCCGAACCTCGAACCCGTGGATGGCGTGCATCCCCTCGCAGGCATGCCGCCCACGCATATGCAGACTGCTGCGCTCGATGGGCTACGGGAAGAAGACCACCGTTACGCCGACGCTCTTCGAGAGGCTGGCGTTCCGGTTGTTGTGCACGAGTTCGGCGGGGTCGACCACGGCTTCAACATCCGGCCCCCGGTCGGCCCGGCGCGCGAATCGGTGGATCTCATGGTCGAGCAGGTCATCGACGCGATCAGCTGAGTACGCGGGGGATTGGGGCCCACACCGTCATACGGCGTCGCGGAATTACACACTTCGTCACGCCCGTGACCCGTCCGCGGAGCCCGACATAGCCTCGGACGATGGCGGAACCTCTCGACATCGTTCAACTTCGCACCTTCGTTGCAATCGACGACTGCGGCGGATTCGGGCGAGCCGCCACCGCCCTGCACCTGAGTCAACCGACGGTGAGCCAGCATGTTCGAGCCCTCGAAAAGCGGCTCGGTGAACCTCTCGTCGAGAAGGCGGGACGCGGCACGCGCTTCACGCGCGCCGGTGACCGCCTGCTGGTCGAGGCACGTCGCATCCTGGGCGTGCACGACGACGCACTTGACCGGCTCGACATCGGGTCGGGAGGCACCCTCCTCATCGGGTCCACCGAAACGGCTGCCGAACAACTGCTGCCGGAGCTTCTGCAAACCCTGTCCGCGGCATACCCCGACCGGCGTACTCGGTTCCATCTCGACAGATCGACCGCCCTTATGGAGGCTGTGCAACGCGGTCGCGTAGATCTTGCGATCCTGCTTGCTGTCGGTCCCGACCAGCAGGGAACTCAGATCGGAACGCTTCCTCTCCGCTGGTATTCGGCCCCGAATTGGACGACGTTCGGAGTCACCGAGACCGTGCCTTTGGTCGCATATGTAGAGCCGTGTGGGATGCGTTCCCTTGCCCTGCGCGAGCTGGCCGCGGTGGGTCGGATGGCCGATGTCGTCGCAGAATCGACGAGCCTCGAAGGCGTTCTGGCTGCCGCACGCGCAGGACTGGGCGTAGCGGTGCTGCCGAGCGCGGGCCCCGCCCCCGACGGGCTGGTGGCGCGATCCGATTTGCCGCCATTGGGTCGCATAGCCGTCCGGCTGCTGAGCCGCAAAGGTCTTGATCCTGGTCTTGAGAAGATCGCTGCTCACGCTCTCGAACCGTTTATTTTGCGCGACCGCTACCTGCGATCTGTGCCCCCTGCGCCCCCATCCATCACTGCGTCGGATGACATCCGATCCGGGATCGCTCTTGGACAGTCGGCTCGCTCATCCTTAGCGTGACTCCGGGACCATCGACTCCTTCAGCACCGAACACTTAGAGAGAATGCCGTGCCTAACACCACCACTCAGTCGCTTCTCATTACCCCTATTGAGCTCGCCGAGTTGCAACAGAACGATGCTGTCACGGTGCTGGATGTGCGGTGGCGCCTCGATCGGCCGGACGGTCGCCCGGAATATCTGGCCGGCCACATTCCCGGTGCCGTATATGTGGATGTCGACACGCAGCTCGCCCATCATGGCGCGCTCACAGATGGCCGGCATCCGATCCCTCCTGCGGAGCAGCTGCAAGAAGCTGCACGCTCGTGGGGTGTGCGAAAGGGGCGCACAGTGGTCGTCTACGACGACCTGAAGAACCTGTCGTCGGCACGCGCCTGGTGGCTGCTGAGCCACTCCGGCGTCGAGGATGTACGGGTGCTCGACGGTTCGCTCCGCGGGTGGACGGCGGCAGGATATCCGCTCGACGAGGGCAGCGTCGAGGCGGAGCCGGGTGACATTGAACTCAGCTATGACGCACTCCCGGTTCTCACCATCGACGAGGCGGCCGAATTCCCGATGCGGGGGGTGCTGCTCGACGTTCGTGCTGGGGAGAGATATCGAGGCGAAGTCGAGCCGATCGACCCGCGCGCGGGTCACATTCCCGGCGCGATAAGCGCCCCGACCACCGACAGTGTTGACGAGGCTGGCCGGCTGCGTCCTCGTGCCGAACTGCGGCAGTCATTCCTGGAACTCGGTGTCGATCCTGACCGCCCCGTCGCCACCTATTGCGGCTCGGGTATTACAGCGGCCCATGCCGCGTTTGCGCTTACCGCCGCCGGTTTCGATCCCGTCGTCTACGCCGGGTCGTGGAGCCAGTGGTCGAACCACCTTGACCGTCCCATTGCGGTGGGGGCGGACCCGCGATGACCCGCTACATTGTCATCGGCGCGGGAGCAGTGGGCGGTCTGCTCGCCGCACATTTGCAGGGCAATGGCGCAGATGTTGTGCTTGTGGGCCGGGGCGAAACCGCCGCGACCATTGCGCGTGACGGCCTACTTATCCGTCGCCCCGCCTCGGTCGACACCGTGTTTTTGCCGGTTGTCGGTTCACCTGAGGCCGTGCCTCTGAAACCGGATGATGTTCTCGTTCTTGCGGTGAAGGCGCAGGATGCCGAAGCGGCTCTCGCAGAGTGGGCGTGGCGTCCGGTTGAGGGTGGTGGCCTCGCGGTCGACCTGCCGATCATCACCTTGCAGAACGGGATAGCGACCGAACGCGCAGCCCTGCGCCGATTCCGCACCGTCATCGGCGGCACGATTGTTGTGGCCGCATCGCATCTGGCGCCGGGCGAAATTGTGTCTCCGTCGTATCCGATCGTGGCTCGCATCTGGCTGGGCGAATATTCCTTCACCGGTGGTGATGTGCTGATCGACGAAATTGCCGTCGAATTCAGCGAAGCCGGCTTTTTGACGCGTGCGGTCGCGGACATCCGGGCGCGCAAAGCGTGGAAGCTTCTCGGCAATGTCGGTAACGCCGTGCAGGTGCTCGCAGGCGATACGGAGACACGCGCCCGCGCCGAGCAGTTGGTTCGCGATGAGACGCAGGCGGTGTTTGCCGCCGCCGGGATTTCTGTCAACGTCCCCGATCCCGATGAGTGGCGCATCACCATTGAAGCTGTTCCCGGGCATGTGTCGGGCCGATTCTCGACCTGGCAAAGTTTCGCGCGGGGGAGCTCCAGCGAAGTCGACCATCTCACCGGCGAGGTTGTGTTGTTGGGTCGCGAACACGGGGTGCCGACCCCATACTCCGAGCTCATTCAACGAGCACTGGGGGAGCAGTCGCGCACGGGAGAGCCACCCGAATCCCGCTCACTTGATGAGCTATTTCTGCAGTCGTCCACCGCGAGCTGATCCCGGCGTAGCTGTCCAGACTCGCCTCGATGCCACCTTCCCGCCCTCACACAAAAGGATTCTCATGACCACGACAGACACGACCCCCGCCAATGCCATCGCGTGTGTATTCGATACGGCAGCAGATTCGGTAGATTCCGCCCAGCCGATCTCGGCTGAGACATCGGACCGTGCACCCGCCCCGCTTGTCAGCCCTGCCTTCGCCGCGGCCGCAGTTGCGGGTGGCGCGCTCCTGGTCGATGTGCGCAGTGACGGTTATCGCGAACGCACGGGCGGCCTGCCACAGGCTGTGGTCGCCGACCGCGACAAGCTCGCCGAGCAGTTCGGCTCGGACTCCGCCGGCCTCCTGCCGGGCGTGAGCGGGCTCGATCAGCCGATCGTTGTGATCTGCGGATCGGTGAACGGCTCGACGCCGGTCACCGAAGGCCTGCTCGACCTCGGATTCCGCCACGTTATCCATGTCGAGGGTGGGTACCCCGCCTGGAAAGACGCCGGTCTGCCCACGACCCCGGGCACCGAGGATGGCGCGTGACGGCGGTTCCCGTTGCGGTCTTCGATCGCACCGGCTTGCCCGACGACCTTGACATAGTTCTCGGGGAAGCTGAACTGGATCTCGCATCGATCGACAGATCGGGTGCACTTCCGTCTGGTCGACCCTGGGCCCAGCTGCGCCCTCAGTCCGTTGCCGAAGTGCAGTCAGTGGTGAGATGGGCGAGTGAGCGGAGCATTGCGCTCATTCCTCGGGGAGCGGGCAGCGGTCTCGCGGGTGCCGCGCTTGCCGGCGAGGGTGCCGTGGTCCTCGATTTGACGCGCATGGACGCGATAGTCGAGATCCGTGTTGACGACCAGGTTGCGGTCGTTCAGCCGGGAGTCATCACCGCCGCCCTGGACGCTGAGGCACGCCACCACGGTCTGTTCTATGCACCCGATCCGGGCAGCGTGGGAATTTCCACGATCGGTGGCAACATTGCCACAAATGCTGGGGGACTCCGGGGGGCCAAATACGGCGTTACGCGGGATGCGGTGCTCGCCCTCGATGTCGTTCTTGCCGACGGCCGCCTCGTGCGGTTGGGACGGGAGACTGTAAAGGGCGTCGCTGGCTATGACCTCGCGTCTCTGATTGTCGGATCGGAGGGAACCCTCGGAATCGTCGTCAGTGCAACGCTGCGTTTGCTGCCTGTGCCCGCGGCAGTCTCAACGGCTGCGGTGTTCTTGCCGTCGCTGGCCGCCGCCGCCAACGCGGTACTGGCGATCGGTCGCTCGGGAGCCCGCCCAACCGTCCTCGAAATCGTCGACCGGGCTACGCTCGCCGCCATTGACTCGCTGGACGGCACCGACTTCGCGAGCCAGGGTGAGGCCTTCCTGCTCGTGCAAACCGACGGCTTCGGTGCATCCCTCGAGATGGAGCACATCCTCTCTGTTGTGGCGCCGTTCGCCACATCGATTGAGTCGACTGACGATCCGGATGCCGCGCAGACCTTGCTTCACGCGCGCAGGCAAGCGCTCCCCGCCATCGAAGCTCTCGGTCGGGTGCTGATTGAAGACATCGCCGTACCGCGCTCTCGGCTGGCCGATGCGATCGGCGGCGTGCACGCGATTGCCGAGCGCACGGGTGCACGCATTTTTGTATTCGCTCATGCGGGCGACGGCAATGTGCACCCGATCATCCTGCTTCCGCCGGAGGGGGAGGGCGTGGCCGAACTGACCGCGGCCGAGGCGATCTTCGCGCTCGCTCTCGAACTGGGTGGCACTATTGCCGCGGAACACGGCGTGGGTGCGCTGAAGCGCGATTGGGCTGCCCGTGAACTCGGTCGGGACGTTGGCGAGTTGCAGCTGGCGGTGAAGGCCCTGTTTGATCCGTCCGGCATCCTCAACCCCGGCCGCGCCGTCTGACACGCGCGGACCTTTTGCTTCACTCGGCGTAACGGGCCCTCCTGCGGCGCCTATGTGGGAACGCCGACCCCCTTCCCGTGGGACATCAGGAACCTAGATCTGACCAGGGATTTCATGCTCGATTCCGAAGGACGGATCGCCCCTCGGAACGATCACCGACAGCGATTGCAACCCATTGCCGATCGCTGTTGGATACGCCGCGGCAAGCCATCTAACTTCGGGTCAACGACATCCGCGAGCCCCTGGAGGACCCCATGACCGTCGAGTTCATCAGTGCCATCAACGTCAACCCGTCGAATGAGCTGAACCGACTGAACGACCCGCGCATCGACCCGGCCTACCTGCGTCGCTATGCGCGTCTTCTCGATGAAGGCGGATTCGACTACACCCTCGTGCCGTACGGCTCGCCCTTGTGGGATCCATTCACCATTGCCGCAGCGATCACGCAGGCGACCGAGCGCATCAAGCCGATCGTCGCGCTGCGTCCCAACACGATCTACCCGACTGTCGCGGCCAAGGCCCTCGCGACCCTCGACCAGCTCTCCGGCGGGCGCGCTGTCGTCCACTTCATCGCGGGCGGCGACGATCGTGAGCAGGCGCGTGAAGGTGACCGCATCCCGAAGTCCGAGCGCTACGCGCGCCAGGCGGAATACATCCAAATCCTGCGCAAGGTCTGGACCGAGACCGCTCCATTCGACCATGCGGGCGAGTACTACCAGTTCGAGGACTTCGTTTCGTGGATTCGTCCGGTGAACGGAACCATCCCCGTTTCGGTCGGAGGATCGTCGGACGAGGCCTATGTCGTCGGGGGCGCTCTGGGCGACATCTTCGGACTCTGGGGCGAGCCCCTCGCCGACACGAAGCAGCAGATCGACCGAGTCGCCGCGGCCGCCAAATCGGCGGGTCGCACCGACACCCCGCGCACCTGGGTCACCTTCCGACCGATCCTCGGTGCGACAGAAGAACTCGCGTGGGAGAAGGCGCGCCACATCCTGGCCACCCTCACCGAGACGGGACCTGTCGGTTTCCGTAAGGGTGCGGATGCGGCGGGCCCCTCGAATGTCGGCTCGCAGCGACTGCTCGACATCGCTTCTCGCAAAGATTTGCACGATCGCGCCCTATGGACGCCCACAGCGACAGCAACCGGAGCCGGCGGCGCCTCGACAGCGCTGGTCGGCACCCCCGAGACTGTCGCCGCCGCCATCCTCGACTACGTCGACCTAGGCGCGGATCTGATCTCGATTCGCGGCTACGACAACTTCAACGACGCCGTCGACTACAGCCGCCACCTATTGCCCCTTGTCCGTAGCGAGCTCGCCCACCGCGAGGCGACCGGACGCCGCGGCGAGGTGGTGGCCCAGCCCGAGTTGGAGCCCGCCGCTGGCTAACTGTTCTACCGCCCCATCCCCACACCCCTACACAGCCCGGAGAAACATCATGTCCGTCCCATCCAGATCCCGCTCCCGAATCGCGGCAGCGGCCGCAGCAGTGCTCGCCGCCTCGCTTTTGCTGACCTCGTGCGCTGCGGCCGCCGCCTCATCGAAGTCGAGCGAACCCGTTGACGGAGGCACCCTGAAGATCTCGTTCGCGCAAGACAACACCACACTTGTCAGCCTCGATCCGTTCCAGGTCTACTGGCTCGAGCACCGTGTGGTGCTGCGCAACGTGGCCGAGTCGCTGACAGATCAGGACCCGGACACGGGCGAGATCATCCCGTGGCTCGCCAAGGACTGGACCATCAGCAACGACGCGCTTGAGTACACCTTTCACCTGCGCTCGGACGTGACCTTCAGTAATGGAGAGAAGTTCGACGCGGAGGCTGTGAAGACGGCATTCGACAGTGACAAAGCGTTCGCCGCCGCCAACCCGGCCACATTCGGGGGAAGCTACCTGCGTGGCTACGACCACACCGAGATCATCGACCCATACACGGTCAAGATCGTGCTGAGTGCCGCGAACGCGGCATTCCTGCAGGCCACGTCGACGACCAACCTCGCGATCCTCGCGCCTGCGTCGTACAAGCTGAGTCCCGCGGAGCGGTCGCTCGGCAAGATCATCGGAACCGGCCCGTTCACCCTCGAGAAGTACACGCCTGAGGTGGGCATCACTCTCAAGAAGCGCACAGGCTACGCCTGGCCGTCGAAGGCGGCCAAAAACCGCGGTGAAGCGCACGTCGACAAGGTCGAGATCACTTACACGCCCGAAGACAGCGTGCGTAACGGCAACTTCCAGCAGGGGGTCATCGACATTTCGTGGCCGCGCAACCCGTTTACCGAAACGGACCTCGCGCTGCTGAAATCGTCCGGCGGAACCATCCAGTCCCGATCGCTGCCCGGCCCCGCATTCAATCTGTATCCGAATGTGTCAAACGGCCACATCCTGTCGGACCCGCTGGTGCGCCAGGCACTGCAAAAGTCGATCGACCGGAAAAGTTACGCCAGCACGATCTACAACAAGGACTTCGATGTAGTGCAGAGCGTGTTCGACTCGACGACTCCCTACTTCGCCTCGCAGTCCGCGTTGCTGAAGTACGACCCTAAGGGTGCAGCTGCGCTTCTCGACAAGGCCGGGTGGAAGGTTGGCACCGACGGCTATCGCTACAAGGACGGCGCGAAGCTCACCCTGGTGCTTCCGATTCAGTTGCAGACTCCGGGGTTTGTGCTCGTGCAGGATCAATTGAAGAAGGTCGGCATCGACCTGCAGCTGAAGGTGCTGGTGCCGGGCGAACTGGCTGCTGCCACGGCATCCGGCGACTTCGATCTGCTCGGAACGTATCTGACCCGGGCCGATCCGACGGTTCTGCAGTCACTCATCGACCCGCGATTCACCAACAACTCGTTCCTGGCGGTGAATAGTTCGACCCCTGAGGTGGAGGCCGAACTGGAGCAGCTCTATGACGAGGGTCGGTCGGCGATCGATCCGAAGGTGCGAGCCGCGGTCTACACGAAGCTGCAGGAAAAGCTTCTGAAAGAGAACGTAGCGTTCCCGGTGTACGAGCGACTTTGGCAGGCGGCGACTTCGACGAAGGTTCACGGGTTCCGCTGGACCTCGGAGGGCTTCGCGCTGCTGAACGACATCTGGTTGGACTCCTAATGTCGAGGGGGTTGCCGCGGTACATCGCGGGCAGGCTCGGCCAGGCGGTGCTTGTACTGTGGGCGGCATATTCAGTCGCGTTCGCCGTGCTCTACCTGCTGCCCGGCGACCCCCTCGCCATCTCGCTCGCCGCGTCAGGAGTACAGGCCGACAGCCTGTCTCCCGCTCAATTGGCGACTGCTCGGCACAATCTCGGACTCGACGGAAGTCCGTTCCAGCAGTATCTGACCACGGGATGGAAGTTCCTCCACGGCGACTTCGGTTCGTCGCTCGCGTCGGGACAACCGGTCGCCGGACTGCTCGCTGAGCGACTTCCCCACACCCTCGCCCTTGCCGGAATCGCTGTGGTGCTGTCGCTGGTCGGTGGCGGGCTTATTGCATACCTCGCCGCGTATATACAGTGGGCGCCGGCCCGCGCTCTGCTACGTCGGCTGCCGTCCCTCGGGTATTCGGTTCCGTCGTTCTGGATCGGGTTGCTGCTCATTCAGCTGTTTGCCTTCACCCTGGGGTGGCTGCCGGCGACCGGGAACACGGGTCCGCACAATCTCATCTTGCCGGCCATCACGCTGTCGGTCGCGAGCTCGGCCGTCTATGCACAGGTGCTCATCCGCGGCTTCGATGATGTGCGTGATGAGCCGTACATCGCCACCGCGCGGGCGAAAGGACTCAGTCGCGGACAGGCTCAACTGCGGCATGGACTCCGCAACGCCTCTCTGCCCCTCATTACCCTGATTCCCCTGCAGATCGGCAACACCGTGTCGGCATCGGTTCTCGTTGAGACAGTCTTCGCCCGTTTCGGGGTAGGACGGCTCGCGCAGGATTCCGTGCTGCGGCAGGACATTCCGGTGGTGCTCGCGATCGTCGTGCTGTCGGCTGCGGCTTTTGTGGTCGTCAATCTCGTGGTCGACCTCATCTATCCGGCTCTCGATCCCCGCATCCGCCTCGCGCCGCGCCTCACCTGAATCGGAGAACCACGATGACTCTCGAACTGGACCGACCCGCCGCGCTTGCGCCAGGACGGCCAATTCCCTCGGGCTCCGCGCTCGCGCCACGTGGGCGACGGCTCTCTCGCGGGGGCGTATCTGGTAGCGCCGGCGGCGACGATACTGCGGGCAGCGCGCATTCGGCTGGCCGCCTTCGCCGTTCTTTGGCCGTGACCCTGCCGTTGTTGCGCCGCCCAGGGTTCGTTATCGCCGGTGGCTATCTCCTGGGCGTAGGAGTGGCGGCGGTGGCACCGAGCCTGATCGCCCCTCTCGACCCCACGGCGACGGTTCCCGAGGCGAAACTCTCACCACCGGCGATCGGAAGCTGGTTCGGCACCGACGAACTCGGTCGTGACTTGTTTAGCCGCGTGATCCATGGCTCGACTCTCTCGATCGAGGCGGCCCTGCTCGCCGTCGGCATCGCGATCGTCGCGGGGCTGGTGTTCGGGGTGTTGTCGGGTTTCATCGGCGGCATCGTGGATGCCGTGGTGATGCGGATCGTCGACGTCATGCTCGCGATTCCCGCCCTGCTGCTTGCTCTCGCAATTATCACGGCGATCGGTTTCGGCACGCTGCCGGTTGCCGTGGCTGTAGGAATCGGCATCGTTCCGGGCTTCGCCCGCACGACCCGTGCCGAGGTCCTGCGCGTGAAGAGCCTGCCGTACATCGAGGCGGCCCGGGTCGGCGGCGCGTCGTGGCTTCGGATTCTGTTCACACATGTTCTTCCGAACTCGTGGGGTCCCGTTGCTGTGCTCGCGGTCTTGGATGTGGGGGCAGCCATCATTGCGGCCGCCAGCCTCAGCTTCCTCGGTTTCGGTGCCGCCCCGCCTGCTGCCGAATGGGGGACGCTCATCGCCGACGGCCGCAATTTCCTCATCACTGCTCCATGGGTATCGCTCATCCCGGGCCTGTTCGTGGTGTTGGTGGTACTCAGCCTCAACCACGTCGCTCGCACCCTCGATGAGGTGCGGCGATGAGCGCCGCCCCAACGAGCGTCGGGATGCATGAACCTCTTCTCGAGGTCCGGGATCTCACCGTGTCGTACCGCGGATCGAGCGGCACTGTTGCGGCGGTTACAAACTTGAGCTTCACGGTTGCCGCGGGTGAAACCGTCGCCATCGTGGGGGAGTCGGGCTCGGGAAAGTCGACGACAGCATCCGCAATCACGGGTCTGCTGCCGACTGCCGCGAAAGTCAGTTCCGGCTCGATCCGGCTTGATGGTGTTGAGCTCGCCGGCGCCTCCGATCGCGTGCTCCGCGGAGTACGTGGGCGCACAGTGGGTCTCGTGCCACAGGATCCCGGCGTCAGCCTCAATCCGACGATCCGCGTTGGACGGCAGATCGGTGAGGCTGTCGTGGCCGCGCGCGGTCCGCGGGGTCGCAGCCTCGATGCCGATGTGGAGAAGCTGTTGATCGACGTCGGCATTGACGATCCCGAGTTGCGTGCTCGACAGTTTCCCCATGAGCTTTCGGGCGGGCAGAAGCAGCGGGTACTCATCGCAATCGCTCTCGCCGGGTCGCCGAAGCTGATCATCGCCGACGAACCGACAAGCGCGCTCGATGTCACAGTGCAGCGTCGGATTCTCGACCATCTCGAATCTCTCGTGCACGCTCACGGCACTTCGCTGCTCATCATCACGCACGACCTGGCGGTTGCGGCAGATCGTGCTGATCGTGTTCTCGTGCTTGCCGACGGCGAACTCGTCGAGCAGGGGCCGTCAGCGCAGATCCTGCGGTTACCGAGCCAGGACTACACGCGCACGCTCATTGCGGCGGCGCCGGCACTGTCGACAGACGGCAGGCTGGTGGTGCGACATAGCGTGGCAGCGCAGACTGCGCAGGAGCCCGCCGACGAGGTGCTGCGGGTGACGGGGCTGCGCAAGGTGTTCCCGATTCGGGGTGCAGGGCGAGAACGACAGGAGTTCGTGGCAGTCGACAATGTCGACCTAGTGATCCGCCGCGGTGAGACCACAGCCATTGTCGGAGAGTCTGGATCGGGCAAAACCACGACGCTGCGGCTTGCTCTCGGTCTCGAACGGGCCACTGCCGGCAGCGTCATCTTCGGCGGCGAAGAGGTGGTGGGGCGTCACTGGCGCAGCCTCCGGCATCTGCGTCACCGTATCCAGCTTGTGCAGCAGAACCCGTTCGGGTCGCTCGATCCGCGGTTCACGGTGTTCGACAGCATTGTTGAACCTCTGGTGGCGAATCGGGTGGGCGATCGGGCCTCACGGCGTCGGCGGGCCGATGAGCTGATCGACCTTGTGCAGCTTCCTCGCACGGTGCTCGGGAGGATTCCGCGGGAGCTGTCGGGCGGCCAGCGGCAGCGCGTCGCCATTGCGCGTGCGCTCGCCCTCGAACCCGAACTAATCCTGCTCGATGAGCCGGTGTCGGCCCTGGACGCCACAGTGCAGGGGCAGGTGCTAGAACTGCTCGTTGATCTGCAGCGGCGGCTCGGAGTCAGCTACCTGTTCGTCTCCCACGACCTTGCTGTGGTCGCGCAACTCGCGCATCAGGTGCTCGTGCTGCAGGGCGGTGTCGTTGTCGAGGAGGGCCCTGCCGACACGGTGCTGCGCTCGCCGTCTCATCCCTACACCCGCGAACTTATCGCCGCCGTACCGGGCCGCTCGGCTCTCATCCCCGAAGGAGCAAAACTGTGACTCTCACCATCGCCCGCACCCCGATTCAGTCGTACTCCTTGCTCGACCCTGCACTGGACCCGGCGTCTCTCCGGGCGCTGGGAGATCGGATCGCTGTGTTCGCCGAGCACGACGACCGCTCGGCCGCCTTCCCGTGGCAGGCCCTCGATGAGGTGCATCGAGCCGGGCTATTGACGGCAACCGTGGGGGAGCAGTGGGGCGGGCGTGGAGTCAGCACAGTGGAATCGGTCGAGCTGTTCCGTGAACTCGGTCGTGGGCATCCCTCAGTGGCCTTGATCACTGCGATGACGGCCTTCACACACCAGTCGCAGGCGGTGATTGGTTACTGGCCGACCGAGTTGTATGAGCGAGTTCTCGCGGAGTCGGCCGAGCGCCCGACACTGATCAACGCGGTGCGCGCGGAGCCCGAGCTCGGGGCGCCGGCGCGCGGGGGGTTGCCCACGACGACCCTTCGACGCACGGCAGCTGGGTGGATTCTTGACGGGCACAAGGCGTTTGCAACCGGTGCTGAGGGTCTTGCCTATCACCTGGTCTGGGCGGTCACCGATGAGCCGATCCCGCGGGTCGGCCACATCATCGTCCCGGCGTTCGATAACGGATATCTCATACCCGGTATCGAGATCATTTCGACATGGGATCACCTGGGCATGCGGGCGTCGAGCACCCATGACGTCGTCTACCGCGGCATCGAGGTGCCGTTCGAGAACTTCAGCGGAGTACCGGTCGGCGAGCCGGACGGGTCATCGCGACCCGGAGCGATCGGACTGGCGGTGTCGTCGTTGTATCTCGGGGTGGCGCGAGCGGCCCAGGAGTTTTTCCTCCGGTATGCGAACGAACGAGTTCCTAGCTCCCTGGGGCGCCCGATCGCGACGACAGAACGCATCCAGAGCACGGCCGGTGAGATCGAGGCGCAGCTCGTGCAGGCCGAGGAGCTGCTGTTTGCGCTGGCGATGCGGTTCGACCGGGCGCAGGCGGCCGGCGATTCGGATGCGTTGCTGGCGCTAGGTGACCGCGCGGTCCTTGCCAAAACTCTCGTGTCTCGCGCTGCGATCAGCGCCGTGCAGACGGCCGTCGCAGCTCTCGGAAACCCGGCGCTGACGCGGGCGAATCCGCTGGAACGGGCGCTGCGTGATGTGCTGTGTTCGCGACCGCACCCGCCCCAAGATGACGCTGCACTTCTGATCGCGGGCCGCGCTGCGCTCAAGCGGGCGGAGCCAAAAAGCTGAGGTGCTCGTGAGGCATGGCACCTTCGGACATTGACGCCGCCGCTCATCTCTGACAATGTGGACAGTGTTCACATCAAAGGAGATACTCATGGGCAAGCTGACGCCGTTCCTCTGGTTCGACACACAACTCGAAGAGGCGATGGAGTTCTACGCCGGAATCTTCCCGGACGCCGAGATCATCGAGACTCACAACTTCGGCGGACAGGTCACTGTCGCAACCTTCCGACTTGCGGGGCAGGAATTCCGGGGGATGAACGCGGGGCCGCAGTTTCCTTTCACTGACGCGATCTCATTCTGGATCGACTGCGTCGATCAGGCCGAGGTCGACTATTACTGGGATGCGCTGCTCGCCGGCGGCGGGCACCCGGAACAGTGCGGATGGCTTCGCGATCAGTTCGGCCTGGCCTGGCAGGTGGTGCCGCGTAGGCTCCCCGAGCTGATGACTGACCCCGACCCGGAGCGCGCTCGCCGAACCATGGACGAGATGATGACGCAGGTGAAGCTCGACGTCGCGGCGCTTGAGCGCGCGGCCGACGGGGCCTAGCCTCCACCTCTTTCGGCCCGGTGCTGGTCCCGCGCATTTTCTCGCGCGGGAGCTATTCGGCGAGCGCTTTGCGGATGCGTTGTACGCTCACCGGCCCAGCGGCGCCAAGCGGCTGGGCAAAAAGTGACAGGCGCAGTTCCTCGAGCATCCACCGCACCTCGATCAGCCGCGGCGGGGCATCGCGAGCCGGAGGGAGTGTGCCGCCCGCATCGGAGTAGAGAGCCGTTGCTTGCTCGACCTCGGTCTGCCAGGCGCGGTCGCGACCGAGATTTTCGGAGAGTTTGCCGACGCGATAGCTGATGCCGGCAAGGTAGATGGGAAGCCGACGCAACTGCGTGATGCCGGTCGCGGGCACGAAACCGGGATACACGAGTGCGGCGAGCTGTGCGCGAGCGTCTGTCAGTGGTCCCATGAGCGAAATACTGGATGCGGCCGAGATCGCCCGATCGGCGTCGCGAACGCCGCCCATCACCTTCGCCACCGTCCCTACAGTGTCGAACAGCGCATCCATCAATCCGGAGGAGGCGGTGTCGCGCACCCTGTCGAATTCCGCGCGTGTGAACGGGAGCGCCGTCGCCATATAGGGGTCGAGCACGGTGAGCAGGGCGTCATCCAGCAGAGCGGCCGTCGACCGGTACGGGCTAGCGGTCAGCAGCAGCTTCTCTGTTGAGCTCAGGTGCTCGTGCACATAGCTCAGCGGACTGGGGAGGGTGACCGCCAACAGCCGACGGACTCCCCGTCGATGTTCGCGCTGCTGTTCGGCGGCGGTTGTGAAGACGCGGATGCTGACTGTGGCGCCCTCGTCCACGAACGCCGGAAATCCGCGAACCGTCGATCCGCCCACTCGGGTTTCGATAAGGCGGGGGAGTTCCTCGACGTCCCATGCCGTAATGCCGGTGCGCTCAAGCGCACGGTCGGGGTCGGACGCGGCTGTCACTTTCGCCACGCTCACTCGCGCCCGCTCGCCCAACTTTGCCTGCAGCACCGCCAGGTCTTTGGCCAGATGAAGGCGGCGGCCCCGCTCATCGATCGCGGCGAATGACATCCGCAGATGCGGGGGCAGGCGGTCCACGTCGAAGTCAGCGGGCGAGACCGGAGTGTGGGTAGCCGTGCGGATGGCATCTGCCAGGGCCTGGCAGAGAGGAGCGGGTTGCGCGTTGTCGTTGCCGCCGTCGCTGATCTGGCCGAGGAGCCGTCGCGCCCAATCCGCCGCGGGAACAACATTCTTTCGGATCGCTTTCGGAAGCGACTTGATCAGCGCGGTCACAAGTTCTTCGCGCAGAGCAGGGACAAGCCAGTCGAACCCCTCGGTGCGCACGCGGGGCAAGAGCGTGATCGGAATCTCGACAGTTACCCCGTCGTCATCCGCACCTGGCTCAAAGCGATATGACAGTCGGAAGCTTTGGTCTCCCTGGATCCACTGGGTGGGGTACGCGTCCGTGACGCCGGCAAGCGCTGTCTCGACAAGCTCGACCGACGGGGTCTCAGCGAGGAGAGTCTCGCGCGTCATGGTCAGCAGCTGTGGCGTGGCGGTGCGCGCCGACTTCCACCACGTCTCGAAGCGACGCACGTCGGTAATGTCCGCGGGAAGTACGCGGTCGTAGAACTCGACGACTGCCTCATCGTCGACCAGGATGTCGCGGCGGCGGGTGCGCTCCTCCAACTCCTCCAGTTCACGACGCAAGCGTCTATTCGCCCGATCGAAGTCGAAAAGAGTGTTTCCGCGGGTTTCGTAGGGCCAGTCGCCGGGCTCACCATCGACACCGACGAGCGCATGCCGGATGAACAGTTCGCGAGCCTGTTCGGGATCAATGCGGGCGAGCTGAATGCGCCGCTTCGGCACGATCGGCACGCCGTAGAGCATGACCTTCTCGTCGGCGACTGCCGAACCCTGCTTCTTCTCCCAGCGGGGTTCGCCGTAGCTGCGTTTCACGAGATCGCCCGCGAGCTGTTCGGCCCAGGCCGGGTCGATCGCCCCTACGGTGCGGGCAAAGAGGCGGCTGGTCTCGACGAGTTCTGCAGCCATCACGGCGGGCGGAGCCTTCTTGGCGAGTGCCGAGCCGGGGAAGATCGCGAACCGCGCGTTGCGCGCGCCGAGGTATTCGGATCCACGTCGACCGAGCTGCCCGTCGGTCGAGACCTTCTTCCCTTTGACCGGGGTCGTCTTCGTCGTCCGGTCGTCTCTGAGCCCGATTCGCGACAGCAGGCCGGCGAGCAGCGACCGATGGATCGCATCGGAGTTCGCTGCAGAAACGTCGCCCCGCGAGTCCGTGTCCTTCACTGATATGGCCTTCATCGACCCCGCCCGCAGCACCTGCCGATACAGATCCCGCCATTCGCGCACCCGCAGGTAGTTGAGGAATTCGGCCCGGCACATCCGTCGGAACGCGCTGGACGACAGCTCGGCCTGTTTCTCTTCCAGGTGCTTCCACAGGTTGAGCAGGGTGAGGAAGTCACTTGTGGGATCGGCGAACCGCGCATGCGCCTGATCCGCCTGCGGCCGCTTGGTGAGCGGGCGCTCGCGCACATCCTGAATGCTGAGCCCGGCGACGATCGCCGCGACTTCGCGTGTGACACCGTGTCGCTGGGCTTCGACGAGCATGCGAGCGAAACGCGGATCGACCGGAAGCCGAGCCATTTCGCGGCCCGTCCTGGTGATGCGGAGGCCGCCCTCGTTCGCTTTTTGCTCCACCGCGCGTAGTTCGCGCAGCAGATCGACGCCGTCCTGGATGCCGCGCGAGTCTGGTGGTTGCAGGAACGGGAACCTGGCAATGTCTCCGAGACCGATCGACACCATCTGAAGAATGACCGCCGCGAGATTGGTGCGCAGGATCTCGGGGTCGGTGTACTCGGGCCGCTTTGCGAAGTCCTCTTCGGAATACAAGCGGATCGCAATGCCGTCGCTCGTGCGGCCCGCCCGTCCCGCCCGCTGGTTTGCGCTCGCCTGACTGATCGCCTCGATCGGCAGGCGCTGCACTTTTGAGCGGGCGCTGTACCGCGAGATTCTCGCCGTACCGGCATCGACGACGTATTTGATACCGGGCACGGTGAGGCTTGTCTCCGCGACATTGGTGGCGAGAACGATGCGCCGACGGATGCCCGGACTGCGTTTCACGCGCGAATTCGGCGCTTCGAAGACACGGTGTTGATCTGCGGCGCTCAGCCGCCCATAGAGGGGGAGCACCTCGGTGTCGGATCCGGCGGTGGCGCGCACGGCGTCCTCGGCATCCCGGATTTCGTTCTCGCCGGTGAGGAAGACGAGCACATCGCCGGCGGGCTCGTGGGCGAGCTCAGCCAGTGCATCCGTAATGCCCTGAAGGTAGTCGCGGTCGTCCGACGGTTCGCCCTCTTCGTCTTCTGACTGCTCAGCCGCCAGGGGGCGGTAGCGGATCTCGACGGGAAAGGTGCGCCCGCTCACCTCGACGATCGGTGCGGGCATTCCCGATGCATCGGCGAAGTGGCGTGCAAAGCTCTCGGGGTCGATGGTCGCGCTCGTGACGATCACCTTGAGGTCGGGGCGGCGCGGCAGCAGTTGTTTGAGATAGCCGAGCAGGAAGTCGATGGTCAGAGATCGCTCGTGCGCCTCATCCAAAATGAGGGTGTCGTAGGCGCGCAGCTCGCGGTCGCGGTTGATCTCGGCCAGCAGCACCCCGTCGGTCATCAACTTGATGCGGGTGTCGGCTTTCGCGCGGTCGTCGAACCGCACCTGGTACCCGACAACGCCGCCGAGTTCCACCTGCAGCTCCTCGGCTATGCGTTCGGCGATGCTGCGCGCCGCGATCCGTCGGGGTTGCGTGTGCCCGATGCGCTCGCGGCCGAGCTCGAGGCAGATCTTGGGCAGTTGCGTCGTCTTACCTGAGCCGGTCGCTCCGGCGACAATGACGACCTGGTTGCCGGCGATGGCTGCCGCCAGTTCGTCACGCGCCTGGCTGACGGGCAGCTCGGACGGGTAGGAGAGGGTGTAGGGCGCGTCGGCAGACATGAGCCCTTCAGTTTAGGCGGCACGAAGTCGAGTGCAGATGCCCTGCGCGCTGTGCCGGTCCAGCGCGACGATTCGGCAGACCGACCGTGACCGTGACAGTCTGGAGCTATGACGAGCATCCCCCGCATCACGCTCAACGACGGCACCAGCATTCCCCAGCTCGGCTTCGGGGTGTTCCAGGTCGATCCCGATGAGACCGAGCGGATCGTCACCGACGCTCTTGAGGTGGGGTACCGCCACATCGACACGGCTGCCGTGTACGGCAATGAGGTTGGCGTCGGCCGGGCGATCGCGAAGTCGGGGATCCCGCGCGACGAGCTCTATGTCACGACCAAACTCTGGAACAGCGAGCAGGGCACCCGCTCGGTTGTCGACGCCCTCGAGCTGAGCCTCGCGAAGCTCGGCCTGGAGCAGGTCGACCTGTACCTCATCCACTGGCCGCGCCCCGATCAGGACCGCTACCTCGAGTCGTGGTTGACGCTCGAGAAGCTGCAGGCTGCGGCTAAGACCCGTTCGATCGGAGTCAGCAACTTCCAGCCCAAGCACCTCGCCAAAATTCTCGCCGGAAGCAAGACGGTTCCGGCTGTCAATCAGATCGAGCTGCACCCGGCGTTTGCGCAACATGAGCTGCGTGAGTTGGCGGCGAAGCACGACATCCGGATTGAATCCTGGGGCCCGCTCGGGCAGGGCAAATACGATCTGTTCGGCGAAAAAGCCGTGCAGGATGCCGCGGCCGCTCACGGAGTATCACCCGCCCAGGTGGTCATCCGCTGGCATCTGCAACAGGACCTCATCGTGTTCCCGAAGTCCAATTCGCGGGAGCGGATGGCTGAGAACTTCGACGTTTTCGGTTTCGAGCTGACAGCTGACGAGATGGCCGGAATCAACGCCATGGATCGCGGTCAGCGCGTCGGCGCCGATCCCGACACCGCCACATTCTGATCCGGCCCATCCTCTTCCGCCCCGCCCACTGATCCGATCCATATGAACCGGCGACCATGAGCAACCGCCTCGCCGACTCGGTCAGCCCGTATCTGCGGGCTCACGCTGACAACCCCGTCGACTGGTGGCCGTGGAGCGAAGAGGCGTTCGCCGAGGCCACGCGTCGCAATGTGCCTGTCTTTCTCTCGATCGGCTATTCGACCTGCCACTGGTGCCATGTCATGGCGCGTGAGAGCTTCCAAGATCCGCAGCTTGCCGCGTACCTGAACGACAATATGGTCGCGATCAAGATCGACCGCGAAGAGCATCCCGACGTCGATGCCGGGTACCTCGCGGCGGCCAGCGCTTTCACGGGATCGCTCGGCTGGCCTCTCAGTGTGTTCGCCACACCCAGCGGCACGGTCTTCTATGCCGGTACCTATTTTCCGCCGCAGCAGGTGGGCGAAGTGCCGGCGTTCCGTGCCGTGCTCGAGGCGATTGTCGAGGCCTGGCGCGATCGACGCGACGAGGTCGTGCAGACGGGGGAGGCGATCCGGGATGCGGTGGCGGCGATGCGTCCGGTTGACGCCTCCACGCTGCCGACCCGCGATCACCTGGATGCTGCGGTGCAGCGGCTGGTGTCGCTGACTGACCCGGAGTTCGGCGGTCTGGGGCGCGGCACCAAATTTCCCAACGCGCCGGTACTCAGTTTTCTGCTCGCGCGCGGAGCTGCGGGGGATTCAACTGCCGAAGGTCTTGCCCGGCACACCCTCGCGACAATTGCGGCGTCGCCGCTACGTGATGCCGTGGAGGGCGGGTTCTTCCGGTACGCGGTGCAGCGCAACTGGAGCGAACCGCACTACGAGCGGATGCTGTCCGACAACGCGCAGCTGTTGCCTCTGTATGCCGCCATTGGAATAGATGATCCCGCGGCTGTTGAGGTCGCAGAGGGGATTGCGTCCTACCTGTTAGAGACTCTGCGGCTTCCGGGTGGCGGATTCGCGGCGGCGCAAGACAGTGAGAGCGCTATTGATGGCGTCCGGAGTGAGGGCGGGTATTACGCGCTCGATGCTTTGGCGCGAGCACGGCAACCGGCCCCGGCTCTCGATGCCAAGTTGCTCAGCGGGCTCAATGGCCTGGCTATTGGGGGGCTCGCTTCGGCGGGCTCAGCCCTCAGCCGACTCGAGTGGGTACAGGCGGCGGTCGACGCGGCGGATGCGCTGCTCGCCCTGCATGGCGACGATACGTCCTTGCGCCGTGCCTCGCTGAACGGCGTGGCCTCGGATGCGCACGCGACCCTCGAAGATGTGGGCGGGGTCGCCGGTGGTCTGCTTCGCTTGGCTCTCGCTTCGGGCGACGTACGGTTCGCGGTGACCGGGCGGGCGCTGATTGAAGCCTGTCGCGCGGGGGACGGGACTGTGCGCGCTCCCGCGGGGCCGGATCCGGTGCTTGCGTCACGGGGGTTGGCGACGGAGGCCGACCCCAGCGACGGAGCCACGCCTTCCGGTCGCGCCCTCGTGGCGGACGCGGCTCTGCTGCTCGCGGCGTTGACCGGTGACGACGCTCACCGCCGCCTGGCAATCGATGCGGCGTTGCCGGCGCTGGCTCGGGCCGCCGATGAGCCGAGCGCTTTCGGCGCGGCCCTGGCGGTGGCGTCAGCGTTGATCGAGCCGGTGCGCCAGCTGGTTGTCGTCGTGCCCGACGGCGATCGTGAGACCACGGACACGGCCGAGATGGTGGATGTCGCGCGCGCCTGGCGCGGGGGAGTAGCGGCGGTCGTCACCGAGTCCCAGTCGCGCGTGTGGGCCGACGCGGGGTTCGAGTTGTTCGCGGAACGCGCGTCGCGCGAGGGGCGCGCGACCGCATATCTCTGCGAGCACTTCGTGTGTGCGCTGCCGGTGACGTCTGCTGCCGAGCTGCGGGCGCTGCTCGGGACGCGCGCCTGAGGCCCGCGGTAGTAAGGTGGGCGTGTGAAGACCAGCCAGGCCGCCCGCGGCCGCTCCCGGAATGACGATCTGGCCGTTCCCTGATCCGTGCACCTCCGTGCGTTTGCGTGACCTCACCTCACTCACACAGACCAAGGAGAACCATGACAGCGCGTTTCAATCACACGATCATCGCCTCATCAGATTCTGCCGAGATGGGTCGGTTTTATTGCAATCTGCTCGAAGCCGATGAGGCCCCCTCGTGGGGTCCGTTCACCAATATCCAGATCGAAGATGGCGTCCTTCTGCAGTTCGCGGCCCCGCCGACGGAGTTTCCGCCGCAGCACTACGCCTACCTGCTTGACGACGCACACTTCGATCGTGCCTATGCGAAAATCATCGACAGTGGTCGGGATCACTGGGCTGACCCTCAGCGGAGGCGGCCGGGAGAAATCAATGACGAACACGGAGGCCGTGGCGTCTATCTCCTCGATCCGTCGGGTCACTATCTGGAGCTGATCACGCGTCCATATTTGTGACGCCGATTCTGTGCCGCGACGACGCCTAAGCGCCGCCGTGTCTACGCGGGCTGCGCTACGAACGTCGTTTCGAGCGGAGAGTCGGGATCGGACGCCCACTCTGCGAGCGACCCGTCGTACACGGCGACCGATTTCTCTCCGAGCAATGTCAAAGCGAAAGCGGCCGAGGACGCCGCGATTCCGCCACCGCAGTAGGTAACGATGCGCGGGGCGCCGAGGGCCGGGGCGAAAGCCGCGCGCAGGGCGTCGGGGTCAAGGTAGGTGCGGGCGTCGCGGTCCACGAGGCGCACGGCGGGTGTCGAGGTACTGCCGGGGATGTGGCCAAGACGCTTGCGGGCCTGAACCTCGCCGCTGAACTCTTTCGGAGGGGTGGCGCAGACCAGGGCGGCGTCGTTGGTGCCGTCCAGCACGCCTTGCACATACGCCTTGTCGACCCAGAGCTCAGGCCGCTCGGACGCGGTGAAGCTCGCGCGTGGCGCCTCGACGTGGCCGATCTCGAGCTCGCGTCCCTCAGCCTTCCACGCGGTCAGCCCGCCGTCGAGCACCGCAACATTGTCGTTGCCGAACGCGCGGAAGAGCCACCACACGCGGGCGGCCCACTGGCTTACTGCGGAGTCATAGACGACCACCGTCGTCGTGTCGTCGATACCGAGGGCGCCGACCGCATCCGCGAACCGCGCTGCGGAGGGGCGGGTATAGGGGTACGGACCGTCGGGGTCGGACAGGTCTTCGATCAGATCGGCGAAATAGGCGCCCGGGATGTGCCCGTCAAGAACGTACTGCTCATGCCCGCTGAGATAGCCGGGGCGGCCGTTGGGCTGGGTGAACCCGACAACGGAGGCGTCGAGGACGACGAGACCCTCGGAGCCCAGGTGGTCGGCGAGCCACTGAGTCGAGACGAGCGGGGAGGTGAGAACTGGGCCAGGCATGCCGTCCAGATTAGACCGAGCCGACGACATCCGTCACCGCGGGGGAAACATGCGGTCATTCGCGGCGTCGGATAACCACGGTGACAGGATCTCAAATCACAGCTGGGGGTGGACTGACGTCGCCTGCGTGACGAGCGCTGCGTAGTGGTGCGCACTCGGCTTCAATCTGCGCTCGAACGTGACGGGATCGACCTCGATAAGGCCAAAGCGAGGCCCGTAGCCAAGGGCCCATTCGAAGTTGTCGAGTGCTGACCAGTGGAGGTAGCCCCGAACGTCCACGCCATCGTTCATGGCCCCCGTGAGAGACGTCAAAGCGCGATCCATGAATTCGACTCTGAGGGTGTCGTCGTTCGTGGGAATGCCGTTTTCGGTAACCAGAATCGGCGTGTGGTCGGTCGTTTCCCACGCGACCCTGAGGGAGTTTCCCAGAGCCTCCGGATAGAACTCCCAAATATCGGTCATCCGGGCTCCGGACGGGAGCGGGACGACGCCGTCTTTATCGAACACCGTACGGAAATAGTTTTGGATGCCGATGAAGTCGTCGCCACGACTTGCGCGAAGGAACGGTCCTTCGTACTTTTCGAACCAGGCGTCGGCATGCACTCGCCCTGCGTCGTCATATTGCAAATCGGCGATGCTGACCGTCCAGCCCACCTTCGCGTCGGTTTCGGCGTGCAGAATCTCGGTCGCGCTGTGATGGGCCGAGATCAGCTCGTCGATCTCGCGCGGAGTAGGAACCGGCATCCCACCGCCAGTCCAGGCCTTGAGAGCTTCGGGGTCGCCTGCGTGCAGGCGGCTGATCATCGGCTGCATGCCGGGTTCGTTGATGGTGCACACCCACTCCACCCCCTCGAGCGCGGGCAGCACCTTCGTCGTGAAGCGTGCAAAAAGCTCCGCGGCTTCGGGGGAGGACCAGCCTCCTTGGCGGCGGAACCAGAGCGGAAGAGTGACGTGGTGGAGGGTCACGATCGGCGCGAGCCCTCGCACGAGGCATCCCGCCACCATCTTTCGGTAATGCTCGATGGCGGCGTTCGAGAAGAAGCCCTTTTCGGGCTCTATTCGGCTCCATTCGAGGCTGAACCGATAGGCGTTCAGGCCAAGGCTCGCCAGGAGATCCAGGTCTTCGGGCCACCGGTGAAAGTGATCGGCAGCGTCACCGCTGGGTTCGGCGATGACCTCGGATCCGGAGTGTTCGAGGTGCCACCAGTCGTTGGCAATGTTGTTGCCTTCGACCTGGTGCGCCGCAGTCGCCGCGCCCCAGAGGAATCCCTCGCGTGAGGGGACCAGCACTTTGTGCGCTGATTCGGCCGAGGACGTCGTTGCAGAGGAATCCACGAAACAAGCTCCGATGTAAATACGGGTTGATTCGCTCTCGCGGTCGGTTGTCGACCCACGCGCCACACGTGATGGACTCATGCTAACCCAGATATACCGACTTATGATTCGGTAGGTATAACTCTTAGGCGTGGCCATCTATATCCTCAGAGGATCATGCGACCTTCAGCCACGAACGCAGAATCAGTCGACTCGTCGAACGAGGGAAACCGCCCGCAACCCGCCCGGCGGCGCTCGCCCCGCGGTGATGCGGCGCGGGAGCGGATCCTGCGGGTAGCGCTCGATTCCTTTGCGGACCGTGGCTATCGTGCGACTTCGCTCAACGAAATAGCGCGATTGGCTGGATTATCGATGCCCGGGCTGCTGCATCATTTTCCGAGCAAAGATGAACTGTTCGCCGCGGTCATGCAGCAGCAGGAAGAGGTCGATCGCGCGCTCTTCGATGACCTCACAGCCCGGAGCAATCCGGGCGCATTCGAAGTGCTTGATGGCTTCGTGTCGATGGCCCGTATCAACCGCGGGCGTTACGGCTTTGTGCAACTCATGCACCTCATTGCGGCGGAATCCGCTGGTGGAGAGTACCCCGGAGGAGAAAATCGGCGGGAACACTTTCGGACGGCTCGGGGATTTGTTGAGCGCGCTCTCGAGCGCGGGGCGGCGGCGGGAGAGATCCGCGCTGATGTCGACGTCAAAACACTTTCCGCTCAGGTCGTCGCCATGATCGAAGGCCTCGAAAACCAATGGCTTCAGGAGCCCGAGACCTTCGATTTTGTCCGTCTTTTTGAGGTCTGGATCGAGCAGCTCAAAGACAGCATCCGGGTCTGAATCTGGTCATGAACCAGACCATACAAATTTACTCTTTCTTAAACCTACCTACTTGTAGGTAGTATTTGGCCCGCCACACGTTGCGCACCCCGCGCACATTCGCTCATCAACGACGATCTTTTGAATGAGGCAAATAATGAGAGTACGTCATCCCCTGACTGTCGCTGTCTTCCTGACAGTGGGTGCGACCTTGGCGGGTTGCACAGCAGCAAGCGCCGAAGGCTCTGCCGCCGACAGCAATCTCACGATCGGATCCGTGGTCGATGTGACCTCCTGGAATCCCGCCGACGTCGGAGGCGGGCACTTCCTGCAGTACATGCAACCGGTGTACGACACCCTTCTCCAGGTCGATTCGAAAGGGGCGATCGAGCCCGACCTTGCAACTGAGTGGAGGTGGGATGAGGCCCGAACGACGTTGACGCTCGACCTCCGCACAGGCGTGAAATTCACTGACGGTACGCGGTTTGACGCTGACGCGGTTGTCGCCAACGTCACCTCGTTGAAGGCTGGTAGCGGTGCGGCATCGAGCCAGCTCCGCTCGGTGAAAGATGCGACTGCGGTTGATGACGACACTGTCGCCTTGAACCTCAGCCAGCCAGACCCGGCGTTGGAGACCGCTCTGACACAGAACGCGGGATTCATGGCAAGTCCGAAGGGTATCTCCGCAGGCACCCTGGCAACTGAGCCCGTTGGCACGGGGCCCTACACACTCGACGCCAAGACGACGACTGTCGGCAGCGAATACGCCTTCGTACGCAATGCGGAGTACTGGGCTCCTAAGACGTACCCTTTCGACAGAATCACCATCCGGCCTCTTACTGACGACAGCGCCCGGCGAGCGGCGCTGCAATCTGGAGCAATCGATGCCGGTATCGGCCAACCGGCCTGGGTCAAGGAGATCTCCAGTGACCAGCTGATCGCCATGAAATACACCCTCGACTTCATGGGGTTGTTCATTGACGATCGCGCAGGAACCCTCGTACCGGCCCTTGGTGATGTCCGGGTGCGGCAGGCGATCAACTACGCCTTCGACCGAGCGGCGATCCTCAAGACGATCCAGCTCGGCTATGGCGAGGAGACCACTCAGGTTTTCAGCAAGTCGTCGATTGCATACGACGCGAAACTGAACAAGGTCTATTCGTATGACCCCGACCGCGCGCGCAAGCTCCTCAAAGAAGCTGGGTACGCAGACGGCTTTGACCTTCCGATGCCATCGTCTGACTGGTCCGCGGCATACGACGCCGTGGTCCTTGAACAGCTGGCGGCAGTAGGAATCAGGGTGAAGTACGAAAGCATTCCCACGACCAATGTGCTGTCGCGTCTTCCTGATTTCGGTGCGCACTGGTTTGGCTGGGCGATGCCGCAGAATCCGTGGGTTACGGTGACCGACCTGATCGCGAAAGATGGAGTGGGCAACTACCAGCACTCGACGGATCCCGAGATTGATGCGCTGATGTCTGAGATCCTCGTCACGCCGACCGAGAAGGCAGGGCCGCTCTATAAGAAGCTGAATGCACGAGTTGTCGACCAGGCCTGGTTCGCTCCGTGGTACGGCGTCAGTCAGGTCTATTTCCACTCCTCCTCGGTAGAGGTAGACCCGCCCTCCGGTGTTGTTGTCCCCGCGATCAAGGCGTATCGACCCGCTTCTTGATCGGAAGGTGTGGCCCGTCGTAGATGCGGCGGGCCACATCCCGACCCGGCATCAAACGAGAGACCACAATGCTTTGGTACACAGCCAGGAAGCTCGCCACCGCGATCGTTCTTGTCCTCGCGGTCGCCACGGTGACGTTCTTCATGCTGTACGGCGCCAGCGCTGACCCCGTGGCGAACCTGCTCGGCCAGACAGCCACTCCTGCGCAGATCGCGGCCAGGAGGATCGAGCTCGGTCTCGACCGTCCGGTGATCGTGCAATACGGCGATTGGCTGCTCAACGCGATCCAAGGAAATCTGGGCACGTCGTGGCTGAACCGCCAGCCGGTCACCGACACCCTCATCTTGCGCGTTCCCGTCACGTTGAGCATCACAATCGTCGCGACGATAGTCGCCGCCATCGTCGGCGTGGTTGTGGGGACCATGGCTGCGCGTTGGCGGGGCTGGGTGGATCACGCACTCCAGGTGCTCGTCATCGTAGGCTTCGCTCTCCCGGCCTTCTGGTTGGCCGTTGTGCTCTCGACCACCTTCGCCGTCAACCTGCGACTCTTCCCGGCTATCGGATACATTTCGCCGGCGACATCGATCGGTGGATGGATGTCGTCGATCACCCTTCCAGTGGTGGCCCTGGCCGCGGGTGTCTCCGCGAGCATCGCCCAACAGATCCGCAACTCTGTCCTCGACGTCGAGCGACGTGACTTCGTACGTGCCCTTCGGAGTCGCGGGCTCGGTTCCCGTCGGATCCTGTTCTTTCACACCCTGCGCAATGCGGCACCTGCCGGGCTCGTCGTGCTGTCATTGCAGTTCATCGGGATGCTGGGCGGGGCTGTCATCATCGAGAACATCTTTGCCCTACCGGGGATCGGATCTCTTGCGATCGACGCCACGAATGTGGGCGACGTTCCCGTGGTCATGGGAGTGATGCTCGTCACGGTCGTCATCGTCGTGGTCGTCAACCTCGCCCTGGATCTCATCCAGGGCGTCATCAACCCGAAAGCGAGACTGCGATGAGTGTGAGCACTGAAACCGCAGCCGTTGCGGTGAGCGACGCATCACCGCGCCAGTTCCTGCGCCAGCTCGCTCGTCGGCCCATGCTCTTAGGTTCCAGTCTCGTGCTGATGGTCGTCGTGCTGCTAGCTCTTCTTGCTCCGCTGCTGACTCCCTACGATCCGACGAAGACGAGCCTCTCGCTCGTGCTGGCTCCCCCGAGCGCTGCGCATCCACTTGGCGGGGACGGCGTGGGCCATGATGTGCTTGCTCGTCTGCTCTGGGGATCCGGGGCGAGCCTGATGGCTGGCGCAATCGCGACCGGTGTCGCGGTCCTCGTCGGCGTTCCGGCTGGACTCATTGCCGGATACCGGCGCGGCAGATTCGACACTGTTTCGAGCTGGTTCGCCGACGCCCTGCTTGCGATTCCGGGAATCGTGGCCTTGCTGGTCGTGGTGTCAGTGTTCGGAACCGCGATAACGCCGACGATGATCGCCCTGGGGATCCTCTTCGCCCCCAACTTCTTCCGCCTGTCCCGCGCGACTGTTGTTCAGGTACGCAAAGAGCTTTATATTGACGCCGCGAAGATCTCCGGACTGAGCGCGACCCGAATCGTCTTCCGCCACATCCTCGCGGTTGTCGCGACGCCGATCCTGATTCAGGCGTCTCTGACGGCCGGTGTGGCGATCATCGTCCAGTCCGGTCTGGCCTTTCTGGGGATCGGCAACGCGCTCGAACCGAGCTGGGGTGCGATGGTCAACGACGCGTATCGCAACAATGTCGCAGCGCCGCAGCTGATTCTGTGGCCCGGATTGGCGATCGGAATCACCGCGGCAGCCCTGGCGATAGTCGGGTCGTCGCTGTCGGATGCGCTCAACAGATCCGGAGGACGCTTCCGTACTGCGCGCCCCGATCGTCGGGCGCAGCGGAGGCAGACGCACGAGGACGCGGTCCGGCGTGCGGCCTCGGCTGCTGATGTTGACGGTCACCTCGTCGTCGAAGGCCTCCGCGTCTCCTACCCGAGCGAGGCGGGCCTGCGCGAGGTGGTTCGCGGCGTATCGTTCAGCGTGAATCGGGGCGAATGCCTGGGAATCGTGGGGGAGTCGGGCTCAGGCAAATCGCAGACCGCCTTCGCAGTGCTGGGACTTCTTCCCTCTGAGGCTGTCCGTCAGGCCGACAGGATCCAGCTTGACGGAATCGACTTGATCACCGCACGGGAGCGCGATCTCGATCGTCTTCGCGTGACGCGGATCGCTTACATACCTCAGGATCCGATGAGCAATCTGGATCCCGTCTACACCATCGGTGCCCAGATGATCGAGACGATCCGCGCCCATGAGCGTGTTTCCCAGCGCGCCGCGCGTGCGCGTGCACAGGAACTGCTCGGCCAGGTGGGAATCGTCGATCCTGCGCGGACCCTCGCGGCATATCCGCACGAAATCTCGGGCGGAATGGCACAGCGGGTCCTGATCGCGATCGCTGTGTCGTGTGATCCCGAAGTTGTCATCGCCGACGAGCCGACCACGGCACTCGACGTGACCGTGCAGGCAGAGGTGCTCGCGTTACTGCGTCGTCTGCAACGGGAACGCAATCTCGCGGTCGTGCTCGTCACGCACAATCTGGGAGTCGTCGCCGACATCTGCGATCGGGTTGCGGTCATGCGTGACGGCGAGATTGTTGAGACGGCGGACGTCTTCACCCTGTTCCGGGATCCTCAGCATCCCTACACGAAGGAACTTCTTGGTTCGACGCTCAGCGGGGCCGAGCCGCGCACCCGTTTGCTGGGGAGGGCCTCCGCAGCATCCAGGGCCTCAGTCGAGACAGAACCGGAGGGGGAGAGCTCATGACGTCGTCGATTCCTCCGACTGAATCACTTCTCGTCGTCGACAATCTGTGGGTCGAGTATCCGACGCCCGGATTCCGCAAGCTGCCCTTCGTCGCTATCAAAGACATGTCGATCTCGGTCGAAGCCGGGAAGACACTAGGTGTCGTGGGGGAGTCCGGTTCTGGCAAGTCCACCCTAGGAAGGGCGGTGTTGGGGCTCGCTCCGATTGCGGCCGGCTCTGTCCGCTTTGAAGGGCGGGACCTCAGCTACGCGACCCCACGGCAGCGCCGAGCGGTCAGCTCCGATCTTCAGGTCGTGTTTCAGGACCCCTATTCCTCACTGAATCCGGCGCTGTCGATTGAGACAATCCTCGCCGAGCCTCTTATCGCCGCAGGGGCCACCCGTGCCGACGCGAGGAATCGGATCCGCACCCTGCTCGACCTGGTGAGTCTGCCGACGGACAGCCTGCGCCGTCTGCCCAGGGAGTTCTCGGGCGGCCAGCGGCAGCGCATCGCGATCGCGCGTGCCATGGCGCTCGATCCGAAGCTTGTCGTGTGCGATGAAGCGGTGAGCGCGCTCGACCTGTCGACTCAGGCGCGGGTGCTCGACCTCTTGCTCGACATTCAGGAGGCAACCGGTGTCTCGTACCTGTTCATTACGCACGATCTCGAAGTGGTGAGGCACATGAGCGACGACATTGTGGTCGTGCATCTCGGACGGATCGTCGAGCGTGGAAAGGCCGAACGCGTCGTGACGGCACCTGAGGAGGAGTACACGAAGAGACTGCTCGCTGCGTCGCCGATCGCGGATCCGGTCACGCAGCGAGCCCGCCGTGAAGCTGCGGTCTGAGGATGCGCTGAGTGCGGTCGCGGGTACCCGGGGTCGCCTTCTATCCCGTCCCGTCTCGGTTCCTTGACACCCCCTCCCCAGGGCCTCGGTCCGCGACCTTTCCACCAATGTGGCGCAGGCTATCGAATATATGTTCGAGTCGTGAAATCATGGATGCATGTCCCCGACCAGCGTGCAGACTTTCGCACTGCCTGACCTCGGCACTGTCACCTCCGTGACCGACGCCGAGCTCATTGCGTTGCAACGCGAGTGTGCACGGGCCCGCCGACAGGTGGATGCGGCAGCAGCTGTCGTGGCGGGCGAGGTTGCCCGTCGATCCGCGCGCGAACTGGGGTATAGCGGCTTGGCACAACGAGCCGGGGCACGAACGCCTGAGGGGCTGATCGCTCATGTGGCCGGGGTGTCAGGGGCCGATGCCCGTGCTCTGGTGCGCGCAGGCGAACTTATGAGTGGTTCCGCTCCATGGATGTCGGCGGTCACCTCCGAACTATCAGCGGGCCGGGTATCGGTGGCCGCGGCCGCGGCTATTCATCAGGGGCTTGGTGAGCCGGGTGAAAGCGTGTCTGGTGACGATCTCGCGCGGGCTGCGGAACGGTTGTTGGTCGACGTCAGCGATCTTCCGCCCGAGAAGGTTGTGGCGCGCGCCCGTCAGGAGCGCGACGAGCTTGATGCCGCGGGTGTCGCCGACCGTGAGACCGAGTTGCGGTCGAAGCGCTTCTTGCGGTTGATTCCCCAGGCCGACGGCATGACGCGGATTGTCGGGCTTCTCGATCCCGAGAATGCCGCGCTTGTCGTTGACGCCATCGACCGGGTGACGGCTCCGCGTCGCGGTGGGGTGCGGTTCGTCGATCCGGCAGAGCAGGCGCGCGAGCAGAGCATCATCGACGACGTGCGCACAACGCCGCAGCTGGCGATTGACGCCCTCGTGCAGATGGTGCGCATGGCCGGCAGCGTCGACGACGGTCGGGTTTTCGGTGTGCGTGGGCCGCAGGTGCGGGTACACGTGACCCTCGCTGACCTCGATCGTCGCGGCGGGTTCGGGCACATCGAGGGCCAGAGCCCCGCGATTTCAATCCCAACCGTCGAGCGCCAGATATGCGCCCAGGGTCTGGTGCCGATCCTGTTCGACGATGACGGATCAGCACTCAACCTCGGACGCACCCAACGACTATTCAGTACCAAACAACGAATCGTCATCGCTGCCCGAGACGGCGGATGCCTCGTCACCGGATGCGAGAGACCCCCATCGTGGACAGAAGTGCACCACATCAACGAATGGGATGCGCATCACGGTTTCACGGATGTCGACGACGGAGTCTCGCTGTGCCGACATCACCATATGTGGGTCCACGATTCCGGGGCGCGCATCCGCCGAACCGGGGCGCGGTACCGCATCGTGCATGCCGATAGCAGGGAGGAGGCGCTGATGTCCAAACCGCTTGTCCGTCGGGAGGTAGCGTGAGCGGACTTTGTGCGTCCTACCGACGGGGCAAGCGCGCGACAGGGCAGCTCGCGCCAGAGCGCGACAGGGCAGTGCGCGACAGAGGCGGCCGACAGCCAGCTACCGAATGGTTTTGCGCGAGCTGATCACACCGGTGTCGAAGCCGAGCAGGTGCAGGCCGCCGTTAAAGCGCGCGTGCTCGACCTTGATGCAGCGGTCCATCACGACTGTCAGGCCCTTCGACTCACCGTATTCGGCGGCCTCCTGGTTCCAGATGCCCAGCTGCACCCAAATGGTCTTCGCGCCGATGGCCACGACGTCGTCGATGACCGACGGAATGTCGCTGCCCTTGCGGAACACGTCAACGATGTCGGGGACGACAGGCAGATCGGCGAGCGACTTGTAGACCTTTTGGCCGAGGATCGTCTCGGCATTCGGGTTCACGAAATAAAGGTCATAGTCGCTCGACTGCTGCAGGTAGGTGGCGACGAAGTAGCTCGAACGCGCAGCGTTCGGCGAGGCGCCGACAATCGCCACCGACTTTGCGGTGCGCAGGATCTTCAGGCGTTCTTTCGCGCTCGGACCAACCCACGTGCGGGTCGACTTCAGCAGCTTCGCGAGCGGCGAATCGGCCGGCAGCGAGCAGGTGAGCCCGTTCGACAGAACGACGGTGTCAGTGGCGGTCGATTCCGACCCGGTGGTCGAGCTTGTCGAGACCTCAGTAGCTGTGCTCATGTCCCAATTATCCCTTCACTCCGGCGTCGAGCGCTTGGTCGAGGTCGGCAATGATGTCCTCGGGGTCCTCGATGCCGACGCTCAGGCGCACCAGTCCGGGCAGCACACCCGCATCCAACAACTGCTGCTGGTTGAGCTGGGCGTGGGTGGTCGAGGCGGGGTGGATCACGAGAGTCTTCGCGTCCCCGATATTCGCCAGGTGGCTAGCCAGGTTCACACTCTCGATGAAGGTTTGGCCTGCCGTGCGGCTGTCCGTGGTCGCCGTGCCCTTCACGCCGAAGCTGAACACCGATCCGGCGCCCTTCGGCAGGTACTTCTGTGCCCGCTCGAAATGCGGGTGCGACGACAGGCTCGCCCAGTTGACGAACTCGACGCGCGAATCGGCCTCCAGCCATTCGGCGACGATCCGCGCATTGTCGACGTGCGCCTGCATGCGGAACGGCAGCGTCTCAACACCGGTTGCGAGCAACCATGCCGAATGTGGGGCGAGAGTCGGTCCGATGTCGCGCAGCTGCTCAGCGCGCAGACGAGTGAGGAACGCGTATTCACCGAAGTTGCCGTGCCAGTTGAGGCCGCCGTAGTGCGGTACCGGCTCGTCGAAGAGGGGGAAGCGCTCATTGGCCCAGTGGAAGCGACCGGATTCGACAACGACACCGCCGAGGGTGGTGCCCGCGCCACCGAGGAACTTGGTGGCCGAGTGGATGACGACGTCAGCTCCCCACTCGATCGGGCGGTTCAGGTAAGGGGTCGCAACAGTCGAGTCGATGATGAGCGGCAGGTGGTGCGCGTGCGCCACCTCGGCGAGGCCCTCGAGGTCGGCGATCTCGCCCGACGGGTTTGCGATCGTCTCGGCGAAGATCAGCTTCGTCTTGTCAGTGATCGCGGCGGCATAGTCAGCGGGGTCCGACGACTTCACGAAGGTGGTGTCGACACCGAAGCGACGCAGAGTCACGTCCAGCTGGGTGACCGAACCGCCATAGAGGTTCGCGCTCGACACGATGTGGTCACCGGCGCCCGCAAGCGAGGCGAAGGTGATGAACTCGGCGCTCAAGCCGGAGGCGGTGGCGACAGCGCCGAGTCCGCCCTCGAGCGAGGCGATGCGCTCTTCGAAGCTCGCGACCGTTGGGTTCGCCAGACGGCTGTAGATGTTGCCGTATTTCTGCAGTGCAAAACGTGCGGCGGCGTCGGCGGTGTCATCGAAGACGAATGCGCTGGTCTGGTAGATGGGGAGGGCACGGGACCCGGTCACGGCATCCGGAATGTTGCCCGCGTGGATCGCGCGGGTGCGGAAGCCCCACTCGCGGTCGGTCGTGGGTGCCGTGGGTTGGGGTGACGTGGGCTGGGGCGCGGATTCGGCGTCAGACATTTAGCCAGGGTATCGAAGGAGCGGGGTGCTGTTTCGCCGTGTGTCGGGTCACGGTGTCAGGTCACGCGCGCCGAGTCACCCCGCTCAGATCCAGCTGGGGAACCACCAGTGACTGCGCAGGTACCACAGGGGGATCGTCTGCCCGGTCCACAGCGGCCAGAAATAGATGCTGAGCAGGAGGCACAGACCGAGGAATACGCACACGATCACGAGGCCAGGGCCGCGACCACCCGAGGTGCTGTCCGGCGCGTGGGTGTCTGGCCCATGGGCGTCCGGCTCGCTATCTGGCCCGTGGGTGTCCGGCTCGCTGTCTCGCACGGGGCCGCCCGGTCCGCCGCCTGGTACGCCGCGCGAGCGCCAGCTCCGCAGCAGGGCCCCGATGACGAACGTCAACGCCAGGATCAGATACGGCTCGAACGCGATCGTGTAGAAGGTGAAGACCGTGCGACCGAGGTACAGCATCCACGGCAGGTATCCAGCCGCAACGCCCAGCAAAATAAACGCTTCCCGCCACACGGTCTGGCGGGCGATCAGACCCCGGATGACGCGGAACACCAGGTAGAACAGCGCGGCAGAGCCCGCCCACCAGATGAGGGGATTGGCCAGGCCGAGAATGCTGGCGGCCGTTCCGTCGCCATTGTCGACGTAGTACATGCTGGTCGGCCGCACCAAGAACAGCCAGGTCAACGGATTCGACTGATACGCGTGGGGTGTGTGCTCGCCCACGTGATAGGCGTACATCGTCGCCTGGTAGTGCCACCAGTTCTGCAGGACTGTCGGTACCCAGGCGAGTGCACCCGACCAGCGCTCGCCGCCCTCGTTCTCGATCCAGTGCCGGTAGTAGCCGCCGTTCGATACGAACCAGCCGGTCCAGCTCGCCACGTAGACGCCGAGGGCGAGCGGAATGGTGAGAAGAAAAGTGACAGGACCCTGGCGCAGCAGACCGCCGCTCAGCCAGAACCCGATGCGGGCGCGCCGTCGCATCCACAGATCAGAGAGCAGCGCATACAGAGCAAACACCGCCAAAAAGTAGAGCCCGCTCCACTTCACACCGCTCGCCAGGCCGAACGCGAGTGCGGCAGCGAGCAGCCAGGGGCGCCGCCAGAGCACGGGACCCCACGACGAGATCAGCCGGGTACCGGATGGCCGGGACGCGATCCAATCTTCGATCGCCTCGGCGACCGTCGTGCGATCGCGCAACACGAAATAGACACCGAGAGCCGCGAACAGAGCGAGCATCGTGTCGAGCAGGGCGACGCGGCTCATGACTATCGCATTGCCGTCGATTGCGAGGAGGCCGCCGGCGATGACGGTTAGCAGCGTCGACCGGAACAGCCGCTGCGCGATTATCATCGTGACCAGCACGAGCAGAACCCCGCAGAGTGCGACACCGATACGCCAGCCGAGGCTGTCCTGCGCCCCGAAGATCGCGAGGCCGGCCGCGATGATCCATTTGCCAATCGGCGGATGTGCCACGAACGACGGCGATGTCTGGAAAATGTCCGTCTTACCGGCGACGAAATCCGTGTCGGCATCGGCTGGCCAGGTGCTCTCGTAGCCGAGGTTTCGCAAGGTCTGGGCGTCTTTGACGTAATAGGTCTCGTCGAAGACCAGCGTGTGGGGGCTGCCCAGCCCGACCAGACGAGTGAGTGCCGCAACCACCAGCACGAGCGCAGGTCCACCCCACGCCCAAATTGCACGCGCATGGGGGAGTGCGAGAATCCGGTCCCAGGCGGCCTCGATGCGGGAGGCGAGTGCTGTGCGAGAAGAGACCGCTGCGCCGGAGGCGACTGCAGCGCGGGAAGCATCCGCCGGGCTCGAAACCGTCACGCGGGTAATGCTATGCGGGACCGGCTGTGATGCCGGTCGATGACAGATCGGCGGCAGCATCCACCTGACAGGATGGGCCTGTGCTCATTCTCGCCGCAACGCCGATCGGGAATCTCGGGGACGCCTCCCGTCGCCTGGTCGAGGCGCTGACGGCGGCCGAAACGATCGCTGCAGAGGACACCCGCACGACAATCCAGCTCATGCGGGCTCTCGGTGTGGAGAACAGACCGCGACTCATCGCCCTGCATGAGCACAATGAACGCGAAAGGGCCGCCGAAATCGTCGAGCTCGCCCGCGAATCCGATGTGCTGCTGCTATCGGATGCGGGCATGCCCACCGTGAGCGATCCCGGTTTCCCCCTTGTGCAGGCTGCCATCGCGGCGGGGGTCACCGTGACGGCGCTGCCCGGACCGAGCGCGGTCATCACGGCGCTCGCCGTGAGCGGTCTGCCAACCGACAGATTCGTTTTCGAAGGGTTCCTGCCGCGCAAAGGCCGCCTCGAGGCGCTGCGACAGCTGGCCAGCGAGCCGCGGACTCTTGTGTTCTTCGAGTCGCCGCACCGCATCCATGACGCGCTGCAGGATGTCTCGCGTGCCTTCGGCGCAGATCGCCGGGTCGCGGTGTGCCGCGAGCTCAGCAAAATGTACGAAGAGGTGGTGCGTGGCACTGCAACCGAGGTCGCCGAGCGGTTTGCCGAGGGAGCCCGGGGCGAGATCGTGCTGGTCGTCGCGGGGGCGCCGCCGGCGTCCGCATCTCTTGAAGAGGGTGTCGCCCGCGTCGTCGAACTGGTGGCCGCCGGTGTGCGTCTGAAGGAGGCGTCGGCGGAGGTCGCGGAGCAAACGGGGTTGTCGCGGCGTGAACTGTATGACGCGGCGGTGCGCGCGCGATAGGTGCGCGTGGGTCTCGACAGGCTCGACCGGTGGGTGGGTAGGTCTCGACGGGCTCGACCGGCAGGTTTCACAGGCTCGACCGGCGGGGGTGCGCGATCGGTAGACTGGCCCCCATGCCGTCGCCCGAGCCCTTCTATGTGACGACGCCGATCTTCTACGTCAACGACGTGCCGCATATCGGCCACGCGTATACGGAGGTCGCCGCCGACGTCCTCGCCCGCTGGCATCGTCAGGCCGGTGACGACACCTGGCTGCTGACCGGCACCGACGAGCACGGCCAGAAGATCCAGCGCACCGCTACCGCGAACAACACGACGCCGCAGGAGTGGGCCGACCAGCTCGTCGAGAATGCCTGGAAGCCCCTGCTCGAGACAATCGACATCGCCAACGACGATTTCATTCGCACCACCGACGAGCGCCACGAGGTCGCGGTTGCCGCGTTTCTGCAGCAGCTCTACGACGACGGCCACATCTATGAGGGCGTCTACGAGGGGTACTACTGCGTCGGCTGTGAAGAGTACAAACAGCTCGACGACCTGATGGAGACCGAGGACGGCGACTTTGCGGGGCAGAAGTTGTGCCGCATCCACTCGCGACCGGTTGAGGTTCTCAAGGAGAAGAACTACTTCTTCCGCATGAGTGACTTCGCGGCAGACCTGCTGGCGCTGTACGAGAACCAGCCCGACTTCATTCAGCCCGAGAGCGTTCGCAACGAAATCATCCAGTTCGTGTCGCAGGGCCTCGACGACCTGTCGATTTCGCGGTCGAGCTTTGACTGGGGCATCAAAGTGCCCTGGGACGACACCCATGTCGTGTACGTCTGGTTTGACGCCCTGTTGAACTACGTCTCGGCGATCGGCTACGGAGTCGACGACTCCGATTTCCGACGCCGCTGGCCCGCCGTGCACATTGTGGGTAAGGACATCGCCCGGTTCCACGCCGTCATTTGGCCCGCCATGCTCATGGCGGCGGGGCTTTCGGTGCCGAAGCGCGTGTTCGGGCACGGCTGGCTGCTGGTCGGCGGCGAGAAGATGTCGAAGTCGAAGCTGACCGGTATCGCTCCGCAGCAGATCACCGACACCTTCGGCTCGGATGCGTTCCGCTACTACTTCCTGCGGGCGATCACTTTCGGGCAGGACGGTTCCTTCTCGTGGGAAGACCTGTCGGCCCGGTATCACGCCGAACTCGCGAACGGCTTCGGTAACCTCGCCTCCCGCGTCATCGCGATGGTGGCGAAGTACCGTGACGGGGTGATCCCGCAGCCGAGTGCCGAAACGGATGCCGACCGCGCGATCCAGACCACTGTGGCGGAGGCGACTGCCGCAGCCGATGCGGCAATCGAGCGTCTGGCGATCCACGAGTCCATCGCGCAGCTGTGGACGATCGTCGACGCCCTGAACGGGTACATCACCGAGCAGGCCCCCTGGGTTCTCGCGAAGGATCCGGCACAGGCCGAGCGGTTGTCGACGGTGCTGTACACGGCATCCGAGGGGTTGCGGGCGCTGGCCGTGCTGCTGAACCCCGTTATGCCGCAGGCGACCGCGAAGCTGTGGACGGCCCTGGGTGCAGGCGCTGCGCTGGGCGATCTCGAGGAGCAATCGCTGCGCAAGGCGGGGGAGTGGGGTCAGCTCGCAGTCGGAGCGACGACGCAGCCGATTGCGGGACTGTTTCCACGCATCGAGGAGTCGCCGGTTACGGGCGCCGCGTGAGCGATTACCCACCGCTTCCAGAAGCGTTGATCGTCGGGGTGTACGACAATCACACGCACCTTGATCACGCGAGCGGTGCCATGGGCGACGACGGCGTCGAGCTGCTCAGCTATCGCGAACAGCTCGACAGAGCCTCAAGTGTCGGAGTGCGCGGAGTTGTGCAGGTCGGGACCGACCTCGAGACCTCCCGCTGGGGCGCCGACGTTGCCGGCAGGGAACCGCGGGTCCTCGCGGCGGTGGCGCTCCATCCCAATGACGCGCCCGAGCTCGCCGAGCGGGGAGTCCTGGATGAGCACCTGGCCGGTATCGATGAGCTAGCTTCCCGCCCGCGCGTGCGAGCCATTGGCGAAACCGGGCTCGACTTTTTCCGTACCAGCGATGAGGCGGGCCAGGCCGCACAGCTCGCCTCCTTCGAAGCGCATATCGACATGGCGAAGCGTCACAACCTGGCCCTGCAGATCCATGATCGGGATGCGCACCTGGCTGTTCTGCAGACCCTGCTGCGGGTGGGCGCCCCCGAACGCACCGTCTTCCACTGTTTCAGTGGGGATGCCGAGTTCGCCCAGGTTGTCGCCGAAAGCGGGTGGTACCTGTCGTTCGCGGGCACGGTGACGTTCTCGAATGCCGCCCCCCTGCGCGAGGCTCTGCAGGCTGTACCGCGCTCGCGCCTCCTGATCGAGACGGATGCGCCGTATCTCACGCCGGTGCCGTTCCGCGGGCGGCCCAATTCGGCATACCTGATTCCGCATACTTTGCGCGCGATGGCAGATCAGCTCGGCACCGATGTGACGATGCTCGCCGCGCAGATCGCCTCGAACACGGAACTCGTCTACGGGCACTGGGACGATGAGCCGGTCGAGGCGCCGCCTGGGCCTTTTGCGGCGCATGGCTGAGCCCGAACATGACTGAGCCTGCGAATGACTGAGCCCGAACATGACTGAGCCTGGAAATGACTAAGGGCGCGAGCCTGCTGGGCCCCGCCGAAATCCGGGATCTGGCTGCGGCCCTCGACCTACAACCGACAAAGAAGCTCGGCCAGAACTTCGTCGTCGATGGCAACACGGTGCGCAAAATCGTGCGAACAGCGGGCGTGGAGGCAGGCGACGCCGTGCTCGAGGTCGGCCCCGGCCTGGGTTCGCTCACCCTCGGGCTGCTCGAGGTGGGCGCGCGGGTGACGGCTGTCGAACTCGATGGCCGGCTCGCGGATCTGTTGCCGCACACCGTGGGAGCGCTCCAGCCGGACGCCGATCTCACAGTGCATCACGAGGATGCGCTCCGGATCACCGAGCTTGCCACCCCACCGCAGCGGCTCGTCGCCAACCTTCCGTACAACGTGTCCGTGCCGGTGCTGCTGCATCTGCTCGAGCACTTTGCGAGCATCGAAAGCGCCCTGGTCATGGTGCAGGCCGAGGTGGGGCAGCGTATTGCGGCTGCTCCCGGTTCGAAGATCTACGGCTCGCCGAGCGTCAAGGCCGCCTGGTACGGCACCTGGTCGCTCGCCGGCACCGTGAGCCGTCAGGTGTTCTGGCCGGTGCCCAATGTCGACTCGATCCTGGTTGCCTATCGGCGGGGCGAATTGCCGGGAACAGAAGACGAGCGGGTAGCCACATTCGCTCTGATCGATGCTGCATTCGGGCAGCGTCGCAAGATGTTGCGGCAGGCGTTGTCGGATGCGCTAGGCGACTCGGCCACGGCATCCCGCGTTCTCGAAGCGGCGGGCATCGACCCCACCCGCCGTGGTGAACAACTGACGGTCGCCGACTTTCTCGCCGCCGCGCGCGCGGCAAAAGCGGAGCGACAGCCTCGGTAGAGTTGACGAATGATCTCCCCGGCGACGCGGCGTCCGGTGCACGTGCGAGCGCCGGGCAAGATCAACGTCTTTCTCAAAGTCGGGTCGGTCATGGACGACGGCTACCACGATGTGGCGATTGCCTATCAGGCGGTCTCGCTCTATGAAGATGTGCGCGCGACGCATTCTGATGACTTTTCGGTCGAGGTGTCGGGCACCGTCGAGCTGAGCCGGGTTCCCACCGACGGCACCAATATCGCGATCACGGCGGCGCGCCTTCTTGCGGCGCGCACCGGATACCGCGGGGGTGTGCATCTCGCGATCGAGAAGCACGTTCCCGTAACGGGCGGCATGGGGGGTGGATCGGCTGATGCGGCGGCAACGCTCATTGCCTGCGATGCGCTGTGGGGCACCGAGGTGTCGCGCGAAGAGTTGTTCGATGTGGCGCGGCAGCTGGGTGCTGATGTGCCGTTCGCGCTGACGGGTGGCACGGCCATCGGCACGGGTCGCGGAGACGAGCTGTCGCCGGCCTTGGCCCAGGGATCGTTCTCGTGGGTGCTGGCGCTCGCCGACTTCGGACTGTCGACACCCGCCGTGTATCGCGAGCTCGACGTGCATCGCGAGAAGCATGCACGCGACATTCTCGCGGCAGATCCTCGCCCCAGCGTCGACACCGATGTGCTGCAGGCGCTGCGTGCAGGTGATCCGCAGATGCTCGCGGCGGCCATGCGGAACGATCTGCAGGCTCCGGCGCTGCATCTGGAACCGTCACTCGCGCAGGTTCTCGAATTGGGCGAAGAGAACGGCGCCCTGGCCGGAATTGTGTCCGGTTCAGGTCCCACTGTTGCGTTTTTGGCGGCGGATGCCGACTCGGCTCTCGAACTGCAGGTCGCTCTCTCGGCGCTCCGCCTCAATGTCGTGCGGGCCACGGGCCCCGTGCACGGCGCCCGTATCGTTCTCGACTAGCGGCGGCAGTCCCCAGTCCCCAGTCGTCGCCTGACGCCACCCCCGGCTCCGGCTGCCAGCGTCACGAGCACCCCTAGCAGCCGCCTACCCTGGAGGCATGGCACATCTGCTCGGGGCCGAAAACCTCGCCCTCGAGTTCCCCACCAAAGTCGTGTTCGACAAGGTGACGATCGGCGTCGACGAAGGCGATCGGATCGGCGTTGTCGGCCGCAACGGCGACGGCAAGTCGACCCTGCTGCGCCTGCTCGCCGGGCGCATGCAACCCGACAGCGGGCGGGTCACGCGCCGCGGAGGTGTCACGATCGGAATGCTCGATCAGGCCGACCAGCTTCCCGACGACCAGACCGTGTCCGCTGCCATCGTCGACGACCGCCCCGAATACGAGTGGGCGGGCGATCCGCGCATTCGGGACGTGCTGTCGGGGCTTGTCGGCGACATCCCGTGGCATGCGCGTATCGGCGACCTCAGCGGTGGCCAGCGTCGCCGGGTGGCGCTTGCCGCCCTGCTCAGCCACGACTGGGACATTGTCTTTCTCGACGAGCCGACCAACCACCTCGATGTCGAAGGGGTCGCCTGGCTCGCCCAGCACCTCATCCGCCGGTGGCCCGCCAACCAGGGCGGCCTCGTGGTGGTGACCCACGATCGCTGGTTCCTCGACGCGGTGTCGCTCGACACCTGGGAGGTGCACGACGGAATCCTCGAGCCCTTTGAAGGCGGATACGCGGCCTACGTTTTGCAGCGCGTCGAGCGCGACCGGATGGCGGCTGCGAGCGAATCGAAGCGGCAGAACCTCATGCGCAAGGAGCTCGCCTGGTTGCGCCGTGGTGCCCCTGCGCGTTCGACGAAGCCCAAATTCCGGATGGATGCTGCCGCCGCCCTGATCGAGAACGAACCGCCGGCGCGCGACACGGTTTCGCTCGCGCGGATGGCCATGTCGCGCCTGGGTAAGGACGTTGTCGACCTGCTCGACGTGTCGGTGTCGTTCCCGGCGCCGGGCGATGCGGCTACGGGTGGTGCTGCGACGGAGGGCGTTACGACAGAGGGCGCTGCGACAGACGGCGCTGCGACAGGCGGCGCCACAGCAGCGGATCGCGTCGAGGTGCTGCGCGATATCGAATGGCGCATCGCACCGGGGGAGCGCACCGGCATTCTGGGCGTCAACGGCGCCGGCAAGTCGACCCTGCTCGGCCTCATCGCGGGCAGCGTGCAAGCGACCACGGGGCGCGTGAAGCGCGGCAAAACCGTGCAGATCGCGATTCTCGATCAGCGTCTTGCCGAGCTCGATGACATTGCCAACGATCGCGTGAGCGCCGTCGTCGAACGACAGCGTGCCTCGTACACCTCGGGGGGCGTCGAGATGACGCCGGGCCAACTTCTGGAGCGACTCGGCTTCACCACAGCCCAGCTGTCCACCCCCGTGAAAGACCTGTCGGGTGGGCAGAAGCGGCGGCTTCAGCTGCTGCTGATTCTGCTCGAGGAGCCGAATGTGCTGATCCTCGATGAGCCCACGAACGACCTCGACACCGACATGCTCGCCGCCATGGAAGACCTGCTCGACTCGTGGCCGGGGACCTTGCTCGTGGTGAGCCACGACCGGTATCTGATCGAGCGCGTCACCGACCAGCAGTACGCGCTACTCGATGGCCATCTGCGTCACCTTCCCGGCGGAGTCGACGAGTATCTGGCCCTGCGCGCGGCTCAGCCGGTGTCTGCGAAGGGCGGCAATCCCTCGGATGCGGGGGCCGGCCCCCGACAGAATGCCGCCTCTCGCGATGCGACTGGAGCGGGCGGAGCAGGGGATGCCGGAGGCACGGGCAAGCCGAAGTTGGGTGGGGCCGAGCGGCGGAATGCAGAAAAGGAGCTGGCGGCGGCAGATCGCCGGCTGGCGAAAATCGGCGGATTGGTGGCTGAGCTGCATAGCCAGTTCGCCGCTCACGATCCCAGCGACTACGACGGTCTGGGTGCTCTGCAGTCGAAGCTCCACGAGCTGGAATCCGAGGCTGTCGCCCTTGAGTTGCGGTGGCTAGAACTCAGCGAGCTACTCGAGCACTAACGGTGGACGTGCGGCCAGACCGGCTAGAAGCCGCCGCCCCCGCCGCCTCCACCACCGCCACCCGACGAACCGCCCCCTGACGATCCGCCACTTGACGATGAACTCGACGATCCGGAATAGGACGACGACACCGTCGAACTGAAGCTGCTGACGCTGGCGGCGAAGGCAGCCACCTGGAAGGTCGCGAACGATCCGCCGTCATACCAGTCAGGTGGGTTCGCGTCGTAGAACTTGGCGAGCTCCTGAGCCCATTCCTTCTCAAGCCCGAACAGCACCGCATAGGGCAGCAAGCGCTCGTAGATTTTGACGATCGAGGCTCCGTCACCTGCGGCCGTGTCGGCCGAGGTGCGCTCTGCACCCGTCACGCTCTGCAGCATCCGCAGGCGGTCGGCCTCGGCGAGACGAATGTATTCGCGCAGCCCCTCGAGATGTTCCACAGCCTCTGCTCCCGCCCGCGTCAGCGGTCGCCGGCCCGCGACGAGGCCGATTGTCGCAACCCCGATGAAGGCGGACACAATCGACCCGAAGATCCCGATGATGAGGCCCAGCTCGGATTCCCCGGCGATTCCGCCCCCAAGCAGCAAGAGGAACCCCAGGAGCGCGGCCAGTCCGACCAGCACGATGGGGAGGGCGGGCGGCTTGCGCCGGAGTCCGCGGCTGAGCGACTCGCTCGCGGCGCCCTTGGTGAGGGCAATCACCTTGCGTCCGAGTGTCGTGTCGCTCTTGCTCAGCCATTTGACCGTGCCGCCTGTGGTGGTCGGATCCCCATCGGCATCGAGCGCGGTCAGCCCGCCGGAGGCGAAGAGGGCACTCATCACCTTGTGGTCTGCTGCGGTGAGGCCCGCATCGGAGACATACTGCACGCCGAATGTGCTGCCGCTCGCCAAGAACCCAGTTGCGGGCCGCTCCACGATGCGGATATTGCGCCGCACGGCGAGGTCGACGATCGCCGATCCCATTCCGCGCTTCGTGGTCTTGACCAGGTTGGCCGCCAGGAACATGCCAACGTCGGCAGCAGGCTCATATTGCGCAACGACGATACCTCGGCCCGCAGCGTTACGCAGGACAGTGACCCGCACGATGATGGCCGCCAGAAGGGCGAGAAGGGTGAGGCCCGCGCCGATAAAGGTAATCAGGGGCACATAGGCAAGAATGTCGAATCGCGCCGGTGCGAAAGCGCCGGGGGCGAAGCCGAGCGCAACAGACATGTTGCTGTAGGGGCCGAGATTCGCGGTGGAGGCGGAAAAGACTCCGTCGGGCGATTTTGTGATCTCGCACTGCGTGGTCGAGCCCTGCACGCCGAAGTAGCACGCCGCATCCCCGTTGAGCTCGTCGACGAGGCTGGGGTCGAGGGTGATCGTGGCCGATACCTCGCCAAAGGGCTGCGCCCATCCGGTGCCGTTGACATCCCAAAAGAACTCGTCGGCCGAGCTGTCATCGGGGTCGAGGGTCACGTCTTTCTGGGTGTACTCGATTACGTAGCTGTTGGCGCCTTCCGGGGCGTACTGGCCTTCTGGCACTCCTATGCGCAATTCGAGGTAGCTGCCCTGTCCGTCCGAGACGAAGGAGGTTTCGTAGTCGCGATCGCGACCGTTCTCGTCGGTGACCGCCACAATGTGCAGCTGTGTGAGGTGGCCGCGGTATTCGGTCGGGATGTCTCGGACGATTCCGCGATTCTGATTCGCGGGGAATCGGGCGACGAGGGTCTCGGTGGTGTGCAGCAGGGAGCGGCCCTCATCGTCGCGGCTCAGCACGAAGTCGGAGTGGAAAGAGTCGAAGGTGAACGCAGAGGTGTCGTCTGCGCGGCTGGGTAGTCCGGCGGCCGGAGCTGAGGATGTCTGAGCTGAGGACGTCTGGGCCCAGGATGCCTGATGTACGGATGCAGACGCAGCAGATGCGGGCGCGGCGACGACCGCCAGCGCGATCGCCGACATGCCGAGAGTCGCCAGTATCCGGTTTCGCATGCGCATGGCGCCGAGCGTAGTGGACGGCTCCGACGTCCGGTCGACGTGCCGCCGCTATTCGTCGTCGGGGGCGGCTGACGGCGCGTCGAAGTCGAGGCTCAGCTTGCGCAGAAGGCCGCTCAGCCGTTCCTGATCGGCCTTGGACAGCGTCCCCAACAGCTCGCTCTCGGCGGCAACCAGTTCGCTGATCGCATCGTCGACGGCCTCGCGGCCGCGCTGCGTCATCACGACGAGCACGCCTCGACCATCATGCGGATCGGTGCGCCGCTCGACGAGACGGTTTTCGACCAAGCGGTCGATGCGATTGGTCATTGTGCCCGAGCTGACCAGGGTCTGCTGCAGCAGCACCTTCGGGCTGAGGCGGTAGGGCGCCCCGGCGCGCCGGAGGGCGGCGAGCACGTCGAACTCCCACGGTTCGAGACCGGATGCGGCGAAAGCGTGCCGTCGCGCGCGATCCAGGTGTTTGGTCAAGCGTGCGACGCGCGAGAGCACCTGCAGGGGGGAGAAATCGAGATCGGGTCGCTCGCGGGTCCAATCGGTGACGATGTTGTCGACCTCATCGGATGCGGGCATCCCCCATTATCGCGTGCGCGCACAGTCGTGGCGCTCTGGCAGACTTGGAGGGCGCCGACTTCGGTCGCGCGATCCGCTGTGGTGTAACGGCAGCACGACAGCCTTTGGAGCTGTTAGGTCTAGGTTCGAATCCTGGCGGCGGAGCTTCACCCGAAGCCCGGTGGCAAAGGGGGCGCGACATGGCAGAGGACGAGTCTCGTTCGATGCTCGGTCGAGCCGCGCTGATTCTTCGCGCGTTCGACGAAGACAATCCCGTACTCGATCTTGGCGAACTGGGCGTTCGCACCGGCCTTCCCGCGTCGTCCCTTCACCGTATCGCCCGCGCGATGGCCGCCGAGGGACTCTTGGATCACACCCCCGGCGGCTATGCGATCGGTACCCAGATGTGGGAGGTCGGCGAACTCGCACCGGTAAGCCTGTGGCTCCGCGAAGCGGCTCTGCCCCATCTGTCGACGCTGTATGAGCAGACCGGTGAGAATGTGCACCTCGCGGTGCTGGCCGGCACCGAAGCGCTCTATGTGGGTCGCGTCACGGGTACCAGCTCTATTCCGACACTGAGCCGGATGGGGGGCCGTCTGCCCCTGCATGCCACCGGTGTGGGGAAAGCGCTGCTCGCCGGTCAAAGCGAGGAGTGGCTCGTGCGCTATTTCCGGCATCCACGCGAACGGATGACCGCCCACACGATTGTCGACGAGCGGCATTTACGCGCCGAAATCGAGGAGACACGAGGGCGCGGCTGGGCCGTCACCCGGCAGGAGATGTCGCTTGGGAACGTGTCGATCGCATCTGCTCTCCCCGCGACAGCAGGGATCCCTCCCGCAGCGGTCGGTGTTGTGGTTCACACCGCGCGAGCGACAGAGAATCGGCTGTCCCGGCTCGTAATGGCGGCGGCGCAGGCGATTGGTCGCGACCTCGAATCCCACTGAGTGGGATCAAATCCACCGCAGACAATGCTCCGGGGCTCAAGATGACTGCATGGCATCGCTGACGATCCCCACCCCAGAACCCCAGTTAGACCCTCAGTCGCTCATCAGCGACGAGATCCGCGAGGGTCACGCGCGCTTCGAAGCCGCGGGCTCACCGAACATTCCCGGCCCCCAGCTCGACTGGCGGCCGTATCGTTCGAGCATCTTGCGCCACCCCACGAAGAACCCGCAGCTGGTCGACCCCGAGGTCATCGAGCGCACCTCGCCGGCCTTCGGGCACCGCGATGTGGGTGAGCTGGAGGCGGATCTGACGATCCAGCACAACGGCGAGCCGCTCGGCGAGCGCATGGTCATAACCGGTCGGGTGCTCGACGGCGAGGGGCGTCCTGTGCGCCGTCAGCTGGTTGAGATCTGGCAGGCCAATGCCTCGGGGCGATACATTCACCAGCGCGACCAGCACCCCGCTCCGCTCGACCCGAACTTCACAGGAGCAGGCCGGTGCCTCACCGATGACAACGGCGTTTACCGCTTCCTGACGATCAAGCCGGGTGCCTACCCCTGGCGGAATCACGCCAATGCATGGCGGCCGGCGCACATCCACTTTTCGGTTTTCGGGAACGCCTTCACCGAGCGCTTGGTGACCCAGATGTACTTTCCCGGCGATCCGCTTTTCGCTCTCGACCCGATCTACAACTCGATCCCGACCCAGGCGGGCCGCGACCGCCTCGTCGCCGCATTCGATCACGATCTGACGTCACCTGAATGGGCGCTCGGCTATCGCTGGGACATTGTGTTGACCGGATCCGGCGCAACCTGGCTCGAAGCAGAAGGGGACGAATCCTGATGGCACCTCTCGCTCCGACCGGTGGACAAACCGTCGGTCCGTTCTTCGCCTTCGGTCTGCCCTACGCCGGTGGCACCGAGCTCGTCTCCCCGTATTCGCCGGGGGCCCAGCTGATTTCCGGCGTCATCTACGACGGTGCGGGCGATCCGATCCCGGATGCGCTGATCGAGATCTGGCAGCCGCGCACAGATGGCAGCGTTCCCGCCGAACCGGGTTCGATCAATCGCGACGGTGCCACCTTCACGGGATTCGGACGTGCGGCGACCGAGCCCGACGGCTCGTTCCGGTTCTGGACCCTCGCCCCCGGTGCAGAACCCGGATCGAATGCGGCCCCCTTCCTTTCTGCCGTGGTCTTCGCGCGCGGCCTTCTCGATCGCCTGCACACCCGCATCTACTTCCCCGATGACGAGGCCGCATTGCAAGGCGACCCGCTGCTGTCGTCGCTTGATCCCGAGCGTCGTGCCACGCTTATTGCGCGACGCGTCGAGGAAGGGCGGCTGATGCACGACATCCATCTGCAAGGCGAGAGCGAAACGGTATTCCTTGTCTTCTCCTAACGTCTTCGACACGGGTCTTCTCTCCCCGGGAACCGTGGGGGCAGACCTGCTCGTCGCTGACAGCGCGATCGTCGCGGCGCTCGTGCGGGTCGAGGTCGCGCTCGTCGCGGCTGCGGCGCGCGCGGGAATTGTGCCGACAGACGCGGCGGATGCCGTGGCCGCATCCCTGAACGGCCTAGGCATCGAGGCATCCACCCTCGCGTCGCAGGCCAGCGTAGGCGGCAACCCCGTGATCCCGTTGGTGCCTCTGCTACGCGCCGAGGTCGCCCGGCATTCTCCGGACGCCGCCCAGTGTGTGCACCGCGGGCCGACCAGCCAAGACGTGCTCGACACGGCGCTCATGCTGGTCGCCGCGGACGCAGTCGATCAGATTCGCCGCGATCTCGCGAAGGCCGCGGCGCGCGTGGGAGAGATGGCGGATCGGCACCGCGGAACTGTCATGGTGGGCCGCACGCTCACCCAGCACGCGACTCCGACGACCTTCGGAGCCGTGGCCGCGCAGTGGGCGCTGGCCCTCGCCGACGCGGTGGTTGCCCTGGACCGCGTTCGCGGAGAGCTGCCCGTTCAGCTGGGCGGAGCATCCGGCACTCTGGCGTCGTTCGTCGCATTGGGCGGGTCGGACGCGGCAGCACGTCTCCCGCAGCTGCTGGCCGAGGAGCTGGGGCTCGCGGCCGTGCCCACATGGCATGTGCGCCGCACGCCGGTTACGCGACTCGGAAACGCCCTGGTCGAGGCCGTCGATGCGGCGGCGTTCATCGGCAGCCAGGTCGCGGTTCTCGCCCGCCCTGAGATCGCAGAAGTGGCCGAGGGGACCGGCGGCGGGTCGTCGACGATGCCCCAGAAGCAGAACCCGGTGGCGAGCATTCTGCTGCGCTCTCTCGGCCAGCGCGCGCCGGGGCTCGCGGCCGAACTGCATCGCAGCGCTGCCCTGGCCGTCGATCAACGCCCCGATGGCGCCTGGCATGCCGAATGGCCGGCTCTGCGCGAACTGTTGCGGCTTGCACTCGGAGCAGGGGATCGCGTGGTCGCCCTGGTTGTCGGCCTGCAGGTGGATTCCGACCGCATGGCGCACACGCTTGCGGATGCCGGCCCCGCCATCCTCTCCGAACGGGTCTCGCTTGTGGCCGGCTCGGACGCCGCGGCCGAACTGATCGCCGCCGCCCAGTCCGGCCGTGTTCCGGATGTCGACCCCGCCCTGCTCGACCCTGCCGGCTATCTCGGCTTGGCTGAGCAGCTCGTTGATCAGGCCCTCGCCGCGGTGGCTGCTCTCGACATCGCCGGGGAGGCGAGCCGATGACCGTGCGCATAGCCGCGACAGAGCCGCGAGGCCCGGAGAACGCGCCTCTTCTCGTGCTCGGTCCCTCGCTGGGAACGTCGACGTTGATCTGGGAGTCTGCGGCCGCGCTGTTGCGCGAGAGCTTTCGTGTCGTCAGCTGGGATCTCCCGGGCCACGGCGCTGCTCCGCACGCGCGGGAGTCCTTCACCGTTGCCGACCTTGCCGACGCCGTGGTCGGTGTCCTGGACGAGCTCAACGAGCCTCAAGCCCTGTATGCGGGGGTCTCGCTGGGCGGTGCCGTCGGACTGGAGCTGGCGCTGCGGCATCCGGAGCGGGTACGCGCTGCCGCAATCCTCTGTTCGGGCGCCTTCCTCGGCGGCCCCGAGAAATGGCTGGAGCGCGCGGAATCCACACGGGTATTAGGCACCGCATCCCTCGTCGTTCCGTCGGCGCAGCGCTGGTTCGCGCCGGAGTCGATGGTGCGCTCGCCCGAGATCACCGGGCGCCTCCTGCACACCCTGCGGGATGCCGACGACGAGAGCTATGCGCTGTGCTGTGAGGCGCTCGCCGCCTATGACGTGCGGGATCGACTTGCAGAGATCACGATCCCCGTCCTCGCGGTGTGGGGCGAGCACGACCCCGTGGTGTCCGAGCCCGCCGCCACAGAGATCGCCACCGGGGTGCAGCGGGGCTATGTAGATGTGATCCACGACGCGAGCCACCTTGCTCCCGCCGAACAGCCGGCTGCGGTCGCCGATCGACTTATCCGTTTCTTCACGAAGGAGATCTCATGACCGACGAGGAACGCGTCGCCGCGGGCATGAAAGTACGCCGGGCGGTGCTGGGCGATAACCACGTGGACGCCGCCGTCGCCGGAACGACCCCGTCGACCGCCGCCTTCCAGGACCTCATCACTCGCTACGCATGGGGTGATATCTGGTCGCGCAATGGTCTCGGCCGGCGCGAGCGAAGCGTGGCTGTGATGAGCATTCTGATCGCCCTCGGTCATCACGAAGAGCTTGCGATGCATGTGCGCGCCGCCCTGCGCAATGGGCTGAGCCGCGAGGAGATCATCGAGGTACTGCTGCAGTCGGCGATCTATGCCGGGGTTCCCGCCGCAAACACCGCGTTCCGATTCGCGAAGCCGATTCTCGACGACCCGACAGAGCCGGATGGTGTGGCGCCGTGATCACCAAGTCTGTTGCGAATGTCGCCGACGCCCTGGCCGATGTTGCCGATGGCGCAACGGTGCTCATCGGCGGCTTCGGGCTCGCCGGTCACCCCATCGCCCTCATCGATGGGCTTCTCGAGCAGGGGGCCCGCGACCTCACGATCGTCAGCAACAACGCCGGCAATGGCGACACCGGGCTCGCCGCGCTTCTTGCTGCGGGCCGCGTTCGCAAAATGGTGTGTTCCTTCCCCCGGCAGTCCGACTCCTGGCATTTCGATCGCCTCTATCGCGCTGGCGAGATCGAGTTGGAACTGGTCCCGCAGGGCAATCTGGCCGAGCGCCTCCGGGCTGCCGGATCCGGGATCGGCGGTTTTTACACGCCTACCGGTGTCGGAACGGAATTGGCCGAGGGTCAAGAGGTGCGCGAGATCGAGGGTCGCGACTACCTCTTTCAGCTGCCGATTCGCGGCGACATTGCGCTCATCGGAGCCTGGAAGGGCGACCGCTGGGGCAATCTGATCTATCGCGAAACCTCCCGCAACTTCAACCCGCTCATGGCTGCTGCAGCCCGCATCACTGTTGCCCAGGTCGATGAGGTCGTCGAGCTCGGCGCCCTCGACCCGGAGTCGATAGCGACCCCCGGAATCTACGTCGATCGGCTGGTTCAGGTGGCCGAACGACCCTGGATGCGCGATGGCGTTTTCGTCGGCACCCCCGAGGCGGCAGTGTCCGCCGCGTCCGAAGGGAGCGCCTCATGAGCGAACCGCTCAGCCGCACAGCGCTGGCGACCCGACTGGCTCAGGATGTCGAAGACGGCTGGGTGGTCAACCTCGGTATCGGCCTCCCCACCATGGTCGCCGACCATCTGCCCGAAGGCCGCGAGATCCTGTTGCATACCGAGAATGGACTTCTCGGCATGGGGCCGTCGCCTGCCCCCGATCGCGTTGACGGTGACCTCATCAACGCCGGCAAACAGCCCGTGACCGCGCTGCCCGGCGCCTCGTATTTCCACACCGCCGATTCCTTCGGAATGATGCGCGGCGGCCACCTTGACCTGTGCGTGCTCGGCGCGTTCCAGGTGTCGGCCACCGGCGATCTGGCCAATTGGAGCACAGGAGGCGCCGACTCCATTCCCGCCGTTGGCGGAGCGATGGATCTCGCCCGCGGCGCCCGCGAGGTGTGGGTGCTCACCGATCTACTCGCGCGCGACGGCACGCCGAAGGTCGTGGGCCACTGCAGCTATCCATTGACGGGGGTCGGATGCGCCACCCGCATCTACACCGACCGTGCGATCTTCGAGGTCACCCCCGATGGCCTGGTGGCCACGGAACTGTTCGGCACCACCCTCGAGGAACTCGAGAATCTGCTCCAGCTGCCGCTGAAAGGGGCGTCCCTATGACCGCCGACAACTCCGCTGCCTACATTTACGATGCGATCCGCACCCCCTTCGGTCGCTACGGCAAAGCTCTTGCGGGGGTGCGACCCGACGATCTCGCGGCGCATGTTGTCCGCGAGATGGTGGCACGTCATCCCGATCTCGACCCCGCGCTCATCGATGACGTAATGCTGGGCGATGCGAATCAGGCCGGCGAAGACAATCGCTCGGTCGCCCGCATGGCCGTGCTGCTCGCCGGGCTCCCGACGTCGATTCCGGGCACAACTGTCAACAGGCTGTGCGGTTCGGGTGTCGACGCGATCATCAATGCCTCGCGCGCCATTGAGACCGGCGATGCGAGCGTCATCCTCGCGGGCGGCGTCGAGTCGATGTCCCGCTCGCCCTGGGTTATGCCCAAGCCCTCGGCGCCGTTCCCGATTGCCGATGCGACCCTCGCGTCGACGGCTGTGGGCTGGCGTTTCGTCAACCCGGCGATGCCGTCGGAATATGTCATTGGCAACGGCGAGGGTGCCGAGCTCCTCGCCGACCGCTTCGGCATTTCGCGTGACGAGCAGGACGCCTTCGCCGCACGCTCGCACAACTTGGCAGCCGCGGCCTGGGATGCGGGGAGATATTCCGAGGTCGTTCCCGTTCCCGGCGTGGACCTGACGCGCGACGAGGGGATCCGCCCCGGCTCGAGCGTCGAGTCTCTCGCGGGCCTGAAGCCGGCGTTCCGTGCCGATGGCACGGTCACCGCCGGAAACTCCTCCGCTTTGAACGACGGTGCCTCGCTGACCCTTATCGCGGGCGAGAACGCACCCTTCGCCGGGGAGCCCCTGGCGCGCATCACGGGGCGCGGGGTCGCGGGCATCGAACCGGAGCTGTTCGGCATCGCCCCCGTCGAAGCAGCCAACCGTGCGCTGAAACGCGCCGGCCGAACCTGGGCCGATGTCGACCTGGTCGAACTCAATGAGGCGTTCGCGGCGCAAAGCCTTGCGTGTTTGAGGGGGTGGCCCGAGCTCGATCCCGACAAGGTCAATATCGACGGCGGGGCGATCGCCATCGGTCACCCGCTCGGAGCCTCCGGCGGACGCATCATCGGGCACCTCGCCCACGCTCTGAAGCAGAGCGGTGGCGGCATCGGGGTCGCCGCGATCTGTATCGGCGTCGGCCAGGGTCTGGCCGTGGTGATCGAGGCCTAAGCGGGTCTGCCTCTACGGGATCCGAGCTACGCGGCGAGGTTGCCGTCGAGGCGGGTCTCGCGCACCGTGCCGGGCACCGTTGCCGTCGAACCGGTGTTCAGCAGCGCAACAGGGTGCCTGCGCAGATGGCCCAGGAGGGCGATTCCGGCCGCGCCCGCAGCGAGCGCGGCGAGAGTCAGGAATCCCGCCGAGTATCCGGCCTCGGTGGGGGCCCCGGATCCGGTGACGGAGCCCGCAATGATGGCCGCCATGAGCGAGGTTCCGACGGCGCTACCGATCGTGCGAAAGTTGGCGTTCATGCCGGTTGCGACTCCGGTTTGCGATGCCGGTACGCCCTGCATGATGAGGCTCGGCATGGCAGCAACAGCGAGCCCCAGCCCGACCCCGAACACTCCCGCCGCAATCGACACCTGCCAGGCCGCGGTGTGCACGAGCGCGATGCTGATGGTGGCCAGACCGATGAGGGCTGACGAGCTCGCGAACTGGGTGCGCAAGGAAATGATCTTTGAGAGCGGGCCGTTAAGGAATCCGCCGACCGCCATCATGGCGAGCATGGGCAGCATCAGCAGACCGGATTCGGAAACTGACGCGCCGAATCCGAATCCTGACGACGGGGGAGCCTGCACAAACCCCGGGAAGAACGAGAACACGCCATACATCGTTGCGCCGATGAACAGGCCGGCAGCGTTGGTCGTCCACACTGTCGACGCGCGCATCATGCGCACATCGATGAGCGGTTGGCGCGAGCGCAGCTCAACGACAATCCACGCGACCAGCAAGACGGCGGCAGCTGCGAATAGCGCGATGACGGCGGGGGACGACCAGCCCCACTCCGCGCCATTGCTCAGGGGGAGCAGCAAAGCGACCAACCAGCCGCCGAGGAGGAGGGCTGCGGGAATGTTCACTCGTCCGCCCGAGCGGCTCACTGATTCGGGTACGAACAGCACGGTGAGCACCCCGCCGATCGCCACCAATGCGAGCGGGACAAGAAACAGCCCGCGCCAGCCGAGGATGTCGGAGAGGGGCCCGGCAAGCACAATGCCGAGCCCGCTCGCCACCGCGATGATTGCCGAGAGGATCCCGATGCGGCCTGGTACGCGGGCGGCGGGGAAGGTGTCGCGCACGATGCCGAACGCCAAGGGGTAGATTGCCCCGCCCAATCCCTGGATGACGCGGGCGAGAAGCAGCACCTCAATGGTGGGCGCAAGGACGGCGGTGAGGCTGCCCGCGGCAACAGCGACCGTCGCCAGCAGGAGCATGCGGCGCTTGCCGAACATGTCGCCTATGCGACCAAGCAGGGGAGTGGCGACCGCCGCGGTGAGGAACCAGGCCGTGAGAGTCCAGGTCACACCCGCCGGGGTGGTGCGGAGCTCGCTCTGGATTTCGCTAAGGACGGGAACCAGCAGAGACTGCAGCGTCGTGAATCCGCCGACCGTGAGCGTGAGCGCAATGAAGGTGCGTGCAGGCGTCGCGGCGAGTGACATGCGGTCCCATCCGAGCTATATTGGGAGGGTGGCTCCGTTCGGAGGCCCCCTCCGTTTAGATTACCGGAGGCAGCCTCCGGTTTGCAAGCCGCCCATCCGTATTTCAGATGCGCCCCGTCAGCGTCGACGCACCGCACACAGAAAGTTCCTCTCCATGGCCAGCTCCCCAGCCGTCGTCCCTCAGCCTGCCCACCCTCGGCCGCTTCGGTCAGATGCCCGTCGCAACTACGACGCGTTGCTCGCGGCGGCGCGTACTGCCTTCGCCGCCGATGGCTCGCTCGCCTCGCTCGAAGACATTGCGCGCCACGCCGAGGTGGGGATCGGCACGCTCTACCGACACTTCCCCACCCGGTCGGCGCTCATTGAGGCCGTGTACGTCGACGAGATCGCGTCCCTTGTCGAGGTCGCCGAGCAGTCCCTCGCGCTGGAGCCGGCGGACGCGTTCACCACGTGGGTTCACCGTTTCGTCGACTACGTCGGCACTAAGCGCGTGCTCATCGACGGAATCAACAAAGACACCGACCTCTTTCGTTCGTGCCGCGATGCCATGTACGGCTCCGGCGGTCCCGTGCTCGAGCGAGCACAGCGGGCGGGTGCCGTCCGGAGCGACACCGATATCTACGACGTGCTGCACCTCATTGCCGGGATCACCGGGGTCGCCTACTCTGACGACGCGCAGCGCGAGCGCGTGCTCGCCCTCGCCCTCGACGGACTTCGCCCGCGCTAAGCCGCGCCACAGCCGCCGACCGGCACAATGGAGTCATGACCGACTCTCGCCTTGCCATCATCATCCTCGCCGCGGGCCAGGGCACGCGTATGAAGTCCTCGCGCGCCAAGGTGCTTCACCCGCTTGCGGGTATCCCGTTGATCGGGCATGTGCTGGCCACAGCGCGTGAGCTCAGCGCCGCGCATGTTGTCACCGTGGTGCGCCATCAGCGAGACGCCGTGTCGACCGCGATTCTCGATCTCATGCCCGAGGCGATAATCGTCGACCAGGACGAGATACCTGGCACAGCTCGCGCTGTCGAAATCGGTCTGAGTGCTCTACCCGCCGATTTCGACGGGGATGTTGTGGTCGTCTCGGGCGATGTTCCGCTGCTCGACGCGGCCACGCTGTCAGGATTGATCGCGGCGCACCGCGATGCGGCGGCGGCGGCCACGCTGCTCAGCACAATCCTCGACGACGCAACAGGTTATGGGCGCATCGTTCGCGGTGACGACGGCTCGGTCGTGCGCATCGTCGAGCATAAGGACGCCTCGGACGACGAGCTGCGTATTACCGAGGTCAACTCGGGCACCTATGTTTTCGGGGTGTCACCGCTGCGTCTGCATTTGGCGCAGGTGGGGTCGGCAAACGCACAGGGTGAGAAATACCTCACCGACGTCGTCGGTCTGCTTCGAGGCTCGGGCCAGACCATCGCCGCCGTCGCGGTGAACGACCCGTGGATTGTTGAGGGCATCAACGACCGGGTGCAGCTGTCGCGCAGCGCCGCACGCCTCAACGCGATGATCGTGCGCGGCTGGCAGCTTGCCGGTGTAACAGTTCACGACCCGGCCACCACCTGGATCGACCTACGCGCCACCCTGGCCGAAGATGTGGAGCTGCTGCCCGGCACCCATATCGAAGGCGCGACCTCGATTGCGCGCGGCGCCCGGGTGGGCCCCGACACGACTCTTGTCGATTGCGAGGTGGGGGAGGACGCGCGCGTCACCCGCACCGATGCAACTCTCGCGGTGATCGGCGACCGCGCGACAGTCGGACCCTTCGCCTATCTGCGACCTGGCACCGAGCTCGGCTCCGACGGCAAGATCGGCACCTTTGTCGAAACCAAGAACGCCAAAATCGGCGTCGGCAGCAAGGTTCCGCACCTCAGCTACATCGGCGACACGACGGTTGGCGAGAGCTCGAACATTGGCGCGGGAACAATTACGGCCAATTATGACGGGGTGAAAAAGCACCCGACGGTTGTCGGTTCTCATGTCCGTACCGGATCCCACAATGTGTTTGTGGCGCCGGTTACCATCGGCGATGGCGCGTACTCCGGGGCGGGCGCCGTTATCCGCAAAGATGTGCCGGCCGGCGCCCTCGCGCTCAGTGTCGCACCGCAGCGCAACGTCGAGCAGTGGGTGGCGACCAACCGTCCGGGGTCGGCCGCAGCGGATGCGGCAGGTGCGGCATCCGAGGGCACCGACTGACTCGATAGACTGGCGGCTTACAGCCCCTCGGGCGGAAGGCGGAGCGTTGGCGGCCATCAAGATCACCGGCCAGAAGAAGCTCGTTCTCGTATCGGGCAGGGCGCATCCCGCACTGGCCGAGCAGATCGCGGCAGAACTGGGTTCCGAACTCGTTCACACTGACGCCCGCACCTTCGCGAACGGCGAAATCTACGCCCGCTTCGACGAGAGCATTCGCGGGTGCGACATTTTCGTGATCCAGTCGCACACCTACCCGATCAACGAATGGCTCATGGAGCAACTCGTCATGGTCGATGCCGCCAAGCGCGCGAGTGCGAAGCGCATCACGGTCGTTGCGCCGTTCTATCCCTATGCACGCCAAGACAAAAAGGGCCGCGGTCGCGAGCCGATCTCGGCGCGTCTGGTCGCCGATCTGTTCAAAGCGGCGGGAGCGGATCGCATCATGAGCGTGGATCTGCACGCCGCGCAGATCCAGGGCTTCTTTGACGGCCCCGTCGATCACCTATTTGCCATGCCGGTGCTGCTCGAGCACTTCCAGGCCAAGCTCGACCCGAGCACGCTGACCGTCGTCAGCCCCGATATGGGTCGGGTGCGCGTTGCAGATATTTGGAGTGACAAGCTCGGCGCCCCGCTCGCGATCATCCACAAGCGTCGTGACCCGCGGGTGCATAACCAGGTCAGCGTTCACGAGATCGTCGGCGATGTCGCAGGGCGCACCTGCCTGCTTGTTGACGACCTGATCGATACCGGTCGCACAATCGTGAAGGCCGCTGAAGCTCTCAAAGACCACGGGGCGACCAATGTCGTCGTCGCCGCCACGCATGCGGTGTTCTCCGACCCCGCCGTCGAAATCCTGCAGAGCGAGTTCATCGACTCGGTCGTCGTCACCGACACGCTTCCGATCCCCGTCGAGAAGCATTGGGACCGACTGACAATCCTGCCGATCGCCCCGCTGATCGCACGCGCGATCCACGAGGTGTTCGACGACGGCTCCGTCACCTCAATGTTCGACGGCGCCGCCTAGCTTCGACGCACCGGGATTGAGCCTGTCGAAATCACCCCCACGCTGACGCAGGAGCCTTCACCACATCCACCGGCGTGTAATGCCAGTGCGTACCATTGGCGTAGTGGCTGGTCGCCCACGGCGATGCCCAAATCGCCGCCTCGATCTCGGCCGTCGGCGCCCCGCGCCGGAACGCGTCGACGAAGCCCGCGTAGCCCCCGATTTTGTCGAAGGCCTTCGCAACGTTCTGCGCTGCCACGACAAGGTTGGGGTTAGTACCTGTTCCGCCGGCGCCCGGTGCTCCGAACCCGTTATTGAGGGGGTTGTTGCGGTTGAACCAGTTGTCGGCGCCGTTTTCCTGCCGCATCCATCGTGTGAAAACCGTCACATTGTCGTCGGTCATAGGCATGTGGGCGAAGAGCAGCACGAGCTTGGCCCAGTCGTAATTGGTGCCTCCGGCAACGAGTGACGCGACTCCCGGCGTAGCCCCGTAGTCGCCTCGGTCGAGGGCGGTGATCTCGACGCTATGAGACACGCTGACGGTTTGTGAATTCGACAACATATAGGCGTCCAGCTCGGTGGCCTGGCCGACCAGCGGGGGAGGGGCGACGGCGAATGCTCCGATCAGCAGCGCAACCCCAGCGGTCGCGGCGACACGCACGCCGAGGCGTGCGGTCGAGGCTTTCGGGAAGCGAATCATGTCCTTTTAGTGTCGCATGGCTCCCTTATGGGCGTTAAGAGTGGCGGCTACGGTGGGCAGATGGACGCCGAATCACATCTCCGGACGCGCCTGGCCGCCGCTCTCGAGTTGGCCGACCTCGAGTCGGTCACCCTGCACGGCGCCGGTGCACTGAATTCCCTGTACCCGGTGTCTGAGTTGGCGACGGCCAGTGTGTCCACAGCGGCGCTCGCGCTGGCCGATCTGCGGGCGGCTCTCGGGCATCCTGTGGGTGAGATTACGGTTGACCGCGGCCTGGTCGACAGCTGGTTCGGCATGGCTCTCACTCCGATCGGGTGGTCCCTGCCTTCGCCGTGGGATGCGATTGCCGGCGACTACGCCACCGTCGACGGGTGGGTGCGCTTGCACACCAACGCGCCCCATCACCGTGCCGCAGCCCTGCGTGTTCTTGGGGGTGAAGGTCAGCGCGAACAT
>DATMIW010000011.1:0-15437 GCA_035554115.1 Pseudolysinimonas sp. | reverse complement strand
GTCGTCTCGACGAGGAGAAGCACATCGACGAATTGCTCGATGCGGCGTCCCGCATCGACCCGGCTCTCGACGTGCAGGTGCGCATCATCGGTGACGGCGAGGCCCGTCGCGGCCTCGAGGCGAAGGCCCGCGAGCTGGGGGTTTCGGATCGCGTCGTCTTCACCGGCAAGGTCTCATACGAGCAGCTGAAATCAGAACTGACTCACGGTTCCGTCTTCGGCATGCCGTCCCGCGCTGAACTGCAGAGCATCGCGACCATGGAGGCCCTCGCATCCGGCCTTCCGGTCGTGGCAGCTAACGCGATGGCGCTGCCGCACCTCGTACACCCCGGCGAAAACGGCTACCTTTACGAGCCCGGAGACGTGGATGCGCTGGCGCGCTACCTGACCGACATCCTGACCGCAGACCCCGCCGAGCTCACGCGGCTCAAGAACGGCGCGCTGCGAACCGTTGAGGCGCACGACGTGCAGCGCACCCTCGACATCTTCGAGGCGCTCTACCGCGGCGAGACCGTAGCCGACCCCGGCCGCACCGCCGCCTCCACCCGCTAGCCGAGTACTCGCGCCGGTCGAGCCTGTCGAGACCAAGCCCCGCCATCCCGATACGCTTATCCGCGGGGCGGTAGCTCAGCTGGTTAGAGCAGCGGACTCATAATCCGTCGGTCACGGGTTCAAGTCCCGTCCGCCCTACCAAGGTGGTGTATTACTTCGCCTGATTGGTGCAAAGAACTACCGCCCGAGCCCCACGCGATCCACCTTGCGGTGGTACCGCATCCCGGCCAGGCCACCGACGACGGCACCGACCAGGCTGACGACGGCCACAGCGACCGCCGTGATGACACCGGTCACCGTGAGCGTGCCTTCATACAGCGGGATGCGCGGGAAGCTATTCAGATTCGCCAGCAGATCAAACTGGCTGCCCGCAATCGCGACGATAATTGCCACCACGATCGCAATGATCACGGCCCAGAGCCACACGGCAACACCCTGCTTGGCCCCGCTGAAGCGCGCCATGCGTCCGGCGACGTAGCCACCGGCCAAGTATGCGACGAAGAGCACGACGATCAGGGCGATTGCGCCCACGAGCCCGACGGTCTCTGCGTTTCGCGTGGCGGCATCCGAGGCTTCGTCCGCCGACCCGGTCGTCCCGAGGCCGATTGCCGCACCGGCAGCGCTCACGAGCGCGGTGAGCAGCACCGCGGTGCCTGTCGCGGTGAGCCACCCGAAGAAGGCCGAACCGAACTTCATCCCGCCGAATTCCACCTTCTCTCGCTCGATCACGTCATGGCGAAGGTTGTGAGTCTCGTTGGGGACCATGGCTGGATCCTCCACGGCCGGATCCGCGACCGGAGTCGGAGTCGGAGTCGCGACGACGGGAGTGGTCGGGTCGACGGGCGTGCCCATGGCATCCCGAGCTTGCGTGTCGCGTAGTGGCTCGCGGGGCTCAGGGCGATCTGGTGTCGAAGGAGTAGTCATAATCCAAGTAGAGCGGCAGCCGAGGTTCGTGCACAGGGGGTTGTCAGGTGGCGCCCAGTGTGCTCGGCATTCGACAGAAGGCGATCAGGAATCGAGAAGCACACTCCTGTCGACCCGCCTTAACGTGGGGCCATGACATCAATCACATCCATCACCCTTGAAGTCCCCGACCTCGCCGCCGCCGAGAAGTTCTATGCGCAGGCCTTTGAGCTCGGCGATCGCCTTCGCCTGCGGGCCGGTGAGTCGCCGAGCTCCGGCTTCCGTGGCTACACGCTGTCGGTCATCGCCTCGCAGCCGTCGAACGCCGCCGAGATTTTCGCCACGGCTATCGCCGCTGGCGGAACGGTGATCAAGCCGTTCGCGAAATCCCTGTGGGGCACAAGTGGTGTGCTTCAGGCACCGGATGGCGCAATCTGGAAAGTCGCAACCTCCGCTAAGAAAGACACCGGCCCCGTCACGCGCGAGGTCAAGAACTTCGTGCTCCTGCTTGGCCCCGACGACTTCGCCGCCACTAAAAAGTTCTACGTCGACCGGGGCCTCCCGGTGGGCAAAAGCATTGGCAAATACACCGAGTTTTCGCTTCCGAAAAGCCCGGTCACCCTCGCCCTGCTCAGCCGCAAGTCGCTCGCCAAAGATGCCGGAATCGCCCCTGAAGGAAGCGGCTCGCCTCGACTCGGGGTCACGAGCGACCTCGGCGAGTTCACCGACCCCGATGGAGTGGTCTGGACCCAGGCCTAGACCGGCTCGATCTGTCCGATCGGCTCGCGCTTCTCCGCCTGGAAGCGGTCCTCGGTGCGCCCCTGGGCCCAGTACCCAGACAGCGACAGTTCGGAGCGCTGCACACCCCGCTCTTTGAACAGATCGCGCAGCACTTTCATCGCGGAACGCTCCCCGTGCGCAAAGATCTGCGGACGCCCCTCAAGCCACGCCGTCGCGGCGATCGCCTCCGCGAGAGCCGACGGTTCGGTACCGAAGAGCCACCGCACCTCAACGGCAGCCGGTGCGGTGAGCGACAGCACCTCATCCGCATCGGCCGCCTGAATAAACACCAGTCCTCGCGCTGCCGCGGGCAAAGCTTCAAGAGCGGATGCGATGGCTGGCAATGCAGACTGGTCACCGGCAAAGAGGTGCCAGTCTGCATTCACGTCGGGGGAGTACCCGCCACCGGGCCCCGCGAAGCTGACGAGGTCGCCCGGCCGAGCCTTGTCGGCCCACGGTCCGGCGAGTCCTTCGTCGCCGTGCACGACGAAGTCGATGCTCAGGGTGCGGGCCACGGGATCGACCGCGCGCACGGTGTATGTGCGACTGACTGGCACGTCGCCAGGGGCGAGAGTCTCGCGCAGCGCGGCCAGGTCATACGGCTGTTCAAGCTGGAGTTCGGGCTTCGCGAAGTAGATCTTTACGTACTTGTCGGTGAAGTCGTTCGTCTCGAAACTGCCGAAATCTTCGCCCGAGAGCACGACACGCACCAGGTGCGGACTGAGTTGTTCGCGTCGAACGACCGACAGGGTGATCGTGGGCTGGGGGGCGCGGCGACCGCGCGGCGATTCGGCAGAGGTCATGGTGACGAGCTTGCCACGCGTGGCCTGGAAGTTGGACGACCTACCTTCCGGTTGGTAAAGTGTTCGAATGTCATCCCCGACCCGCGAGCGCATCCTCGAGAGCACGATCGCGGGCATTCGCGTGGGCGCTCCTGTCACGCTCGAATCGGCCGCGGAGCAGGCGGGGCTGACCAAGCCGGGGTTGATGTATCACTTCCCCACGAAAGAAGCGCTCATGCTGGCGCTCATCGATCATGTGACCGACCGGTGGGCCGACAAGATGGTTGCTCGGCTGGGGATGCCCTACGAGAACGCTACTGTGGCCGACCGCATCCGGGCCTATGTCGAGATCGTGCTCACCACGGAAGCTGACCCCACCGACATGGTTCTCATGTTGGATCCGCGGCTCCGGGCCGTGATGGCTGAGCGATGGAATGAGCGGATCGACCCCTGGCTGACCGTTCCCGAAGAACTTCCCGCTGCACAGCGGGCGACCCTGATCACCGTTCGGATGATCGGAGACGGTGCGTGGTTTGCCGGCGTGTCCGGAATCATGCCCCCATCCGCAGAGGAACGCGATCAGATATGGCGCGTTACGCGCCGATTGCTGGAGGAAATATCGTGAAGTGGATCTATCTCGGCGGGGCAATCGTTAGCGAGGTCACAGGCTCCTTGGCCCTGAAGGCGGGGCTGGAGAATGGCGCCTGGTACATCCTGGTGACGGTTGGCTACGTCGCCGCATTCGTCTTCATCACCCGGGCTATGCGGCGTGGTCTCCCACTTGGCGTGAGCTACGGCATTTGGGGAGCGCTGGGGGTGGCCGCCACGGCCCTCTTCGGGGTGCTCCTTTTCGGCGAGACCCTCACCCTTACGATGGTGGGCGGACTCGTCCTGGTGGTTGCCGGGGTGTTGACTGTTCAGCTCGGGTCGCAGAGGGCCCAGAAAGCCCAGCAGGCGCGCACCGCGAAGGCGAGCACCCTCTGATGGCGTGGGTGTTTCTTGCTGGTGCGATTCTTGTCGAGGTCGGGAGCACGCTCTCCCTCCGGATGGCGGTTCTCGGTTCGAAGAAATGGTATTTGCCGGTGATTGCCGGGTACCTGGTGTCGTTCGTTCTGTTGAGTTTCGCGCTCGGGGAGGGTCTGGGCATCGGGATCGCCTATGGCATTTGGGCGGCCTCAGGGGTTGCGCTTGTGGCGATGCTGAGCCGGGTGCTCTTCAAGGAACCCCTCACCTGGATCATGACCCTCGGCATGGTCTTGATCGTGGGCGGCGTGCTGCTGATCGAGACGGGTGCGACGCACTGAGCGTTCGCCTTTTCCCACCTGCAGGCCTACCGGAGGTCGCGTAGTCGGGCGGCGATCCCGCCGTCGGCCCCGCTGCGGCGTTCGGACGTGACCGCAATGATCAGCAGCACGGCGGCGGCGACGGCGAGCGTGATCCACCACGGTACCGACTCGATATTTCGACCGATCTGAGCCGCAAACACGACGATGATCTCGACCGGCAGCACAACGAGCCCGACGATGAACGGGGCTGCGAGTTTCACGAGTGATCCGACGAGCAACGATGCGAGGGCGATTGCGATGACGAGCACGGCCCGCCAGGTGGTGGGGTCGGTCACTGTCGCCGCGATCGAGGCACTGAAGATGACAACGAGGCCTGGCCACATGGTCGGCCACGACCCGCGGTACCCAACGGGCCAAGAGTTGAGCGTCTTGGCCGTGGTGGTTTCGGTGGGTGACCGCCATGGCGCCATTGCGATGACGCCGGCGAGCAGAAGCATTCCCCCCAGTACGAGCGACCAGCCTTCGACGCGAAGGACTTCGCGCGGACTCCACCCAGACACGGCAGTGACAAACGCGACAAGGAAGAGGAACCACGCCGGCGGAAGTGACGTCGTTCCGCGTGTGGCTCGCACGACGGCAACGACGAGAAGCACCAGGATCGCCAGCATGAGTACCCAGAGCGTCCAGATGGCAAACGGGTCCCGGGCGGTCGCGAAGATCGGCCCGAGCACCAGGAAGACGACAGCGGGCGCGTAAACCCATCTGGTCGGGAGCGGTGCCGAGCCGCGAGAAGTGTCGAGCAATTGGCGAGCGGCGAGCGCGGCGAATCCGGCCGCCGCAATGCCGTAGGCGAGCACCGGCGCCATGCGTGAGGAGGGATCCGCGAGCGCCTGCAAGTCGAGACCTTCTCCCCACCTCGCACCCTGAATCGCTCCGGCCGCCGCGGCGACTATCGCGAGCACCAAGGTGGGGATCGCCAGCGGCGCGAGCCGGTCCGCCCAACGACGAGGGCGCTTCGGCAGCAACGTGCCGAGCACAATAAGCACGAAGGCGGCAAGCAGCAAGGCGAGGGGGCGCCAGGGAACGGTCGCTTCGTCGGTTCCGACGGCAGCGGTGATCACCACCGTTGGGATCACGGCGACAGCAAGCCCTGTCGCGTACAGCCCGATGGCGCGTCTCGCACCTCGGGCGACGCTTATGGCACCGATGAGGGCCGCACTCAGCGCCGGCGGGAGGAAGTAGGGCTCGATCAGCGTGATTTCTGCAAGGGACCACACGCACCACAGCGCCCCCGTGAAGCTGGCGAATGCCACCCACCAGCCGTAGCGGCGCCCACCCCAGATCGAGGTGGCCGCGGCACCGAGGCCAATGATCACGAGCACGATCAACGCGGTGTCGGCCCCGGCGGCGGGGAGCACGACGGCAAGGAATACGGCGATCACAGCCGTGAGCAGAGCCGAGACTTCGAGCGCAATGCGGCTCGCTGTGGCGTCGGGTCTCGAAATGCCTCGACGTTCCACAATCGATGTGACAAGTCCGGTGCTGGGCAGCGTGGCGGCGACAATCACGGCGATAACAGGCAAGACGATGGGGGAGGCGCTGCCCGCAAGGAGCTGGGACCCGAGGGTGACGATCACGACGGCAAGTGAGGGCACGATCAGGGCCGCGGCAGCCGCCCGCAACCACCCGGTGAGGCCCGGCCGTTTGCTGAGCAGCAGGGTGAGGGCCAATGCGCCCGTGAGCCCTGTCGACAGGGCAGGCCATCCGCTCCTGTCAACCACGACGGTGCCCACCCCGATAACAAAGGGCACCAGAGTGACCACGAGGATCGCCCACCACACGCGCGGACTTACACGTCGAATTTCCGTCGCGACCAGGGCGACCAGTGAACCGACAGCGCTTGTCAGGCAGAGCACCACAATGTTCTCGAGATCGAGCTGGGTGAGGCCGGTCGCGAGGATCGCGAGTGCATACGCGTATCCGATTCCTACATGAAGGAAGCGCGTGGACACGGGTGTGGTCTGTGCAGCTACCACCAGAACCGCGATCGTCGCGGCCCCCGCGGCCACGGTGATCGTGTCATCACGAGCCGCGATAACCGCCACCAGGACGAGAAGCACATGTGCCAGAGCGACGAGCGGGAGTCGCCAGGCGAGCGAGAGCTGCCTCACGGATGGAACAAATCGGAGTGCGAGCGAAATGGACAGCGCCAGCCCCAGGCCGACGATGACCTGACCGACAGGCAGCAGGCCGTTCCACGTCGTGATCGCGAGCGCAGCGGGTCCGGCGACCCACAGACCGGCCGTGACCAGGGCCGTTGGAGGCTGCGTGTCTTCTCGGCGAGAACGTCGCGCCTGGATGCGTCCTGCCACGACAAGAGCGCCGGCGGCTGCGAGCAGGCCCAGGAACGCCGCGAGCCCGGGCGTGAATGCGCGCTGGGTCAGCGTATGGCCAGGAGAATCTTCAGCCCCGAGCAGGAACATCACCAGAAGCTGCAGGACGCTCCTCGCGGCAACGGCAAGAGCCGGGACGGCCGAGACCATGGCTATGACAAGCGCACCGATCCAGGCGACAGCTCGTGTGCGGGCTCGAAGACTCATCGCGATAACGAATGCCAACCCCGCTGCAGCCGGTGAGAGAGCGAGGTACCACGAGGTGTCGTTGAGGTCGAGAGCGAAGGGGAGGAGCGCTGCCGCGGTTGCTGCGAGCGCCCCAGCGGTGACGTTCCAGAACAGGGCGATCTGCACACGTCCCGCGAGACCCGAGAGCGCGGCGAGAACCGCGAGGACTGCCACCACACTCAGCACATGCTGCGTCGGAGTGGGCGCGGTGAGGAAAGGGATCTGAGCCACGACGACCACCGAGGCGATCACCTGGAGGACGGTGAGGGCCGTGTGATCAGCTCGCATCCGACTGTCGAATCGAGGCCCGACCCGAAGGAGGGCGAGGTGAAGCACGAGAACCGCGACGCCGACATCCAGATGACCAAGGATTGACGACCAAACTGTCTCCCCCGCGTACCCGAACATCGCGGGCGTTGTCGCGACGCCCACGCTGGCGAGCCACACCCAGGTGCGAAGGCGGAGCATCGCGCCAAGGAACAGCAGGATCCCTCCTGCTACCAGGGCTCCTATTGCGGCAAAGATCCAGGGGCTGATGTCGTCGGGCGCGACGAGGGAGAAGGCATAGACATCGAGAGCGACAAACACCATGCCCAGGGCGCCGACAGCCTCGCCCGAGAACTGCAGACCTCGACGCACGAGAAGCACGGCAGACCCGAGGAAGAGGAGAGTGACAACTCCGTTGATGACGCTTCGCGCAACTGTGTCGGTGAGATCCGGATTGAAGAAGGTGAAGACGATCGCCGCGACGGCAAACAACCCGGCGCCGGTGACGGCGAGGACCGACTGAACGGTGAAGCTGGAGGTCTCGCTTGGCACAGGCGCGTTCGCGGGCTGCGGAGCGCTGGCTGCCCCGGCCTGCGGCACGTAGTTTGCAGGCGCGGCGTTCGCCGGAGCGGTGCCTGCTGCAGCCTGTCCGGTGGCTGTGACGACGGGAAGCGCATCGACAATCTTCTCCCGCGCAGTGATGGCCTGTGCCGCAGCAACCGAGGCGGTCCAGAGCTGGGTCGCCTGCGCGCCGCGCAGATCTGTCCGACACGAGGGGCAGACTCCGTCGACCAGATCTGCAGCCTCGCACCTGGGGCAGCGCTTCACATCAAGAAGGTGGCGTCGTGCGTCATCGCTCCAGGTCTGCGGCATGCCGGTCAGTCTAGGAGCGGAAATGAGCGACACCCTGGAATGGACGTCTCAGGTGCAAAGTGGCCCGACGGTGGGGCTGGGGAGGGCGGCTATCGCCAGCCGGTAATGACCCGCTCGAAGGCCCGCGTCAAAGCGGTTGTGGCAGCGATCGGATCGCCTGCGTATCCGCCGGTCATGGCGCCGTCGCGAGCGAGCATGAGGTCGTCGGCCGCGTCGCCGGCCATCGGGTGGCCGAGTTCACGGAGCAGCTGCTCGAGCATGTGCACGTACCATTCCCGGTGCGCCTCAACGGCGTGTCGGATCGGATTGCCGGGCTCGGGAAATTCTGCTGCGGCGTTGATGAACGGGCACCCGCGGAAGCCCGGAGCCGAGATCGTGGCAACTATTTCGTCCAGCAGGCCTCGAAGCACAGCCTCGGGGTCAGCTGAGCTCTCGACCAGATCGCTCATGGAGTCGACGCTCAGACGATGGCGGTAGGCGACATAGTCCGAAATCAGACGGTCCTTCGAGCCATAGTGCTTGTAAAACGTCGCCTTGGTGACGCTCGACATGCTGATGAGGCGGTCGACACCGACGATGCGGATGCCTTCGCCGTAGAACAGCTCGTTGGCTGTTTCAAGAATGCGGAGCTTCGCGGGAGCCGAGGGGAGCGGCTCGGTGACGCGAGAAATTTCGATGGACACAACACTGGTCCTCTCGGGGGGCACGGGATGTCGGGGGCGATTGTGGATTTCGGAAAAGTCGGACACCAGCAGGTCAGGGCCTAAGTTTCCCGTACGTCGTGACCGATCGGGGGTTGCGGTCACGACGTACAGGACGTCGAGAGCCACCTTTGGCTTGCTGGTGTTTTGTGGCCATTCGGGTGGTGACCACAACGCTTACGAGCTAGGGACTCGGTGTGCGTCTGAAATCAATATAGCACATGCGGACAGACAGACTTGTCTGTTTGTCCGCATGTCTTGTCCCCAAACCGGGTGACGTAGGCTCGATCAGGTGAACGGCGCCGTACAGCTTCCCCTTGACCTGCCCGAGCTGACTGTTAACTCCTCGGGAGGAGCGCGCGTACGACGCAGTGTTCTGCCCAGCGGGGTCCGGATCCTCAGCGAGCAGGTCCCCGGATCTCAGAGCGCGACAGTCGGGTTTTGGGTGGCCGTCGGGTCCCGAGATGAAGAGCCGATCACCTTCGGATCCACGCACTTTCTCGAGCACCTGCTGTTCAAGGGCACGCCCGCGCGCAGTGCGCTCGACATCGCCGTCGCTTTCGATTCTGTGGGCGGCGAGCACAACGCGATGACGGCGAAGGAATACACCTGTTACTACGCCAAAATCCGTGACCAGGACCTTCCAATGGCGGTGGCCGTCCTCGCCGACATGTTCACCTCATCGCTTATCGACGCCACCGAATTCGAAAGCGAACGCGGCGTCATTCTCGAAGAGCTGGCGATGGCCGACGACGACCCGTCAGATGCCGTCAGCGAGCGGTTCTTCGAGGCTGTCTTCGGCGATCATCCTCTCGGTCGTCCGATCGGTGGCAGCGTCGCGTCGATCTCCGCCGTCGATCGGGATGCCGTGGTCGCCCACTACCGTGCGAACTACCGCCCGCAGGACCTCGTCATCACTGTCGCAGGAGCCGTCGATCACGATGAGCTGGTGGAATGGGTGACGGCGGCTCTCGGCTCCGCCGGATGGGTTCTGGATGCCGCCGCGGCCCCGGTTGCGCGCCGCAGTCCCAGCCCCGATCTCGTCCAGCGCGGAGCGCCTCTCGTCGTGGTGAACCGCCCGATCGAGCAGGCGAACATCCTGATCGGAGTCGCCGGCCTCCCGGCAACGGATCCGCGACGCACGACCTTCACGCTGCTGAACTCCATCCTGGGCGGAGGCATGTCGTCTCGCCTGTTCCAAGAGGTGCGCGAGAAGCGCGGCATGGCGTATTCCGTCTATTCCTTCTCCGCCGGGTACTCCGACGCGGGGCTGATGGGCCTGTATGCCGGGTGTTCGCCTCAGCGGGCGGCTCAGGTGACCGAGCTCATGCTGTCCGAATTCCGCCGCCTCGGCACCGACGGCATCACCGATGAGGAGCTCGCCCGCGCGCAGGGTCAGCTGGGTGGTGCGGCGGCGCTCGCGCTCGAGGATTCCGATACGCGGATGACGCGGCTCGGTCGTGCCGAACTGACCTTTGGCGAGTTCAGCGACCTCGATGAATCGCTGCGCCGCATCTCAGAGGTCACCGCGCCAGCGGTGCGCGAGCTTGCCGCGGAATTGGTGGATCGTCCGCTGTCTCTCGCGGCGATCGGCACCATGGAGGCCTCGGTCTTCGACGGGATAACAGACGCCACGTCGTCGACGGCAGCGGCATGATGTCGCGATACCTCTACTTGATCCGACACGGCGAACAGCAGGACGCCGAGCACGGCCTCCCCGACGGTCCGCTGAGCGCACGCGGGGTGCGGCAGGCTCGCGCCATCGCGGAGCGTCTCGGCGGAGTCCCGTTCGACGCCGCCTACACGTCCCCGTTGCAGCGTGCCCAGGAAACTGCCCGCATCATGACCGAGCGGATGCCGGCTCTCGAACCGCAGCCGTCCGCCCTGCTCATGGATTGCATCCCATCGGGTCCCGGAGTCGAGCTGCCGCACGCCTTTGAGCCGTTCTTCGGTGGCGTGACGCCCGAGGAAATCGCCGCCGGTGAAGCGCAGATGGCGGATGCGACGGCCGAGTGGCTCACACCGTCTCGCGAAGACCGCCACGAACTTCTCATCACCCACAACTTCGTCATTGGCTGGTTCGTGCGCGAGGTCTTCGGTGCACCGGACTGGAAGTGGTTGGGGCTGAGCCAGGCACACTGCGGTCTCACGGTGATCCGGGTGCGCTCGGGGAAGCCTCCGGTGCTCGTCACCTTCAACGATTTGGGTCATCTGCTGCCGGAGCTGCGCTCGGGCCTTTCTACAAGCCACCCGTACTGACCCATAGGCTGGGCAGATGGTCACCTCTATCGCTGTCGTCGGGGCGAACGGTCGCATGGGTCAACTCGCACAGCGACTCATCTCCGAGGCCGAAGACCTCGTTCTGCATTCCGCAATCGGATCGAGCGACTCGCTCGACGGGATCGCCGGTGCCGATGCTGTGCTCGACCTCACAGTTCCTGCGGTGTCCGCCACCATCGTTGACGGCGCGCTCGATCGGGGTATTCCCGTTGTCGTCGGCACATCCGGATGGACGGCGGCACGCCTCGCCGACCTCGAGCTTCGGCTTGAGGGCACTCCCGAACTCGGGGTCATCGTGTGCCCCAACTTCTCGCTCGGTTCGGTGCTGGCGACGAGTCTCGCTGCGCGGGCGGCGAAGTTCTTCGACTCGATCGAGATCATCGAGTCGCACCACGCGGCGAAGGTCGATTCGCCCTCCGGTACCGCTGTGCGCACCGCTGAGTTGATCGGCTCGGCTCGCGGCGATGCGGGGCCTGTTGCGGCGCCCCACGCCGATCAGCGCGCCCGTGGCCAGCAGGTGGCGAGCATTCCGATCCATAGCCTGCGACTTAGCGGCATCTTGGCCGAGCAGCAGGTTGTGTTTGGGGGCACCGGGGAAACCCTGCGGATCAGTCACCAGACGCTGTCTCCGGCGTCGTATGAGGCGGGCATTCTGATCGCCCTCCGCGCCCTGCCGGGCACGCGGGGCCTCACCGTTGGCCTCGAGAATCTGCTCAATCTCGACGGTGCGATCGATAGCTCCACCGGATCCGGAGTCTGATGCCGCTCCGACGCGCAACGGGGTGGACCACCTACCTCGGCGTTGCCGTAATGACGGCGCTGCTCGCGCTCTACTTGGTGTTCGCGGCTCGCTACGGCTTTGTTCTCATCGGTGTCGGCGAACCGGTGGCGATCGGTATCGGCGTCGCGCTGCTGGTGTTTCCCGTGCTGGGGCTCGGCGTCACCGTGGCAGAACTCGCCTTCACCATTCGCGCGCAGCGTCTCGCAACTCGTCTGGAGTCCGAGGGCGGTATGCCCGATGACGAGGTGCCGATCATGCCGAGCGGACGCGTCGACCGCGCGGCAGCGGCCGAGATCTTCCCGCGCTATCAGCGTGAAACCGAAGAGGCGCCCGACGACTGGCGGAGCTGGTTCCGGCTGGGTCTGGCGTACGACGCGAATGGAGATCGTCGCCGCGCGCGCTGGGCTATTCGCCAGGCGATCCGCCTCAGCTAGTCAGCACGATCCTCGGGATCGATTGCGGCCACGGCGCGGTCAATCGTGCGAGTCGTCCACTCGAACCCGTCAGCCTGGAGCCGTCGGGGCAGCACACGAAGGTCGTCGAGCAGCAGACGTTGCCCGGCTTCGCCGAGCAGCCTGATGGCAAATCTCGGCACGACAAAGCGGTGTGGCCGACCCATTTCGCGGGCGTAGGCGTATGTAACGGCAAAACTCGTCGCAGGTGTCGGGCCCGCCAGCACGACCGGGCCGGCCAACTCCGAATCGAGAAGGTGGATGATCGCGCGCACCTGGTCGCGCAGCCCGATCCACGGCCAGTACTGCTCGCCTGTGCTGAATCGGGCGCCGAGTCCCAGTTTGGTGAGAATGCGGATCGGGGCAAGCCCGCCTCCGTGTGCGACGACGACCGCCGTACGGATGTTGACAACTCGTGTGGCGCCCGCGGCGATGGCCGATGCCTGCTCCCACGCTGTCACGAGGTCCGGAAAAAATCCGTCGCCGCGTTCGGAGCCGTCGCTGACAGTTTCGCCGGGTCGGTTTCCATAGAAGCCAACTGCGGATCCGCTGATGAAAACTTTCGGGGGAGTCGCCGCGGCGACGATCGCCTCCGCGAGAGCTCGGGTCGGTTCAACCCGCGAGCTCACCAGGGTGCGTCGATAGCGCGTCGTCCACGGGATGCGACCCACAGTCGCGCCCGACAGATTGATGACCGCATCCACGCCTTCAAGCACGGTGGGGTCGAGAGACCTCGCGTCCCATCGCACCTCGTCGGCACTCGCCGTATCGCGGCGCACAAGACGCGTCACGCGATGCCCTTCGGTTCTAAGCCGGTCGGCAAGAGCCGCTCCGATCAGCCCGGAGCCTCCGGCGAGAAGAACGTGGTGCGTCGCGGCCACCCCTACGCCAGGCTTGCTTCGAGGGTTATCGGAATGCCGGCGAGAGCCTGCGAGACAGGGCAGTTCGCTTTGGCGTCCTCGGCGATCCGCTGGAATTCGTCAGCGGTGATGCCTGCGACCTTTGCGCTGACGAGAAGGTGACTGCCCGTAATGCCTTGACCTGGCTGGAACGTGACCGCCGCCGTCACCTGCAGGCTTTCCGGCGCGTGGCCGGCTTCTGCCAGGGCGTTCGAGAATGCCATAGAGAAGCATGCGGAATGGGCTGCGCCGAGCAGCTCCTCCGGGTTGGTTCGACCGGGCGTGCCTTCACTTCGGGCCTGCCAGGTGACGGGGAACTCTCCGGCATCCGAGGAGTCGAGCGATGTCGTGCCCGATCCCGTGAATAGGTCGCCGAACCAGAGGGTTGTCGCTTCGCTCGTGAGTGCCATACATCCACTCTACGGGCGCATATGCGGGCGTTGGCTAGGAGCTTGTCTCCGGCGTGCGACGGATCAGTCCGAGACGCGCAAGCAGCAGGTAAATCTGGCAGCCGACGCAAAACCCAAACACCGAGTTGACGAATGCCACGATGAACGCGGCGGCGGCCGCCACGACGACGGCGTACGGAACACCGATGAGCTGCAGCACCAAGCCGAGCGCGACGACGACGAATCCGACACCCTGCGAGAAGGTGGGCGGAGCAGAGTCTTCCCACTCCGAGGCTGGGGCCAAACGTCGGCGGATGAGCTTGAACACGAAGCCATAGGGATGCCGCGCCGCGCCCACAATCGCCGCAATCACGAAGACCGCGGCCTGCACGCCGAGCAGGATCGTTGCCGCCTGTGTCAGGCCGAGCAACCCGAGCGCTACGACCACGAGGAGCACGACGGCGGTGACACCGGCCGTGACCCGAGGCCCACGAACATCGATGCGCCGAACGGAACTTGGGCGGGTGCTCTGGGGTGATGTGGCGCTCATGCGGCGAGGATCCTGTCCAGTTCTGCGACAACGAGATCGCGGCGCACAGCACCACCGATGCGGGCGCGGATCGCCCCCTTCGCGTCCAAGATCAGGGTCGTCGGGGTCTGCATCACGCGATAGCGGGCCGCCAGCTCGGGGCGGTGGGTGACGTCCAGGTCGACGTGGGCAACGTGATCCGTCGTTGCGGCGAGGTCGCCCAGCACGCGAGCCGTCGCGACACACGGGGAGCACACCTCTGTCGAGAACTGCAACAGGGTGGCGCGGGCGCCGAGCGGCACATCATCGATGGCGACGATCCGGGAATTTCCCGCGCGAATGCGACCCTGTCGCGCCTGCCACACGAGCCCGAGGACGGTCGCAAGAGCAACCAGACCCACGAGGAGGGCACCGACTAATACAGGATTCATGATTTCGCCACGATAAACCCGCGCGGTGCCCCAGTAAGGACTGTTGCTGTCTATTACGATCGGGCCAATGAGCGTTTACGAAGACCTGCTGCGCGACACGTTCGAGAACGGCGTGCACAAATCTGATCGCACCGGAACCGGAACACGCAGTGTGTTCGGTAGACAGTTGCGCTTCGATCTGAATGCGGGCTTCCCTCTCATCACCACCAAGAAGGTGCATTTTCCCTCGATCGCCTATGAACTGCTGTGGTTCCTGCGTGGCGAAAGCAATGTCGCGTGGCTCCGCGAGAACGGCATCACGATCTGGGATGAGTGGGCCGACGAGGCCGGAGAGCTCGGCCCTGTCTACGGTGTGCAGTGGCGGTCGTGGCCGACGCCCTCGGGCGAACAGATCGACCAGATCACCGAGGTTATCGAGCAGATTCGGGTGAACCCCGACTCCCGTCGTTTGATTGTCTCGGCCTGGAACCCCGCCGACATTCCGCGGATGGCTCTTGCCCCCTGCCACGCCTTCTTCCAGTTCTACGTCGCTGACGGCAAGCTGTCGTGCCAGCTTTATCAGCGCAGCGCGGACATGTTCCTCGGGGTGCCGTTCAATATTGCGAGCTACGCACTGCTCACTCATATGATCGCGGCCCAGACCGGTCTCGGCGTCGGCGACTTCGTGTGGACCGGCGGCGACTGTCACATCTACGACAACCATGTGGAGCAGGTGACCGAGCAGCTCACGCGCGAGCCGTACGCACTGCCAACGCTCACCATCGCCACGAAGCGCGACAGCGTTTTCGACTACACCTTCGACGACTTCGTGCTGAACGACTACCAGCACCACCCGACGATCCGCGGGGCCGTCGCGGTATGAGCCACCGCATCCGCCTCATCTGGGCACAGGCCGCGGGCGGGGTCATCGGC
>DATMIW010000010.1:0-20351 GCA_035554115.1 Pseudolysinimonas sp. | reverse complement strand
TCCGGGTGGAATCGACACGGTGATAGTCGGTGGCCGTATCGTCAAGCGCGACGGTCGCCTCATCGACGTCAACCTTCCGTCTCTGCTGCGTCAGCTTGAGGAGTCGTCGGTGCGCGTCCAAGAGCGGATTGCGGAACGACTCACGAACAAGCAGCCGTTGACCCAGGAACAGATTGACCAATTCCCGGGGTTTGTCGCCTATAACCTGGCGAGCTAACACCTGTTCCGACGCGGCTCGTGGAGGATTCCGAGCCGCGTCGGAATGTCACTTTTGAGGAAGAGAAGATGAGTCGGAACAAGCTAGTGGATCGCACGGCGATCACCGGCGTCGGGTGGACGCCCATGGTGAAGAAGAGCGGCGTGAGCGTTCTGACCCTCGCGGTCGACGCCTCTCTCGACGCCATCGCCGATGCGGGCCTCGTGCCGACAGACATTGATGGCCTGGTCACCTACTTCTGGGGAATCCGTGACACCCCGGCACCTGCCCAGATGGCAGAGGCGCTCGGGTTGACCTCGTGCAACATGTCCTTCTGCGATGGGAGCGGGGGTGCATGGGCGGCGGCAGCAATTGCAGCAGCCGCGATGGCGGTGCAGTCCGGAATGTGCCGAAACGTCCTTGTCTACCGAGCAGCGAACGCGCGGTCTGAGCCGTCGTTCCTGCCGGGAATGGACACCTGGCACTCAGGGCAGCGCCAGTGGAACGAGCCCTTCGGTGCCGCACATCCCGCCACTCTCTACGGTCCCCATGTCAGCGCGTGGATGCACAACCACAAGCTCAGCAACCTCGACCTCGCGCCGCTCGCTGTGCTTCAGCGCGGGAATGCGGCGTTGAACCGGAAGGCTCTGATGACCGAGCCGATGACGGTCGCCGACCATCAGGCCTCGCCCTGGATCGTGGAGCCGTTCCGCCTGCTGGATTGCAGCGTGTGGAATGACGGCGCGGTTGCGCTCGTCGTTTCGGCGACCCATGACGCTCGGCACGGGCCATCGTCGGTCGTGAGTGTGCGCGCGGTATCGGGGGGAACCATTGGTGCGCCCGTGCGCCGCAATGACGCTGCCGCGCACTGGGAGCTGAACGCGAGCGTCCTGGCACCCGCCCTGTATGAGCAGGCTGGAATCCGACCGTCGGATATCGATATTGCCGAGGTATACGACCCGTTCACTGGAGTCGCGCTGATGCATGTCGAGCAATTCGGCCTCGTCGAGCCGGGAAGCAGCCCCGCGAGAATCCGGCACGGTGAGTTTGCCCTCGACGCGAAGCTTTCGGTCAACACGAACGGCGGCCACCTCTCTGAGGGCAGCACAGCGGGCCTCGGGCATGTGGTGGAGGCTGTGCAACAGTTGCGCGCCGGGGGCGTGAGCGACGACTTCTGCACGGGTGACCACGACTATGACCGCCGGCACTGCAGGCAGGTGCGGGACCCCGAATTTGCGCTGGTGGTCGGCGAATCCGGCGACAGCGCTCTGATTCTTCGGAGGCAGTGATGACTGACTTACGCGCCGCAGCACGACCGGATCCCGACAGCCAACCCTTCTGGGATGCCTGTCAGCGCCGCGAGCTCGTCGGCCAACGGTGCGGAGCATGCGGAGTCTGGCGCTGGCCTCCCCGCGCCCACTGCTCGGTGTGCCATGAGCGGCAGCCGCTGTGGGAACCGCTTTTCGGCACCGGGACGATTCTTGGTGTGGTGACCGTGCGTCGAGCTCTCGACCCGGCCTTCGCCCACACCCTTCCGCTTCCGATCATTCACGTCGGCATTGATGGGACGGACGGCGCGATGGTGCTGACCTCCAATCTGCTGCCGGGGCAATGGCCGCAGGCAGAGGTCGGCAAACCCGTCTCCGTGCGATTCGCCCGGGTTCGCTCCGACCTGATCCTTCCCCTGTTCACCATCGACTACAAGAAAGGCGGCGTCACCAATGACTGACGCACCCTCGACCGGACCCCTCGCCGGAGTGCGGATCCTCGACCTCTCGCACGTGCTCAACGGCCCGTTTGCGACGATGCTTCTGGCGCATATGGGCGCTGAGGTCATCAAGATCGAGCAGCTCGAGGCACCGGACCGCTTCCGTCATGCGTGGATGCCGGTCGACGCCGATCACGATGGCTACGAATTCCTGGCGGTCAACGCCAATAAGAAGGCCATCACTCTCAATCTCAAGCACCCCGAGGGTCGCGAGATTTTCTTGGACCTCGTTCGCAGCTCCGATGTTGTCGTCGAGAACTTCTCCACCGGTGTCATGGATCGTCTCGGTTTCGGCTACGAGGCGCTTCGCGAGATCAAGCCCGACATCATCTTCGGTTCGTCGAAGGGCTATGGCGAGACCGGTCCCTATGCGTCGTTGCGGTCGTACGCAACAGTCGCGATGGCCGTCTCTGGCTGGGCCGCCACGTCCTGGGGACTCTCAGGCGCGCCTGGCACTCAGGTTCTGGGTATCGGGGATGAGGCAGCTGGAGTCTCTCTTGCCCTCGGGATCCTCGGGGCCCTCTTCCACCGGCAGGTGACAGGTGAGGGCCAGAAGATCGAGGTCTCGATGCAGGAAGCCATGATGGGTTTCATGGTGCAGGGCTTCCACGAGCACTTCGAAGGCCAGGGCCCGGGCGGCGCATACATGCAGGCGAAAGACGGGTATGTCGCCTTCCATGTTCCCGATATGACCCAGGAGCAGTTCAGCGGATTCGCCACAGCTCTCGGTCATGCGGATGCTCTTGACGACGAGCGATTTGCAACGGTCGAGGCACGCCGCGCCAATCTCTCGCTTGTGCAGCAGACCGCTGCGGAGTGGTTGCGCGAGTTCACTCCGAAGGAACTGTTCGACATGCTGACGCCGTTGAAGGTTCCAGTTGGACCCGTCTACTCGATCGGCGATGTCCTGGAGGACCGCCATATCGTGGAACGAAAGGCGTTCGTTTCGGTTCCGCATGAAGAGGCCGGCGACGTCACCTTGCTCGCCCCGTGGGTCCGGTTCAGTAAGACTCCGGCGACCATCAGGCATGCCGGTCCGGGCGTGGGGGAGCACAACGCGTCGGTTTACACCGAGCTTCTCGGTCTGGATTCGGAGCGGATCGCCGAGCTCCGCGAGCACGGCGCTATCTAGAGAATTACTGTATGCAGTAGGAACACCACCACCCACGCACAGGCGCGTGATCCGGTCTTAAGGAGCTTCGTATGGTCGCAATCGACAGGATTGTCCCCAGGCTTGAACTCGAGGATCCTCGACGCACGACCGAGACTGTTCATTCGACCCTGCGTGAGCTCATCTACTCCGGTGAGCTGCCCGCCGGGCTGATCATCTCGCAGGTTGAGCTTTCGGAAGCGCTCGGGGTGAGTCGTACTCCGCTGCGCGAAGCGATTCGGATGCTCCAGGAGGAAGGGCTCATTGACGCGCAGGCCAATCGCCGGTGTCGCATTGCGGGTTTTGACGCCACAGACGTGGACTCGACCTGCGGCAGTCGCATCATGCTGGAGGCTCTCGGAATGTCACTGACCCTGGCCCATCACGACGAAGAGATCTTGAAAGCGGCGTTGGATGCTCTGGAGGAGATGGAGGCCGACGAACACCCCGGTGTGAGTTCGGCGTGGCACGCCGCGCACCATCGATTCCATAACTCGTTTACCAGCCACGCACCGGGTGCGCTCCGCGACCAGCTCAGTGCGGGAGCCGAAAGGGCGGAAAGGTATGTGCGTCAGCTCGCGCAGGGGGTGCTGATGGGGTGGTCGCACGGGCGTGAGGAACACCGTCGCATCTACAGCCTGATCACCGAGCGTCGCGTTAACGAGGCAATAGTCGCCACTTGTCAGCACTACGCACGGACCGCGGTAACTCTGCTCGCCGATGTGTCACCGGAATTTGAACCGGCTGCGACACGAAGCGCTATTCGTTTGGTTTCGCGGAGTCTCGACGCGGAGCTTGCCCGCGTCTGACGCCGGGCAGCAGTCCGTTTTCGTCCGGATCCAGACGCCGTCGGCGTCCGCCGGAATCTCGCCCGTCGTCCGGGCTTTCTGTGGCGATCAATTCACAACTGCATACAGTAATCACCGAGGCGGCGCCTGAAAAGTAGCCGTATCTCCCGAATTTCCTCGAATTTTCACTCGACCGAATTCAGAAGTGTGTGTAGTGTGGACCTGAATCTGGCGAAAGCAATGTTCGCGAGGAGACATCGCAAGGAAGCGAGGGCGCTGAGGTGAGGACCGAAATGATCACCACTGTGAACCCGGCGACCGGTGCCGCTTTGGGGGAGTTTCCCGCGCAGACGGCTGACGACCTCAACCAGACAGTGGATGCGGCCGTTGCCGCGCATGCGAGCTGGCGACGCGTGCCCCCATTGGAGCGGGCGAAGGTCGTGCTCGAGCTAGCTCGTGCGCTGGAAGCCGAAGCGGAGAGTCTTGCTCGGCTCGATTCGGCAGAGAACGGCAGCCTGCTCAGCGAAATGCGCCGGGACGTTGCGGGCGGAATCGCGGCTATGCGCTACTTCGCCGGACTTACCCTCCAGATGAAGGGCTCAAGCATCCCGTCAGGTGCGGGCGAGCTCACCTACACCACCCGGGTTCCCTTCGGAGTTGTCGGGCGAATTGTTCCGTTCAACCACCCGTTCATGTTTGCCGCGAGCAAAATCGCGGCGCCCCTGATCGCGGGCAACAGCGTCGTTCTCAAGCCCAGCGAATACACCAGTCTTTCGGCGCTGCGGATTGCCGAGCTCGCCCAGGGCATCGTGCCTGCCGGTGTTCTGGGTGTCGTCACCGGATGGGGCCTGGAAGTCGGCGATGCGCTGGTTGGCCACCCGGCCGTGACACGCCTCGCCTTCACCGGTTCGGTCGCGACAGGACTTGCGATTCAACGACGTGCGGCTGAGTCGACGGTCAAAACGGTGACCCTCGAGCTCGGTGGCAAGAACCCGCTCGTCGTGTTCCCCGACGCCGACATCGAGGTCGCAACAGAAGCCGCGGTTCGCGGGATGAACTTCACCTGGCAGGGTCAGTCCTGCGGATCGCTGTCGCGCAACATCGTGCACGACGACATATATGACGAATTCGTTGAGCGGCTCACCGAGAGGGTCGGCTCTCTGCGACCCGGGCTGCCCGACCACGAGCAGTCGCAGACCGGCGCGATCGTCAACGAACGGCAGCTCGAGAAGGTTCTGGAGTACGTCGAGATCGGCAAAGCGGGTGGCGCAACGTTGACCACTGGCGGCGTGCGTCTGACCGAAGGCGCTCTGGGTGCCGGCAACTTCGTTGCGCCTGCGGTGTTTGCCGACGTGGACATCCATTCACGACTCGCGCAAGAGGAAATCTTCGGGCCGGTCCTGTCCGTTTCGAAATTTTCGGATGAGGCTGACGCCCTTGCGAAGGCCAACGCGACCCAGTTCGGACTCACGGCAAGCGTGTTCACCAACGATCTCGGCGTGGCGCACCGCTTCGCTCAGGACATCGACGCGGGATACGTATGGGTCAACGAGGTGTCGCGGCACCTTCCGGGCAGCCCCTACGGCGGCGTGAAGAACAGTGGTGTCGGCCGTGAAGAGGAACTCGACGAATTGCTGTCGTACACGCAGGTCAAGAACGTGCACATCAATTTCAAGGCGGATGCAGCTAAGTAGCAGCTAAACGGGGAGTGCACTGTCCGCCAGCCTCCCGTGACCACTAAGGAGTAGAGAATGACCGACACAACTACTGCCGTCGATCAAGACGAAATGCCCGAGGGCGAAGACCTCGCGGCCCTTGCTGCCTACGACGCCAAGATCAAGACCGAGAACATCATCGGTCAGTGGACGATGGAGCCGCTGCTCGACAACGCCATCGGCGGTCCGAAACCGCGCGGCACCGGCCACGTCTGGCCGTGGTCTCTCACGCGGGAACGCCTGGTTGAAGCATCGAAAATTCTCGGTCCCCGCGGTGTCGGTCGTACGAGCATCGTCTTCCTCAACCCCGAGATCACGCAGGGCCCTCCCGGATCCACGCACACTCTCGCCGCTGGAATTCAGGCGATGCGGGCTCAGGAGGTGTGCTGGTCGCACCGTCACACCATGAACGCCCTGCGGTTCATCATCGAGGGCAACCCGGAGGCGTTCACCGTCGTCGACGGCGAGCGACTGACCATGGACACCTTCGACCTGCTCTTGACACCACGCGGTTCGTGGCACGATCACCACAACCCCACCGATGACGAGGTCATCTGGTGGGACGCGCTGGACCTCGGCATCACTCTTGCGCTCAACCAGGCGTTCTTCGAGCCTTTCGGTTCGGCCAGCCAACCGCAGCGGGAGTCAGTCGCCGACAGCATCGGGCTTCGTTCGTCGCGCCTTCGCCCGGTCGATGAGCAGGATCGCGAAACGCGTCTTCCGATTCGCTACGCCTGGAAGGACGTGGAGCCGATCCTGGACGCCTATGCAGCCGACGGCCGCACGGGCAACAAGTACGACGGCCTCGCCCTGCGCTACGCGAACCCGGTCACCGGCGGACCGACGTTCCCGACGATGGACTGCTGGGTGCAGCAATTCGCCTCGGGCTTCAGCGGCGAGCTCCACCGCCGCACCTCGAGCAATGTCGGCTTCGTCATTTCCGGCACCGGGCGCCTGGAAGTGGGCGACAAGACCCTGGACCTGGCACCCGGCGACACCTTTGCGATCCCGAACTACGCCTGGCACCGCTTCGAGAACTCGGGCGATACACCCCTGCGAGTGTTCAGCGTCCACGACATCCCTGCGCTGCAGGCGCTCGGACTGCTGTATGAAGAGCCGGAGGCGATCATCGGGCGCACCCCGCCGCCCTCTGTTCCGGCCATGCCGCAGAAGCAGACCTATCGCTCCGACATCTTCCTCGACCGTGATGAGGTGCGATGACACGGCTCACTGTTGACGACATCCACGGTGTCGTCGCCATCCTGCCCACTCCGTCCCTTCCTGGGGCGGACCATTGGGCTGCCACGGATACCGTTGACCTCGTTGCGACGGAAGCGCTCACCGATTCTCTCGTGAGCGCGGGGGTCGATGTCATCCTCACCAACGGCACTTTCGGTGAGGGGGCCGGTCTCACAGAAGACGAGTGGGCCACCTTCAACGAGACCGTGGTTGCCGTTGTCGGCAACCGGGTGCCGGTGTTTACGGGTGTGACGACGCTGAATACGCGCGACACGATCGCCCGGGCTCGACGAGCACAAAGTCTCGGGGCGGATGGCCTGTTCCTTGGGCGCCCGATGTGGGTCGCGCTGGATGACGAACAGATCGTGACCTTCCACCGGTCCATCGCCGAAGCGCTTCCGGACATGTCGCAGATCGCATATGACAACCCCAGCGCGTTCAAGGGCAAGATTTCGACCGAGGTCTACCGACAGCTGGCCACTATCCCGCAGATCGTCGCCGCCAAGCACATGGGTCTCACGCTTATGGGTGACCGATTCATCGCCGACCTCGAAGCTGTCGCCGGGCGCATTCGACTGCTCCCGATCGCCGAGGACTGGCCCGCGAGTGCCCAGCGGTTCCCGGATGCGGTGACCGCATGCTGGAGCGGTGACGTTTCCTGCGGGCCGGCACCGGCACTCGCACTACGCAATGCAGTCCTCTCCCAGGACTGGGAGACAGCCGAGCGGATCGCGTCGGAGATTTCAGATGCGCTGAGCACCCTGTTCCCGGACGGCAGCTTCGAAGAGTTCTCGAAGTACAACATCCAGATCGACCGGGCCGAGTTCGAGGCCGCCGGATATTTCCCAGGGGGCCCGACCCGGCCTCCGTACACAACCGCCCCCGAGGCCTATCTCGAAGGTGGCAGGCAGGCCGGACGCCGCTGGGCGGCGCTTCACGAAAAATACGACACCGCGTTGACAGCCTCGCGGTAGGAAGAGATCCGATCATGAGCGAAAGCGAAGCCCCGGTGACCGAAACGCCCGTGGCCGAAACCCGTGCACATGCGGAGGCGCCCGTGCATGTGAGCCGGCTCGGATATCTGTCGTTCGAAACGCCGGACGTTCAGCGGCTCACCGAGTACTACACCGACGTCCTCGGTTTTGTTCAGGTCGACGAGACTCCTCAGCAGGTGTTCCTCACAACTGGAGTCGACCACCACTGCACGGTCATTGAGAAGGCAAAAGCGGCCCGCGGCCGTGCCGTTGTCGGCTGGGAGATCCGTCAGTCGGTTTCGGAAGCCGCCACACGGCTCCGCCGGCAGGGCCACGAGGTTGAGGTGCGCAGCGATATTGCGCCCGGCGTGCCCGAGGTCCTGGTGATGACGGAGCCGCTGACCGGTAGTGCCCTGCACCTCTACCAGAGCCAAGAGCCCAGCGGGGTGCGCCCGAGCTACGACCACCGGCCCAGCAAATTGGGGCATGCCGCGTCATACACCTCCTCGGCCGCAGAGATGCGCGCGTTCTATGAGCAGACCCTGGGATTCCGTTGGGCCGACTCCATCGGGGACTTCTTCGTGTTCATGCGCTGCAATGCCGACCACCATGCGGCCAATTTCATGCAGAGCGACAAGATGACCGGCATGCACCACGTGGCCTACGAAGCACGAGACGCCGCTCACCTGCAGTCGATGCTCGACAACCTTTCTCAGAACGGCTACCAGCTGTATTGGGGGCCGGGGCGTCACGCGGTCGGTCACAACATCTTCAGCTACCACGAAGACCCGGACGGCAACCACATTGAGCTCTTTACGCAGCTCGACGTGATGCTCGACGAGGAGAAGGGCTACTACGAGCCGCGACCCTGGCACGAAGAGTATCCAATGACTCCTCGCACCTGGGAGGCAGACGCCCACGCCATGAACATGTGGGGCCCCGCCCCCACCCGCCCGATCCCGCTGGGCAAGTGACGACAGCGTGATGACCCACTCAATGAACCAGACGAAGGAACTGCAATGACCGGCTGGAGCCTAACCACCGTCCGACGTGAGGACGGCACGACGGCAGCAGCCGTGCGCCGAGACGACGGCCGATATGTGATCCCCGAGGTCTTGCGGGGATATCCCGGACTCCGGGAAGCCCTGGATAACTGGGACACGGTGGCGGAGGCGCTTCGGGGCATCAACCCCGACACGATGTCGACAGTCGATGCCGACGAGCTGCTCTCGCTTCAATATCCCCACAAAGTGCTCTGCGTCGGCGCGAACTACAAGGATCACATTGCCGAGATGGGAGTGACCGAGGTGCCGGAGGGCGTTGACCCGTTCTTCTTCGCCGTCCCACCCACGACCTCGCTTATCGGCAATGGCGGCACCGTTATTCTCGGTCGCTCAGAAGATCACCGCCCCGACTGGGAGGCCGAACTGGCCATCGTGATCGGGCGTCGCGCCGTAGACGTGGAGCCCAGCGAGGCGTGGGATTACATTGCCGGCTACGCCTGCTTCAACGACATCACCGCGCGCGGCCTCATGCGCCGCACCGACCCGATCGCCTTCCCCTTTACCTGGGACTGGGTCGCGTCGAAGGGCCGCGACACCTACTCCCCGTTGGGTGCGGTCACACCGAGCTGGCTCATCGACGACCCGCAGAATCTCGGTATCCGCTGCTACGTCAACGACGTTCTCAAGCAAGACGGCACGACGAGCAACCTCATAGTGGGCATCGCCGAGCTGGTCTCGGCGGCGAGCAAGTCGTGGACCCTCGAGCCGGGAGACGTCATCGCATCGGGAACCCCTGCCGGCGTCGGTAACTCCAAAGGCGAACAGCTGCGGGACGGCGATTCCGTACGCGTCGAAATTGATGGCCTCGCGTCGCTGAGCAATGGGATCCTCCTGGAAGCCCCCGTCGCATCCGGACGGCTCTGATGGCGTCCCACGGACCTTCGATAGCGATTGTTGGCGGCGGACTCGGCGGATTCGCCACCGCTGCGGCCCTCCAAAAAGTCGGATTCGACGTCGAGGTCTTCGAGCGCACCCGTGAGCTCGGCGAGATCGGTTCGGGGATCAATGTCAGCCAGCAGGCGATCAAGGGACTGTATGCCTCGGGCCTCGCAGGCCGACTCGATCCCATCGGAAACCGCATCGAGAACCAGATCCATCGCTCGATGTACACCGGCGAGCAGCTGAGCAAGACGGAGCTGATGCGCACGGATGCCGTGGAGGGCCGGTTCACCGCGCCCTACTACGCCTTCCACCGTCGCGATCTGCTCGACGCCTTGGCCGGAGCTGTCGACCCCTCGCGGGTGCACCTCAACCACCTACTGGTCGACCTGTCTGAGAGTAAAGACGGCGTCGAGCTCGTGTTCGAGAATGGGGTGCGACGCACCTTCGACTTCGTCATCGGCGCGGACGGCATCCGCTCGCGCGTTCGTGAGGCGCTCTATGGCGAGCAGCCCGCTGAATTCACCGGTCAGGTCGCCTGGCGTGCCCTGGTGAGCGCCGACGTTGTCGGCCGGGACATCCTGGGCCCCAATGTCTACAGCTGGGTGGGCAAGGGCTCGCATGTCATGACCTATTACGTGCGTGGCCGCGAGCAGGTGAACCTGACGACACAGCTCGATTCGGACGAATGGGTGGGCGAGGGGTGGTCGATTCCCGGCGACGCCGAAGAACTTCGCGCGGCCTTCCCCGAGCTCGCGCCGACCCTGCGGAAGATTATCGATTCGGTTGACGTCACGCTCAAATGGGGGCTTTTCGGTCGGCAGCCGTCGTTCGACTGGGGTCATGGTCGTGTGCAGTTGATCGGTGACGCCGCCCACCCCATGCTGCCGAACGCCGGCCAGGGTGCCTCGCAGGCGTTCGAGGACGCATACGTGCTCTCCCGCTGGCTGGATGCCGGGCGGGACGATCCGGAGCAGGCGTTCGCCTCATTCCGCAACGTCCGGATTCCGCGTGCGCACGCCGTGCAACGTCAGTCGCTGGCCAACAGCAAGCTTGTTCACGCCGGCGACTGGGAGCAGCGCCAGGCGGCCTTCGAGGAGCGGAAGAAGTCCGGCGACACCCCGCTCGGAATGAGCTGGATCTACGACTACGAGCCGGAGCGGGAGTGGAACATCCGCCAGGAGTATCCACTCTCCACACCGCTCACTCTGTAGCGTTCACGCGCTCATGGCCTCCACTGCTCAGCAGGCGACTTACCCGCGAGGGGTTCGCCAATGACGGCGAGCGGGACGAAGAAGAACACCTGACCGAGACCCAGGATCAAGGTCGTGAGGCTCGTGTCGTCATAGCTTGCGGATGCGCGGGCATAGAGCTCGTCCGACACTCGTGCATCGTCGGGGTTGGGGGTGAGGAGGGCGTCCGCGAGAGCGAGAGCAACACGCTCGGGCTCGTCGAACAGGGCCGATTCCTCCCAGTTCGTCACGTCAGCGATGCGTTCCTCGGTCTCGCCGGCCCGGCGTAATCCCGCTGTGTGCAGGGTGACTAGGTAGTCACTTCCCATCCGTTGCCCGACGAGCAACTGCGCGAACGAGATAGTTGTGTCGGGGACGGAACCTGATCCGAGGGCCTTGGCCAGTGCTGCTCCGATATCAGCGAGAGCGGGAACACGTGTCATCGGATTGGGCAGGCGTGATTCGGTACGGTTGATGAGCTGAGACATGAGAGATTCCTTTCGTCTGGAGAGTTCTTTACTCTGTTGACGCTTGTCATCCACCAGACGTGACCGATCGGCGCAAGTCGGTCACATTCGCCCGCTTCGGGACGTCATATGGGTATGACGATGATTTCGGAGGACCGCATGGATGAGCAGCAACTGTGGGCCCAGCAGTTCGAGCTGCACCGTGCCAGGCTGTCGCGTTCTGCCCAGCGCATGCTCGGCTCCGCCGCGGACGCGGAAGATGCTGTGCAGGGAGCATGGCTGAAGCTTTCACGATCCGATCCCACCGAAATCGACAACCTGGCAGCGTGGCTGACGACAGTTGTCGCGCGAATCTGTCTCGATATGCTCCGCGCGCGCTCGCGCCGTGCAGAAGAGCCTCTCGAAATGCGATCGGTCGACGGTCCGAGCGGTGGTCGCGCTGATCCGGAACAGCAGGCGCTAGTGGCCGACTCTGTGGGATTGGCGCTTCAACTCGTGCTCGATGTGCTCAGCCCCGACGAGCGAATAGCGTTCGTGCTGCACGACATCTTTGGCCTATCGTTCGACGACATCGCGGCTGTTGTTGATCGCACCCCGGTTGCGACACGTAAGCTCGCGAGCCGTGCACGACAACGAGTCCGTGGACAGCAGGAATCGTCCGAGCACACCGCGCGAGCGAGCCGGGCCCTTATCGATGCCTTTCTCGCCGCCGCTCGCGGGGAGGATATGCACGCCCTCGTCGCGATTCTGCATCCCGATGCCGAGCTTCATGTCGATACGGGCGCGGCCGGCGGAGGCGTGCGCATTCTGCGGGGCCGCGAAGCCGTCGCCGGTCAGCTCGCCACCTTCCACGCGATGGCGACGACGCGGACCAGCGAGCACATCGATATCGACGGCGTTCCGTCTCTGCTGAACTCGCTTGATGGCGTCCCGCTCACGGTGATGTCGTTCACTATTGACGGGGGACAGATCCTGCGGATAGAGGTCCTGAGCGACCCTGAGCGTCGTACCAAGGACGATCCTGCGTTAGACCGTTGAGCGCAACACCTTCTCCAACGCCTTGCCCCGAGCGAGTTCGTCGACGAGCTTGTCGAGGTAGCGGACCTTCTGCAGGAGTGGGTCGTCGATCTCTTCGACGCGGACGCCGCAGATGACGCCGGTGATCAGCTTCGCATTCGGATTGAGGTGGGCATCGGCGAAGAAGTCCTCGAACGTTGTTCCTGCGGTGAGATGAGTTCGCAACGCCGCGGCATCGAATCCGGTCAGCCACTCGATCACCTGATCGAGTTCGGCCTGCGTGCGGCCCTTCCTCTCGAGCTTCGCCACATAGAGGGGATACACCCTGCTGACACTCATCTCAGAGAACTTGCTCACGGGGTCAGCGTAAGTCGGATCGCGGCTACTTCGCCCGCGACAGGCGCCGGCGAGCGTAGGCAAACGGTGCGGTGATGCTGCGATGCCGAAGGACGGCCACCACTACGGCCACGGCGGCGAACATCACAGGAGCGAGAATGCTTCCTCCGTCGATGACGAACAGGTCGATTGCCATCGCCCCGACCATCAACGCCGTGAGGCACACCGCCGCGAGGCCGGCGAAAAGGGGGATCAGTAAGCCCATCCCGCCGAGGATCTCGAGTGAGCCCACAAGAAACCGGAACCATTGGCCGACGCCGACCTGTTCAAATGTGTCGACGGAGTCGCCGGTGCCCGAGACCCTGCCAATGCCTATCGAGATGAACATCAGGCCCCCGAGCACCTGAAAGATCCAGCTAACTACCGTGCGAAGGCGCGAGGGCGATTTTTGGGTGATTGTCGTGCTCATGTGCGGGTCTCCTTGTGTGAGTGAGTGGGAACCATCGCCGCTACTCGTACCGCAGAGCGTCGATGGGGTCTTTCCGCGCGGCCTTCAGGGCGGGAATCGTCCCGGCAAGGAATGCGAGCGCCATCACGGTGAGGACGATGAGCCCTATCGCCGAGGGGTCGAACGCAACGATGCTGAGCCCGGGAAGGGCGGCAAAGAGGTTGCCAGACAGTGCGCCACTCAGGAGCGTTCCGCTGAGCATCGCCACTCCGGCTCCGATTGCGCTGCCCAGAAGCCCGATGAACACAGCTTCGGCGCTGAAGACACCAAAGATTTTGCCGCCGGACATTCCCATCGCCTTCATGAGCCCGATCTCGCGGGTACGTTCCTGCACCGACATAAGAAGGGTGTTCACGATGCCGAACCCGGCGGCCAGTAGCGCGATTATCGCGAAGCCGTTGAGGATGAGCACGATGACGTCGATGACGGTCCGGAACGCGCCGATCTGATCTTCTACTGTGCTGCCGCTGTACCCCAGGGTGGTCAGCCGATCCTTCAAAGCCGTCACGTCGGAATCGGAGGCTGCCGGGTCGAAGCGGACAACCGCCTGGGAATAGCTCGTGCGGGCACTCTCGGTCAGCCCGACGCTCTGCGCGTCGTATAGCGCGTGGGTCAGAGCGTCATTGGGCGCGAGGGTGCTGCCTCCGGCAAGTCCGGCTTCTGAAATGCCGACAACTTTCGCGGTGACGGTGCTCTTGGTGCCGTCGGCAGCGGTTACGCCCAACGCGACAGTGGTTCCGATCGCGGCCTTGCTGCTGGAGTATCCGAGAGGCTTCACATAGGCGGATGGCAGCGCGATCTGGTAGTCGTCGGCCTTCCACGCGGGTTGCCTGCCCGCGGCGAGCTCGAGGCTCATTCCCGGAACAAATCCGCCCACGGTGGCCTGGTACTGCGTTCCGCCGTCGTATTGGACGTAGTCGGGCTTCACCGCGAGGGTCGGTTGAACGCTTCGAACGCCGTCAACGCCTGCGAGCTTGTCGAGGTCGGGGGGTGTTATCGCTTGGACCTCGCTGGGCCCGCCCAACGGTCCGCCGTTTGTGGAGAACTGCTCTGCGGCATTCGGATCGTATGTACGGGGGGCGGAGCTATCTGCCGCATCCTTGATGGTCTTGGTCACGGTCATCACGTCACCTGCGCCGATCGACGAAACTGTCTGATCGATGTAGGCGTTGATGCCGGTGCCGACTCCGCTCGTGAGGGTCAGGGTGAAGGCGCCGATGAAGATCGCAACAACGGTCAGCAAGGTGCGCGTCTTGCTGCGGAGGGTGTTCTTCACCGCATCGCGGATGAGGTCGAGATTCTTCATGCGTGAACCGCCGTTTCGATTGATGCGGCCTCTGCCACGGGAAGGGGGGACACGAGGTCGTCGACGACGCGGCCGTCGCGGATATAGACCTGCCGGTCACACCGCGCGGCTAGTTCCTGGTCGTGAGTGACGACGATGAGGGTGATGCCGCGTGCGCTGAGGTTGAAGAGGATGTCTTCGACGACCGCACCTGTCGCGGTATCCAGATTCCCGGTCGGTTCGTCAGCGAAGATCACGCTCGGGTCATTTACGAGCGCACGGGCGATGACGACGCGCTGCTTCTGTCCGCCTGAGAGATCATTGGCGCGATTCTTGGCCTTGGTGTCGAGTTCCAGCTGCTCGAGCGCTTCCATGCCGCGTCGATTGCGCTCTGCTCGGGGCACGCCCGCGATGCGGAGCGGCAGAGTGACGTTGTCGAGAACCGAGGCTCCAGGGGTGAGGAAAAACTGCTGGAAGACGAACCCGAATGTCGAATTGCGCGTGCGGTTCAACACGGAGCCGCTGAGGCTCGCCGCGTCGTGGCCACTGAGCTCGACAGTGCCCTGTGACGGTTTGTCGAGAAGCGCGAGCAGGTGCATCAAGGTGGACTTCCCCGACCCGCTCTTGCCGACGATGGCGACTCGTTCGCCCGAGGCAATGTCGATGGAGACGCCCTTAAGAGCGTCGAAGCGCGTCGCGCCACGGCCATAAGACTTGTGGACATTGCGAGCAGTGAGAATCGGGACGGGCATGGGATCTCCTGTGCGGCGGTAGGTGGCGTCGAGGTTTTCGAACACTGCCAATCCTTCGGACGCAAGAGCTCGCCGTCGTCACCCCATAACGGCATCTCTTATGTACAGCCCTGGTCCTCCGGATCGGCTGCCTCCGGCCGGGCGTACCCCCACGGGGGTATGTCCGGGTGGGACCATGGGGGGATGCCGCCGCGCCGCGCCGGGTGGAACATGACAGCAAAGGAGGAACCGTGAGCAGGATGCAGACGATTGCCCGGATCTCCAGCGATGTTGCGGCAACCCTGGTCACTGTCGCCTACGTCTTCGTGCCCGAGGAATTCGGCGGACGCGGTCCCTTGTCTCCGCTCGCAGCGGTTTTGCTCGCCCTCGCCATCGCCGTGATGCTGGTGCGGCGACGGGCACCTCGTGTGGCAGTCGTGGCGACCGTCGTGTTGACGGCGGCGTCCCTGCTCGTCGGTGGCGCACTCGCCTCGCACCTCATAACGGTGCTCGTCACGATGTTCACCCTCGGCAGACAAACGAACCGGCGCTCGACGATCATCGCGGCCGGCGTAACGATTGTGGTGATCTGGTTCGCGGGGCTGATCATTCTGGGGCCGGATGTTATGGACCTTCGCTCCGCTCTCTTGACCGTCGCCTCGATCGGATTTGCGGCGGCGTCCGGGGACGCGAGCAGATCCCGCCGCGCCTATATCGACGAGATCACCGACCGTGCCCGGCGCGCCGAGGAGACGAAAGAGGCGGAGGCTCAACGGCGAGTCGCCGAGGAGCGCGTTGCGATCGCACGTGATCTGCACGACCTTGTTGCCCATCAGATTGCTGTCGTCAGCTTGAATGCGGGTGTTGCGTCGCGGGCGCTGCGCGAACGCCCAGATGATGCCGAACGCGCCCTCACCGTTATTCACAGTGCGGCGCAGACAGTGCTGGAAGAGATCAGCGGGCTGCTGACTGTTTTGCGTGCGGCGGACGATGGAACGGAGCCGCGTCTTGCACCGAGCCCGGGACTCGGGGCACTTCCCGCGCTCATATCGGAGTTCGAAGCCAGTGGCCTCGTCGTTCGCCACCGCACCGAGGGCATCCCGCGCCCGCTTCCCGACGCAGTGGATGTTGTGGCCTACCGAGCCGTGCATGAGGCGCTGACGAATGCGCTGAAGCACGGTCGAGGGGAGGGTGCCTCTCCGGCTTCCGTCCTGGTGCACGTGGAGTATCAGGCAGATGCCCTGGTGCTCACCGTGACGAATCTCGTACCGACGAGCGGGCCTCCGCGGAATCCTTCTCGTGGCGGCCACGGCCTCAACGGCGTCCGCGAGCGGGTCGCCTCGGTACGTGGGCGGGTGGAGACGGAGCTCGGCCCGGGGCCGATCTTCCGGTTCACCGCGTGGCTTCCTCTTCCCGAGCGAGAGCCGGTACCCGCGCCATGATCACTGTCCTCCTCGCCGACGATCAGGCGCTCATCCGGAGCGCTGTCGCCGAACTCATTTCGCACGAACCGGGCTTTACCGTGGTCGGGCAGGTCGCTGACGGTCGGGAAGCGCTCGCGGCCACCCGAGAACACCGCCCTGACGTCGTGGTGATGGATATCCGGATGCCGGTTATGGACGGAATTCAGGCGACGGCCGCGATACGGGCCGAGCCTGATCTCGACAGCACGCGCATCCTGATTCTCACCACATTTGAAGAGGACGAGTATGTGCTCGAGGCCCTCAAAGCCGGGGCAAGCGGCTTCGTGGGCAAGGGCACGCAGCCGGATGCCCTTATGCAGGCGATCCGAACTGTTCACGAGGGGGAGTCTTTGCTTTCCCCCAAGGCAACTACTGCCCTTATTGCTCGGTACCTCGTTCCGGCGCCGGCTGCTCTCCCGGTGTCGACGGCGCTCGCCGTGCTCACCGATCGTGAGCGACAGGTGCTCGCCGAAGTCGCTCGGGGGAGGTCCAACAGCGAGATCGCGGCCGACCTCTTTATCTCCGTCCAAACGGCGAAAACCCACGTCAGCCGGATCATGAGCAAACTGGCTGCGCGCGATCGCACCCACCTCGTCATCGCCGCATATGAATCAGGCCTTGTCTCGCCCTCGGGGTAGGGGAGACAAGGCCTGAAGTCGATGGTGTTTCCACCGCCGTTTTTCTATACCGCGGCGTCACGCACCAATGCGGTGTCAACGAACTGCTCGAAGCGAACGATGAGCCCGCCCCGCACGACGAAGTGGTGAGCCACCCGTACGTTCAAGGCTTTGCCGGTCGTACGGTGGGTCGCGGTGTAGCGAGCCAACACGACGACGTTCTCGCCTTCGACGACGTATGTGTCATCGTGTGCGGCCCAACCCTCCCATTCGGCTCCGAGGCGTTCCATCACATTCGAGGTCACCCCGCTGGGCGTGCGGTAGGTGCCCGCAAGCGGGAACCCGGCCATCTCGGTCCATTCGACGTCAGGAGCCATCGTGGCGCGCAAGGCCTCGAGGTCACCCGCCGCCGAGGCGAGATACTGGCGTCGAATGACGTCGCGCGGCTCGTCCGAATTCAGCCCCATGTCATCTCGCCCTTTGCGACCAGCGCACCCAGATGGGCGGCTACCGGAAGACCAGCACCGGGGTAGGCGGCAAGGAGGGCCTGCTCGGCGTCCGCACCGGTGGCGCTGTCAGCGATGATCGTCTCGAACTTCCGGAGGTAGTCGCGCGTGTGCCGCAGGGCGGCCACGTCATCGGCGAAGTCGGGAAGGCGGTGGCCGGCGATCACGCGCGCCGGGTTGAGCGCCTCGAGCTTGTCAAGCGCGGTCAGCCATGCTGCACGTGACTCGACTGTCGGGGTGTCCGCGGTCCACACGTGGGTTCCTGCGAAGACGAGGACGCCCCCGAGGATCGTGCGGGTCGTCGGGTCGAAGAGGTACCACCCGCGGTCATGCTGGTGCACTCCGGCGTTGAAAAGCTGCAGTGTCTGATCGTCGATCGAAATGCTGTCGCCGGTGAATTCTTCGATGTCCACCAGGCGGGTCGGAAGGTTCGCGCCGAGGTGTGCCCAGGCTCCGAGCTTCTTCTCGTAGCTGTGCGCAATGTGGTCGATGACATCGGCGGGGGCGACGATCCGTGCGTCAGGGAATGCATCGGCAATTACTTCCGCGCCGAAATAGAAGTCCGGGTCACCGGTACTGATGAAGACGGTGGTGAGACGCTTGCCCGAGTCCAGAACAGCCGCGACCGCTCGGTGTCCGTCAGCGCGCGTGAAACCCGCGTCGACGAGAACCGCTTCGGTTTCGCCCGTCACGAGCGTGATGGTCTTCTCCAGAGTTGTTGAGCCGGTATCCAATGTGGTGAAAGTGAGATCTGTCATGCCTCTAGTTTTCGCTCGTGGGACCGACGCGTCACGGTACCCTCGGGAGTGATGGTGGTGAATTCGGGACAAGAACCTGTGCGGGCTGTGCCGTTCTCCCTGCCCGAACCGGGCCCCGAGATCGAACTCAACACGCTCCGGGGGATCTTTCGGCGCGGAGGTCGCCGCGAATTCCTCACCCCGCAACGCCTCGCCTTCGACATGTTGTATCGCCTCGACGCGGGGGAGACGATCCACCAGGTGGATTTCACCCCGCACCATTTGGGGCCGGGTGACATGCTCTGGTTGCGGGCAGGCCAGGTGCACCGGTGGGGTGAGATCGGCGACCTCGAGGGCTCCGTTGTGATGTTCCCCTCGCACCTCACCGATCCCCACGCGCGCGAAATGTCCATCAGACCGGATGCGCACCGAAAGAGTTCCTGGTCGTCCGTCGAACTCGTGCGCAGTGGCGTTGCGGCTGCATGGGAGGCTCTATTCGCTCCGGAGAGCGAGGCGATGGGAGCGGCACTCCGCGGTCATCTCCGGCACGCCGGTCTCTCGGCCGTGCTGCTACGCCTGGGATCAGCGAGCGACGATGAACCGACGAATCCGGCCGACGCCCACGATGAGATCTTCGGATGGTTCCTGGCTGAGGTCGAGGCGCGTTTCCGCACGACGCATCGAGTTTCCGAGTACGCGCGCCGGCTCGGCTACTCCCCGAAAACCCTCACCCGTGCCGCGTCGATCCGGGGGACGACCCCGAAGCGCGTTATCGATGACCGCATCATTCTCGAAGCGCAACGTCTGCTGGTGTTTACCGCGCGGTCCGTTGCCGATCTCGGCGCAGAGATGGGGTTCGAGGACGCGTCGAACTTTTCCAGCTTCTTCCGGCAGCGCACCGGTATGACCCCCAAACACTTTCGAGAACTCGCGGACGTTCGCGAACGATAGGGTCATCGGGTCGAAACGCCTCTCCGAACACGAGAGAATGGATGTCGACGGGGCCAGCTAGGCCCGTCCCCCGAAGCCAGATTTTGGTCCACGAGAAAGTAGTAGGCATGACGCAGATTGTTCGCTTTAAGTCATTTGGTACCGACCACCTGGGTGTTGTGCGGGGTGAAGACTTCGTCGAACTGACACGCGCTTATGCGGGTGCGCTGGCCGCACAGGGCTCGGCCAACCCCGAGACCCAGGCCGCCGCAGTTCTCGGCCCAGATGCGCTTGCCTTCTTCCAGGGTGGAGAGCGCTCGCTCGCCGCGCTCGCCGAAGCAGTGAAATTCGCCGATGGCCTCGCCGAGGCCGATGCGCGCCGCGACGGCATCCTTGTTGCCCGCGCCGACGCCGAAATCCTGGTTCCGATCCCGAACCCGCCGAAGATCGTCTGTGTTGCCCGAAACTTTGGCAAGCACGCCGCAGAGGCCGGCCTGCAGATCTCTGAGATCCCGATCCTGTTCGCGCGTTTCGCGAACACGCAGATCGCCGACGGTGCCCCCATCGAGGTTCCGACAGTGTCGGAGCAGGTCGACTGGGAGGGCGAACTCGCCGTCGTCATCGGCAAGGGCGGCCGCCACATCAGCAAGGCCGACGCCTTCGACCACGTCGCCGGGTACACGATCTTCAACGACGTGTCGGTGCGCGACTACCAGTTCCGCGTTACGCAGTACACGGGCGGCAAGAAC
>DATMIW010000009.1:0-31533 GCA_035554115.1 Pseudolysinimonas sp. | reverse complement strand
CGCCGCTCCCGATCACGGGCACCCATGGCATGGATCTGGTGCTGAGCGCCCCGAACCAGAACTACCAGCAGACCACCATCACGAGTCGAAGCGGCGGGAACCGCCCGTCGATCGTCGTCGACTACGGCGTTGCGATGACGACGGGAAGTATTCCCGGGCCATCGACCTATTCATTCGTCGTGGACATCGCCGTCTCGGTGCCCGGTCAGTTGCCGGGTCTTCAATGGGAGGGTTGCGCGGCTGTCGACGACTCAGCTCAGGCCACGGGTATCCCGTACTCAGGCTCCCAATACGCGAATCGGACAAACGCCCCGACCTGTTCGATCAGCGGCAGCGGTACGCACTACACGGTCACCCTGAGCGGCCTGGACTATTCCCTGAAGAATGTGCCAACCATCGACAGCCTCGGCAACGCGATCCCGTCGACGAGCACCTTCGTGGCGGCCGGTCAACTGCTGTTCAGCTACACCACCCCCATCACGACAACCACAGGCGTCACTTTCGGCGCAACGCCGAGCCCATTTACCTTTGTTGATGGTGTCACGCAGCCGGAGACAAATACCTCCAACGACGTATCGGGAACAACCCTCGTTCTCAACGGCGTGTTCGCGATCAGTTGGCAGGGCGGCCCGACGGTCGGTCGCTCGCCATGGGACGCGGGGTTGTGGGCAGCGCCAGGGACAGCGCAGAACCTGACACTCCCGTGGCCCGCCGCTGGAACATCCACCAACCCTGGTCCCTATACGGCAAAGGACCAGCCTTTCGCGAGCTCGGCCGACAGCGTGACGTGGTCCACGTACACCGGACCAGGCGGTGCCGACCTTGCTGGTGCATGCAGCATGGTGCAGAACCCGGCCGCGTTCACCCCGCGCTATGCGGACTTCGTCGCGGCCGACGGCGCCTCCTACTCGAACATGACGACGGGCCATCTCTGGTACCGCACCGATGCGATCAACACCAAGACCGAAACCTGCGGTGAACCGGTTGGTGTCGCGGGGAGCCCGTGGATCTCGGCGCCTCTCCCCGCGAGCTGTGCCACTCACACGAACGCGATCTCGCCGGCCTATGCCGACGATGACTGCCTCGTGACCCTTCCCGCGGGAGTTACTGCGGTGAAGATGACGTGGAACCCTGCCGTGGACAAGCAGTTCCATCACAACCTGAGGGTCTGGGGTTACGTGCCCTCGACGGCACCGATCGGCGCTGAGTCGTGGACGGTCGGGGCGTTCAACGCGCCCTACAACACGGCGACGGTCTTCCCGGGGTACCCCACGCTCAACAACTACATCAACATCAGCACCAACCCCTCCGTATACGCCAACATCCCTGGCAGCACCTACGGGCCGAACACCAACGGCCAGCGCGACGCCATGCGGATCCAGGGCCCGACTGGCGTCATCACCAAAACGACCTCAAGCACGACCGCGCAACCTGGCGTTCCGGTGACCTTCACTATCACAGCAGAAGCCGACCTCGCCGTGACGAATCCGCCCAACCAGACCTTCACTGTGACCGACACCCTGCCCACCGGGATGACGTATGTTGCGGGGTCGAGCACCCCGGCGCCGACGGGTATCACCACGAACGGTTCCGGTCAGCAGGTGCTGACGTACACCTTCACAAATGTGCCCGCGAACACCCCGCAGCCGATTGCCTACCAGGCGCAGATCCCGCCGAACACGTCCGTGGCACCCGGAACGGTGCTGACCAACACGGCTCAGGTCGACGTTCCCGGCGACAACCGTCCTGCGGCCGTGCGGCAGGCGACCGCGAGTGTGAGAGTCCCAACCGCCGGAGCCACCACCCTCGGAAAGTCCGTCGAATCGAACGTGCTCTCGTTCTACGGCGACAGCTCCGCATGGAATCTGACCATCAACTCGCAGGACCCCGTGTCGAACTCCTTCACCGACACGATCGACGTGCTCCCGAAGAATGGAGACGGTCGGGGCACGAACATCGATGGCACATATACGCTCACCGGCATTACGGCTCCGGCTGGCTCGACCATCTATTACTCGACGGCCCCTTTTGCCTCGATCAGCCACGATCCGCGAGCCGCATCGAATGGCGGAACTCCGGGTTCAATCTCGGGCAACACCGTCGGGTGGACGACAACGCCGAATGCGCATCCGACCGCAGTCCGAGTGATCGGGCCCGCTCTCGCTCCCGGAGCGACGCAGACGATTCGGATCGCATTCACCACCCCTGCGGGGACGAGCTGTGCCACTCCCGCAGCGGGTGACAACAAGCCGGGTCAGGTCTTGACGAACTCCGCAGACTCTTTCGCCGGCCACACCCGGCTGCCCATGCTGTCGTCGGCGACCACGACCATCGGCGATTGCTACGCACTCGACCTGAAGAAGTACGTGCTCGCAAAGGGTGGCAATCCGAACAACGCCGCCGATTTCCACGACGCGAACACCGTTGCCGACTATCAGCAGTACGCCGCGGGCGACACCGTGCCGTACCGCATCGTGGTGACCAACAAGGGCACGGGAACCCTCACCAACATCCCGGTCGTCGACTCGCTGATGCCGTCGTGCAACACGACGATCCCGTCCCTCGCTGCCGGGGCATCGCAGACCATCTCGTGCTCGATGACCGCCGGCGTAGGAACGACGGTCAACACCGCGAGCGTCACGATGACGCCGCCCTCCGGCCCGGCACTGACCCCCTCCGATACCGCTGGAGTCGTTGTGCCGCAGCCGTACACGATCGCCAAGACCTCGAACCCGGCGAGCGGCTCAGCGGTGAACCCGGGCAGTGTCGTGCAGTACACGGTCACGGTGACCGAGCCGGGCGCGAGCGCGGCGCCGTTTCCGAGCCCCTCCTTCACGGACTCCCTCGCGGGCATCCTCGATGACGCCAGCTACAACGGCGATGTGACTGCGAGCACCGGTACGGCCACGGTGAACGGCAGCTCGCTGAGCTGGTCGGCCTCACAGATCATGCCTGGGCAGACCATCACCATCACCTATTCGGTGACGGTGAAGTCCCCCGACACCGGCGACCATTCTCTGCTCAACGTGGTGACGCCCCCGACCGGCATCAGCTGCGCGAGCGCGTGTTCAACCAACAACCCGGTTCGGGGCATTCAGTTCACGAAGACGGCAAATGTTGCCGTGACCCACCCGGGCGATGTGGTCACCTACACGGTGAGCGCGACGAACACCGGCCAGGTCGCGTACACGGCCGGGTCGCCCGCGTCGCTGACTGATGACCTGACCGCCGTGCTCGATGACGCCACGTACAACGCCGGCAGTGCGACAGGCGGCGCGACAGTCACCGGATCGACCCTGAGTTGGTCGGGAGCGCTGGCTATCGGCGCCACAACTTCGTTCACGTACACCGTCACGATTAAGAACCCCAATACAGGGAACAACACGCTGAGCAACACAATCGTGTCGAACACAGCCGGCAGCAACTGCGCGAGCGGGTCCTCGGATCCGCTGTGCACCTCGGTCGTGAAGGTGCAGTCATACACGGTTGCGAAGACGTCAAGCGCACAGACCGTTGCTCCGGGTGGGGTAGTTAGCTACACCGTCACGGTCACGAACACGGGGTCCGTTCCATACACGACTGCGGCCCCGGCATCCTTCACCGACGACCTGTCACAGGTGCTCAACGGTGCCACCTACAACGGTGACGCCTCCGGTGGGGCCAGTGTCACTGGCACGACTCTGAGCTGGAGCGGGGCTTTGCCTGTCGGCGCATCCGCGACCGTCACCTACTCGGTCACCGTGGCCGTTCCCGCAACGAACAAGACCCTGACCAACCAGGTCGCACCCACCGGCGCCGGGGGATCCTGTGTCACCGCGGCCGACTGCCAGACGATAACCCTGGTCGGCACGTACACGGTGCAGAAGTCCGTGTCATCGGCGACCACAACGCCCGGTTCGACGGTGACCTACACCGTCGTCGTGACCAACACGAGTCCCGTTGCTTTCACGGCTTCTAACCCGGCGAGTTTCACCGACTCGCTTGTCGGCGATCTGGATGACGCCAGCTACTCCGGCGGTGCGACCGCCACCGCGGGCACCGTGTCCTATGCAGCTCCGACCCTCTCCTGGTCGGGTCCACTTCCGGTCGGGGGCACGCAGACGATCAGTTACACCCTCGTCGTCGACAACCCGGATTCGGGCGATCACACCCTGACGAACGTGGTGTTCACGCCGCCGAACGTTGGCAATTGCGACACCGGATCGACCGACCCTGCCTGCTCGACCACGACTCTCGTGCAGTCCTATCGCGCCGTGAAGACCGCTGACACGAATGTCGCGATTCCGGGTAGCACGATCACCTACACGGTCACCGTCACCAACACGGGGCAGGTCGCCTACCCTGCGGGGACCCCGGCCACTGTGTCTGACGACCTGAGCGGCGTGCTGAACGGCGCCGACTATGTCGCCGGAAGCCTGGTCGCCGACACGGGCACCGCCTCTCTTGCGGGATCGACGATCACCTGGTCGGGGCCGCTGGCCGTTGGCGAGACGACAACTTTCCACTACCAGGTTGTCGTGCAGCCGGGACCGGATCCGCGCCTCGACAACACCATCACGACCGGACCCGGCGGCAACTGTTCGGTGGGTTCGAACGACCCCGTGTGTGAGGTCATCGTGCCCACGAAGTCGTACGAGGTGCTGAAGTCTGCGTCGCAGACCACGGCAATCCCGGGTGACACGATCACGTACACGATCACGCTGACCAACACAGGCAGCGTCGCGTACACCTCCGCGGCAGGCGACGAGGCGTCCTTCAGCGACGACCTCGCAAATGTTCTCGACGACGCCGACTATGTGGCCGGGAGCCTGAGTAACGGGGCTGTCCTCGGGGCGGACAACGTCATCCGGTGGTCGGGTGCCCTCCCCGTCGGCGGACAGGAGACCTTCACCTACCAGGTCACGGTGCACACCCCCGACACGGGGGATCATTCGCTCGATAACCGCGTGCTGACCCCTCCCGGAATCGGCGGCGCGTGTACGACTGATTCGACCGATCCCGGATGTAATTCGGTCGTGCCGGTGCAGTCGTACACGGTGTCGAAGACTGTGGACCTGGCCCAGGCTCAGCCAGGAGACCGCGTGTCCTACACGATCGTGGTGACCAACACCGGCCAGGTCGACTACACGGGAGCTGCTCCCGCGGCCCTCGCCGACGACCTGAGTGCGGTACTGGATGACGCCTCGTACAACGGGGATGTTGCGGCGACATCCGGGGCGGTGGCCGTGGCGGGCGCAGCGCTGACCTGGTCGGGCGCTCTCGTCGTGGGGGGAACGGCGACCATCACCTACTCGGTCACCGTGACCGGATCAGCTGGTGGCAATCACAAGCTCGACAATGCGGTCACCCCGACCGCGGCGGGTGGTTCCTGCGCTGCGGCGGGTGCGTGCGCCACCGAGGTGCCGGTGCGGATGCTGCAGATCGTCAAGTCGGCCTCCCCAGCATCCACCACCGAAGGTGGCGTTGTCAGCTACACGGTCACGCTGACCAACACGGGCGCGGTCGACTTCACCGCCGCGGCGCCGGCGTCGTTCAGCGATGATCTGTCAGCCGTGCTGGACGACGCGAGCTACCAGGCGGGTAGTGCGACGGGGGGTGGGGTTTTCGCATCGCCGACCCTGTCCTGGTCGGGCATCCAATTGGCGGCGGGAGCGTCGACCTCGTTCACGTACAGCGTGCGGGTCGACAGCCCCGACTCGGGCGATCACCTGCTCGACAATGTCGTGACCGCACCGCCCGGGCTCGGCTCGAACTGTGACGCCGGTTCCACAGACCCCGATTGCTCGACCCGGACCCCGGTGCGCAGCCTGCACGTGACGAAGACCTCGTCGGCGACGGTGGCTTCACCGGGCGACACGGTGAGCTACACGATCGTCGTGACGAACACCGGTGCGCTGCCGTATGACGTGGCGACGCCTGCGTCATTCACCGACGATCTGACCCAGATCATCGATGACGCGGTCTATCAGAACGACGAGGCGGCCACATCCGGTGCCGTCGCGTATGCGGCGCCTGTTCTTTCCTGGAACGGAATCCTCGCGGTGGGCGGTTCGGCGACCATCACCTATTCGGTGGTGGTGAGTGTGCCCACAACGGGAGACGGCAGTCTCACCAACGTCGTTGTCACCCCGCCGGGAGTTGGCGGCAACTGTGACGCCGGCAGCACGGATCCGGATTGCACGACGGTGACGGATGTGCGCGCGTACGCAGTGACCAAGACCGTGAGCGCCACGAGCGTGATGCCCGGAGACGTGATCACGTATACGGTCACCGTTCGGAACACCGGCAACGTCGACTACACGGCAGCAGCTCCGGCTTCGGTGAGCGACGATCTGTCTGCGGTCACCGATGACGCCGACTACAACGGCGACGCCACAAGCGGTGCGATCGTGGCCGGTAACACGCTCAGCTGGGCGGGCCCGCTCGCGGTGGGTGCGGTGGTGACGATCAGCTACTCATTCACCTTGCACAACCCGCCGACCGGCGACCTCATTCTGAACAACGCGGTAGATCCGTCCGATTCCTCGGGTTCGTGCGCCACGGGTCCGCAATGCGCGACGCAGACCCTCGTGCAGGCAATGCACGTGACAAAGACCGCGTCGCAGACCACGGGTCTCGAGGGCGACACGATCACCTACACGATCGAGGTCGAGAACATCGGGCAGGTTGCCTACGCCGACGCGTCGTTCACCGACAACCTCGCGCAGGTCACGGACGACGCCACCTTTGTGGCGGGCAGCCTCACCAACGGAGCGACGCTGAGCTCTGGCGTGATCTCATGGCACGGCCCGCTCGCGGTTGGTGCTGTTGAGCTGATCACCTACCAAGTCAGGGTGGCGTCGCCGGATCGTGGCAACCACAGCCTCAACAACACCGTGGTGACGCCTCCGGGCACAGGCGCGAATTGCGACCCGGGCTCGAGCGACCCGGACTGCACGGTTGTCGTGCCCATCCAATCGTTCCACGTGACGAAAAACGCGGACGTGACGGACTTCGTGCCGGGTGACGTTGTGACGTACACCATCACCGTGACCAATACTGGTCAGGTCGACTTCCCCGCGGGATCCCCGGCGTCGTTCACCGATGACCTCGCGCAGGTTCTCGATGACGCCACCTATCAGTCCGACGCGACTGCCACGGGCGGCACGGTTGATGTGACGGCTGGAGTGCTCTCGTGGTCGGGCGCGCTACCGATCGGAGCGACGGTCACCATCACGTATTCGGTGCAGATCAATGATCCGGATACGGGCGACAAGGTCCTGACAAATGTCGCTGTTACCCCGGCAGGGTCGGGAGGGAACTGCCCGAGCGGGTCGACCGATCCCGAATGTGAGTCGACCCTTCCGGGGCCGTCGCTCGAGGTGCAGAAGTCGGCATCGTCGTCGATAGTCCTCGCGGGCGGAGTGTTGACGTACTCGGTGCACATTACGAACACGGGCAGCGTCGACTTCACCTCGGGCAACCCGGCGACCGTCTCCGACGATCTCAGCGGTGTACTCGACGACGCGACATACAACGGCGATGCCGATCATGGTGCGACGGTGTCGGGTTCGACGTTGACCTGGTCCGGACCGCTCGCTATCGGTGCCTCGATTACCATCACCTATTCGGTGACGGCGAAAACGACGGGCGCTGGCGACCGCTTGGTCGACAACGCCGTAAGCACACCACCAGGAGTGCCAAGTAACTGCTCGGGGGCATCGACGGACCCGGATTGCGCGACCCGCACTCCGGTCAAGGCCTTCACATCGGTGAAGTCGACGACAGCTAGTGGAACGCTGCAGCCAGGGTCGACCATCCAATACCAGGTGTTGGTGACGAACACGGGGCAGGTCAACTACACCCTGGCCCAGCCGGCGAGCTTCACCGACGATTTCAGTCAGGTGTTGGATGACGCGAGGTATAACGATGACGCGACGGCAACGGGGGGCAGCACCTCGTATGCGGTGCCGATTCTGTCGTGGACGGGTCCGCTCGCCGTAGGCGCGACCGGAACTATCACCTACTCGTTCACCATCAATTCGACGGGAGGCGACGGCAGATTGCGCAACGCTGTCGTGAGTAGCGGCAGCGGAGGGAACTGTTTCGCCGCGGCCCTGGGCGTGGATTGCCAGCTCGACACCTTCGCTGTGCACGACCCCACCGACCCTGGCCTGCTCGCATTCACGGGGGCAGCGATAACGGGCACGATCGTGTCTGCGGTTCTGTTGCTCGGCCTCGGTGGTCTTATGGCGGTGGTTGATCGGCGCCGGAGAGGCGTGCGTCGAGAGGGGTTTGAGGCGTGAGGCGTGCGATTGCGGCGGTGGTGCTGATCGCGGCGTTCATCGGGATACCTACGACTGTCGCGGCGGCGGCGGCCCCCGCGGGGTTGTCGGTGTCGATCGGCAATGAGAGTAGTGACGTCCACGCCGGTGACACCTTGGCATACACGGCCACCGTCCGGAACGACGGGACGGAGGCAGTGGATGGTCGTCTCGTCATCAGCGTGCCGACATACTTTCGCGTAACAGTGGCGCACGACGCGGATCGGGCGGGGAGCGATGCGAGTTGGTCGGTATCGGTGCCGCCGGGCGGACATGTGACGAAGAAGCTCACCGGAGTCCTCACGAAAATCCCCAAGGGTGAGCTGCGCGTCACAACTCTTGTCAGCGTCTACGTAGGTGACGAAACGAAACCCGCCGTCAGATCTGCAGAAGCCGACACGATCGCCGGCGTCACGGACACCGCGCATTCGGTGAAGGAGGAGGCCGCTAAGCGTCCCAACGGTCTCCCGATTGGCTGGATCGTCGGAGGGGTCGCTGCGCTCGCGCTGATGGGTGCCGCTGTGGCATGGTGGCTGGTTCGGCGGCGACGCGCGTAGCGGCGCCCGCGCCGATCCGGCACAAAACGCTACAAACCCCGGGTTTTCGAAGAGACCCCGCCGCGACTCACGTTGTGAAGGACTGTCCTTCACAACGTGAACACCGCGAGGGAATGTGTCGTGTCCGACTGAGATTGCCCGTGCCGAAGGCGATGACGGGGGCCGCGCGGGCTAGGCCCCGACGGACTCGAGCTCGCGCTCCGACTCGTCGTCAAACGCCGAGATGCCGCGCGCGTCGAGCGAGGTCTCGACGATCGTCAGCCCCTCCATGCCGGGCAGTTTGGCTATGTGCGAGTCGACGTCGCGGATCAGCTTGCGCCCCTCCGAGCCGCCGAAGAGATCGTTCATGACGTGCGTGACCTCGCTGTCGGGGCTGATGGTCGACCCGACCGGACCCCAGAACTTGCGCAGAGCGAAACGCGCGATGACCCGCGCCTTCTTGCTGGAGGTAAGGCGGTCGCGAGCCTGCGAGGCGTAGAAGGCGACGTGCTTGGTCTCTTGGGCCGCGATCCGCTTCAGCAGTTCGGCGAGCACCGGGTGGTTCTCCTTCTTCGCCATGCGAAGGTAGGCGGCGTTCGCCGACCATTCGTTGGCAGCACCCCACGCCATGTGCACGGCGACAAAATCGTGACCGACGAGTCCGCCGAGCAGGGACTGTTTGATCGGGTCCAGGCGGTCTTTCCAGCCGAGCTTGAGGCGGCTGGCCTTCAGCTCGTCGAAGTCGACAATGATGTCGTGCTTGGCCAAAACTGCCGCGAGAGCCTCACCGTGCCAGAACTCTTCGCGGTTCCACATCGTCATGAACGACGCGATTTCGGGCTCTTTATGGGATGGGGTGGTCAGCAGATCGCGCAGATAACAGACGGTGTGGTACTCGACATCGCACATGTATCGCAGGGTGCGCAGGCTCGACTCGGGCAGCGGCTGGCGGTCGAACTCGTCGAAGTCCAGATCGCCCCAGGCCACAGCTGTGGAGTTGGCGGTGTACTTGTCGATGTCGAATGCCATGGGTCACCTTCAGTTCGCGGTGTCGGGGACGCGTTCAGCACGCGGGGCCGAGGCCTCCATCACATCACGCTTCGGTGAGCGATTGCTGCGTTTCCAGGTATCGATCTGCCAACCTCTTCGATGCGCGTCGCGCGCGAGTTGGGTGTCCGGGTTCACGGCATGGGGGTTTCCCAGCAGTTGCAACCACCCAAGGTCGGAGTGGCTGTCGCCGTAACCGTGAGAAATCGAGAGGTCGAGACCGTGCTCGAGCGCATAGCGGGTCAGCCATGCAGCGCGGGCCTCATCGACCAAAGGCGGCTTGGCGAGGTATCCGGTGAGCACCCCGTCGGTCGCATGCATATGCCCACCGACGACCTCGTCGAAGAGACCGGCAATCGGTGCTGCCAAGGTCTGGATGGAGCCGGTGACCAGCACGGTTCGGTGGCCGGCATCCCGATGCTTCTTGATGGCCTGGATCGCGCCAGGGCTTGTGTGGCGAATGAAAGTGTCGGCGTATGCGCCGTGCACGATCTTTTCGAGGCGTGCCACGGGCATCCCCTCATAGCGACGCAAGAAGGTGCGGATGAACTCGCCACGATCGCGCTTCTCAGCCCGCAGGTAGCCGCGCAAAGAGGCGAGGATCGGCAGCACGGCTGCGGGCCACACGGCCTTGCGGATTCCTGCCGACCGCACCCAGAGGTACTGCTGCACGATGTTGGAGTCGACGACGGTTCCCTCGAGGTCGAACACGGCAAGCACGTTCTGACCGGGAACGATGTCGCGCGTCGGCCGGGCGCTCTCGGCCGCAGCCTTCGTGGCGGCGCGCTTGGCCGAGAAGTCACGGGTCAGGGTCGTGATCGCGGGGAAGTGCACATTGAGCATGTAGTCCTCCCAGTCGATCGCCGCGATGTCGAAACCGTGTTCGGTCTGCTTCGTGGCGGGGAGGGCACTGTGGAGGGCTCGCAGATTGCTGTCATCGAAGATGATCTCGGTCTGCACGTACACCCGGTAGAGCTGCGTGAAGTTGCGCAGCGTCGCGAGGTCGGCGACATTGCGGATCATCTGGTTGTGCCAGGCGCGCACGCGGCCCGTGTCGGGTAGGCGGCCCAGCAGCCGTTCGAGGCGAGCCACCAATCGCTCTTTGCGCAGCACATCGCGCTCGACCTTGTTGCCAACGGGGAACTTCCAGGTCGGCACCGCGAGATCGGCGCCCTTCTTGTCTTTCATCGGGTGTTCGACAAAGTATTTGTTGACGTACCCAAACATTTGGTGGAACGGCAGCGGATTGCTCGCGCCCGAAGCCACGTGGTAGTACTCGGGCTTGTTCTTCGCGGCCGGATTGGCTGCCGCGGCCAGGATCGCGTTGACCACGTAGTCGACGGGGATCACGTCGAGGATCGAGTCGGGAAGGCCCGGGAACTCGGGCAGCAGTCCGCGCCCGTACGCCATGATCAGCGGGTCGGCGACCTTGAAGCCGTCGATCCACCCGGGATAGGGATGCCGCAGGGCACTCTCGATGATCGCCGGTCGCACAACCGAGAGTCGGTGACCGTTCTCGCCCCAGAGCTCCTCCGCCGCGCGCTCAGAGAACGCCTTCGTGAGGGTGTACACGTCGGTCCAGCCGAGCGATTGCGCGCGCGTGCGTCCGGCATCCACGAGTTCGGAGGTCACCCAGGCGACGCGCGCCTTCTCGCTCGCGGTGGCAACCGCCTGCGGGCCCTCTTTGCCGTGTTTGGCGCGGGCGGCATCCATGAACACACGCAGCTGGTCGGCTTCGCGCGACAGCAGCTCGACCCGGTCGCGGGCGGCCAAGGCCGCGGCGTATTCGCCCCGCCAATCCACCTCGTGGGCAAGGCGCGCCTCGGGGGCGACGCCCTTGCGCAGGCCGCCGACGTAGCAGGTCGAGACGTGCACGACCCGAGGGTCACCGCCGGTCTCGAGCAGTCGCTCATAGAGGTTGATCGCGCCGTTGACGTTCGTGTCGAAGGCCTCGTGAATGGGCGGGTCGAAGGAAACGACCGACGCCGAATGGATCGCGACGTCGAGATCCGCAGGCAGCTCTGGAATCGAGCCCATGGCGCCTTCGACAATATGGATGCGTTTCTTCGCCGCCTCGGCGACCGCCTTCTCTCCGACGCGCTCGCGCCACGAGTCGAAGACAGGCTTGCTCAGCAGATCTTGGACGCGCGCCTGGGTGTCTTCGCCGGCCTTCGTGCGCACCAGAATCGAGATCGTCGTATCGGGGTGCGCCGACAAAAGTCGCTCGAGCACGGCCTGTCCGACGAAACCTGTGGCTCCGGTCAGAAAGACGTGCGCTCGGCCCAGATCGGTCGTCGCTCGCTTCGGGGTCACGTAATGAGTCTCGCAGATATGGTCGGGGCGACAGACGCCAGGCCGGGCAGCTCCGCGAGCAGAGACTGGATGCGGGCGGCTTCGGCGTGGCCCTGAGGGGTGCCGAAGACGGTGGACTCGAAGAAGCTGCGGTCGTCGTCGGAGCGTTCCACGGCCCCGATCGGCCAGACCGCCTGCGTTATTTCACGACGCGTGAGTTTGCTGGCACGGGGCGAGGCGGCCAGACGTCGCTGCGCCTCCTCCGAGAGGAAACGGATGTGGCGATCTTTGATCCCGAGGACGATGGTGACGACAGAGCGCAGGTCTCCGGCGAGTTCGCCGAGCCGGCGATACGCGGCCTGGGTGATCCACTCATCCACAAGGCCGGTCGTGACATGCGCGGCGACGATTTGCGGGCCGTCGAAGTTCGCGGCGATCGCCCGGCGCACGGGACCGCGGCGTTCGTGGCGCTCTTTCACATGGCGACGGAGAAGGCCCGCCGGCGCTGAGGAGTGCAGGTCGTCTCCTGTGGCCTCCAGCACGGCGTCAAGGGCGTCGGCGATCCAGAATTTCTCATACGCCCAGGTGGTGAGGAACGCCGTGACCCGCGCATCCTTATGCGTCGCCGTGACGAGCAGATTGCGCATGCGCTGCATGGTGGAGCGTTCCAGATCGCGCAGCAGACGCAGCAAGCGGATCGCGTCGGCACCGAGTCCGGACTTCGCGATCGCAGCGAGGTTCAGTTCCGAGCGGAAATTGCCGCGAGCGGTTCGGGCGAATTCCCGGACGTCGAATGCCCCTGATTCGAGAGAGACAGCGGTCTCTGACGTCGACGCGGAGTCGCGGGGAGCCATCGGGAGAGCCCCTTCCTCGGGTGGGCGGCGCCTTCGCCGGCGAAGAAAGCGCTCATGAGCACCGTATCGTAAGGTATATGCCTATCGCTCTTGTCACCGGGGGGACCTCCGGCATCGGCGCCGAGTTCGCCCGCCAATTGGCGGCCCGCGGGCACGATCTCGTCCTGGTCGCACGTGATGTCGAGCGACTCAATTCGATGGCCGAAGAACTGCGCGCGACAGGCCGCACCGTCGAGATTCTCGCCGCCGACCTCGCGAAGCCGGACGATACGGATGCCGTGGCCGCGCGTCTGGCCGACACCGACCGTCCTATCGATGTCCTCGTCAACAATGCCGGCTTCGGGCTGAAGACGAAGCTCGCCGTGGCGGACATTGCCGAGCATGACCGCGCGCTCAACGTGATGGTTCGGGCGATTCTTGTGCTCTCAGCGGCCGTCGTTCCGGGGATGCGCGAGCGTGGGCATGGCGCGATCATCAACGTTGCGAGTATCGCCGGGCAGCTGTCGATGGGGGGCTACTCGGCAATCAAGTCGTGGGCGACAATTTTCTCGCAGAGCCTCGCCAATGAGCTCCACGGTTCGGGCGTCACCGTGACCGCGCTCGAACCGGGCTGGGTGCGCACCGAATTCCATGAGCGCGCCAGCATCCGGGCCTCGAGCATCCCGAGCTCTCTCTGGCTGAGTCCCGAACGCCTCGTGCGGGACTGCCTGCGTGATGTCGACCGCGGTCGGGTGATCTCGATGCCGAGTCTTCGGTACCGGCAGATTTCCTGGTTCCTCAAGCATCTGCCGGGGTCGACAGTGCGTGCGATCTCTCGGCGGATTAGCCTGAGTCGCAGCACTGCGACGGAGCATTGACCACCGCAACGTCCCAGCGCACCAGGCAGGACCCGACGAGCAGGAGGAAGCGGATGCCCGCACCGACGCGCAATCGCTTTACCTCGCGCAGCCAAGCAGCCCTGCGTTTTGTGGCCCAACGCGGCATCCTCAAAGGGGTCGTCTGGCGGGTGGTCACCGTCACCATCGTCAACCGCGAAAAGATCGGACGGGTCAAGCGGCCGTTCGTCGTTGTCGCCAACCATTCCAGCCACTTGGATGCCCCGCTCATCATGGGCGCGCTCCCTCGACACCTGGCGCGGTACCTCGCGGCCGGCGCGGCGGGGGACTATTTCTTTGACGTGTGGTGGCGGCGCGGCCTGACCGCCCTGTTCTTCAACGCTTTCCCGGTCGACCGCAGCGGCCGTAACCCCCGCAATGTCAACGCCAAAATGCTGCTGCAGCACAAGATCCCCGTGCTCGTCTTTCCTGAGGGAACGCGCAGCAAAGACGGGACTGTCGGCCACTTCAAGCCCGGAGCGGCGGCGCTGTCGTCGGCGACCGGCGCGCCCATCCTCCCGGTCGCTCTGATCGGTGCAAATCTGTCGCATCCCCGTGGGTCGAAATGGCCCAAACCGGGGCGGTTGCCCGTCGGGGTGGTGTTCGGCAGTCCCATGTATGCGGGGAAGGACGAGACCCCCGCGCTGTTCATGGGGCGCGTGCGCGACGCGATTATTGCGATGCGTGAGGAGCACTCCCCCCATATCCTCAACCCGAAGCCGTCTGAAGGAGACATGAAGTGACCGACGTCAAGCACATGAAATGGTGGGGCTGGGGCAACGAGGGTGTCGGTTTCCACTGGCAAGACAAGCCCGGTTTTGCGCCGTTCGTGAAGCACGCTGTCGGCCTTGACCTGCACGCTGTCGAGCCCGTCGAGAAGCCGTCGTTCGACCAGCTGAAGGTGGCGCCGACCCGCGCGACCCCCGTGCTGCTCGCCAAGCTCGCCACGATTGTCGGCGAAGGTCAGGTCACCACCGATTCGCTTGAACGCGTCGTGCACACCTACGGCAAGAGCCTGCGCGACCTCGTTCGGATCCGGGCCAACATCATCGAGCGCACCCCCGATCTGGTCGTCTACCCGGCCAACGAGGACGAAGTGCAGAAGGTCGTGGATGCGGCTGTCGCGGCCGACGTCGTCATCATTCCGTTCGGTGGAGGCAGCAATATCGCTGGCAGCCTCGAGCCTCGTTCGGACGAGAAGCGCGTTGTGCTCTCGCTCGACATGGGGCGCCTCAATAAGGTCGTCGAGATCGACGAGGCCTCGGGCCTTGCTCGCATCCAGGCCGGAGCCCAGGGCCCTGACCTGGAAGACCAGCTGAATCGCCAGGGCTGGACCATCGGTCATTTCCCCGACAGCTTCACGCACTCGACCCTCGGTGGGTGGGTTGCGACCCGTTCCTCGGGCATGCAGTCCGACAAATACGGCGACATCGCCGACATCGCCCGCGGTCTGCGCGTTGTGCGTCCCGGCGGCACCCTCGTCGTGCGTGCGATTCCGAGTGTGTCGAGCGGTCCCAGCATCCGCGAGATGATCGTCGGCAGCGAGGGTCGTCTGGGCGTCATTACCGAGGTCACCGCGCAGGTGCACCGTGTTCCCGAGAAGCGTGACGTTTTCGGCTACTTCTTCCCGAACTGGGAGGCCGGCATCGCTGCCATGCGCGACATCGCCGAATCGGATGCCGCCCCCTCGATCACCCGCATTTCCGACGCCCGTGAGACTGGCTTCTCGCTGGCCACGAGCAAGGCGCGTACGGGCTTCGACAAGTTCGCGGCCGGCACCGTTCTGCCGACTCTGATGAAGAGCAAAGGCTGGAACCTCGACGACATTTGTCTGTCGTTCATCGGCTTCGAGGGTGAGCAAAAGCACGCCGAGCGCCAGAAGAAGCTCGTCGACAAGATCGTGAAGGGGCACGGCGGCATGGGCGTGGGCAAGGGCCCCGGCGTGCTGTACGACCAGAAGAAGTTCGACACTCCGTACCTGCGCGACTTCCTGCTCGACCGCGGTGCGGCGGGCGATGTGTCCGAGACGGCGATGCCGTGGTCGAAGGTCAACCAGGTTCACGACAATGTGATCGTCGCGGCCGAGAAGGCGTACGACTCTCTCGGCATCAAGGGCTGGATCATGAGCCACATGTCGCACTCGTATCACTCGGGGGCGTGCCTGTATTTCACTTTCGCCTTTGTGATGGGGGAGAAGGATCCGCTCGGCCAGTACGACACGGTCAAGGGCGCGATCCAGCAGGCGTTCATCGACAACGGCGGATCGCTGTCGCACCACCACGGCGTCGGGCTCGAGCACGCACCGTGGCTTGAGCAGGACATTTCCGCCGAGGGTGTGAAGGTCATGACGGGCCTGTTCTCGTCGGCCGACCCGGGCGAGAACTTCAACCCGCGCAAGATCATTGCGGATGCGAAGAAGGCGCCGACCGCGCGGGCCAAGGCTGCGGCGACCAAGGCTGCGCCTGCGACGCCGGCGCCCGCGACGAAAGCCGCGGCATCGGCGAAGAGTCCCGCGAAGCCCGCCCCGAAAGCGGCGGCGCCGGCGAAACCCGCGCCGACAAAGACAGCAAAGGCCGCGGACGCGAAGTCTCCGTTGACGAAAGCCGTTTCGGCGAAGCCCCCGGTAACGAACACAGCGTCAACAAAGACAGCCGCCGCCAAAACAGCACCCGCCAAACCAGCGAAGGTCCCCGCCGCAAAGGCCGCGCCTGCCAAAAAGTCGTCTGCAGCTACGCCAGCGCCAGCTAAAACCGCCGCGACAAAGACCTCCGCGTCACCGCGGTCTCGGTCGACGACTCCGAGCGCCTAACGAAGCCGAGCGCCTAACGACATTTCGCGCCGCAAAAACGGTCACGCGCCCGGAAAGTTTCGACGGCGCGTGACCGTTTCGGCGGCGACAATCGCCGGGCGACCGTCGGCAGCGAACGATGCGACTCTCATGTCTTTGGCGTTCACGTTGTGAAGGACAGTCCTTCACAACGTGAACGCGAAGCGGGTTGGTGCCGGTCGCTGCGGCGTTCCTGGTTCGTCAGCGCGAGATCCTGGCGGATCGGGGCAGGCCTTGTGCTGGTGAGTCCGCGCCGACCTCAGCGTCGATCACCGCGGGGCGACGCGGAGGGCGTGGGTGATGCGGGTCAGCTCGCGCAGGTCGTCGGGGTCGAGCACGCTCATGCGTTCCGCGATCCAGCGGCTGTGTTGGGTTCCCACGCGACGGAAGACCTCGACTCCGTCTGGAGTGAGGGCCACCTGGGTGCCGCGGGCGTCATCCGGATCGGGCGTGCGCTCCACGAGGCCCCGCGTTGCCAGGCGGTCAATGAGGCGGCTGACACTCGGCTGGCTGAGGAGGAGTTGCGGGGTGAGATCCCGGATGCGCGCGCGCCGATCGGGCTGACGGAAAAGGTTGAACAGCACGTCGTATTCGACGAGCGAGACCTCGTCACCGGGAAACTCGGCGCGCAATTGACGCAACACAGCGACCTGCGCGCGATAGAGGGACTCCCACGCGTCGACGGCTTCGGATTCTGCGCTCACGGCTCCACACTAGGTGGAGGCTTGGCGCAGTCGCGATGCGTGCGGACACCAGGCGGTGGGCGATCATGGGGGAATGAGACTCGATGATCTACGGCGCTGGCCCGACCTCGAGGCTCCCGAATTACGGGCGTGGGATGCCGCCGACACCCTGATCCTCGACGAAGCCACGTCCTACCTCCCGAACATCGATGTCACGGTTATTGGCGACGAGTACGGCGCCCTCACGCTCGGTGCGCTGGACCGGGGAGCATCCCAGCTGCGCGTTCATCAGGACTCGCTCGCGGGCGAACAGGCGCTCGCCGCCAACCACGCCGGTGTGGCGAGCACCGGCACCTACTCGTCCCAGGCCCTGGGGCGGGGACTCGTCGACGGCGCATCGCTCGTCCTCATGCGCTTGCCGCGCTCTCTCGAAGCGCTTGAGCAGATCGCGGCGCTCATTGCCACCCATGCTGATCCGCAGGTGGTGGTGATCGCCGGGGGCCGCCTCAAGCACATGACCCGCTCGATGAACGATGTCCTGCTGCGTCACTTTGACTCGCTCGACGTAACCCACGCCCGTCAGAAATCTCGGGTGCTCATCGCGCGAGGTCCGCGTCGCGGGGGCACCAACGAACCACGGACGCAGTTTCACGATGACCTCGGAATATGGGTCGCGGCGACGGGCGGGGTCTTCGCCGGCACCGCTGTCGACATCGGCACCCGCGCCCTGCTGTCCGTGCTCGACGGGGTGCCCGCCTACGAGTCCGCAATCGATCTGGGATGCGGCACCGGCATCATCGCGGCCCGCCTTGCGCAGATGCGGCCGGAAGCGCGCGTTCTCGCATCTGACAGGTCGGCGGCGGCCGTCGAATCCGCAACACTGACGATGGAATTGAACCGGCTTAGGGTGCGGGTCACACGAGATGAAGCGGTCTCTCGAGAGCCTGATGCGAGCGCCGATCTTGTTGCGCTCAACCCTCCCTTTCACAGTGGGGCCGCGGTGCATTCCGGGGCGGCAACAGCTCTCTTCGAGGGCGCTGCGCGTGTGTTGCGTCCCGGAGGCGAGTTATGGACGGTCTTCAACTCGCACCTGAATTACGTGCCAACGCTCACCCGATTGGTGGGACCGACGAGGCAGGTGCTGCGCACGCCCAAGTTCACCGTTACGGCGTCGAGGGCACGCGACGCGGCGTAGTGGATGTGGTCCGGACAGACTGAAGGCCGACCGCAGAGGCGAGCGGTCGGCCTTCTCCCTTGCACCAAGAGTGTCCTGCAATCACATTCCGCGAGAGCTGCCACAGCAAACAACTTCCGCTCTTGAAAGATATAACGGTCAGGTAACGGTGTCTAGTTATCGGATCGTTATTTTCCTGGCAGTTCACTGTGCTGGCGAACGTCGTAGATCAGTCGCGCGAACTGCCCGTGAGCTTCGGCAGAAACCAGCGTGAGTCGGTCGGATTCGACACGGCGCGGGAACAGGGGCGCCCCGCCGTCAAGGGTGACCGGTGCGATCGAGACGGCGATCTGATCCAACGCCCCCGCGTCGAAAAACTGACCTGCCAGGTCGCCGCCGCCCATCACCCAGATGTCGCCATCGCCGGCCGCCGCTCGAATTGCAGGCAGCGCATCGGCGACAGATCCCGAAACGAAACGGATGTCTGCGCCGGTCGGAGTCGGCAGCTCGCGTGTCGTGAACACGAAGGTCGGCCGCTCGCCGTGGAACTCTCGCCAGCGCTCCGGATGCGCCAGTAGATCGGACTCCGCCAACAACCACTCGTAGGTGGTCGAGCCCTCGACAAGTACCGTGGCGTTCGACGGCAGAAGCTCGGGGTCGGGCTCTGTGCCACCGGCCGCCGCGAATAACCAGCTCAGAGAGTTATTGGTGTCGGCGATCCAGCCGTTGAGCGCCGTAGCGGTATCGAAGAGGATGCGTCCCATGCCCCGAAGGTAGATGCGACCCCCGACATCGCGCGCTACAACTGCTGCGCGCTACGGCGACAGAGCCGCGAGCTTGTCGCGTAAAACATCGCGCTCGCGCTCGTTATGCGTCAGGTCAAGGGCCGTCGTCAGTTCCGATCGAGCTTCATCGACCCGCCCCAATCGGGTCAACAATTCGCCACGCACACTCGGCACGAGCGGCAAACCCCGCAGCGAGCCGTCAGCGACGATCCTGTCCACGATCAACAGCGCCGACGCAGGTCCCGTTGCCATCGATACCGCAACGGCGCGGTTCAGCTCGACGATCGGATTCGAGGCGATGCGCCCGAGCGCCTCGTAGAGCACGACAATGCTGTCCCAGTCGGTGTCGGCAACGCTCGGAGCGACAGCATGGCATTGGGCGATAGCCGCCTGCAGCCCGTAGCTCGAGCGAGCCCGGCCCAGATCGCGGCCCAGCGCATCCGCCCGCCGGAGCGCCGCGCGACCGCGTTCGATCTGCGCCCGATCCCAGCGCGAACGGTTCTGATCGGCGAGCAAAATCGGGCTGCCATCGCGGGCCACACGTGCGCCGAATCGTGACGCCTGAAACTCCATGAGGGCGACCAGACTGTGCACATCGGGTTCGCGTGGCAGCAGGCCGACCAGAACGCGACCGAGCCGAAGCGCCTCGTTCGCGAGTTCCGTGCGAATCCATCGGTCGCCTGAGGTTGCCGCGTAGCCTTCTGTGAAAATCAGATAGACAACAGAAAGCACCGCCGAAACCCGCCCGCTCCATTCGCTCGGATCCGGCGCCTCGAACGGAACGCGTGCCGCCGACAGCGTCTTCTTGGCTCGCACTATGCGTTGCTGGACTGTCGCGACAGGCACCAGCAGCATTCGGGCGATCTCTTCTGTTGTGAGTCCGCCGACGACGCGCAGGGTCAGCGCGATCTGCGCTTCGCGCGACAACACGGGATGACAGGCCGTGAAAATCAGGTGAAGAACGTCATCCGGAATCGGCTTCCACTCCTCGTCCCCCGACTGCTCCAGCTCGGCGGCCATTGCGTGGTAGCGATCGTCGAGTCGTTCACGCCGCCGCCAGCCGTCGATCACCTTGCGCTTGGCCACGGCCGTGAGCCAGGCGCCCGGATTGTCCGGGACGCCTGACTCGGGCCACTGACGAAGCGCGTCGACGACGGCTTCCTGCGCCATGTCTTCGGCGAGGGCGATATCTCCGGTCACCTTGGCCAAGGTCGCGACGATGCGCGAACTCTCGATGCGCCACACGGCGTCGACCGTGCGAGCGATATCGGTCACGAAATCACCGGATGCGGATGCGGATGCGGAGGCCCGTCAGTTCTGTGCCGCCCGCTTGGCTTCCTCTTCGCGCCAGCCCTTCTCTTTCTGGATGAACTCGTTGTCGGCGTAGTCGGCGAAATCGCTTTCGTCGGTGACGCGACGCACCTCGATCTTGTTCCCCGCTCCGAGGGGAGCCCGGGACGCCCATTCAATGGCCTCTTCCTTGCTGGATGCCTCGACCATCCAGAAGCCGTTGAAAAGTTCGTGGACCTCGCCGTAGGGTCCGTCGGTGACGATCGGCTTCTCGCCGCCGAACTCGACCACCGCGCCCTCAGTTGCGGGACTCAGCCCCTCGCCTGCGAGCAGGACCCCCGCGTTGATCATCGACTCGTTGTAGGCCCCCATCGCGTTGATGATTTCCTCGAAGTCCACACCTTCGGGCATCTCGGTCGAGGAATTGCGCATGATCAGCATGTATTTCATCGTCGTCTCCTTGATAGCGGGTCGCCGTGTGCGTCCCTCTACTATCGCGTCGAACGGCGCGCGGCGAAATCGACATCCTCAAGAAAAAGTTTCTGGCGTCGCGGGCGCCTTCTGCCGACTCCGCGAGCGTTCTGCAGGAGATCCGTGTTCTGCAGGACGTTTCGGCCTGCTGACGTGTTACTGCAGGACGGATTTCCTGCAGAATGGCGGTTGCGACCGCGGAGTAGCTGCGACTGCGTTGTAGCGGCGGCGCGACAAGAAGGTCAGAACACGTCAGGCGACGGCGTGCTGGCCCAGCGGATTGTGACATCCGCGTGGCGATCGAAGCGGTATCCCGCCCCGCGTACCGTGCGCACGATGTCTTCGTAGGCTCCGAGCTTCGAACGGAGGCGCCGCACGTGCACGTCGATCGTGCGCTCATTGGGCGTCTCGTCGTCGCTGCCCTCGACCCACAGGGTCGAGATGATCTCGTTGCGGTCGATCGTGCGACCTTCGCGCAGCACCAGGAACTGCAGCAGCTCGAACTCTTTGTAGGTGAGCGGAGCCGTTTCGCCGTCGAGCTGAACGCGCTTGCGGGAGATGTCGATGACGACTCCACCCTTGGGCTCCGCGGGCTCGGCGGGAACCGCCTGCCGGTGCTTGGCGAGTGCCGCCGGATCCTGCAATGCCAGCCGGACGACCTCGACGTCGCGTCCGCCGGCTCCGACCGGAGCGAGCGCTACGGCTGCATAGCTCTCGGCTCCCGGGACCAGCTGGGCGGCGAGATTCTTGAGCGCGGTGACGACGGTGCCGAGGTCGGTGCCAGCGTCAATAGCTTTCTGCTCATCGATGCCGACATAGAGAGCGAATCCGCGGGCTTCGGTGCCATCGGGCACCGCGCGGATGCGCGAGGGAGTGGGGACTTGTGTGGCCGCAGGGCGTGCGGAACGGTGGGTGGGGCGCAGGGTGTCGAGAGTGGCAAGAGACATGGTGTCGAATCCTTGATCAGACGCGGGCGCCTCGGGGATGTCATCCATAAGGGAAAGCCTCGCAGAAAGGGGAGTGTGATGTGGGATGGCGGAGTAGCCCAGTGAAATATCTGGGGTCCGGGAGTCCAAATCTCACCGTCGGGTGAGGGACTCGGCGCGTACCTGGACCGAACGGTCCTGGTGGGAACGGCAACCGTTAGACACACATTCGACAGCGCATTGCCTCGCGCGCCGGCATCATGCCGACGATCCCAAGGGCCTCAGGAGAGGTCAGGGGGCGCGAGTTACGAGTCATGCGTGCAAGTTTCGGCGACAGCTTCAGAAAAAGCAACAGTCGTGAAACACAACGTCAAACAGTGCCGTACAGCCTGTCGCCGGCGTCGCCGAGTCCGGGCACGATGTAGCCGAGCTCGTTGAGGTGGTCGTCCAGCGTGCCGAGCACGACAGTGACGTTGCGCCCTTCGGTGGCTGCACGGACGGCTTCGAGTCCCTCGGGTGCCGCGATGAGGCAGATCGCTGTGACATCCACCGCGCCCCGATCGAACAGGTACTCGATGGCCGCGATAAGCGAACCGCCGGTCGCGAGCATCGGGTCGAGCACGAAACACTGCCTATTGGCGAGGTCGTCGGGCAGTCGTTCGGCATAGATATCGGGCTGCAGAGTTTCTTCGTTGCGGACCATACCGAGAAAGCCGACCTCGGCTGTCGGGACCAGCTTGACCATGCCCTGCAGCATCCCGAGCCCGGCCCGCAGGATGGGAACGACCAGCGGTCGCGGCGATGAAAGAGCCAGGCCCTGGGCTTCGGCAACCGGCGTCTGCACGGTCGTGGGTTCCGTGCGCACCTCACGCGTCGCCTCATAGGCAAGCAGGGTGACGAGCTCTTCGACCAGCGCGCGGAAGGTGGGCGACGGGGTGGCGGCATCGCGCAGCACCGTCAATTTGTGGGTGATGAGCGGGTGGTTGGCCACATGGACTCGCATAGGGTCGATGCTATGCCGGTGGACGCAGTCGAAGCGATGCGTGGTGCGCTCGCCGAAGCCCGCCTGGCCGGAGAGCAGGGCGATGTGCCGGTGGGTGCGGTGCTTCTGGATGCGGAGGGGCGGATCCTGGCGCAGGCACACAATGAACGCGAGGCCACCGGCGACCCCACCGCCCACGCCGAGGTGCTCGTGATTCGCCGCGCCGCCGAATCACTCGGGGACTGGAACCTTTCGGCAACCACCTTGGTGGTCACCCTTGAGCCGTGTGTCCTGTGCGCGGGGGTGATCCTTGCCGCTCGTGTGCCGCGCGTCGTGTTCGGTGCATGGGACGACAAGGCCGGAGCCGTCGGCAGCCAATACGATCTGCTGCGAGACCGGCGCCTTCCGCACCGCGTCGATGTGGAGGCGGGAGTGCTGGCCGACGAGAGCGCGGGCCTGCTGCGCGAGTTTTTCCTCAGCCGTCGCTAGAAGGTCTGCCCGGCCGTGCAGGTCTGCTCGGTGGCCGGCTGACCGGTTATCGAGCCCGGCAACTTCACCGCTCCGGAGTTGTCCGTCGGCGCCGCGGTCGCACCGGGCGCCGGGGTCTCCGTGACGTCCTCTCCGGCGATTGTGCCGCCGCCCACTCCCGCGACGATCACCGGCTGGTCGGCGGCTATTGCATCCATCAAAACTTTGGCGTCGCCTTTGCGCGGCAGCAGACCGTTCATGCCGCCGCTTGTGCCGCTGCCGGTCGGATACTGCGTGAAGACGATGTTCGACAGGGGGATGTCTTTCAGCGCGAGAGCCATCGAATACATCGTGTCGAGGTGGTTGAGCGACTCGCTCAGAGTCATATTGCTGCTCGCCGCCGCCGCGATCCCGTACATCGTGACCGGATTGGTCAAGACCTCGCTGCTCTTGATCTTGCGCATCAGAGCCGAGAGGAACAGCTGCTGGTTGCTGATGCGCGAGGTGTCGCTGCCGCCGTGCACGCCGTGACGGCTGCGTAGGAATTGCAGCGCGCTCCAACCCTGGAGGGTGTGCGTGCCCGCCTCGAGGTCGAATCCGATCTGCAGGTCGTGGATGGATTCGCCGACGCAGACATCAACGCCACCGACGACGTTCGACATCTGAATGACGCCGTCGAATTCGATCTGTCCGGCGTACTGGATGTCGAGTCCGGTGAGTGCAGAAACGGTCGAGACCGCGCAGGCCAGCCCACCGTTGTACAGGCTCTCGTTGATCTTGCGAAGGCCGGGCGAGTGCTGGCACCCCGTGATCGGGACGAACATGTCGCGGGGAAAGCTGACCGCTGTGGCACTGTGGCTGACCGGTGAGATGTGGATGAGGATCGTCACGTCGTTGAGGTTCTCGCCGCGCTGCCCGTAGGCCGGGTTGCCCGATCCGCTGTCGCTTCCGACGAGCAAAATGTTGACCGGCCCGTCGATTGGGCCGACAGCCGGAGGTGCGCCACTGCTGGGCACGGGTATGGCGACGCCGGGCCCAAGGTTGTCGGCGAGCTTTCACGCGGCGAACGCGCCGACGGAGCCAGTGCTCACAAGGGCAACTACAAGGGCGGTGGCGATTGTCGCCACAATGAGCTGGCCTGCTCGCCGAGGAGGCTGCCGACCGTGGCGAGCGAGAGGATCAGCCACGCGATCAGTTGTTGCTGGTGATGACGATCGAATCCGTGGGCGGGTTCTTCGCGTCATTGGGCAAGTAAATGTCAGGTTCGATATAGATGACGCGCGCGACAGGCAGTTTCTCGCGAATATCCTTTTCGAGCTCGTTGATCGCCCGCGCGACATCTGCTGCTGTGGCGCGCGGGGCGAATGCGACCTTGGCCGCCACCAGTAGCTCATCCGGGCCCAGATACAGGGTCTTCATGTGGATGAGCGACTCAACCCGTGTGCTCTCGTTGAACACCTCGCGGATCGTTTGCACATCGAGCGAGGAGGCGCCTTCGCCCACGAGCAGGCTCTTCGTCTCGGCTCCGAGGACGACGGCGACCAGCACGAGGAGTGCGCCGATCGCGATCGTGCCGAGGGCATCCCACAGCGGATTGCCGGTGAGCACGGTGAGGCCGACGCCCGCGAGAGCGAGAACGAGGCCGATGAGCGCGGCAACGTCTTCGAGCAGCACGACTGGCAGTTCGGGCTGCTTCGCGCGCCGAACAAAGTTGATCCAGCTCTGCTTTCCGCGGGTGTGGTTCGATTCGCGCACGGCCGTGCGCAGCGAGAAGCTTTCGAGAACGATCGCGATCAGCAGCACACCAAGAGGAATCCAGGGCAGCTCGAGCTCGTGCGGGTGCTGGATCTTCTCGATGCCCTCATAGAGCGAGAACACCCCACCGACCGAGAACAGCACGATCGCCACGACAAATGCGAAGACGTAGCGCTCGCGGCCGTAGCCGAAGGGATGCTCCGTGTCGGCTACCTTCTTCGCGCGGCGACCGCCCAGCAGCAGGAGGCCCTGGTTGCCGGAATCGGCGAGCGAGTGGACGCTCTCTGCAAGCATCGCGGCCGATCCGGACAGGAGGAAGGCGATGAACTTCGCGAGCGCGATGCCGGTGTTGGCCAGCAGAGCTGCAACAACCGCCTTCGTGCCACCGGAGGTGCTCATGGGTTCCAAAGTACACTCCGGAAGGTGACCGACAGACTTCCCACCATCGCCATCCTGGGCGCCGGGTCGATGGGCGGCGCGATCCTCGCGGGGCTCCTCGCCTCGGGCGCTCGCGACATCACCGTGACCAACCGCAGCGAAGCCTCGGCGGCTCCCCTGCGACAAACCGGAGTCGTCTCGCTCGCCACCGAAACGACTCCGGATGCCAACCGCGCCGCCGTGCGCACCGCTCGCATTGTGCTGCTGGGCGTCAAGCCCGCCCAGGTGCCGGACATCGTGGGCGAGATCGCTGACGACCTTCCACCCGATGCGGTGGTCGTCAGCCTCGCCGCGGGGGTCACTATCGCGCGGATTGAGGCTCTTGTTCCGAACCCTGTGGTGCGGGTCATGCCGAATACGCCGGCCCTTGTGGGGCTCGCCGTAACCGGGCTCGCCGCCGGTGCCCGGGTGACGGCTGCGGATGTGGCGCTCGTTTCGGCGCTGTTCGCCACGGTGGGCGCGGTCGTCGAGGTGCCCGAGGCTCAGATCGATGCGCTCTCGACAGTGTCGGGATCGGGCCCGGCCTATGTGTTTTACCTGATCGAACAGCTGACGGCGACGGCTCGGAACCTGGGCTTCGACGAGGCCACCGCGCGCGTGCTTGTCGAGCAGACGTTCCGGGGGGCGAGCGAATTGCTCGCGGCGTCAGATGTGCCGCCCGCCGAGTTGCGCCGTCGGGTGACGAGTCCGGGGGGCACGACGGAGCGCGCAATTGCGGAGCTTGAGGCTGCCGAGCTGACCGGCCTGTTTGACCGGGCGACGGCATCCGCTCTCGCACGGGCGCGCGAGCTCGCGGCGGAGTAGCCCGCGGCGGGCGACGCGTTCTGCAGGAGATCCGTCCTGCAATCCCACAAGTATTGGGCGAGAAGGGCTTGCAGACCCTAAACTCCTGCAGAACGCAGGGGGCGGCGGGGTCTCGACGAGCTCGACCGACGGAGGCTACCCCAGGGCGGCGAAGCGGTCGAGGTCGGAGGTGTTGCCGCTCGCGATGATGAGGTCGTGGTTCGAGATGACCGTCTCGGGCGTGGCATAGGTGAACTCTTTGCCGGGGCTCTTCACCCCGACAACTGTGATGCCGTACTTCTTGCGCACGTGCGATTCGGCGAGGCTCATGCCGCGGATCGGCTTCGGCGGGTACATCTTGACGATCGCGAAGTCGTCGTCGAACTCGATGAAGTCGATCATGCGCCCCGACACCAGGTGCGCGACGCGTTCGCCGGCCTCCGCCTCCGGATAGATCACGTTGTGCGCTCCGATGCGGGACAGGATCTTGCCGTGCGATTGGCTTATCGCCTTCGCCCAGATCTGCGGGATCTTGAGGTCGACCAGGTTCGCTGTGATCAGCACCGAGGCCTCGATGCTCGATCCGACCGCAACCACCGCCACGGCGAAGTCTTGTGCGCCGATCTGGCGGAGCGCGTCGACCGATCTGGCGTCCGTCTGCACGGCGTGCGTGACGCGCTCCGACCACTTCTGCACGAGAGTCGCGTCTTCATCGACGGCGAGCACATCGCGTTCGAGCCGCGCCAGCTGTCCGGCTGTTGCCGCACCGAAGCGACCCAGCCCGATAACAAGCACCGGAGCGTCGTGGGGGATTTTCTCAACCAACGATGGGCCTTTCTTCGGGGCGGCGGAACAGCTGTCGCCGGGTGCTGGCGGCCAGAGCCGCCGCAAGAGTCACGGTACCGATACGACCAAAGAACATGGTGGCCGCGAGAATGTATTGCGCCGCATCCGAGGAGTTCGCCGTGAATCCGGTGCTCAGCCCGCACGTCGCAAACGCGCTGATCACGTCGAATAGGACGTAGTCGAGGGGCTCATCGCTTATGAGGAGCAGCAGCACGGTCGCGGTGGCGACCGTCGTGGCACCCCACAGCACGACACTGACGGCCAGGCGCAGCACGTCCTGGGGGATCCGACGGGAGTAGGCCTCCATGTCATCCACACCGCGCGCTTCGGCGAACGCCGCGATGAAGAGGATCGCCAGTGTCGTCACCTTGATGCCGCCGGCCGTCGACGCGGAGCCGCCCCCGATGAACATCAGCATGTCGGTGATGAGCAGACTCGAGCCGTCGAGCTGGCTCATGTCGAAGGTCGAGAACCCGCCCGAGCGCGCCATGGATGAGATGAAGAAGCTCTGCAGGATCCGCTGACCCAGATCGAGGTCGGCCATCGTGCGCCCGTTGTCGAATTCGAGGACGAAGTAGGCGACAGCACCACCGAGCAGCAGCAGTGCGAAGGTCAGGAGGGTGAGCTTGACGTGCAGGGACCACCGGCGCGGGTGGCGCAAATTCTTGCGCAGCACGTAGATGACAGGAAATCCGATGGCTCCGAAGGTCACGCCGAGCATCAGCACAACGAGGAACCACACGTCGGAGGCATACGGCTGGAGCCCGGAGCTCGTGGGCAGGAAGCCCGTGTTGGTGAAGGCCATCGCCGAGGTGTAGACCGACTGCCAGGCGGCATCCCAGGGGGATGCGCCGGCGAGCAGCATCCGCGGAAACAGCAGGATTGAGACAGCCGCTTCGATGACGAGCACGCTGACGGCGACAGTGACCAGCAGGCTGCCGGTCTCACCGAGACGCACCGCCTGCCCTTCGGCGATCGGTCCTTTACGGATGCGAAGAGGGTTGGCGTCACCCGCCGCAAGCAGCTTCTGGCGCAAGCCGAGACGGCGGCTGATGATGAGCCCAAGGATCGATGCGACGGTCAGCACACCGATCCCTCCGATCTCCACGCCGATGAAGATGAAAATGTGTCCGACGGGCGACCAGTAGGTGGCCATGTCGACAGTTGAGAGACCTGTGACGCAGATGACCGACACCGCCGTGAACAGCGCGTCGACGAATGGCGCCTGCTCTCCGGATGTGGTGGCGACCGGCAGAGAGAACAGTCCCGTGAACAGGGCGACAAGCCCGCCGAAAACCAGGATCGCGAACCGAGCAGGTGAGGATCCGGCGAAACGGCTGATCGATTCGCGCGCACGGGCGGCGACTGTTGCGCGCTGCACCGGCATGCGGGCCACGTTTCTTCCCTTCACTGCTCGACCCGAAGAGGCTACCGTGAGGTATGGCCGACATCTTCGACGTTCTCGCCGACGGCACTCGCCGTGAGCTCCTCAGCCGCCTGCACCAGCATGCTCGACAGTCTGGGCACGCCGAAGTCAGTGTCGGCGAATTGGTCGCCGAGCTGGGGGTGAGTCAACCCACCGTGTCGAAGCACCTCAAGGTCCTGCGCGATCACGGGCTGGTGAGCGTCCGTGAAGAGGGGCAGCACCGCTACTACCGCCTCGACACCGACCCGCTCGACACCGTTAGCGAATGGTTAGCGCCTTTCGGTGGAGGTGAGACTGCTACGGCATCCCGTCGTCCCGCTCGGGTGGTTTCGGATGCGGCTGTCGGCCCCACGGCGCTCGGCGCGTGGGCGGGCGCCGACACCGGCGATCGCGTTGGACGTGCAGCAGCGGAGGCGGCGCACTCGGCCCGCACCGCGCTCGAAGCCGCACAGGAGAAGCTCCAGGGCGCGCAACGGCGGGTCGCCGACAAGCTTCCCCGCCGGGGCGGCTGGCATCGCTGATCCCCCCTCCCCTGTCTCGCATGGCATAGGCCCTGGCTACGGGGGATAGACACGCCTTTGTGCTGAGCCCTACTCTGGCGACGACACTTTCGTCACATCAGTCACAGCGGCAACACGGTGCCGACAAAATACAGACAGGGGCGCGCGCCATGGGAGATCTCTCTGACGTGCGGTTTCTGACGGTGGCGGAAGTGGCCGAAATGATGCGGGTTTCGAATATGACCGTCTACCGGATGGTGAAGGCGGGCACCCTGCCGGCCATCCGATTCGGGCGTTCCTACCGCATCCCGGAGTCGGCGGTCGTGGATGCGATCCGGTTGCCCGATTCGCAGCTCGGCTGAGTCGGGTAGTCTCTGAAGGTTAGATTTCCGCGGTTCCGGCAATGGACCCGGTCCACTGTCCGAAACGAGCGAGGTGAGTTATGGGTTCCGTCATCAAGAAGCGCCGCAAGCGCATGGCGAAGAAGAAGCACCGCAAGCTGCTGCGCAAGACGCGTCACCAGCGTCGCAACAAGAAGTAAATCGTTAGATTTCGCTCGAAGCGTCGGACTTTGTCCGACGCTTTTCGCGTTTAACCGCGCGGGCCTCGCGACGCACGCGCTTCTGCGCGGCACGGATGTTCTTCGGGGTGAGGCGCAGCACCGGCCACTCGTGCTTATGCGCGTGGCGGGTGAGGATTGCATCCGGATTGACGACGACCCGGTGCCCCACCAATTGCAGCAAGGGAAGGTCGTTCCGGCTGTCGGAATAGGCCCAGCAGTCCGCGAGATCTGCTCCAGCCGTCGTCGCCAGAGCGCTCGCCGCGCTCGCCTTGTGTTCGGCGTGCAAAACATGCCCGTCAAGCTCGCCCGTGTAGATGCCGTCGACCACGGCGATCCGGGTCCCGAGGGCGCCCGTGAGGCCGAGTTTGCGAGCAATCAGATCGCCGATCTCCCACGGCGTTGCCGAGACGAGCCAGACCTCGTGCCCTTTCGCAATGTGCTCCTGCGTGAGCGCCACGGTCTCGGGGTAGAGCCGGCGGCGGATGCGCTGCTCCCAGATACCTTCGGCCAGCTCGAGGATGTTCTGCTCGGTCAGCCCGCTGACCAACTCGAGAGCGCGCTCGCGCGCCGACTTGAGGTGGGCCTCGTTCTCACCCTTGCTGATGAAGCGGGTCTGATGCCAGATGAACGGTGCAATGTCGCGCCACCCGATGACTTTCCGCTTCCATGCTTCGCGACCCAATTGGAAGAGGCTGGTGCCCCGCATGAGCGTGTTGTCGACGTCGAAGAACGCGATGATCGGGCGATCACTCGGCGTTGGCGACGGCGACTCGGGCATCGTCATAGTCTAGGCGCGTGCCCCGCGTCACCCTGCTCGCCAAACCCGGCTGTCACCTCTGCGATGATGCCCGCAAACTGCTGCAGGACGTGCTCGGCGACTACCCCGAGGTTGAGTTCGACGAGCTGTCGATCCTCGACGATCCGGACCTTTTCGACAGCTATGTCGAAGAGATCCCGGTCGTACTCATCGACGGGCGCGTTCACACCATCTGGCGCGTCGACGAGACCCGATTGCGCACCGCTTTGAAGGAGGCCTTGCCGCAATGATCAGACACATCGTGACCTGGAAGCTCAGTGCCGACGACGCTTTGCAAAGGTCGGCCGACGCGGCGGGCATCAAGACGGGGCTCGAAAACCTGGTCGGGATCATCGACGGAATGCCGCGACTCGAAGTGGGCATCGACATCGCCACGAACACCAGCAATTGGGATGTCGTGCTCGTCTCCGAATTCGACGACGAGGCCGCCCTGGCCGGCTATCAGGTCCACCCGGATCACGTGGCCGTCGCCCAGTGGGTCAAGACGGTTGTGAGCGAGCGGTCCTGCGTCGACTACACCTGGTAGCGCAGCGCGTTACGGGGTGAGGCGGTTCGGCCCGCGGAAGAGGTAGGTGACTTCGCGGATTGAGGGCTGGTGCAGCAGCAGCATGAGTACGCGAGCGAGGCCCATGCCGAATCCCCCGTGCGGCGGTACTCCATAGCGGAAGAAGTCGAGGTAGAACCCGAGCTCTTCCGGGTCGAGGCCCTTCTCGCGGGCCTGCGCGGTGAGCACGTCGATGCGGTGCTCGCGCTGTGCGCCGGTCGAGATTTCGGTGCCGTTGAACAGCAGGTCGTAGCTGTTGGTAAGGCCTGCGTCGTCGTCGTGACGGCGGTGATAAAACGGCCGGATGCTGGAGGCGTAGTCGGTGAGGAACACGAACTCGTGCCCGAAC
>DATMIW010000008.1:0-45161 GCA_035554115.1 Pseudolysinimonas sp. | reverse complement strand
TCCGGGTGGATGAGGCGCGCCGGCAGAGGCGCGGTGACGGTCACCCGCGTGGTCGGCACCCGGCCATCGCCAGCCGGCTCGAGGGTGAGCCGGTAGTCGCCCGACGGGAGCGCCAGACCGTCGACACCCCATCGAGTTGTGAGCAGAGGGAAGGTCAGAACGGATTCCGTGCGCAGCGCGGTGACCCGACCCCGTGCGCCTTCAAGCTCGGCCGAATCGACGGAGGTGTCAACGGTGACGTGCACAGCGGCATCGTCGAAGGCGAGGGCCGTCACGAGGGGGCGGGCGGTGGCGGCGCCGAGCTCGGGCGTGATCCCGACGATGCCGGTGCGCGCGAGGATCTCTGCAAACACCCGCTCCGTGGCGCGCCCGTCGAGGTAGTCGAAGTTCTCGTCGCGCAGCCAACGTTCGTGCGGCGCTCCCATGGGCGGGGCTTCGACAGGGGTTTGCCAGCGGTCGTCCAGTACGCGAAGGGCGTTCTCCCAGGTGGCGACGTGCTTCCCGCCGCTCACCTGCCGATATGGCTCATATAAGCCACGGGATCCGACATAGCTCTCGACATCGGGCGCGAGAAATACGATCGGCCCACCGACGAGCGCGTAATCGAAGGCGATCGACGAGTAGTCGGTGACGAGCGCATCGATCGCGGGAAGGGCGGGCGTCACTTCCGACAGTACGGCGGGAGGCAGCAGGCGGATGCGGGCGCTGATTTCGGGCCCATCCGCATAGTCGCCCGATCCGAGCGGATGCGTACGCACCAGCAACACCGAGTTCGTGCGTTCCAGCCATTCGGCGATCGCTCGCCACTCATCGGACGAGGGGGCACCGGGGTCGGGGGCGCCATCGCGCCAGGTGGGCGCGTACAGCACGACACGGGAATCGGAGGGAATGTCGGCGGGAAGGAGCGTACGAGCTGTCGTGCGGCGGGAATCGGGAGTGCCGGCCAGCAGCACATCGTCGCGCGGGTCCCCGGTGACGACTATGCGATCCGGGGCTACGCCGAACGCGGAGGCGATCCGGGCGGCGACAAGCTGCGAGGCCACAGGGAACAGTGAGATGCCGCGACCCGCGAGCCGGTACGCGCGGGACATCAACGTACGCACGAGTCTGTGATTCGGCAGAAATGAGAGGCGCAGGGCGGCAGGGGAGTCGAGGTGCAGCTTCTTGAGCGGGATGCCGTGCCACAGCTGGACGACGAATCCATCGCGGGTCGCGAAGCGATTCACATCTCCGAAACCATGGGTGACAACGATGACTCGCGCTCGAAGGGTGAGCCAGAATCCACGAATCCCACTCTTCTTTTCGGCATCGAGTCCGAGTGCGCGAGCCCGAGTCAATTCGGCGTCGGTGGAGGCCAACCAGACTAAGCGTGTGTCTGCGCCACGGCTGTCCGAGTCCGGATGCGCCGCGTTGAGATTCTCGCGAGCCAGCAGGTACAGGGGCAGAGCACCTTCGCCTGGGCCGGTTCCCGATCCGAACACCCACAGGCGGTTGGTGCGGGGCGCGACGAGCGTCGTGAGCGCTCCCAGCGCGTACAGGGGGAGGCGCAGCACCTTGCGGGCATTGCCTGCTCCGAAAGTGAAGCTCGCCATGGTCGATCCCGATTCTGGCACGATGGGGATGCGCACGTAGATGATCGCCGCGCGTTAAGGGGAGTTCGACGTGAGTGTGCTCAGTGATCTGCATGCCGTGCGGCGCTTGATCCGTAATGCCTTGCGATCACGTTCGGCGCGTAAGGAAATCGAGCGACGGATAGCCGCGGGCCATGACCGGGCCATCGAGGGCATCCAGATCGCCGTGTACTTTGCCGACACTCGGGTGAACCTGTATCAGATTCGCCAGTGGTACGCGCCGCTCGCCGAACTCGCGAAAAAGCACCGCGTCGCAATCATCTCCCGCAGCCCCGGATCCGCGGTCACGATCATGGACGAATCGCCGGTGCCGGTGGTCTACCGCCGTCGGGTTGTCGATCTTGAAGAGTTCGTGGCCGAACAAGACCTGCGCCTTGTGCTGTATGTCAACCAGAACCAGAAGAACTTCCAGATGTTCCGGTACGGGCGTATGTGGCATGTGTTCATCAACCACGGCGAGTCCGACAAGATGTACATGACTACCAACCAGTTCAAGGCCTACGACTACGCCTTGGTCGCGGGGCAGGCCGCGCAAGACCGCTTGGCGCGCAAGCTGTGGGACTTCGACGTTGAGCACAAAGCGATCCCGATCGGCCGCCCACAGGCCGACCATTTCGCGGGCGAGCTGCCCTATACGCCGGATGACCGCACCGTCGTTCTGTACGCCCCCACCTGGGAGGGCGACCGCCCTGCCGCCGCATATGGATCGATCGCGTCACACGGTGTCGCGTTGGCGTCGGCGGTTCTCGCCTCGCCTGCTCACAGACTGATCTACCGGCCGCATCCGCGAAGTGGCGTTATCGACCCCGAATATCGTTCGGCGAATCAGGCGATCATCTCGGCCATCGCCGCGGCGAATTCCCGTGACCCGAAAGCGCAACACGTTTTCGACGACGGACCGGAGCTCGGCTGGCAGCTTGCCTCGGCAGATGTTGCGATTTCGGACATTTCCGCCATGATCTACGACCGTCTTGCGACCGGGAAGCCGCTGATCGTGACGCGACCCGTCAGTGCTGATGCAGAGGTTGATGAAGACGGTTATCTGGGTGCATGTGTGTGGCTAGAGGCAGGCGCGGCCTGCGAGATCCTTTCGGCTGTGGATAAGGCTTTGAATGACGAGGATGCGCGCGCAACCCTGGCGTTCTGGGCTGAACGGCACTTCGGCGACACCACGCCGGGCGCTGCGACCGCGAGATTCCATGAGGCCATCGAGCGCCTGCTACGGATTTGGGATGAGCACGCGGCGATCCACATCGGAGACGCACTGACCTCAGAGTCCGACCCGCTCGACGACGAGGACGACGAGGGCCTGCCCGCCGGTTGAGCTCCCTCGCCGGTTGAGTAGCGAAACCCACCCTGCTAGACCGTCATTACCTCGCAGTAGTCGCGGGCCGCTGTCGCAAGCCGCAGGTCGGCCGTCATCAGTGGCGCGTCCAGCGCTTCCGCAAGCGCGACATACGTTGTCTGGGAGGTTTGTGGATACTGGCGAAGGTGCTGGGATGGGGAGGACAAGAATTAGTGCCCCTGCTTCACCGAGACGACATCTCGCGTTAACCCGATCGGACGCCGCGGATTAACCGTACGACCGCAGGGTTGTCGAATGAACACCCTCGGTTCCGAGCAGCTCGCGTGGGTGGAGTCCCCCCTCCAACTGGTCTGCGCGGCCGAATACGCCGCCGAGCGCTACGCCCGCGCAGGCCAGCGCACAGCTGTCGCCTTTCGTCTCACCGGCGAGCAGATGTCGTCAACGGCCCGCGAGCTGCTGGACCGCGGCGCGCATTTCTCGAGCTGCGAGCCTTATGTGGGGATTCCGTGGAGGCTGCTCACGAGCCATCACTCCTGGATCATCGGGGACGCATTCTCCGGCCAGTTCCGCACCGCGATGAGCAGCCTGCGTGCGCGTTCGGTGACTGTTGTCGATGACGGAGCCATCAGCATCCACCTGGCCCGCGCGCTCGTTGATGAGGTCGACTTCGTACGACCGGAGCAGCGCGAGTCGACCCTGAAAGTCATGCTGGGCGCGCGGACGCGAACCCGGATGCGAGCTCTGTCCGCGAGGGGACGCGCGCAGCTTTTCACGGCGTTCGCCGCGCATCCGACCATGGACCGATTGCAGCGAACCGGTTTTGAGGTGAGCGAGAACGGCTTCGAATGGATCCGCCGCACGGCCCGCCCGATAACCCTGCCCCATCCACGGATCGTGCTTGGCAGCGCGCAGGTCGCCGACCGTACTCTCGGCGCCGAGGATCATGTCCGTTGGGTTGCAGCCCATGCCGCGCATGCCCCGATCAGCTATTTGCCGCATCGTCGAGAGCCCGTTGAGGTCACGCGCCGCATTGAGGCGATGCACGGTGTCGAGGTGGTGCGCACCGGCCTGCCGGTCGAGCTCGCGCTCGCTGGCACCACGGTCCCGCTCGAGGTGCTGGCGACGCAATCGAGTGCCGTTACCACGCTGCGTACCGTGCTCGTGGGGACCGGCAGCAGCGTCCATGCCGACGTGCCGAACCCGGGTTCCGAGCGGCGGGTTACTGCGTGAGTGTCGTCGCCGTGATCCCGGCGCGGGGTGGGTCGAAAGGCATACCTCGCAAGAACCTGCAGCGGGTCGGCGGTGTACCGCTCCTGGGTCGTGCGATAGCCAGTGCACGCGCGGCGCAGCAGATCGACCGAGTAGTGGTGTCGACCGACGACTCCGAAATCGCGGCCGTCGCCCGTGAGTGGGGTGCGGAAGTCATTGATCGGCCCGCCGAGCTTTCGACGGATGTTGCCGGATCCGAGGCGGCACTCCTGCATGCGCTCGCCGCATTCGACTCGGACGCTGCGTCGTCGGCCACGGTGCAGGTGCTCGTGTTCATCCAGGCCACCTCGCCGTTCATCGACCCGAACGACCTCGATGCTGCCATCGAGCGGGTTGTTGCGGGCGAAGCAGATGTGGCCTTCTCGGCCGTGCAGTCGTGGGGATTTCTCTGGCGCAACGCAACTGAGTCTGGCGGGGGTGCCGGCGCCGTTGGCATCAATCACGATGCGGCAGTTCGCCCGCGCCGGCAGGATCGCGAACCCGAGTTCCTCGAAACCGGCGCCTTCTACGTGATGCGGGCCGAGGGCTTTCGTGCCGCCCGCCACCGCTTCTTCGGCCGCACAGCACCCGCTTTCGTACCCGAACTGCACGCGCTCGAAATCGACACTCGCGAACAGCTCACGATGGCCAACACCTTGGCGCCGCTGGTCACAACCGCCCTATCGATCGATGTCGACGCGGTCGTCACCGACTTCGACGGCGTGCACACCGACGATTCGGCGTTCGTGGGCCACGACGGCTCCGAGGTCGTGCGGGTCAGCCGCTCGGACGGCATGGGCGTGCGTTTGTTGCGTGAGGCGGGCATCCCGGTCTTAATCCTGTCGACCGAGACGAACCCGGTGGTTACGGCACGTGCCAAAAAACTGCGGGTGGATGTCATCCAGGGCTCAGAAGACAAGGTCACCGCTCTCACGGACTGGGCCCGCACACGCGGCATCGCCCTCGACCGAATCGCCTACCTCGGCAATGACGTGAACGACCTCGGCTGTTTCGCTCGTGTCGGCTGGCCGGTGGCCGTGCCCGATGCGCACCCCCGGGTTCTTACGGCAGCCCGTCTGATTCTCGGCAGGTCCGGCGGCGACGGAGCCGTGCGCGAATTGGCCGAAAGCGTTCTGCAGGCTCGCGATGTCATCCGCACCACCGGCACCACACGTACCTCTCACACCACTCACAGCACGAGGCAGCAGGACTAAGGAGAACGCAATGACCGTCACAATCGGACGCCACACCATCGGGGCTCGTCAGCCCGCGTACCTGATCGGCGAGATCGGGCTCAACCACAACGGCAGCGTCGAGTTGGCCAAGCAACTCATCGATGTCGCAGCTGACGCCGGTGTGCAGGCGGTCAAGTTCCAGAAGCGCACCCCCGAAATCTCGACCCCCGAGCACATGCGTGACGTGCAGCGCGAGACCCCCTGGGGCACCATGAGCTACCTCGAGTACCGCTACCGCGTCGAGTTCAACCGCGAGCAGTACATAGAGATTGGCGATCACGCCACTCTCCGCGGTCTCGACTGGTTCGCATCGCCGTGGGATGAGCCGTCGGTCGACTTCCTCGAAGACCTCAACGTCGTTGCGCACAAGGTTGCCTCGGCGTCCCTCACAGACCACGGGCTGCTGCGCGCTCTCGCCGCAACGGGCAAGCCGATCATCCTCTCCACGGGTATGTCGACACTCGACGAGATTGACAGCGCGGTTGACGTGCTCGGTACCGACAACCTCGTGCTGCTGCACGCCACGTCGACCTACCCGATGCCCGCCGGCGAGGCGAATCTGCGGATGATCCACACCCTACGTGACCGCTATGCCGGCGTTCCTGTCGGCTACTCGGGCCACGAGCCGGGACTTCAGATCTCCCTTGCGGCCGCCGCTCTGGGTGCCGTCGCGATCGAGCGCCACATCACTCTCGACCGCACGATGTGGGGCTCGGACCACGCCGCATCCCTCGAACCGACAGGCCTGCAGCACCTCGTGCGCGACGTTCGCGTGATCGAGGAGGCGCTCGGCGACGGCGTGAAGCGCGTGTTCCCCGGTGAGCTCGCACCCCTCGCGAAGCTGCGCCGCGTCACCGCCCCTACGCAGTGAGCGTCGCCGGATGAGGATTGTCGCCCTCGCCGATTCGGACTCGTACCTGAAGTGGGGGGCCGCCCTTGTTTCGGGTATGCCCCCCGAATGGCACCGCAGCGTGATCGTTGTTGATACCCCGCTTGTGGTCAGTGACGGTCAGCTCGCGGCTGCCATGTCGGGTGCAACGATCGACAGTGTCGCGCGCGCGGGCTACCGCGATCTGCCGCGGCTGCTGACAGAACACCCGGCGGATGCGGTGCTGGTTGCCGCTCCCGGACCGATCGCCATGGTGCTGATCCGCATTGTCGCCTCCCTTGACCCGCGCCCGGTAATTGTTTCCGGCTTGCCCGGTATTTCGATACCCGCTTCGATGAAGGCTCTGCGGTTCCGTCGGCAGGCCGACATTATGGTCGTGCATTCACGCCGTGAGGTGGGCGAGTTCCAGCACCTGGCCGATCGTCGCGGCACGGATCAGCGCATCGCCCTGGCCTCTCTGCCGTTCCTCGTGCAACGGCCCGTGGCCGGCACGGATCTGGTTTTTGCGACGCAGGCGATTGTGCCGCGGGTGCGGGGTGACCGTGTGCGGGTGGCGGAGGCCCTGCGAATGGCTGCGCTCGCGGATCCCAGCCGCCGCGTCGTGGTCAAAATTCGCACCTCGCCGGGGGAGCGGCAGACGCATTCCGAAGTGGATGGCATTCCCGAGTTGATTGCCGAGCTTGGCCCGATGCCGTCCAACCTCGTGGTGTCGAGCGGGCCGATGAGCGAGGCACTCGACACAGCAGAGGGACTCGTCACCGTGAGTTCGACGGCCATCATCGAGGCGTTGGAGCGAGGCATTCCGGTGCTGGCACTCGACGATTTCGGAGTCGGGCGTCGGCTCATCAACCTGGCATTCGTCGACAGCGGCCTGTTCGGCAACTCACAGGACCTGATTGCGCGCGACTACCGGCATCCCGACCCGCGATGGGTGGCCGACAACTATTTCCATGACGCCGCCGAAAATGACTGGATCCCGGCCCTCGAACACGCCATCGCCCTGCGCCGCGCCGGTCGCCTCGCACCCCGCGCTGCCGCCGTGCCGCACGGGGGACTGTTGCGCGAGGCATGGGAACGCAAAGTCGCGCTCGGTGATATCGACACCTCGCTTTCGGGTCGCTTCGCCTGGATCGTGGGGCGACCGCTGCGGTTCCTGGTGCGCCGTGCGCGGCGGGTCCGGCGTCGCTATCGGGCTCGGTACGCGCCGACTGCGCCTCTGACGAACTTGCCAGAGGTACCGACGCAGATCCGGGCAATTTCAGACGGTCATCCACGACTCGTGGATATCGCCACGTCTCTGCCCGGATCAGCCGTAACACGGGTCGACCTTGACGCGTCCAACTCGACGTCGGACGTTCGCGCGTAGCTATTCCGGCTGCAGGTCTTCTGCGCGAGGGGGCGGAAGCTGGGCCTGAGCAGGTGCGGGTGGCTGGACAAGCTTGGGCGCCTTCGGAACCCTGGGTGCACGGGACGCCTTTGCAGCCTTCGGAACCTTCGGCAGCGCCTCAAGCCCAACAGGAAACGCGACAGGCGGAGGGCCGAACGCGTCGTGTGACGAACGGACGATCTGTCGTCCCATGAGGTGGTTGCCGGTGCCGCCGACGACAGCGCCGATACCGAACGGCAGGAGGCGGCCGATGACCGACGACCCCTGCGTCACCGCAAACCGCTTAAGAAAAGCGTTCCGGATGCGCGACGAGATCTGCCCGAATGCCGCATTCGGCAGACGGGAGGTGATGATTTCCCCCCAATAGACAGTGCGTGAAGAGCCGGTTCCGCGTGCCTGCCCCGCGAACTGGCGGATCAGATCCTGTCCGGCATTGCCGAGAATGAGAGCCATCACGAGCGTGCGAGCGCGCTCGGGGTCAGTGATCGCGATCCCGTGGATCTCGGTCACGGATTGGGCGAACAGAGCGCTGGTCTCGAGAAACCCTGCCGTCTCAACCCCCGACAGTGCGAGGGCCGCGCCCGTGCCGACCGCAGGGATCACAGCGGAGGCCCCTACAGCTGCACCGCCCGCCGTCACCGCCGTCAGGTACCGCCGCTCGAGAATGGTGATGATCTGCGCGGGGGAGGCATCGGGTCGACGCGCCCGGATGGACCGGATGTGCGCCAAAACAACCGGACGCTGCACCGCCATCAGCCGGTCGAACCCGCTCGCTACCCGCGGGGGCAGACTCTCAGGGTCGAGCTTGACGACGGTCTTGGCCACCTACACACCGTAATCGGCGTTATACCGATCGACGACGTCTCTAATGGGTGCATCAAGAACTAGGGAGCCTTTGTCCAGGTAGAGGCCACGGGTGCAGAAACGCAGCAGATCGCGTTCGCTATGCGAAACGAAGAACAGGGTGCGCCCCCCGGCGAGCAGCTCTTCTATGCGCGAATAGCATTTCTCTCGGAAGCGCTTGTCGCCGACGGCCAACACCTCGTCGACCAGAATGACTGGCTCTTCCAGCCGCGAGATGACAGCGAATGCAATGCGCACCTTCATGCCGCTCGAGAGGTGCTTATAGGGCGTATCGATGAAGTCCTGAAGCTCGGCGAACTCGATGATTTCGTCGAACCTCTCGGCGATCTCGCGCTTCGTCATGCCATGTAGACCGGCTGTCAGGTACACGTTGTCCCGCACGGTGAGGTCGTTGACGAACCCGCCCGTGATCTCAATGAGGGGGGCCACACCGCCGTGCACCGAGACGGATCCCTCGTCGGGGATGAGCACCTGCGCAACGAGCTTGAGCAGGGTCGACTTGCCCTGCCCGTTTCGTCCCACCACACCGATCGCCTCGCCCGGCGTCACGGTGAAGGCGACGTTGCGCAGTGCCCAGAATTCGTCGGGCCGGCTGCGTCTGCGTCGACCGGCAAATAGGTCTTTGAAGTTGCGTCGTGAGGCGCGATTGCGTTTGAACCGCACCCCTACGGTGTCGACGACGATGGATCCGATCTCGCCAGCCATCAGATCTCTTTCAGCACGGCGCGGATGGTGCGGCGGAACACCAGCACGCCGATGCCCAGGATCACGACGGACATTGCCGCACTGATACCCACAGCGAACCAGTCGAGTTGCTGGGGGAAGAACGCCGCCCGGTAGAGCGACACGATCCCGCTGAAGGGATTGAAGGCGCCCAGGGTGTGCAGCGACTTCGGAAGATCCTGGATGCTGTAGATCAGTGGTGAGGCATAGAACATGAACCGCAGGGTGAGTTTCACCGCACGCTCCAGGTCACGAAAGAACACGACGAGCGGCGCCACGATGAGGCCGATTCCGACCGTCAAAACTGCCTGGATCAGGATGGCGAGCGGAAACAGCAGTGCCTCAACGTGGAGGGTCGCCGGATGCTCAGTGAACTGCGACGCAATCACGAAGAGCGCAAGCACCGGGATGCTGGCGAGAAACTCGATGCCCTTCGAGAGCACGAGCCGCGCCACCCATATGGTGCGAGGGATGGTCGTCGACCGCACGAGTTTCGCCTCTTTTGTGAAGGCGCGTGTGGAATCCGATATGGACCCGGTAAACCACATCCAGGGCAGCAGACCGGCAAGCAGGAAGACGATGTAGGGCTCGTGGCCAACGCCGCGGTGGAACACCTGCGTAAAGACGAACCAATAGATGCCGGCCATGACCAAGGGGTCGAGAATCGACCACAGATAGCCCAGTACCGAGGTCGAGTACCGCACCCGCAGGTCCCGCGCCGTGAGCAGCCAGAGGGAACGTCGGTAGCGATGGAAGGGCGACCACGCACGGGAGGCGAGCGCGGGCGAGGTCACCGCAACAATCTAGTGTCCCCGGCTGAAAAAAGTTCGTCGGCGCGAGGCCTGAGGCACCCGCGCCGACGAGATTGAGGACCGAGCTGCGGCCGCCGCGTGCCAGGAGGCCCCGGTGGCAAGACGGCCGGCAGGCGGCTAGACGAAGAGGTTTGCGCGCTCGAGGTCTTCGGCGAAGTCGACCTCAACCGCGTACAGGTCGGAGATGTCGACGGGCTCGAAGCGCAGCTTGTCAGCCTGGATGCCGACCTCAATGCCGCGCTCGAAGTAGTCCTGGTCGCCCACGCGTGAGAGGTGGCGGGTGAGTGCTCCCTTGTCGGAGCTGGCGACGTAGTTGATGCCCACCGCTTCACCGAGCCCGCCCACGACGGTCTTGGACAGCTCGTTGATGAAGCCCTCGGCGTCGACCGTGTATTTGACCTCTTCGTCGCTCACCTTGGCGGTGTTGACGCTGACGAAGCTGCGGTCTGCGGCCACAAGGTCGCCGACGCGGACGAGGACCTCGGGGTCGAAAACGACGTCGCCGTTCATCCACAGCACTCCACCGTCCTTCGAGGCGCTGAGCGCGCGGAGGAGGCTCTTCGAGGTGTTGGTCTGGTCGTACTGCTCGTTGTAGACGTAGGTGGCGTTGGGGAATGCCTCGATGATGTGCTCGAGCTTGTAGCCGACGACGATCGTGACCGACACGTCGGTTCCGAAGGCCTGGTGGATGTTGTCGAACTGCTGCTGCATGATGGTGCGGCCATCGCTGAGTTCTGTGAGGGGCTTCGGCAGGGAGCGACCGAGTCGGCTTCCCATACCAGCGGCGAGGATCACAATCTGGGTGGTCACGGCTGGTTCTCCTTGGTGTTGGCGAGTGTCGATGAATCGCGCAAAGTTCATGCGTCGTTCACATATCGACTGATGTCAGGACACCTCGTTGTGCTTCCCCGATTGTACGGATGGACACTGTGTCGACCCAGGGCACGCGATATTCGTTCTCGTTTCGTGATCTAGCCATGCTGAGCGCATCTCAGCGCCCTCGACGATTGATACGGTGGACTCCGTGGAATCAGAACCAGACGCACCCACCCCTCAGCGCCCGGCGTCCACGTCTACTCCTGCCGCCCAAAAGTCACCCACGACGACTCGATCCGGCACCGCACGAACCTCACGAGCCTCGTCGAGCACGGCTAGGAAGCGGGCAGCAGATGCGCCCGAGACCACGGGGTCTACTCCTTCTGCGGCGCGGCTGAGCTATTCGCCGATTGCGCGTCCGACGATCGGCCAAAAGCCGGCAAGCGCGACGGATTCCGAGTCGAAGCCTGCAACGGAGCCGACGTCGCAGCCCGCGGCGCCGCGGAAGACAGCCACACCGCGCAAGGCCGCAACGCCTCGGAAGCCTGCTACGCCGAGGAAGACTGCGGCAGCTCGGAAGCCCGCCGTGCCGCGGGCACAGGGTGCCGCCGCTAAGCGTCCCGCGCGCAAGCCTGTAAGAGTGCTTCGCCCCGCTCCCACGACAACTGAGCTCGCGCTCTCGGTCCGCGGGCTCACCAAACGTTTCGGTACCGTCACGGCCGTTGATTCCGTTGACCTTCAGGTGCCTGTGGGCTCGTTCTACGGTTTCGTGGGACCCAACGGCGCAGGCAAGACCACGACCCTGTCGATGGTCACGGGCTTGCTCCGACCCGATGCCGGCCGCGTATCTGTGTACGGCTCTGACGTATGGCGCAACCCGCGAGCGGCCAAACGTATCCTCGGCGTTCTTCCCGATCGTCTGCGGCTCTTTGATCGCCTGACCGGCGCCGAGTATCTGCACCACGCGGGCGGCCTGCGAGGGCTCAGCCGTGCCACAACTCTCGCGCGCACAGCTGACCTGGTTTCGGCTTTCGGCCTCGAGCACTCGCTGCACCGCTTCGTTTCGGACTATTCGGCGGGCATGGTGAAGAAGATTGCGATAGCCGCCGCCATGATCCACTCGCCGCGACTGCTCGTGCTCGATGAGCCGTTCGAGTCGGTTGACCCCGTGTCGGCCCAGGTGGTCATCGATATTCTGCACAAATTCACAGCTGCGGGCGGCACCGTGCTGTTGTCGAGCCACAGCATGGATCTCATCGAGCGCATATGCGATTCGGTCGCCATCATCGCCGACGGCCGCATGCTCGCGGCTGGGCCTCTTGAGCAGGTGCTCGAGGGCTCCTCTCTGGAAGATCGGTTTGTCGAGCTCGCGGGCGGCGCAAGTGCCGTCGAGGGCATGGAGTGGCTGCACAGCTACTCCGACTAGCGGAAAGACACACGCTCAGTGCCCTCACCCCTGTTGCTGCCCCGGCAGCTGTTCGCCCTCAAGATGCGGCTGTATCGGAATCAGCTCCGGCGACCCACGAGGCAGATCGTCGCGGGCGTGCTCGCCGCAGTCGTCGGGGTTGCTGTTGTTGTTCTGCTCGCGGTATCGGCGTCCCGCCTGCACGATCTCGACGACGAATATGTGCGACGGGTTGTGATCCTGGGCGGATCGCTCCTCAGCGTGGCGGCGTTCGTGGTGCCGATGATGATCGCGCGGTCAGAGACCATCGATCCGCGAGCCCTGCGGGGGTACGGCTTCCGGTGGGCGCCGATTGCCGCGCTTATCCTCGTGTACTCGCTCGTGGGCCCCGTGTTGCTGCTGATCCCGGTGGTCTGGGCTCCGCTTCAGGTGTGGCGCGATGATGCCGCCCTTGGGGTTGCTGCCGCCGCAGCTCCGCTGTTGTTCGTGCAGGGGATCCTGTCGGTGCGTCTCGGCGTTGCCGTCGGGCATGCGCTGGCGCATCATCCCCGATGGAGTCGCCGGGTGCGGGTCGGGGGCACCATCCTTCTCGTCGTGTGGGCGGCTGCATTCCTCCTGGCGGCCTTGCCGCGCATCGCACCGCATGTGTCGGATTCGGCGCGTCCCGCGGCGAATTCTCTCCTGCGCCTGAGCGCCTACCTCCATTTGGATACCGTCGCCGATTCGCTCGAGTGGTCACCTTTCGCCATGCTCTGGTCGGCACCGTCACATGTGGTTTTCGGGAACGCCCGGGGCGGCGCTATTGCGCTTTTCCTGGGGGCCGGTGGGGTGCTCGTGCTTGTCGTTGCATGGTTCGCGGTCGTTCGCTACGTGTTCCAGCCGACGCGCCGCATCCCGGTTGAACGTCGGGGTGGGGTGCCGGGCTGGTTCCGACGTGTTCCGTCGAGCCCCACCGGAGCCATTGCCGCACGCAGTTTTATCTATTGGATCCGCGACCCGCGCTACCGGGCCATCTTCGGCTTCCTCCCCGTGATCCCGGTCGTCACCTTGCTGGCCATGTGGATCGGGGGAATACCGTTCCCCGTGTCGGTGCTCGTTCCGTTGCCGATCATGATGCTGATCTTCGCGTCGAGCACGCACAACGATGTGGCATGGGATTCGTCGGCCGTCTGGACACATGTTGTTGCGCAGACGCGCGGAACCGATGATCGCGTCGGGCGCCTCGTGCCGGTCCTCGTGTTCGGTGCCGTACTGGCCCTTATCGGGATCCCCCTGACGGCATGGGCCCATGGAGACTGGAACATTGTGCCCGCGATGACCGGCGTGTGCGGGGCACTGCTGCTGGGAGGAGTTGGGATTGCGAGCGGGCTGTCTGCCCGGTTCCCGTACCCTGCTTCGCACCCCGGCGATCCGGCATTCCAACAGCCCCAGGTTGCCGGCGAGACCGGAGCCGGGTCACAGGCCGCTGCGTTCTTCCTGACTTTACTGGTTGCCACCCCGGCGATTTTCACAGGCATTCTGGCCCTCGTCACCTCGACCGAGATGTGGACGTGGGTGTCACTGGGCCTCGGCATTGCAGCGGGTCTGATCACCTTGATGATCGGGATCCGCGTGGGCGGGGTCCATTTCGATCGTCGCGGCCCGGAACTGCTCGCCTTCACCATGCGAAACTAGATTCATGAGCCAGAGCATGAGTGGTCCGGGTGAAGTTGGCGAAGGCGGCGGATCGGGTGCGGGCACTGATGTGCTCGACCGTGAGCTTCAAGAGCTGCTCGCCAACGAACTGCACGAAGATGGCGATCACGAGCGGTTCGCGCATTATGTGCAGAAGGAGAAGATCCTCGAGTCGGCAATGACGGGCAAGCCGGTCAAAGCGCTGTGCGGCAAGGTCTGGGTGCCGGGCCGCGATCCCGAGAAATTTCCGGTCTGCCCCGACTGCAAGAAGATCTACGACCGAATGAAGTAGGCGCAGCAGGCACGCCGGTAGCCTTATAGCTGTGACCCTTCCCGAGCCGTCTGTCGCCCAGGTGACGACGAGCGACGCACCGATCGGGGTCTTCGACTCTGGGCTTGGCGGGCTGACGGTGGCGCGGGCGATCATCGACCAGCTGCCGCGCGAGTCCATTCTGTATGTGGGCGACACGGTGCATTCGCCCTACGGTCCCAAGCCGATAGCCGATGTGCGTGCCTATGCGCTCGCGGTTCTCGATGACCTGGTGGCGCAAGGGGTCAAAGCGCTCGTTATCGCCTGCAATACGGCGAGTGCGGCCATGCTGAGGGATGCGCGCGAGCGGTACACGCTCGCCTCCGGCATTCCGGTGGTGGAGGTCATCCAGCCCGCGGTGCGCGCCGCAGTTCGCACAACCCGCAACGGGCGGGTCGGCGTGATCGGCACGGCCGGCACGATCCAGAGCCGTGCATATGAAGACGCGTTCGCCGCCGCAGACGGTCTCGAGCTCTTTACCGCCGCATGCCCTCGTTTCGTGGAGTTCGTCGAGGCGGGCATGACCAGCGGTGACGAGTTGTTCGCTGTCGCGGAGGAGTACCTGTCGCCGCTGCGTTCTGCCGGGATCGACACCCTGGTTCTCGGGTGCACGCACTATCCGCTGATGTCGGCGGCGATCCAATACGTCATGGGGCCGGATGTCCGGCTCGTTTCGAGCGCGGAGGAGACGGCTGCCGACGTCTACCGTGCCCTCGTGAGCCATGGGCTGGAGCGCCGAGACAGTAGCCCGCCTCGTCATCTCTTTGAATCCACCGGCGATGACAACGCCGCTTTCACGCGCCTCGCGGCGCGTTTCCTTGGCCCGGAGGTGGGTCACGTGGAGGCCTTTCCCACAGGCATGTTTCCCGCACTGAAAGGCACACAATGACCCGCTTCGACGGACGCACGCCCGATCAACTCCGCCCGGTCACAATCGAACGCGGCTGGAGCACGCAGGCTGAGGGCAGCGCGCTGATCAGTTTCGGCGAGACTCGGGTGCTGTGCACCGCGAGTTTCACCAACGGCGTTCCGCGGTGGTTGACGGGCAAAGGCACAGGTTGGGTGACTGCCGAATACGCGATGCTGCCGCGCGCAACGAACAGCCGCTCCGATCGCGAGAGCATTAAGGGCCGTGTGGGCGGGCGCACACACGAAATTTCACGGCTGATCGGCCGGAGCCTGCGCGCCGTCATCGATACAAAAGCACTGGGCGAGAACACGATCGTGATCGACTGCGATGTTTTGCAGGCGGATGGTGGCACTCGCACGGCAGCAATCACGGGGGCATATGTCGCACTCGTCGACGCCATCGAATGGGGTCGCTCGAAGGGGTTCATCGCCAAGAACGCGAAGGCTCTGACGGATTCGGTGGCGGCTGTCAGTGTCGGCATCGTCGACGGGGTTCCGCTTCTCGACCTCGCCTATGTCGAGGACTCGCGCGCCGAGACGGACATGAACGTCGTGGTCACCGGTCGCGGCGCGTTCGTCGAGGTGCAAGGAACAGCCGAGGGTGCACCGTTCGACCGGAACGAGTTGAACGCATTGCTCGACCTCGCTGTCGTCGGCGCGGCGACCCTCACCGACGTGCAGACGTCGACTCTCGCATGAGGCCGTGCGCATGAAGATCGTGCTGGCCACGCATAACGCGCACAAGGTCACCGAATTGCAGGGCATCCTCAAACGCGGTCTCGGGAACCACGAGCTCATCGGCTACGACGGCCCCGAGCCGGTCGAAGACGGCGACACCTTCGAGGCCAATGCGCTCATCAAAGCTCGGGCAGCTTTCGCGCACACCGGTTTGCCCGCGTTGGCAGACGATTCGGGGATCTGTGTGGATGCTCTGGGGGGCGCCCCCGGCATCCATTCGGCCCGGTATGCCGGTACGCGTGACGATGCCGACAATGTGGACCTCGTGCTGCGGAACCTCGCCGAGCAGCATGCGACATCCATTCCTCAGCGGGTGGCGCAATTCGTCTGCGTCGCGGCGTTCGTCTGGGACGGGGGCGAGGCTGTCGAACGTGGCGTGTGGCCCGGACGGATCTTGGACTCACGCGTCGGAGTAGCCGGGTTCGGCTACGACCCGATTTTCAAACCGGATGACGCTGCCGTCAGTGCCGCAGAGCTGACCGCCGACCAGAAGAACGCCCTCAGTCACCGCACCCAGGCGTTCGGTGCAATCCTGCCCGCCGTGCGCGCCGCCCTGGGCTAGTCCCTCCGACCGAGGCACACGCCGTACCCTAGACGCATGGGTCACGACCACGCGCATGCGGCGAGCAGCCGCACGCGGCTTGTCGTCGCTTTTGCGATAGTCGCGACAGTGCTCGTTGCCGAGGTCGTGGGCGCTGTGCTGTCGGGCTCGCTCGCGCTGCTGGCCGACGCCGGTCATATGACGAGCGATGCCATTGGCTTGCTGGTCGCTCTGCTCGCGAGCGTTGTGGCCTCACGCCCCGCCACCGACCGTCACACCTTCGGCTTCCAGCGGGTCGAGGTGTTGGGCGCGCTCGTCAACGGGCTGCTTCTCGGTGGGGTAGCGGTGTTCGTGGCAATTGAGGCGATCCGACGCCTCGCTGACCCGGCCGGAAGCGCAGAGGTACGAGCGATTCCGCTGCTCGTTGTCGCTGGGATCGGGCTCGTAGCCAATATCGTCGCTCTTGCGGTGCTGCGCGGCGGAAATCGCGGGTCCCTCGGGATGCGGGCGGCATCCCTCGAAGTGTTCGGCGATCTGCTCGGATCGGTGGCTGCAATCGCGGCGGGCGCTGTGATCCTTCTCACCGGATTCGTGCAGGCGGACGCTGTCGCTTCGCTCGTCATCGCGGCAATGATCGTGCCGCGGGCGTTCTGGCTTCTGCGCGATGTCGTGCGGGTGCTCACCGAATCCGTGCCCCGAGAGACGGATGTGGCTGAGATACGTACGCATCTGATCGAGACTCCTGGGGTGGTCGCCGTTCACGACGTGCACGTGTGGGCCATCACGTCCGGTGCGCCGGTGTTCACGGCGCATGTCGAATGCGAGGCCGGTGTGTTCTCGCGTGGGGAGACGGGCGCGATGCTTGATCGACTGGGGGAGTGCTTGCGCGGTCATTTCGACGTCGAGCATTCGACCTTCCAACTTGAACCTGCCGGACATTCCGAGACTGAGGAGCACGCACATCCCTGATCCACGCGCGATCGAGGATTACCTCAAGGTGATCTACTGCCACACCGAATGGCAGCCCGAGCCGATCACCCCCTCGCAACTTGCCGCTCGCCTCGGGCTTGCCCCCAGCTCTGTGACCGAAATGGTGAAGAAGCTTGCGGCGGTCGAGCTGGTGGAGCATGCCCCCTACGGGGCTGTGCTTCTCACCGAGTCGGGCCGGCATCAGGCACTGCGGATGGTGCGCCGGCATCGCCTTGTCGAAACCTGGCTCGTGCAGCAGCACGGCTATGGCTGGGACGAGGTGCACGATGAGGCCGAGATTCTTGAGCACGCGGTGAGTGACAGGCTGCTCGCGGCGATCGACGCGCAGCTGGGGCATCCCACGCGTGATCCGCACGGTGATCTGATTCCCGCGGCCGACGGCACCGTGACCCGTCCGGTAGCCATGACAGCAGCGGAGCTGCCGACGGGATCCCGCGGGCGCGTCGTGCGTATAAGCGACCGCAATCCTGGTGTGCTTCGCGCACTCGCGGCGGCCGGTGTCGGTCTGGACGATTTTGTGGAGGCCGACTCACTGGCCCGAGATGCGGCGGATGCCGTGTGGGTGGTCGTCGACTCCGCATCCTGATATATTTCGGTGTGCCGAAAAATTCCATTGCCGAGGTCGACGAACCGCGTGCGATCCGCATTGCGTTGGCGAACCCCGGGCGCGTCCGTTTCTTCACACTGCTCGGCCCGGCGATGGTTGCCGGTGTTGCCTACCTCGATCCCGGCAATGTGGCCAGCAACGCGAGCGCCGGAGCGCAGTACGGCTATCTCTTGGTGTGGGTCGTCGTTGTCGCGAACGCGATGGCGTGGCTGATCCAATACCTGTCGGCCAAGCTCGGGCTCAGTACCGGTGAAAGCCTGCCGGGCGTACTGGGCCGTACCTTCCGCCGACGAGGCACACGCTATGCCTATTGGATCCAGGCAGAACTCGTCGCCATGGCAACGGACGTGGCCGAAGTCCTCGGGGGTGCCATTGCCCTGCATCTGCTGTTCGGCCTGCCGCTTCTCGCAGGTGGTGTCATCACGGGAACCGTGTCGATGCTCCTCCTTCTTCTTCACAGTCGACGCGGCTCGCGTCCGTTCGAACGCGTCATCATCGGACTTGTCGCGATTATTGCTATCGGCTTCTGTGCCGGGATTGTCTTCGCGCCCTTGGATTCCGGGGAAGCGGTCGCGGGCCTGCTGCCTCGCTTCGCCGACTCGGGTTCGGTTCTTCTCGCCGCCTCGATCATGGGTGCGACAGTGATGCCCCACGCCATCTACGCGCACTCGGCGCTGACCCGCGACCGGTTCGGCAAGGTCGCCGAAGGGCCGGAGCGCAACCGCGTACTGCGCGCAACTCGCATCGATGTCACGATTGCCCTCGCCATTGCTGGCACGGTCAACGTCGTGATCCTGCTTCTGGCGGCGGCCACGCTGCAGGGAGTTGCGGGGACCAACACCCTTGAGGGGGCTCACGCCGCGATTGGGGCCGCACTTGGTCCGATCGTCGCGACCCTGTTTGCGGTTGGGCTTCTCGCATCCGGTCTCGCGTCAACCTCGGTGGGTGCGTATGCGGGCGCCGAGATCATGTCGGGTCTGCTGAAAGTGCACATTCCGCTGCTCGTGCGGCGCATCATCACGCTCATCCCGGCCCTTGTGATCTTGACCATTGGATTCGACCCCACCCTGGCACTGGTGCTCAGCCAAGTCGTGCTGTCGTTCGGCATCCCGTTCGCGTTGATTCCGCTTGTACGTTTGACGATGCGGCGGGATCTGCTGGGCGAGTCGGCGAACCGATGGTGGACGACGGTGCTCGCGTCCGTCGCCGCGGTGCTCCTGATCGCGCTGAACCTCACACTGTTGGTGCTGGTGACGACCGGACTGTAGCCCTGAGGGCTGGCGCTATTTCTTCTTGTCTTCGAAGATGTCGGCGATCGCCTCTTCGTCGCTGAGGGGAGCGCCGCCGCCCTCGCGGTTGATGCGGCGGGCTTTGAGCGCCTGACGGATTGCGTGATACGCGGTGGGGATGACGGCGATCGCGACGGCGAACAGCAGGATGACGTCGATGTACTTCGTGACGAAGTCCGCGACCGGGGGGAAGTAGCCGAGCAGGAATCCTGCGAAGGTGAGCCCGGATCCCCAGATGATCGCCCCGATCGCGTTATAGAGCGAGTAGCGGCGGTAGCTCATATGGCCGACGCCCGCGGCGACAGGAGCAAAGGTCCGGACGATGGGGACGAAGCGGGCGACGATGATGGCGAGAGCGCCGAAGCGCTCGAAGAATTTGTTGGTGCGAATGACGTTCTCGCGGGAGAACAGTCCGCTTTCCTTGCGTTCAAAGATGCGAGGACCGGCCTTGTGGCCAATGAGATAGCCCACTTCTCCTCCGGCGAATGCGGCGACCGAAATGGCCAGGCAGACCAACCAAATCGGTATTTGGATGCCGGTGCCCGACTCGGTCATGGTTCCGGTGAAGCTCAGCAAGCCCGTGATGATGAGCAGGGTGTCGCCCGGGAGGACGAATCCGACCAGAAGGCCGGTCTCGCTGAAGATGATGAGGCAGACGACCAGCAGCGCCCACGGTCCCGCGCTAACGATGATCTGGTGGGGGTCGAGCCACGGGATGAGACTTGTGGCGACAGCGGGAAGGTGGATCACAGAAGGCTCCAGACGTCGGTCGCGTGCGCGATCGGCGGGCGATTGCTGCCAGCGTACCGGCTGGGTGCGTGCGGGACCCTGCGGAAAACCCCCGAACGCCACGAGCCTGGACCAGAGGGCACGGGCTACCCGCCTAAAGCCGCCTGCAGCTGTGGCCGCAATACTCCGGCAAGTTCTGCTGAGTACGTTGCCGTGAGGTGGTGGGAGTCTCGGTAGGCGAGGGTGTTGCCGATCAGAGCCGGACACCACTTAGGCGTGCAGAAGTAGCCGGTCAGATCGATCAGCGGTGTGTGGGTGGCAGCTGTCGCCGCGACTTCGGCGGCGCGGCCCGGGGACTGCAACGCGACGGTCGAGGGCTGACCGCAGTTCTTGGCCGTTGTGAGGTGTTCGGCCAGGCAGGCTGCTGGGTTCACCCGCAGGTCGGGGGTGTCGGCGATGACGACGACCCGGGTCACCTCCGAAAGCTGATCGATGGTTTTCCTGAGCCCGCGTTCCCACTGCCCGGTCTTGTCGTTCGTGGTGGCGAACTCAGGATTCGTGTAGTTCGCCAGCACAACAAGGTCGGGTGGATCGGCGCGCAGATCGGCGATGACCTCTTTTCGCCAGGTATCGCACGACGCGTACGCGGTGTTGTCGCGGAGCAGGCGAACATCCACCGACGCGCAGCCACTCTTCGTGTGGGTCTGCAGGTGGTATCCGTCCGTGTCGGCGATCGATTCGAGTGCCGGGAACCAGTGCGCGGCATGCGAATCACCAAACAACACCACACGTGTGCCGGTGTCGCTGCCGAAGTCGCAGGGGAGGGGAGTCGATCGGCTGAACCCGAGCTCGCATCCCAGCTCATAGAGAGCAGGGTTGTCATCCGCTGCGGCATAGAGCGTGGGCGTCATGTTGCTGGGCACGAACGAGGTGATGATTGGCGGATCCGAGGGTGCGGTTACCTGTACTGTGCGGCCGCCGTCGAGCGGCACCGTGACCCCAACGGTGAGGCCCACTACGGCGGCGATCGCGATACCTGCACTACCCGTTCCCGCGAGTGCCAGGGTGCGAGCCGGGCGCATCCCGACAAGACGGGGGGAGGTGCGGGCCGGGTTTTCGACGAAGCGATACAGCAGCCATGCCACCGGCACCGCGCCGACGATCACAAGCCCTGTCGCCCACCAGGGCAGGAAATAGTCCGCACCGAGCGCGGCCGTCACAAAGATCAGGATCGGCCAGTGGACAAGGTAGAGCGAATAGGAGATGCGCCCGATGAATTGCAATGGCGGAGTTCCCAGCAGTAGACGCGGACCGCGCCGCTCGCCGTCGGCATCCGCCGCGATCAGCAGGGCGGTTCCGATCACCGGCAAGGTCACGGCAATTCCGGGGAACACCGTGTCGTAGGAGAACAGCACGACACCCGCCGCGATCATGCCCAGCCCCAGCCATCCCGCGAAAGCAGAAACGCGTGCTGGCATGATCCGCTCGCGCTTCATGAGCAGCAGCCCGATGAGCCCCCCGGCCGCGAACTCCCACGCGCGCGACCACAGCGAGAAGAACGCCCACGGCTGCGACACAGTCGTGAGTACAAGACATGCAAGGAACGAGGCTGCGGCAATGACACCGACGACCGCGAGCAGGCCGCGCCCGCCCTGAGATACCGCGAATACGGCCATCAGGATCAGCGGCCAGAACAGATAGAACTGCTCTTCGACGCCAAGAGACCAGTAGTGCTGGAACAGTGACGGCGAAGTTTCGGCCAGGTAATCCGTGCCGTGGACCGCGAACGCGTAGTTCGGCACGTACAGGGCTGTCGCCGCCGCATCCCGCAGCGTCTGTTCGCGCAGCAGGGGAGGAATCCAGATAAAGGACCCGACGATCGAGGCGACAAGCACGGCAAATGACGCGGGCAGGATGCGGCGCGCACGTCGCGCCCAGAAGTCACGCAGATTGATGCGGCCCGTTTCGCTCCGGCTGCGTGCCAGGTGCGAGGTGATGAGAAAGCCCGAGATGACGAAGAAGACGTCGACGCCGATGTAGCCGCCCGCGAATCCGGGGACGCCAGCATGGTTCAGGACAACGGCACCGACAGCAATGGCACGCAGGCCCTGAATGTCGGCGCGGAACATTGTCGGACCCTACGTGGGCCCGGTGAACAGCAGGTGACGCATCATCGCCTAGGGGCGACGGACGGTGATGAATGACGGGGGCGCGGCAGGATTCCCGTCGTCACGTGCGACGTTCTTCCTTCAGTCGCTTCTTGACCGCCCGCTCGCCGAGCACCGAAATGTAGTCCTGAACAGGAAGTTTTGCGAGGGTGCGCACCTCTTCGCGAGCAAGCTCGGTGATACGCGCAGGATCGACGGTCGGGAACTTTTCGAGGAGACGTTCGGTGATCTGCGAGATGACGACTTCTTCGTCAAAGTCGGTGGTCATCGGGCAAGCGTGCGCCTCGCGGGTAAACAGTTGCTGAATGCGTCAATCCGGCAAAAACTGCGCCAAAACGCGCAATTTGACGCGCTTTTGGACGGAGGGGCGAGGTGATCTGACCGTTGTACTCGGTCCAAGACACTTCTATTGTGTATACAAAATGTCGACCTTGGACATTCTGAGTTGCAAAGATGCGCTCCCCCCCATGAGAGGAACAAAAGATGACCACTGATACAGGATTTGCCGTTTCCACATCCCGTGACGCCACTGCCGCAGAGCCGTTTGCTGCGGGGACGATTCAATGGTTGCGTCGCGCCGGAGAGGGTGGTCGGGAGACCCTCTCAGCGGGATATTGGTTTGTCACACCAACAGATCTGCCGCCGAAGTTTGAGCTCCCCATCCCGGTTGATGAGACCATCTACATTGTCGAGGGTCGAATATTGATCGAGGTCGACGGAGTCGAGCATGATGTGCGCGCAGGAGGCTCGCTGAGTGTGAACGCCGGGGCCACGACGCTCTGGACGGTTCTCGAGGACACGATCGAATTCTTCGTTTATTCGTGATCGCTGCCCTAGTCAGGGCGTGAAGAAGGCGAAAACCTCCGTGCTGCGAAGCGGTTGAATCTCCGCTTCGCAACACGAGGCCTTCGCCTGTCATTTCGCGGATAGAGCGCCTGTTAGGCCTCGGCGGTCGCCGGCGACTCTGCCCGGATCCCCGAGATGGTCGCTCGATTGCGGGCGCGGGATACCGAGAGCGCCGTGAACGTCGCAACTGCGGAAACGGCGATGCCGATGAGGACGATGACCTGGGACGTAAACCAGGATCCGGTGGCCTCCGCGAGGCCGGGTAGCAGGATCGCGGAGATGCCATAGCCGACGAAGGCACCCCCGGCAATAATCGGCATCACGGTCGTGTATACCCCCAGGTGGAATACGTGCGTGACGAGCGTCGCGGCGTAGGTCAAGGCGAACCCGGCGCCAGCTCCAATGAGGGCGGAGGCAGCAATGGCCAGGCCCGTGTTCGTACCGCTGGTGATCATCAACACGGAACCGAGCAGAGCGGCGCCAAAGCCCACCGCGCCGTACCAGATCGTTCCGCCCTTCTGGGCGATCAACCCCAAGAGCACGCTGGCAATTGCCGTTGAGGCAAGTGCCACCGTAACGAGGTTGCCGGCCACGAGCGGGGGAATTCCCCTGTCAAGCATGGAGAGTGCGATGTAGATCACGGTGAACTGCATCGTCCCCAGCAGAAGCGAGCCGAGGCACATCAGAACGAAGGGAAGGGATAGGAGTGCTCGGCGCACAGTCGCTTTGTCTACGCCTGCCGAGCGGACTGTTTCGACTTCCTCTTTCTCCTCAGCAAGTTCGGCGCCGAGCGGTTGTTCGGACAGCTGAGCGGGAGTCTTAAGGAAGGGGAGGGCGATAAGTGGGGGAATTGACAGGGCGACGAGGATCAGGACCGCGCCGCTCTCGCCAATGAATTGCGTCAGGTAGACGGCCAGAATTGACCCGACGACGGTGCCTGCACCCGTAATGCCCAACGCCAATCCCAGAACCCGATCACGGCGAGCGATAAACCAGGTCGACACGAACGCGCTGACACCGTTGAAGGCTGCGATGCCGAGGAAGAATCCCACGAAGACTTCGACTGTGTACACGATCGCGAGGTTCGTGGCGAAGCCGTAGGTCAAGAGGAACGCGACTGTGCAGAGCACTCCGATGAGATAGGTGATGCGGAAGCCAGCTTTCGCATAGAAGCGTCCGGCAAAGATACCCCCGACGAGCACGAGGAAGGTTTCAAGCGTTGCCGCTCCTCCGACAGCGGCGTACGAACCGCCCAGCCTGACAACCGCGGACGGCAGCAGGATCGCGTAGACGCCAATCGCCATGATCGTGTAGAACGCGACGAAACACATCAATGTGACTTTTTGATAACCATGAAATTGCGTAGTCATTGCCGTTCCTTCGGTAAGGCTGCTCACAGCAGTATGAGAAGCGGGGGGCGGCACGCAGGGGGTGGGCAACGTTGCCTCGCTCATCCCGCACAAGCCATGAAGAGGGCTGGTAAGTGCCGCCCAATATATGCCTAGCCCGCCCTCAATGTAAATACACTGTCGAGCAAATCCCCGGTGAGGTTCACACCATGTCGTGGGGCCGGTCAACTCCATTAAGGCAGTGAATTCATGGGCGAGAGGGCATTTCGGAGCCGAATCGTCACGTCGTCAACAGTGACATCATCGTCCAGTCAATTGCATGGTTTTAACATTTGCCGCGAGTTTCATCGCCCTCGGGTCAGAGGCGCTAAATGTGCGGAAGGTGGGACTCGAACCCACACGCCTTGCGGCACAGGAACCTAAATCCTGCGTGTCTACCATTTCACCACTCCCGCGAGCGTGCCCCAGTTTAGAACGGGGCCGCGGGGTGCTGCGGTCAGCTGGCTTCGGCGGCCTTCTTGAGCGAGGCGAGCATCGCATCCCAGTTCGTCGCCGAGTGGTCGGCCGCAGCCTGATCTGCGTTGCCGTCCTGCCGCAGCGCGACGTGCGTCCTCCCGCCGGCACCCGATAGTTCGTAGCGGATCTCGTGGTAGTTTTCGGGAACATCTTGATCGCCGCCAAGCGGGCTGTAATGCGTTACAACGAGCAGTGACGGCTCGCGCATCTCGACGATTGTGCCTTTGTCTTCGAAGGGCTTCCCCTCCCATTCGCCGCGGTAGATGATCGGGCCGCCGACCTCCCAGTCGGTCACGACCTCACTTCCAAACATCACCTCGCCGAGTTTCGCGCTGTCAGTCAGGATGCCCCACACCTGTGCGGCGGATGCGTCGATGTCGATCTCAGAAACAGAAACGATGCCAGTCATGCGCCCACGGTAAGCCGGGCTCCCGACAACGGCGCGGATTCGGCGGCGGCTCCCAGGGTGCGAAGGACGCCGGGCCTGTGGAAAGTGCGCACGCGATCCCGCGTCTGTCGCCGACAATGTGGGCGTGACCTCGCCGATCGCTGCCATAACCGAGTCGGTGCGGCAGCGCGTGAGGCGCGATGGGATCGATTTCGCCCGTGATGCTCGGCTCGCCGACCAGTATGTGAGGGCCGAAGTCCAGCGTTACAGCGAGCGGGCTCTGGGCGGGTCGCAGCCACTGCTCGACGATGAGGCCACTGTCGCGCGCCAGGTGCTCGCCGCGCTCACGGGTCTGGGTCCGCTGCAGCCCGCGCTCGATGATCCGACGATCGAAGAGATCTGGATCAACGGGCCGGGTCGCGTATTCATCGCCCGCAGTGGGGTGTCCGAGCAGCTCCCTCTTCAGCTCACCGAACGAGAGGTGCGAGACCTCGTGGAGCGGATGCTGCAGAGCTCCGGCCGCCGAGTTGACCTGTCGTCGCCGTTCGTCGACGCGTCTTTGCCTGACGGATCTCGATTGCACGTCGTCATCCCCGATATCACTCGCTCGCACTGGGCGGTGAACATCCGCAAATTCCGGGCCGGGATGCGCGGCCTCGATGATCTCGTCGCCCTCGATTCGCTGACCCCGCATGCAGCCGCGTTCCTCGACCTGTGTGTGAAGTCGGGGCAGAACATCCTTGTTTCGGGGGCTACCCAAAGCGGCAAGACGACACTGCTGGGTGCCCTTCTCGGCTCTGCGCCTGCGACCGAGCGCATCGTCACTGTCGAGGAGACCTTCGAGCTCGCGCTCTCTGCTCCGGACTGGGTGGCGATGCAGTGCCGTCAGGCCAGCCTGGAAGGCACAGGCGAGGTTACGCTGCGTCGGCTCATCAAAGAGGCGCTGCGAATGCGCCCCGATCGACTGGTCGTCGGAGAGGTTCGTGAGGCCGAATCGCTCGACCTATTGATCGCCCTGAATAGCGGCCTGCCAGGGATGTGTTCGCTTCACGCCAACAACGCACGAGATGCGCTGGGAAAACTCTGCACCCTGCCGTTGCTTGCGGGGCGCAACATTGATTCGTCGTTCGTGGTCCCGGCTGTCGCATCGACAATCGACATCGTCGTGCACGCAGAACTGGAACGCACAGGGCACCGTCGCATCGTCGAAATAGTGTCGCCGACGGGTGCGGTGATCGGCGGAGTCATCCAGACCATCCAGCTTTTCCAGCTGCAGGGCGGCCGGCTCACTGCTACCGGAGATACCCCCGCGCGGCTTGCGAAGTTCGGACGGGCAGGAACGGATCCGATGCCGCTGCTGCGAGAAACGGCATGACCGGCATCTGGCCGACCCTCCTTCTCGGTCTTGTCGGCGGAGTCGGAGTGATACTGGTTTTCTCGCCGTGGATGTGGCCGCGACGATCGGGATCGGGACGTCGTAGGGCGCGCGGGGGAGGTATTCGGGTTCGCCTGGTCCAGGCAGGCCTCGCGGGGATTCCCGTTGCTGTCTTCATGATCGTCAGCGCCCTGATCGGGGTTATCGCAGCGTCTGTGGTTCTCGCGCTGACACCCGTCGTGGCGCTCGCCGTGACCGCGGGCCTGGTGGGCGCCGTCATGCCGTACCTCGTCGTGACGGGTCGGGCTCGCCGTCGGAGCCGCGCATTGCGTGCCGCATGGCCGGATCTGGTGGATCACATTGTTGCCGGAGTGCGCGCCGGCCAGTCCCTGGGGTCGGCTGTTGCCGACCTCGCAGCCGTTGGTCCACCTGAATTCCGTCCGGCCTTTCGCGAATTCGACCGGGTGCTGCAAGCGACCGGCGCTCTTTCTGTGGCCTTCGACTATCTCAAACAGCGGCTCGCCGACCCCGTGGCCGATCGCATCATCGAGACCCTACGCATGTCGCGTGACGTCGGAGGAACCGAATTGCCCACGGTGCTTCGAAATCTCGCCGGTTACCTACGGCACGAGGGTGCAGTGCGCGCCGAAGTGGAGGCCCGCCAATCGTGGGTGCTGAGCGCGGCCCGGTTGGGAGTCACGGCGCCCTGGATCGTGCTGGTGCTTCTCGGATCCCGCCCGGAGGCTGCGGTTGCCTACAATTCCGCGGCGGGGCTCACTCTGCTGGGGGTCGGACTTGCGGTCAGTGTCGTGGCCTATCGGCTCATGATCGCGCTCGGCCGGTTGCCGGAGGAACGCAGGTGGTTCGCATGAGGGAGGTCACGCGATGATCGCATGGTCGAGCCTCGCGATCCCGGTCGGCATCGTTCTGGGCGTGGGGCTGTGGACCCTGATTGCACTGATTCCGCGCGTCGGAGCACCACGCCTTGCCACCCGAGTCGCCCCGTATCTGGTCGACATTTCTGCGGAGGCACGCGAGGCGGTGCGTCCACGGGTAGGGGAGCCGGGCACGCTGATTGCCGGGTTGATGGTCCCCGCGGGGGGACGCATCCGGGTCATGTCCTCTCGGCTACTGGGCGGCGTATCGGACGTTGAGGCTCGTCTGCGTCTCGCGGGGTCCTCGTCATCTGTCGACGCGTTCCGGTCGCGACAGATTCTCGGGCTGCTTGTCGGCGCCGCATGCGGTGTGGCAGCAGTTGCCATGATCGCTCGCACCGCAGCCCTCACTCCGCTTCTAGCTCTACTCATCCTCGCGGTTGGCGCCGCGCTAGGTGCCCTTGTGCCCGGACAACTTCTCGCCCGACAGGCACGGGCCAGGCAGGCGCGCATGGCTGCCGAATTGCCCACCGTCCTCGAGTTCTTGGCTCTGGCACTCTCCGCGGGCGAGGGCGTGCTGCCCGCACTCCGTCGTGTCGCGTCGGCGGGCAACGGGGAGCTGGCGCGTGAGTTCGGTCGCGTGGTGGCGGATGTAAATGCCGGGATGCCGCTGGCCGACTCCCTCACCCGCTGTTCGTCGGCAGTCGCCCTGCCGGCTCTCACCCGAACGATCGATCAGCTCACCGGAGCCTTGGAGCGGGGGTCGCCCCTCGTCGAGGTGTTCCGCGCGCAGGCTCAGGATTCGCGCGAGGACACCAAGCAGCGTTTGCTCGAGACGGCGGGCAAGAAGGAGGTCGCGATGCTCGTTCCGCTGGTATTCCTGATCTTGCCCGTGACCGTCGCGTTCGCGATCTTTCCGGGCATCATGGTATTGCAGCTTGGGCTCTGACGGGCTACCTAACTCGGCTCGGGCGGCTCCGGGGTGGCTCGCAATCCCGAGGGAGAATTCGCGAGCCGAACGAGCTCATCGATCCAGGTCCGATTGAGCCGTGGCTCTTTGCTGCCGAGGAAGTCGAATTGCAGAGGGATGGTGGGGTGAATCCAGATCGAACTGTGTCCGCTGCCGGATTCGACCGTGTACTCCCACGAGAACGAGAAGCTTTCGCCGCGGCGAACCTTTGACAGGATGACCGCCTTGAGGTGTGCGAGAAGTCGGTCATCGAAATCGACCGAGATCGACGGAGTGCCGTAAATGAATTTGCCCATGGTCACTGTCCCAGTCCGTTATCGATCTCATCCATGAGCTCATTGAAATCGTCGGCCGTTCGCGCAGCGTGACCGTCGGTCTCGACACTGCCCTGAATGCCCACTTGTGGCATGTGCGGCACAGGGAAACGCTTCGCTTCTTCCTCCAGGGACATTCCGCCCACGTCCACTACGTCGAACTGACTTGCCGGGCTGAGCAGGATCGTGTGCACCGAAGTTTCCCCGTTCTCCTCCAGCACAGTGACGTCGACGGTCACGCTGTTTTCGGCGTCAGCGACGGTGGTCGTGTACTCGAGGAGCGCGGCGGTGATGGCGTTGCCGGTCACAATTGACCCGCCGCTGTAGGTAATACGTTTCATGGCTCTCACCGTAACCATCCGCGCGGGTGGGGCCGCCCGCGGGCGTATCTTACGAAGCCCACACACAGGATGCGCCGCCGCGTGCACGGTGATGGTTCCGACCTTCGCGCACAGATGGCGACCCCTGTGGATAGCTTGCTCGCGAGCTGTGGCTCTTCGGCACGATGGCGGGGTGAGCAGATGGCGCAGGGCTTTCATCAGACCAATCCGAATAGCGCGCGGGCTTCGCGATGATCGGGGTGACGTACCGGGGTGGGTTTTGATAACGCTCATGACAGCCGGTCTGGTGATCGTCATCTGGGGGCTCGCAGGCCCAGCGCTGGGTGACATCTTCACGCAGGCTCTCGCCAAAGTCACCGGCCTCTAGAACGGTGCCGGTTTCTCGTGAACAGGGCCAGGGGCGTACCGGCTGGTGCGATGATCGCGGATCCGCGGTAGCCGAATTCACGCTCGTGGGGGCGCTGCTCACCGTGCTCACGCTGTCGGTTCTTCAGCTGGCGCTCACGCTTCACATTCGAAATACGACCCTGGATGCCGCGGCCGAGGGGGCTCGTTATGCGGCGCTCGCCGACAACTCTGCGGCCGACGGCGTTCAGCGCACGCGCGACCTCATCAGCCTCGCGATCGGGGCCGACTATGCGGATGACGTGACGGCATCTTCCGGGGCTTGGGCCGGACATCCGGCAGTCGCCGTCACGGTGCGCACCACTCTGCCGCTGTTCGGACTTGTTGGCGTCGATGGTGGACTGGAGGTGACCGGCCATGCCGCCGTCGAAACTCTGGACTAGGCCCGCCCACGACCGCGGCTCCGCCTCGCTCGAATTCCTCACGGTCGGCCTCCTTCTGCTGCTACCCACCGTCTATCTCGTCTTGGCCCTTTCTGCGGCGCAGGGCGCATTTCTCGCCGCCGACGGTGCCGCGCGTCAGGCTGCCCGCGTCTACGTGCAGTCAGAGTCAGCGGCCTCCGCTGACGAAGCGGTGGCGGATGCCGTCGAAGTGGCGCTCGCCGACTACGGAATCGACCCCGGCAGCGCTGACATCCGGATCGACTGCGCACCGAATCCCGCAGTCTGTCTCACTCGCCGGGCAACGGTCACGGTGACGGTGGGCGTGACAGTTGCTTTGCCGCTCATTCCGCCCGCAGTTGGCGCCGACGTGCCGGCATCGATCCCGGTTCAGGCATCCGCAACCGAGCAGGTTTCGCGGTTCTGGGGATCGCGATGAGCGGCAGGCCACCGGCGCTACTGCGTGACGACACCGGTTCGACCTTGCCCCTTATTGCGTTCTTCGGCGCGCTGGCGTTGGCCCTCGTCTTGGTCGTTGCGGCGTCGACATCGCTCTATCTCGAACGCAAGAGGCTGTTCACCCTCGCCGACGGGGCAGCGCTCGCCGGTGCGGAGGCGTTCACCCTCGATCAAGTAGTGGAGACACCCAACGGTCCGGATGTCGCGCTCGCCCCCGACGATGTGCGCACCGCAGTGCAGAGCTACTTGCACTCCGCACCGACGCAGCGTTTCGACGACCTCAACCTGGACGAAGCGACCAGCGTCGACGGCCGCAGCGCCCGCGTCACCCTGTCGTCGGTCTGGCATCCACCCCTTGTCGGCCTATTCGTGCCAGACGGCCTGCGCATCGACGCGACAGCCACCTCTCGCACGGTGTTTGGGTGAGTTTCTGCGCCCAGATCGGGCACAGGTGATGTCATATCCACGAGCCGTGGACACGCGGGCGTCTGTGCCCGGTTTACCGAGACGACTCGCCGCGCGATCCTCGTGGCGGCAACTTAGGAACGTGTTTCGGGATGAAGAACCGCAGAATCAGTGCGCCGCCGACTCCAATCACGCCAAGGGTTCCGACGGCGAAGGGCAGCGACACGAGCGCGGTGAGACCGGCCACGATGAGCGGGGCCAATGCGCCGCCGCTGTCGTTCGTGAAGCGCCAGGCTCCGAGGAACGGGGCCGGGTTGCGCCGGTCGGCGAGGTCTGCGCCGAGCGTCATCAGGATCCCGGCACCGACCCCGTTGGTCAGCGCCAAGAACATGGCCACCGCGACGAACCAGATCGTCGGGCCCGGCAGGTCGTGGCTGAAGGCGAGGACGAGATGTCCGACGGCTAGTCCGAGGGTCGCGGGCACCGCGGTCCAGAGTCGCCCGAAGCGATCCATCAACCAGCCGCCAGCGAAGAACAGCGAGAAGTCGATTGCACCAGCGATACCGATGATGATCGAGGTGGTGGTCTCATCGAGGCCGATATTGACCGCCCAGAGCGGCAGCACCAGCTGCCGCGATGCCCGCAGTGCTGCCAAAATCAGCGAGCCCATTCCGAGCGTGAGAAGCACGTGCCGACGAGTGACGATGGTGCGAAAGAGGCCCCCGACCTCCGCGCCCACAGCTGTTTCGCCGGTTAGAGGTGCCATGCGTGCCGCGTGGACAGTGGCCGCGCGTTCCGGGTCGTGAAAGATGAACAGCACCGCCACAACCGCCGCGCAGCACACGATCTGCACGACGAACACGCTCTCGACCGACCCGGTGAGCGAAATCACGGCCGCGCCGAGGAACGGTCCTGCTAGATACCCGAAACGGAATGTTCCAGCGAGGGTCGAGAGACCGCGTGCTCGGTGACTGATCGGGACGATGGTGGTCACCAGGGCGTGGCGGGCCAGGGCGAAGACGGCCGTCGCGATTCCCAAAATCAGGATGCCGATCCCCAGCACCCACGGATTCGGTGCCACGAGCGCGATCGACGTGCCCACAACGGCCAGGGCTGCCGCGCCGATCATCGCCCGGCGTTCTCCGATGCGCGAGATGACCGTGCCGCTCGGGATGTCGCCCAGCAGTTCGCCCACCATCAGCATCGCGCCGACAAAACCGGCCACAGCGAGGGTTGCGCCCACGTCGCCGGCGATCGCGGGCAAGACGGGGATGATCGCGCCCTCGCCGACGGCAAACAGAGCGGCGGGCAGCAGCGCGACGGGAATCACATGACCCCAGCGGAAGGGGTGATCGGGCTTCGTCATCGCCCGACCCACGATACCCGTCGGCCTGCATCGGTCCGCGTCGGCCGCCTCGGCCGCTTCGCGGGTCGCGCTTGTCAGCTTGTCGAAACCGCGCCGCCGCCTCGCCGGTAGACTCGGGTCGACATGATCGAGCTCGACCTCAGCGACCAGATCGCCGCCCTCCGTTCCACGTTCACTGACATCCGCTCTGTTGTCGGTGTTGAGCGACTTGAAGCCGAGATCGCCGAGCTGAGCGAGAAGGCCGGGGTTCCGGACCTCTGGGACGACCCGGATGCGGCGCAGAAGATCACGAGTGCCCTCAGCCATCGGCAGAGCGAGCTGGCCCGCATCATCAGCATTGAGCGTCGCCTTGACGATCTCGAAGTCCTCGTTCAGATGGCCAATGAAGACCAGGGCGACGCCGAAAGCGCGGCTGAAGCCGAGGCCGAGCTCAAGGCTCTCACCAAGAACCTCGGCGAGCTCGAAGTGCAGACACTGCTCGATGGCGAATATGACGCCCGCCCGGCCGTCATCACCATCCGCGCCGGCGCCGGGGGAGTGGACGCCGCCGACTTCGCCGAAATGCTGCTGCGCATGTATCTGCGGTGGGCCGAGCAACACAAGTTCCCGGTCACCGTGATGGACACCTCCTACGCCGAAGAGGCCGGTATCAAGTCGGCGACCTTTGAGGTGGATGCTCCCTACGCCTTCGGCACGCTCAGCGTTGAGGCGGGCACTCACCGTCTCGTCCGCATGTCGCCCTTCGGCGCCGCGGGCAAGCGCCAGACTAGCTTCGCGGCGGTCGAGGTTATTCCGCTGATGGAAGAGACCGAGGCCATTGATATCCCGGAAACGGACATCCGTGTGGATGTCTTTCGGTCATCCGGGCCCGGCGGGCAGAGCGTCAACACCACCGACTCAGCGGTGCGCCTCACGCATATCCCCACCGGCACCGTCGTATCGATGCAGAACGAGAAGAGCCAGATCCAGAACCGTGCCGCCGCCCTGCGTGTGCTGCAGAGTCGTCTGCTCATCCTGCAGAAGGAGCAGGAGGCGGCGGTCAAGAAAGATCTTGCCGGCGTTATCACCGCCAGCTGGGGCGATCAGATGCGCAGTTATGTTCTCGCGCCGTACCAAATGGTCAAAGACCTTCGCACGGAGTATGAGGTCAACAACCCGAGCGCCGTCTTCGATGGTGACCTCGACGGGTTCATTGCGGCCGGGATTAAGTGGCGTAAGCGCGACCCGGAGGCGTAGTCCTCGGCGGTCCTCGCCTTCCTCGTTTCGCGTCACCGAAGACCTGTAGTTTCGCGCAAATCCAGCTTGCATCGCCGCACACATTCGAATATACTTTCGATTGGGCGCAGATCGATTCTTCCGATTCTGGAGTACGCCCGTGTCTTCCCTCGCTCTCGCATCACGTGCAGAGACCGCATGTCTTAGTACTGCTGTCGTCGAGGCGTGGAGCGATGACGTCCTCCTCGAGCGGCAGCGTTTGATTGCAGCCGAGCGCCGTCGTCTCGATGCGGATGCGGCGGTCGTTGCTGGCGAAATCGGTCGGCGATCGAGCCGCGACCGAGGCTATTCCGGCCTGGCTGTTCAGCAGGGTGCCAGATCGCCTGCAGAACTCATCCAGCGACTAACCGGTGGCACGGCGCGCGAGGCGAGATCGCTGATCTCGGTCGGTGAGCTGATGGCCACGCAGGCAGCTGTCGACCCTATTTCGCTCGGAACATCGCAGGAGCGACCATGGCTGATCCCCGTTTCGAAGGCGATCGCCGAAGGTCGACTGGGGATTGCTGCGGCGGATGCGATTCGAGCCGGGCTGGGGGAGCCCAGTCCTACAGTCGCGTCCTCCGGTCTCGTTGACGCCGCCGTCCGTCTGATCGAAGATGCGGAGCGTATGGGTGCGGATCGGCTCGCAGCTCGGGCACGTGACGAGCGTTCGGCTCTCGACAGTGCAGGGGTAGCTGAGCGAGAGGCCGAGCGACGGTCCCGCCGCTTTCTCAAACTGATCCCCCAGTGGGACGGGATGACGCGCGTGATCGGACTTCTCGATCCCGAGAGTGCCGCGCTAGTTACTGACGCCTTCGACCGAGTCAGTGCGCCTCGCCGCCACGGACCACGATTTGTCGATGAAGCCGAACGAGCTCGAGATGCTCGGATTGTGGCCGACCCGCGCACGACAGATCAGCTCATACACGACGCATTCGTCGAGATGATCAGTGTCGCGACCCGCACCGATGACGGCACGATCTTTGGCTCACGGGTGCCTGCTGTGCGGGTGCACGTGCGGGGCGAGAGCTTGGCGCGGCGCGAAGGGAGCGGCCGCATCGAAGGGCAGGGTGACCCGATCTCGATCTCAACAGTCGAGCGCGCCGCGTGTGAGGGCGGATTCGTGCCCATCGGTTTCGACTCCGATGGGCAGGTAGTGAATGTCGGACGAAGTCAGCGGCTCTTCACCTATAGGCAGCGCATTGGGCTAGCGGCTCGCGACGGTGGCTGCCGTTTCCCCGACTGCGATCGCCCACCCAGCTGGACGGAAGCGCATCACATCGACGAGTGGCAACGTGACAACGGTCGTACTGATATCGCCGAGGGAGTGCTGCTGTGTTTGTTCCATCATCGGCTCGTCCATAACGATGGGTGGCGCATAACGCGTCGAGCGGCCGAGTACTTCGCGGTACCCCCGCCCCGCCCTGGCGTTGTAGCTGAGCCAATACCGATGCCGGCCAGGATGAGGTTGTGATGGCCACTCGGCACGCCTGGGTCGTGCGCATGTGCGAGAGCCTGAGTCGTTAGGACTTGTCATAGCTACGAGTCGCGTGCTGGAGTTGCGTAGCTGGGAGTCACCGTGTCGGAGTTGCGTAGCTGGGAGTCACCGTGTCGGGAGTGTCGCGCACGGCATCCGGCAGGGCCATCCTTAGCCTTGTGACGCCATGATTCGCTTCGACAATGTCACCAAGACCTATGCCGGTACCACGCGCCCGGCGCTCAACGCCGTCAGCCTCGAAGTGCTCAAAGGGGAGTTCGTCTTCTTGGTCGGCGCGTCGGGCTCGGGCAAGTCCAGCTTTCTGCGGCTGGTTCTGAAAGAAGAGAAACCGTCAAAGGGCAAGATTCACGTGCTCGGGCAAGAACTCAACACCCTGTCCACCCGCAAGGTGCCCTACTTTCGGCGCAGCCTGGGCGTCGTGTTCCAGGACTTCCGTCTGCTGCCGAACAAGACCGTCTTCGACAATGTCGCGTTCACTCTGCAGGTGATCGGGAAGAGCAAAGGCTTCATTCAAGAGGCGGTGCCAGACGTCCTGAAACTCGTCGGCCTCGCCGGCAAGCAGGGCCGCTATCCGCACGAGCTATCGGGCGGTGAGCAGCAGCGCGTGGCGATCGCCCGTGCGGTGGTCAACAAGCCCGCCGTGTTGTTGGCCGATGAGCCGACCGGCAACCTCGACCCGGCGACGAGCACGGGCATCATGCAATTGCTGGCGTCGATCAATGCGAACGGCACCACGGTGCTCATGGCGACCCACGACGTGACAATCGTTGACGAGATGCAGCGTCGCGTGATCGAGCTCGTCAGCGGCCAGATCGTGCGAGATGAGCGTGGCGGCAGCTACCAGACCCAATCAGTCCCCCTGCTGCGCCAGACCCGACCCGTCGAACAGACCCCTGCGGCACACCCCCCGGCCGACGAGAAGCGCACGGCAGCCCAAAACCCGCCGGCGGAGGGTCACCCGGCGGCACAAAACCCGCCGGTCGAGCCTGTCGAGACCAAGCCCCAAACCTCTCCAACTCCGCCAGAGTCAGAGTCAGAGTCAGAGTCAGAGCCCACTCCCACCCCGCCGACCACACCCCTCAAAACCACACCCTCTACCCCGACATGGCGTGACGTCGCAGTTCCGCCCCCGGTCGAACCGCGCACCCCGCAACATCCCGCACCGACTCCCTCGCATCCCGCACCGACCCCGCAACATTCGACGCCCACGCCCACGCCCACGCCGCCGCCGCCGCCCACGCACCCTGCGCCGACTCCGCCGCCACTCAACGAACCCACTCGCCGCACCGAGCGAGGAGCTCGCTGATGCGTTTTGGTCTCGTCCTCAGCGAAGTCGGCCAAGGCTTCCGCCGAAATCTGTCGATGGTCGTTTCGGTCATCTTGGTCACATTCATCTCACTGACGTTCTTCGGAACGGCGATTCTGCTTCAGTTCCAAATCGGGCAAATGAAGGGCTACTGGTACGACCGCGCCCAGGTGGCCGTCTATCTCTGCACTGACCTGGCATCCGAGTCGTCCTGTGGCGAAACCGAAGCAACTCCGGACCAGATCGCCGACGTGAAAGCGCAGCTCGAGGGTGAGACTCTCGCGCCGTTCATCAAGAAGTACGAATTCGAAACGCACAAGCAGGCGTACGACAACTTCGTCAAGCAGTTTGAGGGCAGCAGTCTCAGCTCCCTGGCGTCCCCCGAGATCCTGCCCGAGGCGTTCCGCATCAACCTCAAAAATCCGGACCGAGCCGACGTTGTTATCGATCAGATCAGCGGGATGCCGGGGGTCGAAGACGTCGAAGATCAGCGCGGCCTGCTCGAACCCATCTTCGCGATCATGAACACCGCCAGCTTCACAGCGATCGGGGTCGCCGTGCTCATGCTTGTGGCGGCAGTCCTGCTCATCGCCACGACGATTCGCCTCAGTGCGTTCTCGCGCAGACGCGAGCTCGGCATCATGCGACTAGTGGGCGCGTCGAACCGCTTCATCGAGACACCCTTCATTCTCGAAGGTGTGCTCGCAGCAGTCATCGGCGCGATTCTGGCCAGTGGCGCGATCCTGGCGATCGAACAGTTCTTCGTGCGTGGCTACCTCAGCGACACACTCGGGGTTGATCTGCAGGGCGGCATCGCCCTCGTAACGATGAAAGATGCGCTGCTGGTGGCGCCGATCCTGATCGGCGTTGGCGCGATCCTGGCTGCGCTCTCGGCGAGCGTCGCCATCCGTCGCTACCTGAAGGTCTAGCCGTCGGTCGCAAGGTGTAGCCGGTAAGTAGGAACATGTTGTCAGCGATAAGCTGAACGGCTGCCCAGCTATTCTGCGGGCATCGCCGTGCGTCGCGCGGCCGAGTCGAGGAGGTGCGCATGCCACGGGAACAGGGTGAGAAGGTCGTCGCCACCAATCGGCGCGCGCACCACGATTACACAATCGCCGACACATATGAGGCCGGGATCGTATTGTGGGGCACCGAGGTCAAGTCCCTACGCGAGGGCCGGGCGTCACTCGTCGACGGCTATGCCTTCATCGAGGGCGGGGAAGTCTGGCTCGATGCCGTACACATTCCCGAATACACCGAAGGCACGTGGAACAACCACGCCCCCCGGCGCAAGCGGAAGCTGCTTCTGCACAAAGCCCAGATCATCAAGATCTCGCACAAGACCAAAGAGGGCGGTTACACCCTCGTGCCGCTCAAGATCTATTTCAAAGACGGCAAGGCCAAAGTGGAGCTCGCGGTCGCCAAGGGCAAGCGCGAATACGACAAGCGCCAGGCCCTGCGCGAGCGACAGGACACCCGCGAGGCCCAGCGCGCCATGTCCACTCGGCGTTCGCTCGGCGACTGAGCTGAGACGTGAGCGGCGCCTGAACCGCGACTGGGTGACAACAGAGCGGCACAGAGCGGAAACTCACGCGGCGGCCTGTCAGCACGGCGGCGTATCATTGCAAGGTATAACTCCACAGCGCGTGACATGGCCTGCTCTGCACGTCCTTCGGGGCAGCAGGGTGACTCGGGGATGATCGGTTTCGACATCGCCTGCGAAACTGCGAGAAGCGGGCCGAGGATGCAGGGTTATCTCGTAAACGATCTCTGCAAAACATAGGTGCCAATTCCAAGCGCACCGACGTTGCTCTCGCTGCGTAAGCAGTAGAGCCATAACGTCCGTCAGACCGAGCTTGCCTTCGACTCGGACCCTGGCGCCATCTAGAGGGCTTGCTGTGTGACTGGGTTCCAGGGTCACGCGGGACTTGCACTGGGGCTGGGCTCGTCGACCTAGATGCTCGTGGCAAAGGTCGGAGCCGAGTAGAACGCTTTCACGAGCTGCGCCCGGAGAAGGCGTGGAATCACAGCGATGGACGGGGGTTCAATTCCCCCCATCTCCACGAGTGTCAAGCGGCGAGAGCCGCAGGGCACAGGTCATGTCACGCGGTGCGCGAGGTTCGCGTTGCGAAGATCGCGGTTGCGATTCCCAGCGTGATTAGCCCAGCCATTCCGAAGGCGAGGTAGCGGGCCGAAGCTGCCGGTGAGTCGCCGCCGAGCGCCACCAGCATTCCCGAGTACGCGGACGTGATCGAGAAGGCGATGAGCTGCGTCGTAGTAATCGCGGCCGCCGCTTTCCCACCCTCTGCGGGGTCGGCGGAGCTTCGGATCGCCATCACCTGCAGGAGAGGCCACGACATCCCGACCCCCACACCCGCAATCGTCAATGCCACGACCCAGCCGACGATGTGGGGCAGGTGTGCATCGGGTACCTGAAGGACGCCATAAGTCACGAGTGCGACAACGACAACGGCTGGCCCGAGGCGGGTGGAACGGCGCTGGAAGGTCGGGTTATCGACGGAGACGGTGGCGAGCTGCGTGGCAGCCCACGCGGCCGACAGCACGGCTCCGAAAAGTCCCGCAACGGCGGGCGTGAGATTGCCGAGCTCTTGCGAGAAGAGCGGCACGAACGTCTCGATCATCACGGCGCCGCACAGCACCGCCGCGGTGAGGTACACCCATTTGAGAGAGTTCCCTGCTCGATAGGTCAGAGACGGAAGAACTTTGCTCGAGGCACGACGTTCGACCAGTAAGAAGACCACCAGCAAGGCCAAACCGATCCCGACCATGCCGGCGGTCAGGGGGCCACTGACGACAGCGCTGAGACTGATGGCGACGATCGCCAGGAGCAAAGGGATGAGGGACAGGATCGGGAGGGGTTCCGTCACGGCCCCCGCAACCCGCCCTGCGCGGAACACGATCGGCGTTATGGCAGCGAACAGGAGAGACAGCGCCACAATCGCTCCGTACGCGATCCGCCACGCATCGAATTGCGCGAACAGGCCGCCAACTGCGGGGCCGATCAGGGTACCGATTCCCCACATTGCGGAGACCAGGCCGACGCCGCGGCTCCACAGACGCTCCGGCACGACGGCGCGGAGCACGGTGTATCCCAGGCCCGCCAGAAGACCGCCGCCCAAACCCTGGACGACGCGCCCCGCGACGAGCAGCTCCATAGTGGGGGCGACCGTCACAGTGGCGGCGCCCACACCGAAGGTGACAAATCCGATGAGGTAAGCGCCCGTCGCGCCCCGTGCCTGCAAGATTCTGCTGACAAAAAGCGATGCGATGATCGCCGACATGACGAAAGCCGTTGTGACCCATGCGTAGTACTGGGTGCCGCCAAGATCCTCGACAATCGAGGGCATGAGGGCTGAGGTGAAGTACAGGTTCATCGCGTACAGCAGCACGGCACCGGCGATCACCGTGACAGCTGCTCTGCGGCCTCGGCCGAACAGGTCGGACCAGCTGCCCGCCTGCGCCGTGGGGGAGTCGTTAGCTTGTGTGTCCGCTGTCACGCTGTCTCCTGACAATTTGGTCATCTGGGAGCCGCGGACGCGTGCGTGATATGTAGACGACTGACAGGAGGTCAGTCAGAACCCGATCAACCGGCGGGTGCTTCATACCTTTTCGGCGGTCGTTATTCTAAGCCTCGACGGGACGAACCGTCGTGAGACGAGCCCTGCCGCGAGCCCGAACTATCGCCGCGAGCCGAGCAGACTGCCCGTGGTCTTCCCGGCGGGATCGTAGACGAGGCAGAGCACCTGGCGGTCGTGCATCTGCTCCCAGCTTGTGGCATCCGGAGCGAAGTAGTTGATCTTGAGGGTGGAGGCCGTGGACTCGACGCCGATGAATCCTGTGAAGTCGGCAGCGCATCCGGTGTCTGCGGCTTTTGAGACGCTGGCGGAACCCGGGAATTCGCCGGACGCGCCGTCGTCGAGCGTGATGCTGGAATACGCCTCGTAGGTGTGGGGTGTATCGCAGTCGACCGTCTGAATGTTTTTGACGGATTTGGTGCTGGGCTCGTCGAAGCAGTCACCCGGCACCAGAGCAAATGCGCTTGTCCCGTCGCTGGGACGGGGGGAGGCAACCGGCGCGCTCGGACCACAGCCGGCCAGGACCAGGGCTGCCAGAACCGCGCCGGAGATGCCTCCGGCGATCCCGACGATTCGACCCGCGATCACGAACTCTGGTCCGACGCTATGAGACTGAGCACACGATCGTGCAGGATCCCGTTTGACACCAGCACGCTTCCCGATTCGAGAGTTTCGACACCGTCGGCATCGCTTGCGCGTCCCCCGGCCTCGCGCACAATGGGCACGAGCGCGGCAATGTCCCAGGGCTTCACATCGAACTCACCGGCCACGTCGATGGCGCCTTCGGCCACGAGCATGTACGACCAGAGGTCACCGAATGCGCGAGTGCGGCCCACGGCGCGGCTGAGGGCGAGCAATTGCGGGGAGCGGCCCGCGTCATCCCACCCTTTGAGGCTGTTGTAGCTGAGGGTTGCGTCGGCCAGGTTGTCGACACCGCTGACCCGGATGCGTCGAGCCGCCTCCGTGCCGACTTGCACCCAGGCACCGTGCCCGGTCGCACCCCACCAGCGTCGCCCGAGAGCGGGAGCGCTCACGACGCCCACCTGCGGCACCCCGTCGATGACGAGACTGATTAGTGCGCCCCAGATCGGCACCCCGCGTACAAAGTTGGAGGTGCCGTCGATGGGATCGATGATCCACACACGGGAGGGAGTCGCTCCGTCGGTCGTGCCTGCGTCAACGTTTGCAGTACTGCCTGCAGCGATGCCCGTACCGATGCCCGCATTCGACGATCCGCCGATGCTGCCGCCGAACTCCTCGCCGAGAATCGCGTCGCCAGGTCGGGCCCGTGCAAGCTCCTCCCGAATGACGGTTTCCACCCGGGTATCGGCGTCGGTGACATGCGTGCGGTCGGGCTTCAGCTGCACGTCAAGGTCTTGGGCGCGGTACCTGTCGATCGCGATCAGGTCGGCGTCGGCCGCCAGCGCGAGCGCGAGGGCCAGATCGTCGGCGAGCGAGGGCGCACTGGCGGGGAAGGTCACGTTCTGAGAGTAGTCAACAGCCGTTGCAGGGAGTCGACGCGCTCGCCGGAGAGGCGCCCTTCGGCGACGGCCTCGTTGAGCGCGCAATCCGGCGCATCGGCGAGGTGAGTGCAGCCGCGGGGGCACTCGGCCGAGACAGCGGCGAGGTCGGTGAATGACCGCAGGATGTTATCCGGATTCACATGCCCCAGTCCGAAGGAGCGCACACCGGGGGTGTCGATGATCCACCCGCCGGTGGGCACGCGCAGCGACACAGTTGACGACGAGGTGTGACGCCCGCGACCGGTGACGGCGTTGACGATGCCGACGGCGCGATCTGTGCCAGGCACGAGCGCGTTGACCAGGGTCGATTTACCGACCCCCGAATGACCTACTGCCACTGTGCTGTGGCCTGCAAGGGCGGTGGTCAGCTCGGCGAGCGGAGGCTGGGTGACGCCCGCGGCATCCTGTGAACTGAGAAACACGGGGATGTCGAGGCCGGCGAAATTCGCGAGGAACGGCGCCGGATCGGCCAGATCGGTCTTTGTAATCACCATCAGTGGGGCGACCCCGGCGTCGTAGGCGGCAACCAGATAGCGGTCGACCAGGCGGGGTCGCGGCTCGGGGTTGGCAGCCGCCACAACTATGAGCAACTGGTCGGCGTTGGCAACGATGATTCGCTCGATCGCATCCGTGTCGTCGCCGCTGCGGCGCAGCAGCGAGGTGCGGGGCTGGATGCGGACGATCCGAGCAAGCGACCCCTCACTGCCGCTTGTGTCGCCCACCAGGCTCACGCGGTCGCCCGTCACGATCTGCCCCTGATCGCGCAGTTCGCGTGCGCGCGTGGAAGTCAGAACTCGCTCGCCGGTGCCTCGTCGTTCGGCGTCGAGGGTGCCTCCTTCCGCGGGGGTGTCTCCTTCTCCGGGGGTGCCTTCTCCGGGCGCGCCTCCTTCTCCGGGTGCGCCTTCATCGACCAGCACGGTGTACCGACCGCGATCGACCGAGAGCACGCGCCCGATTATTGCGTCGTCGTGATCGGGGCGGGTTTTCGTGCGGGGCTTATTTGCTTTGGGGTTGGGGCGCACACGAGCATCGCGCTCGTCCCATCCGCCGAAAGCCTCGTCATCGGCCTCGTCGTCATCGGGCGGTAACCAGCTCACGCGGTCGCGCCAGAGCCGGTGCCGGGTCCAGAGCCGGCGAGAGCGCTCCACAGTTCGGGAAACTCGGGGAGGGTTTTGGCGGTGGTGCCAATGTCATCGATCTCGACGCCGTCGACCACGAGACCGAGAAGCGCACCCGTGGTCGCCATGCGATGGTCGTCGAAGCTCTGCCAGGTTCCGCCGTGCAAACCGGCAACGCCGCCCACCGACTCGATTGCCAGACCGTCGGGGAGCTCAGTGATGCGCGCGCCGAGGACCGTGAGGTCGGTAACCAGAGCGGCGAGCCGGTCGGTCTCATGACCGCGCAGGTGACCAATGCCGGTGATCGAGCTCGGGCCATCGGCGAGTGCCGCCAGCGCCACAAAGGTGGGGGCCAGTTCTCCCGCTTCCGAGAGGTCGAGATCGACGGCAGGTAGGGTGCCCTCATTCCGGATGCCGGCCCCGCCATCCACCGTCAGTGCCCCGTCCTCACCACGGGTCACGGTCGCGCCGAACCGCCCCAGCAGTTCGGGAACAAGATCACCTACCTGCGTTGTGTGCGTCGGCCAGTCGGCAATCGTCACGGTGCCACCCGCCAGCAGTGCCGCGGCCAAGAACGGCGCGGCATTGGAGAGGTCGGGCTCGATTGCGACGGTGCGGCCAGACACGGCCCCGGCGGGCACGACCCATACGCCGACCTCCGGCTGGGTAACAGCGACGCCGCGCGCCGCGAGCGCCGCAATTGTCATGTCGATGTGCGGAGTGCTGGGCAGGCGTTCGCCGCTGTGTCGCAGCGTCAGGCCGCTGTCGAAGCGTGCCGCGGCCAGCAGAAGTCCCGAAACAAACTGGCTCGACGCCGACGCGTCGATGGTGATCTCCCCGCCGGCTACGTGTCCGGTGCCGTGAATCGTAAACGGAAGGCGTCCGGTTCCGTCGTCTGCCACATCCACCCCAAGGGCGCGCAGTGAGTCGACTGTTGTGCGCATAGGGCGTCGTCGGGCGGCCTCATCACCGTCGATCGACACGGGGCCGAGAGCGAGAGCGGCAACAGGCGGAACGAAACGCATAACCGTCCCCGCCAGGCCTGCCTCGATAGTGGTGCTGCCGAGAAGCTCGCCCGGCGTCACCAGCCAGTCGGGGCCGAACTGACCGTCGCCGGGCACCTCTTCGATACGCGCACCGAGGGCACGCAAGGCATCGGCCATGAGGTCGGTGTCACGCGAGCGCAGTGGACGCTGCAGCAGTGAGGGGGAGTCCGCGAGGGCAGCCAGCACCAGTTCACGGTTGGTGAGGCTCTTGGATCCGGGGAGTGACATCCGGATATCAAGGTGCGCGGTGGCGGTGGGAGCTGTCCAGCCACTGGGGCGCGATGGCTCGGTGGAACGATCGCCGAGTATGTCTGCGGCGCGGTCGGAATAGCGTGACAGTCCCATCGGTTATCCAGAGTATCGCCCGTTACGCCGGGCGCACCGAAGCCGTCGCCGAACAGGAGAGCGCATGACAGCCGCAGTGCTCGCTCTGCCCGTCGTACACCGAGAACTAGACTCGGATGCGATGACTGACACGACGCCCGATCCGGCGGACCTGCGCGAGCTTTTCACCGAGCAGGCCATGCCATTCATGGATCAGCTCTATGCGGCTGCGATGCGCATGACCCGTAATCCGGCCGATGCGGGCGATCTTGTGCAGGAGACGTACACCAAGGCGTATGCGGCTTTCCGGCAGTTTGAACAGGGTTCGAACCTGAAGGCCTGGCTCTACCGCATCCTCACCAACACCTTCATCAACACCTACCGCAAGAACCAGAAAAGCCCTTACCAGGGCACCATCGACGAGCTCGAAGATTGGCAGCTCGGCGGAGCGGAATCGCTCACCCAGGGCCGTTCGACGCGATCCGCCGAGGCCGAAGCCATCGACCACCTTCCCGACAGTGACGTCAAAGACGCGTTGCAGTCGATCCCCGAAGATTTCCGGCTCGCCGTTTACCTCGCAGATGTCGAGGGATTCGCGTACCAAGAGATCGCGGACATCATGAAAACCCCTGTCGGCACCGTTATGAGCAGGCTGCATCGTGGCCGCCGGCTCTTGCGTGACCTTCTCGCCGACTACGCACGGGAACGCGGTTTTACCGCGCCCGAGACATCCCCCAGGAGCACGAAATGACAGACTGCGGTTGCGACAAGGCGAAAGCTGAACTCGAAGAGTATCTGCATCGCGAGCTAAGCGATCAGGACTTCGCCGATGTGACGGATCACCTGCAGAACTGCACAGACTGTTCGCATGAGCACACTGTGGGGCTGACGCTCATGCAGCGACTACGGACTGCCTGCAAAGAGCAGGCTCCGGATACCCTTCGCGCGGACATTCTCGCGCACCTCGACGGCGCCCACGCCTGACGGGGCGGATCAGACGCGTGCCGGCGCGGATCGGTTTTCGCCGGCCCGCGCTGGGCGCTTAGCCGAGTTTCAGGGCCTCCGCGATGAGCTGCGTCTGCTCGGCGGCGCTGCGCTTGGTTGAACCGGCCGCGGGAGACGCGGATGCCGGACGGGACACCGACGACAGTCCACGGTTGCCCAACTGGGCCCGCAGTTCTGTGTTCATGAACGGCCACGCACCCTGGTTTTCGGGCTCCTCTTGAACCCAGACCA
>DATMIW010000007.1:0-8678 GCA_035554115.1 Pseudolysinimonas sp. | reverse complement strand
ATGTGTCCTACCGCGTAGGCGGCGGCGAGCACGCCGAGTCCGACGCTCAGGGCGACGGGCAGTGCGCCTGACTGTCCGACAGGGACAAAGTAGAAGGCCGCGCCGATGACGGCGAACACGAGCACGAACGTTCCGAAGAGTTCGGCAACGAGTCGGCTGGTGAGGCTGTAGGGGGCGGGGTCGGTCGTCGTGTCTGGCGTGGTGTCTGATGTCGTGTCTGACATGGTTCCGTTCCGTTTCGAGGGGTGCTTTCACATGCACTTCCCAGAATGTTACCGTTCGGGTGGTCGGCTACTGTTGTGCCCACGATGAACTCACGCATTCTGGTGGTCGATGACGACCCGGCTATCGCCGAGATGATCGGGATCGTTCTGCGTGCCGAAGGGTACGAGCCGCACTTCGCAGCTGACGGTGCCGAGGCGATTGAGATGTTCCGCTCGGGTAAGCCCGACCTCATCCTGCTCGATCTCATGTTGCCGGGCATCGACGGCATCCAGGTGTGTGCCACAATCCGCGCCGAGAGCGGCGTTCCGATCATCATGCTGACCGCAAAAGGCGAGACGACGGATGTTGTACTCGGCCTCGAGAGCGGAGCCGACGACTATGTGGTCAAGCCCTTCAATCCGAAGGAGCTGGTCGCCCGCATTCGCACCCGGATGCGACCGACAACCCCCGAGTCCGGCGAAGCCGTGGCCATCGGCGACCTCCTTATCGATGTGACGGGACACGAGGTGCGGCGCGCGGGGAAGAGAATCAACCTGACTCCCCTCGAGTTTCAGCTTCTGTTGGCGCTCGCCGCGAAGCCGCACCAGGTGTTCACGCGCGAAATGTTGCTCGAGCAGGTGTGGGGGTACCACTACAAGGCTGATACGCGCCTCGTGAACGTCCATGTGCAGCGCCTGCGGGCCAAAGTCGAACACGATCCGGACAACCCGGCGATTGTGACGACCGTTCGCGGTGTCGGGTATCGCGCGGGCGCCGTCGTCTAGGCCTTGTCGATGCCGCGGCTGCACTCGCGTGCCTGGCTGGCACGGGCACTTTCGCTCTGGCGCGGGTCGCTCCAGGTGCGGATTGTGGCGATAACCCTGGTGCTGTCGGCGATTGCAGTCACAGTGATCGGGGGGTTCATTTCGACGAGCGTCCGCACCAATCTTTTCGATCAACGACGGGATCAGGTGGTGGCCGAAGCGGGGCGTGCCACGGCCAATGCGCAAGAGGTCTTCTCGCCCGCACAGGAGCTCAGCGAGAGCCAAGACATTGACGGCCTGCAAGAGGATGCGATCGCGGCGATCCGCAACGTCGTCTCGTCGAAACCCCTCGTTGCTCTGCTGCGCGCACCGGACCAGGGCGGCCCGTCACTTATGGACGATCGCGCAAGTGCCGGCTTTTCTCGGCTGAAGCTGAGCGAGCAGTTGACAGCCACCGTCGTCACGGGCGAGCCGGGACTTGAAGTGTCGTGGCAGGCGATTTCGGCGCCCGCATCCGCCGCGGACGACGCGCGCACGGCTCCGGCGATCGTCGTGGGTTCGCTGCTCCGTACCCCCGCGGGCTTCTACCAGCTGTATATCGTGTACAGCCTCGACGATGTGCAGCAGACCCTCGACTTTGTGCAGCAGACCCTGGTGCTGGGCGGGATCGCACTGCTCGTGCTCATCGGAGCTGTCGCCTACCTGGTGGTCAGGTTGGTTGTCGGTCCGGTACGCGTCGCTGCCGAAACAAGTGAGCGTCTTGCCGCGGGTCAGCTCGAGGTACGTCTGCCCGAACGCGGTGACGACGAATTGGCGACTCTCGCCCGATCGTTCAACCGCATGGCGTCGAGCCTGCAGCACCAGATTCGTCAGCTCGCCGATCTTTCACGGGTGCAGCAGCGATTCGTCTCGGATGTGTCGCACGAGTTGCGCACACCGCTCACGACAATCCGCCTTGCGGGTGACGTGTTGTACGACCAACGCGACAGCTTCCCGCCGGCGACGAAGCGGACCGCCGAACTGCTGCACACGCAGACGCAGAGGTTCGAAGTGCTTCTCGCCGATCTGCTGGAAATGAGCCGTTACGACGCGGGCGCGGTGGAGCTGGAAGTGGAGCCGACCAACCTGGTGCGCCTTGTCGAGGATGCGATCGAAGCTGTCGAGCCTCTCGCCGCGCAGAAGGACACGGAGATTCGCCTGCTGGCGCCCGGCGGATATTTCGAGGCCGACGTCGATGCGCGTCGCATCCGGCGCATCTTGCAGAATTTGCTCGGGAACGCCCTTGATCATGGGGAGGGGCGGCCCATCGTTGTGTATGTCGACAGCAATGCCGAGGCCGTCGCAATCGCCGTGCGCGATTTCGGTGTGGGCCTGGCCGCCGACGACATGAGCCGGGTTTTCGACAGATTCTGGCGCGCGGATCCCTCTCGTCAGCGGACAACAGGTGGCACGGGCCTGGGCCTCGCGATCTCGTTGGAAGACGCAGCGGTGCACGGAGGAGACCTCGAGGTGTGGAGCGAACCTGGGCGCGGGTCGTGTTTTCGTCTCACCCTTCCCCGCCAGGCCGGGGAGGCCGTTCGCACCTCACCTCTTGCACTGCCTCCCACCGACGAGCTCGATCAACTGACTCCGGAGTTTGGATCGTGATGCGCGGGAGGGTGGCTCGGATTCGCCGTCGACCGGGTGCCGCGATCGCAGCCCTGGTGCTGGTGGGCGCTGTGTTTGCGGGCTGCGCCGGCATCCCGACCGGGGGCAGGGTCACAACGACAACAATCGATACGGGTGTCGTCGAAGACGATCTGGGCACCCTGGCAACCGGGCCCGCTGCGGATGCGACTCCGGACGAGATCATCGAGGGCTTCATTCGGGCGGGGCGAGACCCGCAGAACCAATACGCGGTTGCCCGCGAGTACCTCACGGACGAGCTCGCGACGCAGTGGCTGCCGACCGAGCGAGTGCTCGTGAGTGCGTCGACGATCGTTCCGCAGGCGGTGACGGGGTCGACGTATTCGGTGGCGGTGGCGGTTTCGGCGAGCGTGGATGCGGATGGGCGATACTCGACGGTCCTGCCGGTGAGTTCCGAACAGTGGAGCGTCGCTCTCGTCCAGAACGACAAGGGGCAGTGGCGCATTTCCTCGGTACCCAACGGCACGGTTTTGCCGCCCAGCCGGTTCCGGTCGATCTTCGACGCCTATGAGCTGTATTTCTTTGACCCGAGCTTCCACTTCCTTGTTCCTGAGCTGCGCTGGTTCGTCTCGCGCAATGTGGCCTCGCGCATCGTGAGCGAACTCCTTAACGGTCCCTCCGCTCCGTATGCGGGCGCCCTGCTGTCCGCGTTTCCGGCCGGAACGAAGCTGACGCGCGGCGGGGTGACGATCTCTTCGGGTCGTGCGACCGTGCCGTTGAGCTCAGAGGTGCAGGGCGAGAGTGCGCTCAGCGCGGCTCGGATGCAGTCGCAGCTCAGCGCGAGCCTGTCGTCATTGAGCAATGTCGTCTCCGTCGTCGTCAGCGTTGGAGGTTTTGTGCTCGACACGGCGGAGGCTGGTAGCCCGCCGGATCAGAACCCGCAGGTCGGAGCTGATCCCGTGGGTGCGCAAGGGGGCGCGTTCGGTCTACTAACGACCGACGGAGTGAGCCGCCTCGCGGCAATCGGCGCCTCGGCCGATGCTCTCGCGCCCGATGCGGCATCTCTGGCCAGCGACAGGCAGGCGGCGGCAGTGCGGGCGACCCGAGGCGCCGCGGGGGTCTTTCTCGTCCGCGGCGGAGCGGATCCCGTGCTTCTGGACAGCAGGCCAGGGTTGGTGGCGCCTTCTCTCGATTCGGACGGCTTCACCTGGTCGGTGCCGGCTGGGCATCCGGATGCGCTGCTCGCGATCTCCCCAACGGGAACGGCGCTGCCTATTGCGGGCCTTCCGTCTGGCGCCCAGCTGGTGTCGCTGGACGTGTCGCGCGACGGTGCGCGTCTGCTCGTGGCCCTGCAGACACCCGCAGGACCAGAATTGCGTGTGGCCGGGATCGTCCGCGCCTCGAATGGCACGCCGAGTGCGCTCGTCGCCCCTGCTATCTCACTCGCCGTCGGGGCGTCGCCGCTTATCGATGCCACCTGGGTTGATGGTGCGCAGGTGGCCACGCTCAGCGGAGCGGGAGCCGACACCGAAGTTGACCTGTACGAAATCGGCGGTGAGCACCTGTCTCTGGGGTCGGTGGATTCGGGTGTGCAGCTGGTGGGAGGAAACACGGCCCAGGGGCTGCGCGTCCGAGATGCAGAAGGACGGGTGCGGCGCCCGAGCGGGGGGTCGACGTGGCAAGACACGGGCATTGTCGCCTCCTTCCTAGCGACGCAGCAGTAGCGTTCTCCCCTGCCCTCGCCGGGGCCGGTACACACAATGCGCCGACGGACGACACTCGTCGAGTGCTCCCCGATCGATCCCGCGTCTTCGGTGTTGTCCGCAACGCCCTCCGCGACGCGCTTGCGCTTGTTCTGCCCGTCGAATGCGCGGGATGCGGCCGGGTCGATCGGGGGCTGTGCGTCGACTGCCTCGCGCAGCTCCGACCCGAGGTCGTGCGACGTCGGCTTTCCGATGGGGTGGCGGTGTTTTCGGGGCTCGACTATTCGGGGGTCGCGGCACGCGTGATCCTGGCGTTCAAAGAGGCGCACCGCACGGATGTCGCAGGTCGGCTTGCACCCGCACTCACGGCGGCGCTCGTTGCAGCCTGCGATACAGCAGAAATGGACACTGAGGACGCCGGCGCCGCTCCGCTGCTGCTGGTCCCGATCCCCGGAACCCGCGCCGCATTCCGGCGGCGAGGGTACGAGCCGGTGCGGGTGATCGCGGGCCGTGCGGGCTTCCCCTTGTGTCGGGCTTTCGCCCCGGCGCTCGCGCACCGCGCGCAGAAGTCGGCGGGGCAAAGCGAGCGGGCAGTCAATGTCCAGGGCGCCTTCCGGCTCCGCATTCCGGTTGCCGGGCGGCGGGTTGTGCTCATCGACGACGTCGTCACGACAGGCGCGACACTCGTCGAGGCGGCGCGGGTGGTGCGTGAAGCGGGAGGCGAGGTGGTGGCGGCGGCGACCGTCGCATCCACTCCCCGCCGCTCGGGCCCGCTCCCGTGAGCTCAGAGCTACATGTCAGGGAACTCTCGTGACATCCCGGGTGGGCAGGACTAGCGTGGGCCTCACGGCGTCGGAAACTCGACAGCCTGAGGGCTGGGACGCCGATTCACCGAGGAAAGGTAGAGCCCCATGGACATTACGATCACCGGTCGCGGAGTCGGAATCCCCGACCGTTTCGAGGACTACGCCACGGAGAAGGCTGAAAAGGTCGAGCACCTGGCCGATAGAGCCCTCGCTCTCGAGATCAAACTCATTCGCCACCATGAGACAAACGGATCCTCCGGTGACGACCGGGTGGAGCTGACGCTGATTGGCCCCGGACCGATAGTCCGCGCCGAAGCCTCCGCCGGCGACAAGTACGCGGCATTCGACCTTGCGCTCGACAAGCTCCTCGAGCGGATCCGCCAGGCGAAAGACCGGAAGAAGGTCCATCGTGGCCAACATCGCCCGACATCGATGCGAGAGGCCGCGGCAAACGGACGCGTCGCCGACCTGGTGCCCGCGAGCGCCGAGGTGATCAACGCCGTGAGCACCGGATCCATCCCGGTCGTGGCTTCTGACGAAGCGGAGGCGGCGTGGAGCCCGGTTGTGATCCGCCAGAAGGTTTTTCCGGCCGCGCGGATGACGCAAGAGGACGCAGTGGACCACATGGAACTCGTCGGCCACGACTTCTTCCTGTTCATCGAAGTGACGACTGACCGGCCGAGCGTGGTCTATCGCCGCACCGGGTGGGACTACGGCGTGATCGGACTCGAAGAGACGGCTGACGCCCTGGTGAGGGAAGCCGCCAGCGCATAGCTGATACTCAGGGGTTGTCGGGCGCCCTCACACTAGGCTGTAACGCGCAGATAACGGCGCGGCACAGCTGTGCGCACGCACGCTGCGCGCCCGACAAATCAAGGAGTGTCTGTGGCCAACGTTCTCGAACGAGTCCTGCGCGTCGGTGAAGGTCGAATCCTTCGCCGCCTCAGCAATTACGCCGACGCGGTGAACCAACTCGAGTCAAGCTTTGAAGAGCTCAGCGACGACGAGCTCCGTGACGAAACCACGCAGCTGCGCGCGCGATACGAAGCCGGGGAATCGCTCGACGATCTGCTGCCCGAAGCCTTCGCCGCGGTGCGCGAGTCGTCGAAGCGCACCCTCGGACTCCGTCACTTCGACGTGCAGCTCATGGGCGGTGCCGCACTGCACCTGGGCAACATCGCCGAGATGAAGACCGGTGAGGGCAAGACCCTCGTCGCCACAACGGCCGCCTACCTGAACGCGATTACGGGTAAAGGTGTCCACGTCGTCACCGTCAACGACTATCTGGCCAGCTATCAGTCAGAGCTGATGGGCCGCGTGTTCCGTGGCCTTGGCATGACGACCGGTGTCATCCTCTCCGGACAGACTCCGGCCGAACGCCGTGAGCAGTACGCCGCCGACATCACCTACGGCACGAACAACGAATTCGGCTTCGACTACCTGCGCGACAACATGGCCTGGCAGGCGCAGGACATGGTGCAGCGTGGCCACCACTTTGCGATCGTCGACGAGGTCGACTCGATCCTCATCGATGAGGCGCGTACCCCACTCATCATTTCGGGCCCGGCCTCAGGTGAGGCCAATCGCTGGTTCGCCGAATTCGCGAGCATTGCGAATCGTCTGGTCGAGGGCGAGGACTACGAGGTCGACGAGAAGAAGCGCACCGTCGGTGTGCTTGAACCCGGCATCGAGAAGGTCGAGGACTATCTCGGCATCGACAACCTCTACGAGTCGGCCAACACCCCCCTCATCTCCTTCCTCAACAACTCCATCAAGGCCCGCGCGCTCTTCAAGCGCGATAAGGACTACGTCGTGATGAACGGCGAGGTACTGATCGTTGACGAGCACACCGGTCGCATCCTGGCCGGTCGACGCTACAACGAGGGCATCCACCAGGCCATCGAGGCGAAAGAGGGGGTGCAGGTCAAGGCCGAGAACCAGACTCTTGCGACGGTCACGCTGCAGAACTACTTCCGTCTGTACTCCAAGATCTCGGGCATGACCGGTACCGCCGAGACCGAGGCCGCCGAGTTCATGGCGACATACAAGCTCGGCGTCGTGCCCATCCCGACCAACCGACCGATGATTCGCAAAGACCAGCCCGACCTCGTCTACAAGAGCGAGACGGGCAAATTCGATCAGGTCGTTGAAGACATCGTTGAGCGCCACCGGACCGGGCAGCCCGTGCTGGTCGGAACGACGAGCGTGGAAAAGAGCGAATACCTCTCGCGCCTGCTTGCCAAGCGCGGCGTGAAGCATGAGGTTCTGAACGCGAAGAACCACGCGCGCGAGGCCGCGATCATCGCGCAGGCGGGGCGGATGGGCTCCGTCACCGTCGCCACCAATATGGCCGGCCGTGGCACCGACATCATGCTTGGCGGCAACGCGGAGTTTCTCGCCGTTGCGCGCATGCACGAGCGCGGTCTGAGCCCCGTCGACACCCCCGAGGAGTATGAGGAGGCGTGGGACGACGTTTTCGCCTCCGTCAAATCGAAGGTTGATGAGGAGGCGGCGAAGGTCGTCGAGGCCGGTGGACTGTACGTTCTCGGCACCGAGCGTCACGAATCCCGTCGCATCGACAACCAGCTGCGCGGTCGTTCCGGTCGCCAGGGCGACCCGGGCGAGAGCCGCTTCTACCTGTCACTGCAGGATGACCTGATGCGCCTGTTCAACTCGGGTGCGGCGGAGGCCCTTATGGGTCGCGCCCCCGAAGACATGGCGATCGAGTCGAAGACGGTCAGCCGTGCGATCCGTTCGGCGCAGTCGCAGGTTGAATCGCGCAACGCGGAGATCCGTAAGAACGTGCTGAAGTACGACGATGTGTTGAACCGCCAGCGCGAGGCGATCTACAGCGACCGCCGCCACATTCTCGAAGGGGATGACCTGCACGAGCGCGTGCAGAACTTCCTTGACGACGCGATCGGTGAGGTCGTCGAGCAGCACACCGCCGAAGGGCAGAGCGACGACTGGGATCTCGAGGCGCTGTGGTCCGAGCTCAAGACCCTCTACCCGGTGTCGATCAGCATTGACGAGGTTGTCACCGAGGTCGGCTCGAAGGGTCGCCTGAACCCGAAGCTGCTGCGCGACGAAGTGCTGTCGGATGCGAAGATCGCCTACCAGCGCCGCGAAGCCGCTCTGGGATCGCCCGCGACGCGCGAGCTGGAACGCCGCGTGGTGCTTTCGGTTATTGACCGCCGGTGGCGCGATCATCTGTATGAGATGGACTACCTGAAAGATGGCATCGGTCTGCGCGCCATGGCGCAGCGCGATCCGCTCGTCGAGTATCAGCGTGAGGGTTTTGCGCTGTACCAGGGCATGATGGGCGCAATTCGCGAAGAGTCGGTCGGCTTCCTGTTCAACCTTGAAGTCGAGGTGACGGATGCCGAGGGCCATGTTGCGGCGAAGGGTCTCGGTGAGGCGGGTGCGCCCACCGACAAGCTCAGCTTCTCGGCCCCGAGTGCCGACGCGCAGGGCGAGGTCGAGGTGCGCAACCAGCGCGGTCAGCTCGAGCAGGCTGCCACGGCCGTGGCGCAGCGTCAGCAGGCCGAGCAGGCGGCGGCGTTGTCTCGAGACGG
>DATMIW010000006.1:0-96144 GCA_035554115.1 Pseudolysinimonas sp. | reverse complement strand
ACGAACTCGGCCGTGCGCACGTACTCGACGGCGTTCTTGCCGGCGCGCTTGCCGAACACGTTGATGTCGAGCAGCGAGTTGGTGCCGAGGCGGTTCGACCCGTGCACCGACACGCACGCGCACTCGCCGGCGGCGTAGAGGCCGGGCACGACCGTGGTGTTGTCGCTCAGGACCTCGGCGGCGTTGTTCGTGGGGATGCCGCCCATCGCGTAGTGGGCCGTCGGCATGACGGGCACCGGCTCGAAGACCGGATCGACGCCGAGGTAAGTGCGCGCGAACTCGGTGATGTCGGGCAGCTTCGTCTCGAGCACCTCCGCACCGAGGTGGGTGCAGTCGAGCAGCACGTAGTCCTTGTGTGGTCCGGCGCCGCGGCCTTCAGCCACCTCTTGCACCATGCAGCGCGAGACGATGTCGCGCGGGGCGAGGTCTTTGATCGTGGGGGCGTAGCGCTCCATGAAGCGCTCACCGCTCGCGTTACGCAAGATGGCGCCTTCACCGCGCGCGCCCTCCGTCAACAGGATGCCGAGGCCCGCCAATCCGGTCGGGTGGAACTGGAAGAACTCCATGTCCTCAAGCGGGAGGCCTTTGCGCCAGATGATCCCGACTCCGTCGCCCGTGAGGGTGTGGGCGTTCGAGGTCGTCTTGTAGATCTTGCCGAAGCCGCCTGTCGCGAAGATGATCGACTTCGCCTGGAAGATGTGCAGCTCACCGGACGCGAGGTCGTAGGCGACGATGCCGGACGGCTTGTCCACGCCATCCACCTTGGTCATGATCAGGTCGAGTGCGTAGTACTCGTTGAAGAAGTTGACGCCGAGCTTGACGCAGTTCTGGAACAGCGTCTGCAGGATCATGTGGCCGGTGCGGTCGGCGGCGTAACAGGCGCGACGCACGGGTGCCTTGCCGTGGTCGCGGGTGTGCCCGCCGAAACGCCGCTGGTCGATCTTGCCTTCGGGCGTGCGGTTGAATGGCAGACCCATGTTCTCGAGGTCGAGCACGGCGTCGATTGCCTCTTTGGCGAGGATCTCGGCGGCATCCTGGTCAACGAGGTAGTCGCCGCCCTTGACGGTGTCGAAGGTGTGCCATTCCCAGTTGTCTTCTTCGACATTGGCAAGGGCCGCGGCCATCCCGCCCTGGGCGGCTCCCGTGTGCGAGCGCGTCGGATAAAGCTTGGTGATCACGGCGGTGCGAGCCTTGGGGCCGGCTTCGATGGCGGCGCGCATGCCGGCACCACCGGCTCCCACGATCACGACATCGAACTGGTGGTAGTGCACCCCGTCGACGATTTCGCCGTCTTCGATCGTGGCTCCGTCAATGAATTCCATTTAGCGTCCCGCGCAGATCTGTTGGATGGTGTCGGACTGCGTCGCGCCGATACAGGGGTCGAAGGTCGTGAGCACGAGGGTTCCCAGCACGAGGAGGACGATCGTCGCGCCGGCCAGCGCCACGAGAAGGACGACCCGCAGCTTGCCGCGGGCGTAATCGTTGGTGAGGGTGCGCATCCCGTTGGCGCCATGGATGAGGGCGAGCCACAGCAGCAGCGTGTCCCACACGATCCAGAACGGGTTGGCCCACTTGCCGGCAACGAAGGCCCAGTCGATGGCCTTCACGCCGTCGCCCAGGAACAGGTTGACCAGCAGATGCCCGAAAATCAGGACGACCAGCAGTACGCCCGACAGGCGCATGTAGAGCCAGCCCCATTTCTCCCAGTTGACGCGGCGACGTCGCAGGGTGGGGGAATTGGGCGCGGGGATACGAGGTTCGGTGGTGAGACTCATGGGCTTATTCGCCTCCGAAGACGTGCATGAGGTGTCGCGGCAGGAATCCGGCGAGCAGGACGATCCACAGGCCGATCACGATCCAGAACATCAGCCGCTGACGCCGGGTGCCCCATTCGAAGAAATCGATGGCGATAATGCGGAGCCCGTTGAGGGCGTGGAAGCCGATGGCGGCGACGAGGGCCGCTTCACCGAGCCCCATGATCGGCGTCTTGTAGGTGTCGATGACCGCGTTGTAGGCCGCAGGGTCAATGCGCACGAGTGAGGTGTCAAGAATGTGCACCAGCAGGAAGAAGAAGATCGCGGTGCCCGTGATGCGGTGCAGCACCCACGACCACATTCCCTCTCGGCCGCGGTACAGCGTGCCGGCCGGTCGCTTGGGTGCGCGGATCTTCTCCGCTGCAGCGGTGCCGGATCGTGCGGCTTGGCTCGCCACGAGGCCTCCTTGAATTCCGTCCACGATCTGCGCGCTGAGACGCCCGTCGTTCGGTGTAGGGACGCCTTCAGTCTAGAGCCGCGCGAATGCCCGCGCAGGCAAGGGGAGCCTCAGTTAGCTTGACGTCAAGATATCCACGGGTGAGTGCCGAAGGTCGGATGGAATCAGCACCGGGTAATAGTGTGTCGCCATGACCGGCGCCGAAATTGACGACTTTTACTGCATCATTCCTGCTGGCGGCATCGGATCGCGCCTCTGGCCGCTCTCTCGGGCCGACGCTCCCAAGTTTCTGCATGACCTGACGGGCTCGGGTTCGACTCTACTGCGCGCCACCTGGGAGCGGCTCGCCCCACTCTCCGGACCGCAGCGCGTCATGGTCGTCACGGGGCGTGCACACCGCCTTGCTGTCGAGTCGCAGATTCCGGAGCTCGCCGACCACAACGTTGTTCTCGAGAGTGAGCCGCGTGACTCTTCAGCAGCCATCGGTCTCGCGGCCGCGATCCTGCGGCGGCGCGAGCCGAAGGTGATCATCGGCTCATTCGCGGCCGATCACGTGATCGGAGATCTGGCAGGCTTCGAGAAGGCCGTGCGGCAGGGGGTTGCCGCAGCGCGCGCCGGATATATCGCCACAATCGGGATTTCGCCGACCGAGCCCGCCATCGGATTCGGCTACATCCACACCGGCGCCGCTCTCGACATCGAGGGTGCACCCGAGGCCCTCGCCGTCGAGAATTTTGTCGAGAAGCCCGACCTCGCCACCGCGCAGGCCTATGTTGCCGGCGGTCAGCACCTCTGGAACGGCGGGATGTTCATCGCGACAGCGGATGCGATCCTCGCCCAAATGCGCGAATCCGAACCGGAGATGGTGGCTGGCCTCGAAGAGCTGGCCGAGGCCTGGGACGACCCGGCGCGGCGTGGGCCGGCTGTGGACCGCATCTGGCCGGGTCTGCGCAAGATCGCGATCGACTACACGGTTGCCGAACCGGCGGCACGAGCCGGCAGGCTGGTCGTCATTCCCGGGGCTTTCGACTGGGATGACATCGGAGACTTCGCTTCGATCGCGAAGGTGCATGCGGGGGGCCGCGCCTCTGATCTGGCGATTCTCGGTGAGAACGCTCGGGTGCTTGCCGACTCGTCGACAGGCATTGTGGTGAGCCAGACCGACCGCATCATCTCTCTGATCGGCGTGCGCGACATCATCGTCGTCGATACTCCGGATGCCCTGCTCGTCACCACGAGCGCTAATGCCCAGCGCGTAAAGAGCGTCGTCGATGCACTCAAGCTCAGCGGGCGCAACGAGGTTCTGTAGCCGCTTTGTAACCATTGCGAGTCGATATCGGACGATCCCTCGGCATGGAGCGTCATATTAGCTAACGTTGCGAACAATCCGCGCTCGCCCCATGCGGGCGCTCCTAGGAGGACATCGTGACATTCGTTACTCGTCGGGCCGGCATCGCTGGTCTCGCGCTGATCGGGGCAAGCTCGCTCATTCTCGTCGGCTGTGCCCCAGCTCCCGATTCCAACAACGGAGGCACAAAATCGGACTTCTTACCGTGCATGGTGTCTGACTCGGGTGGATTCGATGACAAGTCGTTCAACGAACTTGGTTACGACGGTCTTGTTGCCGCCTCGAAGGAGATCGGCGTGAAGCCGCGGGCCGTTGAATCGGCGAGCGACGCCGACTACGCGGACAACATCCAGACGCTCATCGACGCGGACTGCGATCTGATCGTCACTGTCGGGTTCAATCTTTCAGCGGCGACGATCTCGGCGGCCAAGGCCAACCCGAAGGTCAATTTCGCGATTATCGATGATGCGGCCGATGCCGACTTCGACGGCAAGACCGACGCTCCCAACATCAAGCCGATCCTGTTCGATACCGCGCAGGCCGCCTTCCTGGCCGGATATGCCGCATCGAGCTATACGAAGACCGGAACTCTCGGGACCTTCGCCGGCATCGCCTTCCCGACCGTCACGATCTTCATGGACGGCTTCTACCAGGGCATGACCTACTACAACGAGCAGAAGGGCAAGTCGGTCAAGCTGGTCGGGTACGACCCGGCAAATGTGGGAGCGACGCTCGCGACCGGTGACTTCAAGGCCGACGACAATGCCAAGAGCGTCGCCAAGACGGTCATCGAACAGGGGGCGGATGTCATCCTTCCCGTGGGTGGGCCGATCTTCCAGTCGGCCGGTGCAGCCATCGAAGAAAACGGTGGCGACCTGGTGATGCTGGGTGTCGACGCCGATGTGTACGACACCTTCCCGAAGTACGACGATCTGTATTTCACGTCGATCCTGAAAGACATGAAGACCGCCGTCAGTGATGTCGTCGGTTCCGCAGCCAAGGGCGACTTCGATGTCACGCCATATGTGGGAACCCTTGAAAACGGCGGCGTCGGGATCGCTCCGTTCCACAAGTACAAGGACAAGGTGGACCCGGGCCTGGCCGATGAGCTCGACGCCATCAAGGCGCAGATCATCTCGGGTGACATCAAGGTGACCTCCTACCTGTCGAAGTAGCCCCATCGGAGCAACGCTGGGGAGGACCGGCACGCCGGTTCTCCCCAGCTGTTTCGCGGCATGTTTTCGCCCGGCTGCGGCAGGGCTGTTCCGCAAAGGCAGGGCCGGTGACAGGATGAGGGAGCGATGAAGCTCGAACTGCGAGGAATCACCAAACGTTTCGGCGATCTGATCGCGAACGACGCGATCGATCTCGTTGTCGAGCCGGGCGAGATCCACGGTCTCTTGGGCGAGAACGGTGCAGGCAAGTCGACGCTCATGAACGTGCTCTACGGCTTGTATCGGGCCGACGCCGGCGAGATTCTGCTCGACGATGAGGTTCAACATTTTGCGAATCCCGGCCAGGCGATGGCTGCCGGCATTGGAATGGTGCACCAGCACTTCATGCTCATCCCGGTATTCACGGTGGCCGAGAATGTGATCCTCGGGCATGAACCGACCGGCACTCTTGGCCGCCTTGATCTGGAGACGGCCCGCCAGCGCGTGCGCGAGATTTCGGCGCGATTCGGCTTCGACCTCGATCCGGACGCCCTCATCGAGGATCTTCCCGTCGGAGTGCAACAACGTGTCGAGATCATCAAGGCGCTGGCTCGCGATGCGCGCGTGCTCATCTTCGACGAACCGACCGCCGTGCTGACCCCGCAAGAGACCGATGAGTTCATGGTGATCATGCGGCAGCTGCGCGACGCCGGCACCGCGATCGTCTTCATTACCCACAAGCTGCGTGAGGTGCGTGAAGTCGCCGATCGCATAACCGTGATCCGGCTCGGCCGGGTAGTCGGCGAGGCCTCACCCACGGCGAGCAACGCCGAGCTGGCCGAACTGATGGTCGGCCGCGCTGTTGACCTCATGATCGATAAGGCTCCCGCGAGCCCCGGTGACGTTGCGCTGCACGTGCACGAGCTGCACGTGCGCGACCCGCACGGGCTGACGGTCGTCAACGGTGTCAGTTTCGATGTGCGAGCGGGTGAGATCCTGGCGATTGCGGGCGTGCAGGGAAACGGGCAGACCGAACTCGCCGAGGCGCTGCTCGGCCTTCAGCCTCAGGTGACGGGGCAGATCACTCTCAACGGTCATCGCGTGGGTCGATCGGTGCGAGGTGCTTTGGATGCGGGAATCGGATTCGTGCCGGAGGACCGCACAGACGATGGCCTGATCGCCGGTTTCACGATCGCCGAGAACCTCATGCTCGATCAGTTTCATGGCGAACCGTTTGTGCGGCGGGGGGCTCTGCGACTGAAGTATCTCGCGGAGTTCGCGACCGCCAAGCTGGCCGAGTACGACATCCGGGCACCGTCGATTGCGTCGCACGCGTCGACGCTCTCGGGGGGAAACCAACAGAAAGTGGTGTTGGCGCGCGAACTGAGCCGTGAGTTGCGACTGCTCGTGGCGTCGCAGCCCACCCGGGGCCTCGACGTCGGCTCGATCGAATTCGTCCACGGGCGAATCGTGGCCGCGCGCGATGCCGGAGTGCCGGTCGTGGTCGTCGCGACCGAACTCGACGAGGTCAGCGCGCTCGCTGATCGAGTTGCGGTCATGTACCGTGGCACGATCGTCGGCATCGTTCCGCCCACGACGTCGCGTGCCGTACTCGGCCAGATGATGGCCGGCGAGCTGCCGCCGGGAACGGAGCTGGCGGCATGACGGACATCAAAGGGCCGGTCGCCACGGGGGAGCCCTCGCACGGGCCGGAGGCCGAAGGTGCACCCACGCCGTCGCGGTGGAGCCTCGCTGCCCGCGAGATCGTCGGCGGGAACGCCGTTATTTCGATCCTCGCGGTGTTCGCGGCACTTCTGGTCGGCGCGGTTCTCATCGTGCTGTTCAGCAGCGATGTGCAGCAGAGTGCCGGGTACTTCTTCGCGCAACCTGGCGCGACCTTCTCCGCCGCCTTCGGCGCTATCGGCGATGCCTATGGCGCACTGTTCAACGGCTCGATTTTCGGAAAACGGGGCGACCTCATCCAGCGGCTCGCCCCGCTGAGCGAGACCCTGTTCAACGCGACCTCACTTGTTGCCGCAGGGCTCTCGGTTGCTCTCGCCTTCCGGGTGGGTCTGTTCAACATCGGGGCCCGAGGTCAGATCCTCGTCGGGGTGATCGCGGCGGGCATCGTGATGTTCCACTCACCGTTGACAGGGGTTGCCGCACTGCTGCTGGCGATTGTTGTCGGCATCATTGGCGGTGCCGTCTGGGGTGGAATCGTCGGTGCGCTTCGCGCGTGGACGGGCGCGCATGAGGTCATTACGACGATCATGCTCAACTACGTCGCCCTCAATCTGCTGATCTTCCTCCTTACGACGCCCGTGCTCCAGCAGAGTGGACAGGTCAACCCGAAGTCGCCACCGATTCCTGTCGACTCGCGCATTCCGCTGTTGTTCCCCGATCTCGGGTGGCGTGTCGACGCCGGATTCCTCGTCGTCATCGCGGTGACGTTCGGCGCCTGGTGGTTGCTCAACAGGTCGAGCATGGGATTCCAGTTCCGGGCCGTGGGAGAGAACCCGCGAGCCGCGCGGGTCGCCGGCATTAACGTCAAGGCGACCTACCTGTGGGTCATGATGATCTCGGGTGGCCTCGCCGGTTTGGCGGGGGTGCTTTTCCTCACCAGTTCTGCCCAGGCGGGAAACGGGATCTCGCCGACCTTCGACGCCGCACGGCTCGGCTTTGATGCCATCACCGTTGCTTTGCTCGGGCGGTCGCGCCCCCTCGGTGTCTTCTTTGCCGCCCTGCTCTTCGGAGCGTTGCGCGCCGGCAGCTTCGATATGCGCATTTTCGTCTCGATCGACCTGGTGGGTGTCATTCAGTCGGTCATCGTCCTGCTGATTGCGGCCCCGCCCCTAGTGCGCACGCTGTTCCACCTGCCGACGCCGACGGGGTTCCATTGGCGACGTGCCGAGAAGAAAGTCGTGACGACATGACGACGACCGCCACGGCACCCGAGCGCCCGACCCTCACCACCGGCGAGCGCCGGCTAAATCGTGGTGCGTTGATCAAAGGGCCGATCGGGTTCGGCATTGTCACCATCGGTATTGCCGTGCTGAGCCTCATTTTTGCTCGCCCCGGAATCAGTCCTTTCGTACTCGCGACGAGATCGGATTTCGTCGCCCTCCCGCCCCTCGCGTTGCCGGCGATCGTCACGGGCGTGGTGCTCACGGTCGCGCTTGCGGCGGCGACCATTGCGTCGATCATCTACGCGATGGCGGGGCGAACGACGCCGCTGTGGCTTGTCGTCGTGTTCGCGATTCTCGCGTTGGGGGCGTTCCTCGTCTGGGCGTCGGCGGGGGCGGATCGCGGCATTGTGATCCCGAGCCTGCTGGTCGGGGCGATCAGCCTGAGCACACCATTGATCTTCGGCGCGCTCGGCGGTGTGTTGTCGGAGCGCTCAGGAGTCGTCAACATCGCGATTGAAGGCCAGCTGCTGGGGGGCGCCTTCGTCTCGGCGATGGTGGCGTCATCCCTCTCGATTCCCTTGGCGACCCTGTTCAACGAGCGCGACGCCGATGGCGCGTTGATTCGGGATGCCGCGGGCGGCTTCATCGCGTCGGTGATCGCGATCATGGCGGCCGGCCTCGCAGGCGTCGGGGTGGCCCTGCTGCTGGCGCTGTTCGGCATCCGGTACATCGTCGACCAGGTGATCGTGGGCGTTGTGCTCAACGTGCTTGTGGTCGGGATCACCGGGTTCCTCTACAGCGAACTGCTGACCGAGAATGCGGACGTGCTCAACAGCCCGCCGATTCTTCATCGCTTGCCGATCCCGTTGTTGAGTCAGATCCCGATCATCGGGCCAGCCCTGTTCAACGGCACCTTCATCACTTATCTCATGTACCTCGCGGTGCCGACCGTGTGGTTCGCCCTGACCAAAACGCGGTGGGGTTTGCGGGTGCGTGCGGTGGGTGAGCACCCGAAGGCCGCCGACACGGTGGGCATCAATGTCACCCGACGTCGGCTGACTACGGTGCTGATCGCCGGGGCGATCGCCGGGGCAGGCGGGGCGTTCTTCACCCTGGGGTCGGTCGGCGGGTTCACGAAAGAGGTCACAGCCGGTGCTGGGTTCATTGCCCTGGCGGCGGTGATCTTCGGCCGCTGGGACCCGATCCGCGCGACGCTCGCCGCTTTACTCTTCGGCTTCGCCACCTATTTGCAGTACGCGCTCAGCTCGATTGGATCGCCGGTGCCGGGCGAGTTGATGCGCATGCTGCCGTACCTCGCAACGGTGCTCGCGGTCGCCGGGTTTGTCGGCAGGTCGCGCGCACCGGCTGCCGACGGCAAGCCCTACATTTCTTCGTGACGTCCGCGCCTGCGCGTGACATGTCCTCCTCAGCAGAACGGATCCGGATGCCCGCCGAAATCGATTGGCCTGCGCTTCGTGACGCTGCCCGTGGTGCCCTCGTTCACGCCTATGCGCCGTACTCACACTTTCCTGTAGGGGCCGCCGCACTCGTCGACGATGGCCGCATAGTGGTGGGCGCTAACGTCGAGAACGCGTCTTACGGAGTCACTCTGTGCGCCGAATGTTCGCTCGTGTCGGCGCTGCATATGGGTGGTGGGGGACGGCTTATCGCATTCACCTGCGTCGATGGCGACGGCGAAACGCTGATGCCGTGCGGTCGATGCCGGCAACTGCTCTTCGAACATTCCGCAGACGGCATGCTTCTCGATACGGTGTCGGGGCTGCGCACGATCGACGAGGTTCTGCCCGACGCGTTCGGGCCGCGCACGCTGCAGGCGTACGGGGCGCAGGCGTACGGGGCGCGGGAGCACGGGGCGCAGCATGGCGACTGAGCCTTTCGACACAGTCGACCTGATCCGCGCCAAGCGGGACGGCGACGAACTCACGACCGAGCAGATCACCTGGCTCATTGACGCCTACACCCGCGGTTTCGTTGCCGATGAGCAGATGTCGGCGTGGGCGATGGCCGTGTTCCTGCGCGGGATGACCCGCCGAGAAGTCCGTGATCTCACGCTCGCGATGATCGCCTCGGGTGAGCGACTCGATTTTTCGGGGGTGACTAAGCCGACTGTCGACAAGCATTCAACCGGGGGAGTGGGCGACAAGATCACGCTGCCCCTGGCTCCGCTCGTTGCGTCGTTTGGAGTGGCGGTGCCGCAGCTCTCGGGGCGCGGACTGGGACACACGGGCGGCACCCTCGACAAGCTCGAGAGCATCCCCGGTTGGCGGGCCGAGGTGTCGAACGCCGACTTCCTGGCGCAGCTGGACAAGGTGGGGGCCGTGATCTGCGCGGCGGGCTCGGGTCTCGCTCCGGCCGACAAGAAGCTCTATGCGTTGCGTGACACAACAGGAACGGTCGAGTCGATCCCGCTTATTGCGTCGTCGATTATGTCGAAGAAGATCGCCGAGGGCACGGCCTCGCTGGTGCTCGACGTGAAGTTCGGCTCGGGCGCGTTCATGCAGGATGCGGAACGCAGCCGCGAACTGGCCGAGACCATGGTGGCGCTCGGCACCGATGCCGGGGTGGCGACCCGCGCCTTGCTGACCAATATGCAGGTGCCGCTGGGCCTGGCGATCGGCAACGCCAACGAGGTGCGCGAATCCGTTGAGGTGCTTGCGGGCGGCGGCCCGGCCGATGTTGTCGAACTGACCCTCGCACTGGCTCGCGAAATGCTGGACCTGGCCGGGAAGCCCGACGCCGACGCGGAGGGCGCGCTGCGATCGGGGACCGCCATGGATACCTGGCGAGCCATGATTCGGGCGCAGGGTGGGGATCCGGATGCGGCGTTGCCGACCCCGCGGGAGTCGCATGTGGTCCGAGCGGAGCAAGCCGGCACTCTCGTGCGGCAGGACGCGCTGCCGTTCGGGGTTGCCGCGTGGCGGCTGGGCGCGGGTCGGGCGCGGCAACAGGACCCTGTTGTGCACGCCGCCGGTATCGACCTGCATGTGAAGCCTGGAGCGACTGTGGCGGTGGGGGATCCCTTGTTCACGCTGCACGCCGATGACCCGGACCGTTTTGCGCGGGCGCTCGAGGCGCTCGACGGTGCGTACGAGGTCTCGACACGCTCGACCGGCAACATCGGCGATGGCCCCCTCATCGCGGGCCGTATCACCTAGCCAAGCCCCGCGCGACGGGTCTCGACCGGCTCGACCGACAGACCCGGCTCGACCGACGGAGGCGCCCGGTAGGCTGAGTGCCCGTGAGTGACATCGAGATCGGCCGCGCCAAGCGGGCCCGCCGCGCCTACGCCTTCGACGACATCGCGATCGTGCCGAGCCGTCGCACGCGCGACCCGCACGACGTCAGCGTCAACTGGACCATCGACGCCTTCACCTTCGACATTCCGGTGCTGGCGGCCCCGATGGACTCCGTGGTCAGCCCCGCGACAGCCATCGCGATCGGCAGGCTCGGCGGCCTCGGCGTACTCGACCTCGAGGGTGTCTGGACGCGCTACGACGACCCCGAGAAAGTTCTCGCCGAGATCCGGACTCTTAGCAGTGCTGACGCGATCCGTCGTATGCAGGCGATCTACTCCGAGCCGATCAAGCCCGAACTCATCAAAGAGCGTCTCGCCGAGATCCGCGCGAGCGGCGTCCCGGTGGCGGGTGCTCTGAGCCCCCAGCGCACCAAAGAGTTTTCGAAGACCGTTGTCGATGCCGGTGTCGATCTGTTCGTCATTCGCGGCACGACCGTGAGTGCCGAGCACGTGTCGAAGACCTCCGAAGCCCTCGACCTGAAGACCTTCATTTACGAACTCGATGTGCCCGTGATTGTCGGCGGTGCCGCGAGCTACACGGCAGCGCTGCACCTCATGCGCACCGGCGCCGCCGGAGTGCTGGTCGGTTTCGGCGGCGGGGCGGCCTCGACCACGCGGGCCAGCCTCGGCATCCATGCCCCCATGGCGACAGCCGTCGCCGATGTGGCCGGAGCTCGCCGCGACTACCTCGACGAATCGGGGGGACGTTATGTGCACGTGATCGCCGACGGCGGTCTCGGTACCTCGGGCGACATTGTGAAGGCGATTTCGGTGGGGGCCGATGCCGTCATGCTCGGGTCGACTTTGGCACGTGCCGAAGAGGCACCCGGCGGCGGCTGGCACTGGGGCACTGAGGCGTACCACCCAGAACTTCCGCGCGGCAATCGCGTCGAGGTCGGCACGCTGGCACCGCTCGAGCAGGTGCTGTTCGGCCCATCGTCGGTGGCGGATGGCCGGGTCAACCTGATCGGTGCCCTGCGGCGCTCGATGGCCACGACCGGCTATTCGGACCTCAAAGAGTTCCAGCGCGTCGAGGTCGTCGTCGCGCCATACCAGCAGAGCTGAGCCGCCCGGCCTCCTGTCAGCGGCCAGACGTAGGCTGCTCGCGTGGATGCTAAGCGAGTGGATTCGAGGAGACTGGGGCCCGCCGAGCGCGTCGAGGCACTGCGTCGGTTGCGTGAAACAGAGCTCGACATCCTGGTGGTCGGCGGCGGAATCGTCGGCACCGGATCAGCTCTGGATGCGGTGACGCGCGGCCTCAACGTCGGACTCGTTGAGGCACGTGACTGGGCTTCGGGCACGTCAAGCCGCAGCTCCAAGCTCGTGCACGGCGGCATCCGCTATCTCGAACAGCTCGATTTCCGGCTCGTGCGCGAAGCCCTCAAAGAACGCGGCCTGCTGTTGCAGCAACTGGCGCCGCACCTGGTCAAGCCGGTTCGCTTCATCTACCCGCTCACGAAGCCCCTTTTCGAGAGGCTGTATATCGGCGCGGGTATGGCCTTGTATGACCTGTTCAGCCTCTCGGGGCGGCGGTCGCCGGGGGTGCCGCATCACCGCCACCTCACGCGACGGCAGCTTCTGCGAGCCGCGCCGAGCCTGCATCCGGATGCCTTCACGGGTGGGCTCGTGTACTCGGATGCGCAGGTTGACGACGCGCGCTACGTGGCGATGCTTGCTCGCACCGCGTCGGCGTATGGCGCTCATGTCGCCAGCCGGGTGAAGGTCGTCGGCTTCTTGCGCGAGGGTGAGCGCGTCGTCGGCGTGCAGGTGCATAACCTCGAGAACGACGAGCGGTTTGAAATCCGGGCCAAGCAGGTCGTCAACGCCACCGGGGTCTGGACGGATGAGACGCAGGCAATGGTCGGTGAGCGCGGCAAGATCCAGGTGCGCGCGTCGAAGGGTGTGCACCTCGTGGTGCCGCGCGACAGATTCCGCTCGAAGGTGGGGCTGCTGCTGCGCACCGAGAAGAGCGTGCTGTTTGTGATCCCCTGGGGTCGGCACTGGCTGATCGGCACGACCGACACCGATTGGCATCTCGACAAAGCCCACCCGGCGGCGACCTCCGCCGACATCGACTATCTCCTTGCGAAGGTCAACGAGGTGCTGGCTGTTCCGCTGACGCGTGACGACGTCGAGGGTGTATTCGCCGGGCTCCGTCCCCTCCTCGCAGGGGAGAGCGACGAAACGTCGAAGCTCAGCCGCGAGCATCTCGTCGTGCACACCGTGCCGGGGCTCGTGCTGGTGGCCGGCGGCAAATGGACGACCTACCGCGTCATGGCGAAGGATGCGATAGACGAGGCCGTGCGCGCTCTCGACGGGCGCGTGTCGCCGAGCATCACCGAGCAGATCCCGGTTATGGGGGCCGAGGGGTACTCCGCTGCCTGGAACCGTCGCTACCTCACGGCACGTGAGTCAGGGTTGACGCGACCCCAGGTCGAGCACCTGCTAAACCGTTTCGGTGCGCTCGCCGATGAGGTGGTGGCGCTGATCGGCGAGCGATCGGAACTGGCCGAGACCCTTCCCGGAACCGACGACTATCTGGCGGCCGAAGTCGTCTACGCCGCGACCCACGAGGGCGCGCTGCACCTCGACGACGTCCTGGCGCGCCGTACGCGAATGTCAATCGAGGCCTGGGATCGGGGCGTGTCCGCGGCCCCTGTTGCGGCATCCCTCATGGGTGAGGCCCTCGGCTGGTCGCCCGACCGCATCGCCGACGAGACCGCGCGATACCTCGCGCGCGTCGACGCCGAGCGAGCAAGCCAATTGCAACCGGATGACGCAAGCGCCGACCGCGTGCGCCTCACGGCCCCCGACGCCCAGCCCTAGCCCCATCCGGCGATGCCTGCCGAAGGGCGGTATGCAGGAGATCCGTCCTGCAATCACATGGGTGTTGCCGTTCGCGTCCTGCGGAACGCCCGGCTCCTGCAGAACACACGACGTAGAATCGTGTTGTTCCTGACAATCTGGAGGATCCCCCATGGTCGACGTCCGACGGGTCAAGCTCCCCGGTGTGGGCGTGCTGCACACCTTCGTGTCGGACGACGGCGGCAAAGTGGGCGTCATCACCCACCGCTCGGGTCATAGCGACCTCATCACTTTCGCCGACGCGGAAGACGGCGACGCGCGCAAGGTCAGCCTCCGCCTCGACGAAGATGAGGCCCACACTCTTGCTGAGCTTCTCGGCGGCACCCGCATCACCGAATCCCTAACCGGTCTCGACCAGATCCCCGGCCTCAGCATCGACTGGTTCCACGTCGACTACGAGGCGCATATCGCGGGCCAGCCCCTTGGCAATATGACGACCCGCGGCCTGCCCGGCGTGACGGTTGTCGCCGTCGTACGGGGTGAATCCGCGAACCCCGCCCCCGACGCCGACTTCAAGGTCTTCCCGGGAGACACCCTCGTGGTGGCGGGCGCGCCCGAGAAGGTCGCGAAGGCGTTCCAGTTCTATCGCACAGGAGAGTTCACGAAAGCGCCCGTGGACTCCGTCAGCGCGCCACCCGGAAGCTGATCCGTGGAGCACCTGGGCACTGACCTGCTCGAACTCGGCATCCTGTTCGTCGCCGCCTATGTGCTCGGGCGTCTCGGCAAACTGATCGGATTGCCGGCGATCCCGATCTACATGGCGGTAGGTCTGCTCGCGAGCCCTCAAACGGCCTTCGTCCCGATCTCCGTGCCCGCCGCGAGCGTGGAGCTGGTCGCAACCTTCGGTCTGATATTCCTGCTTTTCAGCCTCGGCCTCGAATTCGACCAGGAAGAGTTCTTCGGCAACGCGAAAGCGCTCCTGCTGTCAGGTGGCACCCGTATCGCCATCAACATGGCTGTCGGCTTCGGGTTCGGGATGTGGGTGGGCTGGGGCACGCGTGAGGCGCTCGTCATCGCGGGTATGACGGCCGTGTCATCCAGCGCGATCATCACCAAACTGCTCATCGAACTCAAACGCCTCGCCAACCGCGAAACCCCCGTCATCCTGGGAATCGCGGTTGTCGAAGACATTTTCATCGCGATCTACCTTGCGATTGTGACGGTCATCATCGGCGATGACACCGACGTCTGGGCCGTCGTGCTGAAGTTGCTCTACTCATTTGCGTTCCTCGTGGGCATGTTCGCCCTCGCTCGCTGGGGCGGTCGTATTGTGTCGCGTCTGATCGCGACCAAAGACGATGAGCTGTTCACGATCCTGTTCTTCGGTCTCGCTGTCGCATTCGGCGGTATCGGCGAGATGATCGGGGTTTCGGATGCTATCGGCGCCTTCCTCATCGGTCTCGTTCTCGGCGCCACCCGCTTCCGCTCTCGCATCGAGGGTCTTGCGCTGCCGATGCGCGATGTATTCGGCGCCTTCTTCTTCCTCAACTTCGGGCTCGCGCTCAACGTGACAGCGTTCGGGGGCGTCGTGGTGCCCGTGATTGTGGCAGTCGTGATGACGCTGGTGGTCAACACGGCGGGTGGCCAGCTGATCGCCCGCCTCAACGGGCTCACGCCCGCTGAGGGTCTCAACGTCAGCGGCATGCTGCAGAACCGGGGCGAGTTTGCGCTCATCCTCGCCACCCTGGCCGCCGCTGCCGGCCTCGATTCCCGCCTGACGCCGTTCGCCGGCCTCTACGTGCTCATCATGGCGATTGTCGGTCCCCTTCTCGCCGTCAATTCCGAGCGCGCTGGGGCGTTCCTGTTTACCCGTCGGCGTCGAACGCCCGCGGCTGTCGATCTGCAGCGGGAGCGCGAGTTCGCGCTCGCCGAGGCGGCGATGGCAGGCGGGGTCGAGGACGAGCTCGCGCTCGATGACGCCGGAATGCCGGCACCACCCGAGCCGCCCCGAGATCCGGAGTACTGATGACCGAGCTCACCCACGACGAGCCGAGCATTCCAGCCCCGCCGCGTTCGGTGGCGGGACACTTCGGCCGTGTTGCCCGACGGCCGCGCTGGATCGCGGCGCTCGTGCTTGCACTCGGGATCGCGGCAGGGTTCGCCGGTCTCGGACAGTGGCAGCTCTCCCGCAGCATCGACACCGTGGGGCGCACCGACGCGGCACGCGACACCGAGGTGGCGGTTCCATTGACGAGTGTCGCCCATCCGGATTCGCCCGTCCTGCAGCCGCAGCTCGGGCAGCGGGTAACCGTTGATGCGACGAGTGTGCCGGGGGACTGGTCGGTGCTGTCCGATCGAAACAACGGCACGGCATCCGGCTATTGGCTGGTCGGTCATCTTGTGACTGACGACAAGGTGTCTCTCGCCGTTGCGGTGGGGTGGGCCCCAGACCGGGCGACTGCAGAAAAGGCGGAGGCGAGCGCGGAACTGTCGGGCACCCTGTCCGGACGGTATCTGCCGAGCGAGTCGCCCATCCAATCCAATTTTGAAGCCAGCCAGCAGAGCGCAATGGCGGTGCCCGAACTGATCAACGAGTGGCCGAAGGTGGGATCGGTGTACGGCGGGTACCTCGTGCTGGCACAGCCGACACCGGGCCTCGAGAAGATCATTTCGCCGGAGCCCGTGCGCGAGGTCAGTTTCAATCTGCTCAACGTGTTTTATGCGATCGAATGGGTGCTGTTCGCGGGTTTCGCGATCTACCTTTGGTACCGGATCGTGCGCGACGCGGTCGAGAAAGAGCTCGGCGAGCCGACCGTAGACTAGGCGCATGCCGAACACCCGTGCCCTTGATGCTCCTCGAATTCGGGCGGTGCTCAAGGTGTACCGCGTCTCGGCGATGCTGACGGGCGTTTTCCTGCTCGCCCTCGTCGTCATGATGGTGCTGCGCTACGGATTCCACCTCGATATCGAGTTCAACGGACCGTTCGGTGTGCTCGCACTCACGCAGGTAGGGCACCTCACAGGCGTCAACCTTTCGGTCGTGCTGCTATCGGTGCATGGCTGGCTGTATGTGCTCTACCTCGGACTCGACTTCCTGCTCTGGCGCCTGCTGCGATTCAGCTTCGGGCGCTTCCTGGTCATCGCTCTCGGAGGCATTGTGCCGTTCCTGTCGTTCGTATTCGAGTTCCAGGTGCCCCGCTATGTGCACACGCGGATCGCTGAGGCCGAAGCGGCGCAACGAGTCGAGGTCTCCGCATGAGCGGGATTTCGGGCGCGGCGGCACAGGATTCGGGTGCCGCGGCGCGCGCGGAAGGTGCGGAGGCGCATCCCGTTCTCGTCGTTGACTTCGGTGCGCAGTACGCGCAGCTGATCGCTCGCCGCGTGCGCGAAGCCGGTGTCTACAGCGAAATCGTGCCGCACACGATCAGCGCGGCTGAGGTGGCCGCGAAAAACCCGGCCGGCATCGTCCTGAGTGGCGGGCCTTCGAGCGTCTACGAGGCCGGTTCGCCGGATCTCGACCCTGGCATCCTGCAGCTCGGAGTGCCGACCCTTGGCATCTGCTACGGCTTCCAGGTGATGGCGCAGCAGCTCGGGGGGCGCGTCGACAAGACCGGCAATCGCGAATACGGGTCGACGGCCGTGCGGTTGACGGCGCCGGGCGGAACCTTCTTGGCGGGACAACCCGAGGAGCAGAACGCCTGGATGAGCCATGGCGATTCGGTCGTCGAGGCACCCGCCGGCTTCACGGTTCTCGCCTCCAGCGCCTCGACCCCCGTGGCCGCGTTCGCGAGCGATGAGCGCAAGCTCTACGGCGTGCAATGGCACCCCGAGGTCAAGCACTCCGCGCACGGCCAGCGCGTGCTCGAGAACTTCCTGCACGACGCGGCGGGCATCCCGGCCGATTGGAACAGCGGCAACGTTATCGCCGAGCAGGTCGAGAAGATCCGCGCTCAGGTCGGCAGCGGACGCGTGATTTGCGGGCTCTCCGGCGGGGTGGATTCGGCGGTCGCCGCCGCAATCGTGCACGAGGCCGTCGGAGACCAGCTGGTCTGCATTTTCGTGGATCACGGCCTGCTGCGGCAGGACGAGCGCCGGCAGGTGGAAGAGGACTACGTCGCCTCCACCGGAGTCCGGCTCGTCACCGTCGATGCCGTCGACCAGTTCCTCGACGCACTCGATGGCGTCACCGACCCCGAGACAAAGCGCAAGATCATCGGGCGCGAGTTCATTCGCTCCTTCGAGTCGGCGGCTGCCGAACTCGTCGCTGAGGCGGCGTCTGACGGCGAGCCGATCAAGTTCCTCGTGCAGGGCACGCTGTATCCGGATGTCGTGGAGTCTGGCGGAGGCACAGGGACCGCCAACATCAAGAGCCACCACAACGTGGGTGGCCTGCCCGAAGACCTGCAGTTCGATCTGGTCGAGCCCTTGCGCACCCTGTTCAAAGACGAGGTTCGGGCGATCGGGCGCGAGCTCGGATTGCCGGAGGTGATCGTTGCCCGTCAGCCCTTTCCGGGGCCCGGCCTCGGCATCCGGATCGTCGGTGCGGTCACCCGTGATCGTCTCGCTCTGCTCCGTCAGGCCGACGCGATCGCGCGGGAAGAGCTGACGGCAGCGGGCCTCGACGGCGAGATCTGGCAGTGCCCGGTTGTTCTGCTCGCCGATGTCCGGTCGGTGGGCGTGCAGGGGGACGGACGCTCCTACGGGCACCCGATCGTGCTGAGGCCGGTGTCGAGCGAGGACGCGATGACGGCCGACTGGACGCGACTGCCCTACGACGTTCTGGCGCGCATCTCGACCCGCATCACCAATGAGGTGTCGGGCGTCAACCGGGTCGTGCTCGACGTGACCTCGAAGCCGCCGGGCACTATCGAGTGGGAATAAGGGCGTCGAGCGCACGAGCAAGCCACGCTGACGCCACGACAGCGGCGAGGCCGATAGCGAGGGCGAGCGGCATATCGGCGAAGGCGCTGAACGCACGGCTGACCGCGAAGGTGCCTGCGGCCGCGACGATCAGCGTCGCATAGGACCGCCCCGGCCGGTGTCGCACGAGCAACCAGGCGGCGGCCGGAAGTACGAGCAGGAACATGAACTGCGGACCGCCGAGCAAAGCGGCCACCGCGACGAGCGACGGCACCAGGGCAACGGCGCGGCGCCATCCCGCAGCGGGCATCACACACCAGCCGAGCAGATGCATCACAATGCCACCCACGAAGATCGGCTGGCTGTAATAGGTCGAACCCACCATCGCGACAGCGCCTGCAATGATCAGGGTCAGCCCGCCCCAGCTTCGGCTGCGTGCGAAACCCCAGTGCAGCGGCACGCGCAAACTGGGTTCGAGCCACGGTTGTCGTGGGGAGGCGTCAGCCATTCGTCATCAGGTAGCTGATACCGAACACGATCCACGCACCCAGCCACAGGTATCCGAGCACGATGGCGATCCAGGCCGGGGTTACGCCGCGTTCCGCAGACACCTTCAGTTGCGACAGGGCGAGGTGCCCGAACAGCGCGGCAAGCGGGCTCGCGAGCACACCCATCGCGAGGGCGATGATCGCGAGCGTGTTGACCGAGCCCGCGCGGTCGTCTTCGTCCCAGTCCTCGTCTTCCCACGCCTCGACATCGGCGTGCACCTCAGAGACCGTGTGTGATGCCGACTCTGCCGTGCTTTCAGGGCTCGTCAATATGGCTATCGGAGCGGACGCGGTGGAGAATTCCGTGCCGAGTTCGGGCGCGTGCGCGTCGCGTTCGGGGAAAGTCAGCTCGGGCAGCTCCAGGTGGTGGATGCTGAGGTCGGCCTCGCCCAGATCGTCGATGATGCCTGTGCTGCGGGTGTCGTTATCGGTGTCTGGTTCGGCCGCTGCTTGGTGTGCGGATTCGGATTCGACGGCACCTTCTGCGGCGGGCTCATCCTCTGCATCCTCCGAGACTTCGAGCTCCGGTTCGGTGAGGGACGCGGGCTGCGTGAACGGTGCGGCGAGAATCGGTCCCGTTGTGTCGGGGATGAGAACGGGAGCGGGCAGCGGTCGCGAACGCCGCGACCGTGGACCCTCTGCGTCGTCGTCTTCCCTCGCGGCACGGGCTCGCCGCGAGCGGGTGGACGTCATCTCCAGGACCCGTGCGAGCGGACCAATGCGTGGTTCCGGAGGAGCGACAGGCCCAGCGACGACAGGCTCAGCAGCGGCGGGCCCAGGGGCTGGCGCCGCAGCCGTGAGCGCTGGACCTGCGGGATCCGGGCTCAACGACAGCGGCGGCAGGATCGGGGTGTCGAGCATGATGTTCGGCTCGGGCTCGGGCTCGGGTGCGGGCGGCGGCTCGGGCTGAGTCGCGAGTGGGGGCTCGGGTGCCGACTCGGGCGCCGCAGCAGCCTCGGGTCGTTCCACCTTGGCGCCGCAGTAAATGCAGAACTTCCAGGCAGGCTGAACTGTCCGGGCACATGTCGCACAGGCAGTCATGCTGGGAGATTATCCTGTGCGAGGTGACCACTTCGCCCCCCAAAACGCTTGTCATAGGGCATCGCGGCGCCAGTGGTTATCGGCCCGAGCACACGCGCTCGGCCTACCTGCTGGCGTTCGAGCAGGGAACGGATGCCGTAGAGCCCGACGTTGTGGCATCTCGCGATGGCGTGCTGGTAATTCGCCATGAAAATGAGATCTCCGGCACGACAGACGTGGCTGATCACCCCGAATTCGCGGGCCGTCGCACGAGCAAAGTCATCGACGGGGTTCGCCAGACGGGTTGGTTCACCGAAGATTTCACCTGGGATGAGCTGTCCACCCTGCGGGCGATCGAGCGACTTCCCCAGCTGCGGCCGGCATCCGCCGAATTCGACAGGACGGAGCCGATCCTGCGTCTACGTGACCTGCTCACCCTGGTTGACGAACACGCCGCTCGCACGGGGCGCACCGTTCGCCTGGTGGTGGAGGTGAAGCATGCCAGCTATTTCGCCTCGATAGGGCTGCCGCTCGACGAGCTGTTGGCCGCAGAGCTGGGCACGGCGGGTCGGGCGGGTCTGGTCATCGAGTCGTTCGAGCCTGCCGTGCTGGGGCAGCTACGCGCGCGGGGGATTCGGGCCGAGTACGTCGTTCTTTTCGACGATGCCGATGCCAGCGCCGCGCTCGAGCTCAACGATCTCACCGCACGAGTGGGGAACGTGGACGGCATTAGCGTGCCCAAGGCACTGCTGCTCGCGGAACCCGATCTCGTCGCACAGGCGCACGCCCGCGGTCTGCTGGTCTTCGTCTGGACTCTTCGCCCCGAGAATCGATTTCTCGCCAGGCTCTCCCGTATCGGGCCCGACCCGGCGGCCTGGGGCGACTGGCAGCGCGAGTTCGGCGAGGTGATCGCATCCGGTGTGGACGGCATCTTCGTCGACCACCCCGACCTGGGCATCGCCGCCCGCGAGCGTCAGGGGCCGCCGGTAGAATCGGCAACGATATGACTTTCGTGCTGGATGGCTTCGACACCGACCCGGGGCTGCCGGGTACGGAGGCTCCAGTGGACGCCCCCACGATCAACGACGCGCTGCTCGACGGCCTCAACCCGCAACAACGGGAAGCTGTCAGCTATCGCGGCGAATCGCTGCTCATCGTCGCGGGTGCCGGCTCCGGCAAGACGAGCGTGCTCACGCGGCGTATCGCCAGCCTCATCCACAGTCGCGAAGCCTGGCCGAGCCAGATTCTCGCGATCACCTTCACCAATAAGGCCGCCGCCGAAATGCGCGAGCGGATCGGCACCCTCATCGGCCAGGCAGCCGACGGCATGTGGGTCAGCACCTTCCACTCCGCGTGCGTGCGTATCCTGCGGCGTCAAGCCCAGGTCATGGGTCTGGGCGACAGAAACGCATCCGGCTCCTTCACCATCTACGACACCGCCGACAGCCGCGCGCTCATCAAACGCATCCTCAAAATGCGCGACGCCGACACGATGGGCTTCACTGTCGCCGGTACAGCGGGGCGCATCTCCAAAATCAAGAACGAACTCGGCGATGTCGACACTTTCGCGCGCTCCGCCAATTACGACGACCCCAAAGAGGCCCTGTTCCTCGAGATCTTCCGCGAATACACAGCGGGCCTGCGCCGTGCCAACGCGATGGATTTCGACGACCTCATCGGCGAAACCGTCCATCTGTTCCGCGCCTTCCCCGACGTTGCGGCGCTCTACCAGCGCCGCTTCCGGCACGTGTTGGTCGACGAATACCAGGACACCAATCACGCGCAGTATTCCCTCATTCGCGAGTTGGTTCGCCCGGTGAAACCCGAGCACGTCCCCGCCGACACGCGCATGCGTCTGGATGCGGAGGGTGGCATCCCGCGCGCCTCGCTGACGGTTGTCGGTGACTCCGACCAGTCGATATACGCCTTCCGCGGCGCCGATATTCGCAACATCACCGAGTTCGAGCGCGACTTCCCCAACTCGAAGGTCATCCTGCTCGAACAGAACTACCGCTCGACGCAGAACATCCTCGACGCGGCCAACGCCGTTATCGCCAACAACTTCGACCGCACCGCCAAGAACCTGTTCACGACAGTCGGCGCCGGCGATCCGATCACCGGCTACACCGGGTATTCCGGCCACGACGAGGCCCAGTTCGTCGCCGACGAGATCGAAGCTCTGCGCACGAAAGGCAGCAGCTACGACGATGTCGCCGTCTTCGTCCGCACGAACGCGCAGACGCGACCCCTGGAAGAAATCTTCATCCGCTCCGGCATCCCCTACCGGATTCCCGGCGGCACCAAGTTCTACGAACGCGCCGAGATCAAGGATGCGATGGCCTACCTCATCCAGGTAGCCAACCCCCTCGACGACCTGGCCCTCCGACGCGTCATGAACGTGCCGCGCCGCGGAATCGGCCCCGCGACCGAAGCCACCCTGCAAGCTCACGCCGACCGGCTCGGGGTTTCCCTGCGCGAAGCTCTCCGAGACGCCGCACAGCTTGGCTTCGGCCCCAAACTCACCGCCGCAATCCTCGACCTCTCGACAATCCTCGACGAGATCGGCGCGACGGCTGAGACCGCGGCGCCCGCCGACATCCTCGTCGGGCTGCTCGACCGCACCGGCTACCTCAAGGCCCTGCGCACGAGCGGAGATGCGCAGGATGAGGCGCGCGCCGAAAACCTCGAAGAGCTCGTCGCGCAGACGAAAGAGTTCCGTACGAAGAATCCCGAGGGCGTGCTCATCGAGTTCCTCACCGAGACCGCGCTGTTCGCCGCCGCCGACGAAATCGATGACGACGACGGCTCGGTGTCGATCATGACGCTACACACAGCCAAAGGTCTCGAATACGATCACGTCTTCCTCACGGGCGTCGAAGAAGATCTGCTGCCGCACCGCATGTCGTCGGGGGAGCCGGGGGGCCTCGCCGAAGAACGCCGGCTCTTCTACGTGGGCATCACCCGTGCCCGCAAGCGCCTGTTCCTCTCGCTCGCGATGACGCGATCCACCTTCGGCGACACGAGCGTTGCCATGCCGAGCCGCTACCTCAACGAAATCCCTGCCGATCTCATTGATTGGCGACAAAGTCCCGGCGACGCCACCTCTCGCAACGGAACTCGTCCGCGGGCCCTCAACGCGCGCGGATACGCAGGGGGCCCGGCCAAAGGCTTCAGCTATTCGACCTCGCTGCCTCCGGCGCCCCGCACGAAGACCGAGTGGACCTCGGCGGTCACGAATGCGGTGCGCGACAATGGTGACCTCACGCTGGCTGTCGGCGACCGCATCCGTCACGTCGATTTTGGGGACGGACGCGTCACCGACGTCACCGACAATGGCCCGAAGAGCATTGCCGAAGTTCAGTTCGATACAGCGGGCCGCAAACGACTGCTGATCAAGATTGCTCCGATAGAGAAGCTGTAACCGCTCGGTCGCGGCCCCTCGCGGCGACAATGAGCATCAGGATCGCCGCACTGGCAAGCAGCGCCCCCGCGGCGATCGCGACGGCAGACGGCACCCCGACGAGGAGACCGAGCCCGCCGATCAGGATGCCGGAACCGGCGCGCGAGCCCATTCCGGTCATCGAGAACGCGCCCATGAACCGTCCACGTTCGGCGGAGGGGGACTGGAGCTGCACGATCGTTTGCGAAGTCGACGCGGCAACGATTGTTGAAGCCCCGGCGACGACGAGCGCAGCGATTGAGAGCGGGAAACTCCGCGAGAGCGCGAAGACCAGGGTGCAGACGGCGAAAAGTGCCGTGCTGAGGATCGCCAATTTTGCGCTGGCGCGGATGCGTCCGATCGACTCCATCGCAAGCCCTCCCGAAACGGCACCCACAGAGGTGGCAATCAGGAGCAGCCCGTACCCCAGGCCGGAATCCTGTAGCCCGAGCAACTCACCGAATTCAGGAAGCAGGGGCAAAAGGGCCACGCCGATGAAGATTCCCAGCGCGGCCTGCATGATCATCACGGCCAGGATCGCCGGGTAGCGAGGCAGCTGGGGCAGCACGCTGAAAACGTCTCGAAACTTGAGTCGAGGGGGAGCTTCGGCGCGATGGTGGTGCCCATCGAGCGGCATAACAAACAGGTAGATCACGAACGGCAGGTACAGGGCGACATTGATGAACATCCCGATGCCTGACCCCACAGTGAACAGCAGAACGGCGCCGAAACCCGGCCCGATGAGCTGACCGAGACTCATCCCGGTTGCCATCAAACGCACAGCGCTCGGCAACTCGTCTTTTCCTGCAATGTCATAGATCAATACGCCGTCGGCCGGATTCCAGAGGGCACTGGCAAAGCCGTGAACAAGCAGAAGCACAACGCAATGCCATGGCTGCAGGGTGCCACTGAGGATCAAAATGCCCCAGCCGAGCGACGCGACGATGAACAGGCCCAGCGACAGCTGAATGATCCTGCGGCAGTCGAACCGGTCGGCGAGTGCACCGAACGGAATGGAGAAGAACAGGTGCGGAACCCAGTGGCTGACGACGGCAAATCCCGCAAGCAGGGGTGAGTGAAAGTACTGCCACATGACCCAGTACGTGAGGGCGTGCTCCGCGTGGTCGCCCGCCATCGTCAGAGTTCCGCCGGTGAGGTAGCCGCGATACCAGCGAGCGCGGAGCGCGGCGAATCTCATCCACTCAGCCTAAGTGTCGAGCTGTGCCGGTAGAGTGCGGGAGGCTCCAGTCTCTCGACGTCGAGGAAGTAGAAATATCGTGGATCTCTTCGAGTACCAGGCACGTGATCTCTTCGAGAAGTACGGTGTCCCCGTCCTTCCGGGGATTGTGGCCGACACGCCTGCCGAGGCGCGGGCCGCTGCCGAGAAGCTGGGCGGGGTGACGGTTGTCAAAGCTCAGGTGAAGATCGGTGGCCGCGGCAAGGCCGGGGGAGTCAAGGTCGCGAAGACTCCGGATGACGCCGAGGCGGCCGCCCAGGCGATCCTCGGGATGGACATCAAGGGCCACACTGTCGAGCGGGTCATGGTCGCCGCTGGTGCAGACATTGCCGAGGAGTATTACTTCTCGGTACTCCTCGACCGTGCCAATCGCTCCTATCTGTCGCTCGCGAGTTTTGAGGGCGGGGTTGAGATCGAGATTCTCGCCGTCGAACGGCCCGAGGCGCTGGCACGGGTCGACGTCAGTCCGTTGACCGGCATCGATCTCGCCAAGGCGAAAGAGATCGCCATCGAGGCAAAATTCCCCGCCGAACTCGTCGACAAAGTCGCCCCGGTTTTCGTCAAGCTCTATGAGGTTTATCTCGGCGAGGACGCGACCCTCGTCGAGGTAAACCCGCTCGTGTTGACGGGTGCCGGCGAGGTGATCGCCCTCGACGGCAAGGTCAGTTTCGATGAGAACGCCGATTTCCGTCATCCGGAGCATGCGGCCCTCGAAGACACGGCACATGCGGACCCGCTCGAGGCGAAGGCCAAGGCGAATGACCTCAACTACGTGAAACTGGATGGCGAAGTCGGCATCATCGGCAACGGTGCGGGGCTCGTGATGAGCACGCTCGATGTCGTTGCTTACGCCGGTGAGCGGCACGGCGGTGTGCGGCCGGCGAACTTCCTCGACATTGGCGGTGGCGCGTCGGCCGAGGTTATGGCGGCGGGTCTCGATGTGATCCTGGGCGACCCGCAGGTGAAGAGCGTGTTCGTCAACGTTTTCGGCGGTATCACCGCGTGCGACGCCGTTGCAGAAGGCATCGTCAAGGCCCTCGAGATGCTCGGCGACAACGCAGCGAAGCCGCTTGTGGTGCGCCTCGACGGCAACCGGGTCGACGAGGGGCACGCGATCCTCCGCAGCGCACGGCACCCGCTCGTCACCGTCGCGGCCACGATGGATCAGGGCGCCGACAAGGCTGCCGAACTCGCCCACGCCGGTGAGTAGCCGCGAAGCGGCGCATCGAAACCCGATCACACGACCGAAAGAAGAAGAATGTCGATCTTCCTGACCAAGAACTCTAAGGTCATCGTCCAGGGCATCACCGGCGGTGAAGGGACGAAGCACACCGCCCTGATGCTCAAGGCGGGCACCCAGGTCGTGGGCGGTGTCAACGCCCGCAAGGCGGGCACCACAGTTGAGCACGATGGTGGCATTACGCTTCCCGTCTTTGGCACCGTCGCCGAGGCGATCGAGAAGACCGGCGCCGACGTGTCGATCATTTTTGTACCCCCGGTGTTCGCGAAAGACGCGATGATCGAGGCAATCGACGCCGAAATCCCGCTCCTTGTCGTGATCACCGAGGGCATCCCCGTGCAGGACACCGCCGGGGCCTGGGCGTATGCGCGGGAGAAGGGCACGACGCGCATCATCGGCCCGAACTGCCCGGGCATCATCACCCCCGGCGAGTCGTTGGTCGGCATCACCCCGAACAACATCACCGGTCCCGGTCCGATCGGTCTCGTGTCGAAGTCGGGCACGCTCACCTACCAGATGATGTTCGAGTTGCGCGATCTGGGGTTCTCGACAGCTATTGGCATCGGCGGCGACCCGATCGTCGGCACGACCCATATCGACGCGCTGCGGGCGTTCCAGGATGACCCCGACACGAAGGCGATCGTCATGATCGGCGAGATCGGCGGAGACGCCGAAGAGCGCGCCGCCGACTTCATTAGCGAATACGTCACGAAGCCGGTCGTCGGTTATGTCGCCGGCTTTACAGCGCCCGAGGGCAAGACCATGGGGCACGCGGGCGCAATTGTCTCCGGATCGGCGGGCACCGCTCAGGCGAAGAAGGAGGCCCTCGAGGCGGCCGGCGTACGCGTCGGTAAAACTCCGAGCGAGACGGCGGCGTTGATGCGCGAGATCATCGCCAGCCTGGGGGCTTAATCTGACAGCCATGAGGGATGCGGTCGTCGTCGACGGCACAGTTCCGGATGCCGCGGATGTCGAGCGCCTGGCAGCCGGTGCCGATCTCGACATTCAGGTCGCGCCCGATGGCAGTCTCGCGTTTTTCGAACGCATTGCGGATGTAGTGCAGCGTCTGCGCGTCGGCGATCCCCGGGTGCGAGACCTGGGTCCGCTCGCGAACGCGACGGCCCTGCGCGGTCTGACCCTTGAGATCCGGGATCGCACACCGGTCGTCGATCTGTCAGGACTGCCCCTGCTGCAGACTGTGACATTCGCGTCCTTGGGGGCCTGGCGTGCGGCGGGTTCGGCCATTTCGGCACCGCATGTTCATGATGTGTCGGTCTGGCATCCCGAGCCTGTGCTGTTTGCCGAACACCCGACGCGGGTCGAGTCGCTGCGGCTGGTGGCATGCCGCGCAATGCCGGGTATGCCGCCGCTCAGCTCCCCGCAAACGCTCCGCTCGCTGTGGCTGCAGGAGGCACCCGCGTTTGACCTGACGGGTATCACCTCTGCGCGCCGTCTCGAACGACTCACGATTGAGCATGCGCAGCGCGTCAGTGGATTTGGCGTGCTGCGTGAACTGCTGCGCCTGCGTGAGCTGACGCTCGGCGCTGTCGCCTCGGTCGATGAACCGGCGGCGCTCGCCGATTTGCAGCTGCATCGCTTCTCGGAATGGACAACCTCGAGCGCCGAGCGCATCTGGTGGCTGGCCGACCTCGAGGTGCTGCAGGCGCGCGGTGTCGCCGCCGTCGACGCGAGCTGGCGCCCCGTGCGTGAAGCGTATGAGGCCGCATGGATGGCGCGCACCGGCCGTCAGCCCCCGCGCCATTTCCCGAGCTAGTCGATTCGCCCGGATCAGCCAGGGGCGCATCTAGGCTGGCTGGCGCCATCGAAAGGACCCCGTGAAGATCTCCCGCGTCGTCGTCGCCCTCGTCACCCTCAGCGTCGCCCTGTCTGGGTGTGCGCTGCTCCCAGCCCTGCCGGGAAGCTCGCACAGCGTGTCGACTCACACCGACGAAACAGTGGCGTCCAATCTGAAGCAGTTCTATAAGCAGGACGTCCGGTGGAAATCGTGTGGTCACCGACTGGACTGCACGACCCTCATCGCCCCGGTCGACTGGAACGATCCGGACGGCGAGCAGATCGAACTGGCTCTGGCGCGTCAGAAAGCCAAGGGAAAGTCGCTCGGCTCCCTTTTTGTCAACCCTGGTGGTCCCGGCGGTTCGGGGTATGACATGGTTCACGATGAGAACGGTTCTTTCGGCACCCGCAAGGTGCAGAGCAACTTCGATGTGATCGGTTTCGACCCCCGCGGGGTCGGCCGTTCGACCCCGATCGTGTGTTACACCGACACCGCCGACCGGGACGAATTCCTCTACGGCACCTATGACGCGCCATACGGTTCGGATGTCTGGGCGGCAGAACTTCAGAAGCGCCAGGCTTCTTGGGTGGCGGCCTGCAAGAAGAACACGGGCGAGCTGCTCGCCCACATTGACTCGGTCAGCGTCGCGCACGATATGGACATGATGCGTGCCGTGCTCGGCGACACGAAACTCAACTACCTCGGCTATTCCTTCGGCACCTACCTCGGAACGATCTACGCGAACCTGTTCCCCGAGAAGGTCGGTCGCATGGTTCTCGACGGTGCCGTGGAGCCGCCGTTTGGCACCTTCGATGAGCTCGCCACCCAGATGGCAGGGTTTGATAGCGCATTCCGGGCCTATATGGCCAACTGTCTTGCCGGACCCGAGTGCCCGTTCTCAGGTCCGATCGATCAGGCCCTGGCGCAGGCGCATCGTCTCGTACTCGCAGTGGACAGCCGCCACCTGCAGGATGCTGATGGCCGCGTTCTCGATTCCGCGACCGTGGGAACCGGTATTGCGGTGACCCTGTACGACGAGGGCAGTTGGTCGTTCCTCAGCCAGGCCTTCGCTGACCTGAAGGCGGGCGATGCCTCCACCATGTTCATACTTGCGGACGCATATAACGGACGTGACTCGGGCGGGTATCTGGATGCGTCAATCGACGTCTACTTCGCCGTCACCTGCGCCGAGGGCACGATCGGTACCGATGACATCTCCCTGCAGCAGGGACTCGCGGCGATGCAGCAGAAGGGTCCGATCGTGGGCGGGATCCTCGCACTCGACGACTACACGCTGCTCGAGGCCGCGTGCTCGCAGTGGCCGTATAAGCGACCGAACGACTTCCCGACCTCATTTGCGGCGGCGGGTGCGGGCCCGATCCTCGTCATCGGGACGTCGAACGACCCGGCGACTCCGTATTCGCAATCCGTTGCGCTGGCTGACACTCTCAAAAGCGGCGTACTGATCAGCTACGAAGGGGAAGGCCACACGGTCTACGGCAACGGGATCAGCTGTATCGACAGCGTTGTCGACGCGTACTTTATCCACGACAAGGTCCCGGCCTCAGATCCGCGCTGCTAACGAGGCGCTACTCCTCGTTGTCTTCTTCTTCTTTCCAGTAGTTCATGGTCACAGCCTACCTCCGCTGGCTCGGCGGATGCGGAGTACCCGACCTCGGTCATAGAACTTGCGCTTGCGCCGGGCCGACTCGCTTTCTAAGTCGGAGACCAAAGCGGCCACCCCCACATAGGCCCTAGTTTTTCGCCGATCTTCATCGGGGTCGTTCTGCACCCGAAGCACATAGGGCTTCATCCGGTCAAAGGTGGCAACGAGGATCGTTCCGCCTATCTCCATGATGAGGTCCAGGTCGTACAGCGAATGCTCGATTCCCACGGCGAGGCGTTCGAGGCCTGAAAGTACGCGAACAATTGTGCGTCGGAGTTCGCGCACCTCGTTGCTCGTCATCGTGCGGTCGTTGACGACCATGGGCTGGCCCGTGGTCAAGGCGATGGCCTGCTCGTCATTGACGCCGCTGTTCTGACCGAACACGTCGGTTATGACGCGTCGGTCATCTCTGCTGCCGTCGATCCACTTCTGCCAGGCCTCGAGGGTGTCCTTCTTACGATTCCGCACCCAGGTCGCATAGGCCGAACCGGCAGTCACGGCAAAGGATGCAAGGGCGATTACTCCGGCTATGCCCGCGGTGATGGGAATGAGGGGAGTGGTACCGCGGACCTGAATACCGATGATGACGATGGCAGCGACCAGGCAGGCGAAAACGACGACGACAACGATCGAGATGATTCGTCGACTATTCGACCACAGCTTCCACGGCAAGAACATGCCCTGACAATAGTGCGACAGCGAGTGCGAGCACGCGGGTAGTGCACCTCGTTAGTGGCGGATATAGCTGTACGAGAACGTGCCCGCATATCGGAACACCTCGCCGAGAAGTGGCGCGGTCATCCGCACCTCGACGCGCTGCGTGTGGCCGTCGAGCGTCCCGGGAATCGCCCGCTCATCGAGGGCGACCCGCACCAGCCGAGGCAGCGGTACGCGTGCGCGACCGAGGTGCAGCCATTGGCGACCGGACGACATCACGAGGCCGGCATCCACAACACTCAGCAGCAACTCGACTTCGAGCCCGCGTCGGCGGCCGAGCCGGTCGTGCAGACGGCCGTCGACCACGAACATCGTGTCGTCCATCACGCGGGTGACGCGGGGAAAGGCGAAGGTGCGTCGGGCAGAGAGGGTGCCCACCGCATCCGGGCTGTTCACGACGGTGAACGGGATGCGGTGGCCATATTCCGCAAACAGTACGTGTCGCCACCCCAGCCACCACAACATGGGCCGGAGCCAGCGGTGCCGCGACCCCGCTACCTCGTACACACCGGTGCCGTGCCCGACCATGCCGTCAGGTGGCATGCCGACATAGCGTCGCAGCGAGGGGGCGAGTTCGTCGATCCGTGCGCCGAGCACCCGCTCGTAGACCGACATGACCATTCCCGCAGAGTACGGGCCGCCGCACCCGCGTAGCCCGCCTCGCCGGGTAGGGTCACTGCGATGACCCGTCGGTTTACCGCCCTCCTAGCGGCACTCGAAGCGGTGTTCGTGGTCGCCATCGGCGTCGCGATCCCGCTCGTTCCGCTCACCATCGTGTGGGCGGCGCATTTCGGCTTCGGCCCGGATTGGGTGATCTTTTGGCGTGGGGCGGCCGATGCGTGGTTGCTCGGTCACGGTGTCGATGTGACCTTCACCCTCGACCCGGCAACGGCGGCTCAGCTTGCGGTTCCCGGCGCAGGCAACCCGGTGCCGGTCACGATCGCGGCTCTCGGCTTCGCCCTGCTCACCGTGCTTCTCGGAATTCGTGCGGGCGCCCGCATTGCCGAATCGGGGCACGCCCGGCTGGGCGGGCTGGTCGCGTTCGCCGTGTTTGCGGTGCTTTCTCTCGTTGTCGTGCTGACAGCTGTTCATCCGCTCGCGCGCCCGTCGATCTGGCAGGGCGTGCTGCTGCCCACCGTGGTGTTCGGCGTGGGGCTTGCGCTGGGCGGTCGTACCGTGCCGACCTCATGGCTCACAGAACGGATGCGGCGCTGGCCGCAGGAAGTACGCGCCGCCGTGCCGGCAGCTCTGCGCGCGGGTGCGACCGCCGCCTCCGCAACCCTGCTCGTCAGCGCGGTCGCTGTCGCAGCGCTGATCGCCGTTCACTACGCCGATGTGCTTCGGCTCTATGAGGCCCTGCATACCGAGGTAGTCGGGGGGATTGCGATCACCGCCGCCCAGCTCGCCCTCCTTCCGGACTTCGTGGTCTGGGCGGCAGCGTGGTTCACCGGCCCCGGATTCGCGATCGGGACTGCCTCGCAGGTATCACCGCTCGGCACGGCGCTCGGTCCCATCCCGACGATCCCCCTATTCGGCGCCCTCCCGACGGGAGATTCGCCTCTCGCCTTCATCGCGTTGCTCGTGCCGATCATTGCGGGGTTCTTCGCCGGGTTCGCCGCGCGGCCTGCCCTCGTACGTGCCCTCGAGAGGGTGCCTGTCTCCGCGATCATCGGCACGGCGGCGGGGGGAGGCCTGACCGGCGGCCTGATTCTCGGGCTTTTGGCGTGGGCGGCATCCGGCAGTGCCGGGCCCGGGCGACTTGTCACAGCGGGTCCGGACCCGCTCGCCGTCGGAATTGCCGCGACCGTCGAATTCGGTCTTGCGATCCTCGCGGGGCTTGCGGCCGCCTCCCGTCGGACTATCGGGCAGGACGAGGCAGCCAGGCAGGACGAGACAGCCAAGCAGGCCGGGACGGGCAACTAGGACTGGTAGCTAGGCAGGCCGGGGCAGGCAGGCAGGGCCGGTAGGCTGAAGGCGTGCTCCGGGTCGTCGTCCTCATATCCGGGGGCGGCTCTAACCTTCGGGCACTTCTCGAGGCCGCCGACCACCCCGACTTTCCGGCGCGGGTCGTCGCGATCGGCGCCGACCTCGACGCGGACGGCCTGGCCCATGCCGAGCACTACGGCATCCCGACCTTCGTCGTCCCCTTCGGTGCGTTCGCCACGCGCGAGGAATGGGGCGCCGAACTGCTATCGCAGATCCGCCAGTGGCAAGCCGACCTTGTCGTGCTCTCGGGGTTCATGCGTCTTCTGCCCGCCAACGTCGTCGACGCTCTGTCGCCGAATCTGGTGAACACGCATCCCGCCTATCTGCCCGAGTTTCCCGGCGCCCACGCCGTGCGTGACGCTCTCGCCGCGGGAGCAAGCGAAACCGGCGCAAGCGTCATCGTCGTTGACGCGGGAGTCGATTCCGGGCCCATCGTCGCCCAGCGTCGCGTCCCGATTCTCCCCGGCGACACAGAAGTCCACCTCCACGAGCGGATCAAAGTTGTCGAGCGCGAGCTTCTCGTTCAGTCCATCGTTGCAATAGCCACCCACACTCTCGATCTCCAGGAGCTTGTATGAGCAGCCACGCCCCATCCGGACCCCTGCGCGAACGTGACGAGATCGTCGTACGCCGCGCCCTGCTGTCGGTCTACGACAAGACCGGACTTCTCGAACTCGCCGCTGCGCTTTCCGCTGCCGGGGTCGAGCTCGTATCGACCGGGTCGACAGCCCAGAAGATTGCGGATGCCGGATACCCCGTCACCGAGGTCTCGCAGCTCACCGGATTCCCCGAATCGCTCGACGGCCGCGTCAAGACCCTGCACCCTGCCGTGCACGCCGGTCTGCTGGCCGATCTGCGCCTCTTCGATCACGAGGTGCAGCTGAGCGAGCTCGGCATCAAGCCGTTCGAGCTCGTCGTGTCGAATCTGTATCCCTTTGCCGAGACGGTGGCGTCGGGCGCCGAGCCGGATGCGGTTGTCGAGCAGATCGATATCGGTGGCCCCACGATGGTGCGCGCTTCGGCCAAGAACCACGCCAATGTCGCGATCGTGACTTCGCCCGAGCAGTACGCCGACATCATTGACGCCGTGCAGTCCGGAGGCACGACTCTTGCGCAGCGCCGGAACCTCGCGCTCGCCGCTTTCCGTCACACGGCCACCTACGACATCGCCGTCGCCTCGTGGCTGGGCAGTGTTGTCGCCCCCGACGACGAGGGATCGGGTTTCCCCGGTTGGGTCGGCGGAAGCTGGGAACGTGAGAACATCCTCCGCTACGGCGAGAACTCGCATCAGCGCGCGGCGCTGTACGGCAGCCCGGCCGGCGGTGGCATTGCGCAGGCCACGCTGCTGGGCGGCAAAGAAATGTCGTACAACAACTACATGGATGCCGACGCGGCCCTGCGCGCCGCGTACGACCACGAAGGTCCCACCCTCGCGATCATCAAGCACGCCAACCCGTGTGGAATCGCCACCGCCGACACGATCGCCGCCGCCCATATTGCGGCGAACGCGTGTGACCCGGTGTCAGCTTTCGGCGGTGTGATCGCGGCGAACCGTCCGATCACCGCCGAGGCGGCGGCGTCGATCGCCCCGATCTTCACCGAGGTGATTGTTGCGCCGGGCTTCGAGCCCGAGGCGCTCGAGATTCTGCGCGAAAAGCCCAATCTGCGTCTCCTGCAGCTCCCCGCTGATTACAACCGCGGTGGCATCGAGCTGCGTCAGATTTCGGGCGGTGTGCTCCTGCAGACCATCGACAACTACTTCGAGTCGGCCGTGCAGTGGAAGCTTGTGGCCGGTCCCGCTGCTGACGCCGCCCAGCTCGCCGATCTCGAGTTTGCCTGGCGGGCATGCCGCTCGGTGAAGTCGAACGGCATCCTGCTTGCGAGCGGGGGAGCCTCGGTCGGTGTCGGCATGGGCCAGGTGAACCGGGTGGATTCGTGCAAGCTGGCCGTGGATCGCGCGGGCGATCGTGCCGCGGGAAGCGTTGCCGCATCCGATGCCTTCTTCCCCTTTGCCGACGGACCCCAGATTCTCATCGACGCGGGCGTGCGCGCGATCGTGCAGCCGGGTGGGTCAGTCCGTGATGACGAGGTGGTTGCTGCGGCCAATGCGGCCGGCGTGACGATGTACTTCACCGGCGAGCGGCACTTCTTCCACTAAGAGCTGTCGTGCCCACACTCACCCCGTTCCTCTGGTTCGACGGCACGATGGCCGAGGCTTTCGCGTTCTATCTGTCCGTGTTTCCGGATGCGCGGACCCTGGCAGGTCGTGCCCGAGGTGCTGTGGAGCGATGACCCTGCGGTGACGCAGTTTGGTGCCGAGGCGCTGATGCGTCAGTCGAAGATCGTGATCGCCGAACTCACGCCTTAGAGACGCAGCGCGCCGAGGTTCTCGCCGTAGGGCGTTTCGCCCGCGATCTCGAAACCGACCGCCGTGAAGAACTTCTCGGGCCCGTTGTCGCCTGTCGCCCATACGACTGTCACATGGTCGAAGCCGCGCTGGCGTGCCTCGTCGGCGAAAGCCTGCACCGCGAATCGGCCAACTCCGCGACCCTGGGCCGTGGCAGCCACATCAATGCGCCACAGTGCGGCGCGCAGGAAGTCTTCGGGTGCCTCCGGGTCGAAATTGCCCATGATGTAGCCGACAACTTCGTCGCCATCGCGCACAACCCGTGGCCACGAGTTGGCAGGGTCGAGCATCTCTTCGTAGTGGTGATAGGTGTCGGGCTCGAGGAAGGCCTCCTGGCCCGGCTTCAAGGTCAGACTGTGGGCGGCGGCGACTGTCGAGGCCCCCAGTTCTTCGATCGTGAGCTGAGCCATTCGACCAGGCTAACCCGCAAAACGCTGCGTGCGTCAGGTCTCTTGATGTCAAGACACTTTCGTTCTGCGGCTAGGCTGGTCGAGGCCGTGAGTCGCGGCCGAGGAGAGGGTTCCCCGTGCAGAAGATCAAGGTCGCAGGTACCGTCGTCGAGCTGGATGGCGACGAGATGACACGCATTATTTGGCAGTTCATCAAGGACCGCCTGATTCATCCCTACCTCGACCTCACGCTCGAGTACTACGACCTCGGAATTGAAAACCGGGATGCGACCGACGACCAGGTCACGATCGATGCGGCCCACGCGATCCAGAAGCACGGTGTCGGCGTCAAGTGCGCCACGATCACCCCCGACGAGGCCCGCGTCGAGGAGTTCCACCTCAAGAAGATGTGGAAGAGCCCGAACGGCACCATCCGCAACATTCTCGGCGGCGTGATCTTCCGCGAGCCGATCATCATCTCCAATATCCCGCGTCTGGTGCCCGGCTGGAACAAGCCGATCATCATCGGCCGTCACGCCTTCGGCGACCAGTACCGTGCCACCGATTTCGTGTTCAAAGGTGCGGGCAAGCTCGAGGTGTCGTTTACACCGGACGACGGCTCCGAGCCGATGAAGTTCGAGGTCTACAACGCACCCGATGACGGCATCGCCCAGGTGCAGTACAACCAGGACGCGTCGATCCGCGACTTCGCACGCGCCTCCCTCAACTACGGCCTGGCCCGCAATTACCCGGTCTACCTGTCAACCAAGAACACGATCCTGAAGGCATACGACGGCCGGTTCAAGGACATCTTCCAGGAGATCTTCGAGGCCGAATTCAAAGAGCAGTTCGACGCTGCAGGCCTCACCTACGAGCACCGCCTCATCGACGACATGGTCGCCTCGGCGATGAAGTGGGAGGGCGGTTACGTCTGGGCGTGCAAGAACTATGACGGTGACGTGCAGTCCGACACAGTGGCTCAGGGCTTCGGATCGCTCGGGCTCATGACCTCGGTGCTGTCGACTCCGGATGGCAAGGTCGTCGAGGCGGAGGCCGCCCACGGCACCGTCACGCGCCACTACCGTCAGCACCAGCAGGGCAAGCCGACGTCGACCAACCCGATTGCGTCGATCTTCGCCTGGACGCGCGGGCTCGCCCATCGCGGCAAGCTGGACGGCAACCAGGAGCTCATCGACTTCTCGCTCACGCTCGAGGATGTCGTGATCACCTCGGTCGAGGCCGGCGCGATGACGAAGGACCTCGCTGCCCTCGTCGGGCCGGACCAGGCCTGGCAGACGACCGAGGAGTTCCTCGCCACGCTCGACGAGAACCTCAAGGCCCGCCTCGCCTGAGCGGAGGCACGCATGAGCATCGACGCTCTGCGCAGGCAGATCCACGGCGAGGTGCTGACCTCTGATGACGCCGGGTACTTCCGCTTGGCTGCCAGCGGCTACAACACCACGCTTGCGCTCTCCCCAGAGGTGATCGTCCTCGCGGAGAACGAGGACGACATTGTCGCCGCTGTTCGTCACGCCGCCGCAGAGGAGATGCCTGTGGCGGTCATATCGACGGGGCACGGGTCCTATGCGCCGGTCACCGGCGGCATGCTCGTGCGCACAACCCGCATGAAACAGTTCTCCTTCGACGACTCCGCGCGGACCGTGACTCTGGAGGCGGGGGTGGCGTGGCGCGACGTCCTTCCGGCGCTTGCCGAGCGTGGGCTGGCCGCCGTCACCGGCTCCGCCCCCACGGTCGGCGCGATCGGCCTCGCTCTCGGCGGCGGCGCCGGACCCCTCGGCCGCACCTTCGGCTACACCTCCGACTGGGTTACCGAGTTCCGGGTCGTCACGGCGACCGGAGCCGTTGTGACCGCGAGTGAGACCTCCGAGCCCGAGCTGTTCTGGGCGCTGCGCGGCGGGAAGGGAGGCCTGGGGATCGTCACCCGCATGACGCTCGGCCTGCTGCCTCTGCCCGTCGTCTACGGCGGCAGCCTGTTCTGGGCGGGTGACTCGATCGAAGCTGCATACCGAACGTGGGCCGAGTGGTCCGCGAACGCACCGGATGAGGTAAACACCTCGGTGAGCATCCTCCGTCTCCCCTGGAATGCGCACGCCGAGCCGCATCTCAAAGGCCGACCCGTCCTGCACCTGCGATATGTCTACGCCTCTCTGGACGCCACGCCGGAGGAACTCCAGGCGCGCGGCGAACAGCTGCTCGCACCCATGCGCGCGGCGGCGACACCCGTGCACGACACAGTGGCGCTTATGCCGTCGTCAGAGATCGGCGCTATTCATGCCGATCCGCCGCGTCCCGTCCCCGTGTGGGATCGCGGCATGCTTCTCGATCGACTCGATGACACGTTCATAACCACTCTGCTCGGCCAGGTCGGCGCTGCCGCCGAGCCGCCGTTCGTTGCTGTGGAGGTCCGCAGATTCGGTGGGCAGCTGGGGCTTTCGGCAGACCAGACGGATGCAGTGGGCGGCCGCGCAGCGCCATATTCGCTGCTGATTGTGGGCACCCCCGAGCGCGCGCTGTTCGCCGACATCGTCCCGAGTGCCGCCGATCGCTTGGTCGCCGCAGTGCAACCGTGGGTGTCGGCGAGCCAATCGTTCCACTGGGCCGGGCATCCGAGCACTCCCGAGGCGTTTGCCGCCTGCTGGCCGGCGGCGACGCATGAACGACTGTCGCGGATTCGTGCGAGCTATGACCCCGGCCGCCGCTTCGCGTTCGGCCCCTAACTGCCCAGCCCCACGCATTCGCTATTCGGCTTTTCGGGGCACAATCCGCCCCGAAAGGAATAGGGTCCCCAGAGCGATCAGAGCACCGAGCGCGAAGACCGCACCGAAGTCGACAGACGGGCTCGTTATGAGAGCCGCGATGGCGAGCACGACCCCCGCTCCGATCGCGTCGGCGATCGCGAGAGCCGAGCTCGTCGATCCTTGTTCTTCGAGCGGTGCCAGCTCGAGCGTGAGTGCCGTCAGCCGCGGGTAGATGAGTCCGCCCCCGAGGGCCGCGACGACCCACATGGGAATCACCAATGCCACACCGACATCGGTGAAGGCGACGAGCGTGATCGCGAGGAGGCCGAGCACGATGATGGTGGCGCCGATGCGCAACATAGCCACGGAGCTGACTCGCGTTCGCAGTCGTGACTGGATCCACGCCGCACTCGCCCATGCGAGACCGGCGCCTGTGAGGGCGAGACCGGCTGACGTCACCGACCATCCGAAATCGCGCACCAGCAAATAGGGCACATAGACCTCGGTTCCGAAGATGGCCGCTGCGAAGAGCAGACGGAGCAGGATGACCGTCGGCACCCCGCGAACACTGCGATATGCGCCTCGGGGAAGTAGAGGACGGACCGAAACGACGATGAGCGCGAGCGCGACAGCGGCGATAGACCATCCGAGTCCACCGCCGAATTCGGGCGAGATCGCGAGGGCCAACACGGCGACCGCCGCGAGCGCGGACCAGAGGATGGGTCTTATTTTCCAGGCAACAGGGGTGTCGGAGTTCGCGCCAAGGAGTGCGTGATGCTTGCGAAGGGGCACCACGATCATGACCACGGCAGGAGGAACAAAGACGAGAACGCTGAGGAACGCGATGCGCCACCCGGCGGTCTCGGCAAGAGCACCCGCGACGGCGGGGCCGAAGAGACCGGGCAGTGTCCAGGCGGCCGAGAAACCCGCGGACATGGCGTTCTGTCGATCCAGCGGATATACCCGTGCGATCAGGACATAGAGCGGCACGAGCAGGCCGCCGCCTCCGACGCCCTGAATGACGCGACCGATGACGAGGACCGACATGGTCGGCGCTGTGCTCGTGATGATGAGGCCTGCCACGAAGAGCAGCAGCATCGCGTAAAGCGGAACGCGGGGTCCATTGCGGTCAGACCAGGCGCCAGCGATAACCATTCCGACAACGGATGTCGCGAGCGAGGCGGCGAAGGCCAAGGAATACAGGGAATGGCCGTCTAACTCCGTGGCGGCGAGCGGCATGGCCGTCGTGATTGCTAACGCTTCGAAGGCCGCGACGAACACCAGGGCGTAGATTCCCACGCTGACCCAACGCAGTGATCCATCGCGTTGGGCGCCATTTGGAAGAGCCGCCGTGTCGGTCGGCGTGGGGGAAGTCACTGTTCGCACGCTACCGCCTTTATGCGATTCTTCGTCAGTCGTGGCGTCGAAAAACTTCGCAGAAACGGACCGGTCAGTGAAGAGTTTCGCCACGCTCGCACATGGCGACGAACTCGGCGATCTTGCGCGCCCGTGTCTCGGCGCGCTTCACATTGCCGATGCGGAACAGGATCGCAAAACGATTCTGGCTGCCCAGCGTCTCGAAGAACGCGGCTGCTGCAGGGTTCGCGTCGAGCGCGGCGCGCAGGTCATCGGGAACCGGGGCATCCTTCTGGCGGTAGGCGGCATCCCACCGCCCGTCGGCTTTCGCGCGGTCGATCTCAGCCTGGCCCGTGGGACGCATCCGCCCGGCCGCAATAAGCCGTTCGACGTGCCCCTGGTTAATCTGCGACCACGGACTGCGTGCCCGCCGCGGACTGTAGGACTGAACGCGGTATCCGTCTACTGACGCACCGGCCTGGCCGTCGATCCAGCCGTGGCAGAGGGCGATATCGAGGGCCTCGGCAGGGGTGATTCCGGGACGATCGTCGCCCTTCCTAAGCAGTTGCAGGCGCACACCGCCGTCGGGCGGGTCGTTCTCGAGAAACGCCTCCCACTCGCCGGGCGAGGCGAAATGCAGCAGAGGTTTGTCGGCGAACGCAACCATGCGGCCACGCTACCGCCACCCTCCGACGCCCCGTCGGTCGAGGCTGTCGAGACCAAGCCCAGGCGCTCGGCTACGACCCCAGGAACACGTCGGTGCGGATCCTCCGCGCACCCGCCGTTCGCAGCGCGCGTCGCAGGTCACCCACCATTCGCGGCGGTCCGGAGAGATAGGTCGTGCGCGTCGTCGCGTCGGGAACCGCGGTCAGCACGGTGTCGCCCGTGAGCCGCTCGACTGTCACCCACTCCCACCCGTCGGGCACCGCGCCGGGCTCTTCGCGCGAGACCACGATCACGCGGCAGTCCGCAGCGTCGAGTTCGGCCGCATACGCAACGTCGTCGGCCGTCGACACCGCATACAGCAACACGACATCTCGCGTGTCGCCGCTCTCGCGCAGATGCACGAGCTGGCTGATGAACGGGGTAATGCCAATGCCGCCCGCCACCAGCAGCAGCGGATGCGCCGAGTTAGCCGGCAGCACGAAGTCTCCACCGACGGAGGTCGCCGCCACCCGATCGCCGGGCTGCAAATCAAGAAGTCTGCGCTTGAAGGTGCTGGGCGGGGTGGTGACGCGCGTCGCGACAGTCAGGCGTGATCCATCGCCCGGAGCAGACGCGATGCTGAACACGCGGCGGCCTCCGCGAGCGTCAGATCGCGCGTGCGGCAGTGCGAGCTCAACATATTGACCCGGCGTGAAACGCACCGGCACCCGCGGGGCGAACTCGATCTCCCAGCTGCTCGGAGTCAGCTGCCGACGCCCCGTAACGACCATCCGGATGCCGCGCCGCTGTCCCGCAAAGAACGCCAGCACATTGCCCACGAGCAGCGCCAATTGCGGACTCGACGATACGAGCCCAAAACTGAACGGCACCCCCGCGAGTGCCCCGACCAGTAGCGCCTCGGCCAGCTGTTGCCAGCGCCGCGGAGGCAGGGTGAGCGGCTCGCTCAGCATGAACGCGGCAAAGAACACGATCGGCGAGGACAGGGACGCTGTCGAAACACCATCGAGCACGGCGCCTCCATTGGCCGCCGAAACGGCCACCGACACCACTGCATACGCCGCGACTCCGACCACCCCGACAAGCAGGCGTCGCGTGCGAAAGAGCACCACGACAAACGCGAGAGCCGACACGATGAACATCGGCGGCGTCCCGACCCACCACGAGACGAATGTGTTCACCGGCAGCGTGGAGAACACCAGCCCCACGAGGAAGGCACTCACAGCGGCCGGGTTGAACACATGTCTGCCGCGCACAGCGAGCAGATACTTCGACAGCACCGCGACCGCAGAGGCGATAGCCAACACCCCGAGCGCCGCCGGGTCGACAGTGGGATCGAAGATGAAGAGCAGCAGAAGCGCGGTGATCAGGCTCGAGCTCAGTTGCGGCCGGGTGCGGGTGATCAGCCCGACGATCAGATGCGTCAGGGCGGATGCCGCGAGCAGCACCGCTGCGCTCAGCGGAATCGCCAGCGGGGCATAACTGAGCTGCCCGCCGAGCACGAGCACCTCGGCAGTGACGGCGATCACACCCAGGGCGCCGAGCACTAGGGCGTACATCGTGACGCGGCCTAGCAGCCGATCCAGGCGAGCGATCATCGGAACACCTCTCCGGGGAAGTCGGGGGAGCTCTCCACCCGACCGTTGGCGTACATCCTGAGGTACGGCGCTGCGTGTCGCCCTGCGAGTTGTGACCCGCTGTGCCCGAAGAACAGGGCGGTGGCGAGACCGTCGGCGTGCAAGGCATCGGCGTGCAGAACCCAGGTGGCGATCACGGCTGAGGTCGGCTCACCGGTCAGCGCGTCGAGAACATGGTGGAGCCCGTCGCCCCAGGCTCGCCGGTTCGACGCGCTCGCGCAGAGCGCCCCCTGGTGAAGCTCGACCACTCCGATCGCCTTCGTCGCATCCCGTGGATGCTCGAGGGCGACCCGCAGTGTGGCGTCGCCGCGCGCACGGAGGTCGCCGCCGGCATCCACGATCGATGTCGTCACTCCGAGGTCATTGAGCACCTCGCCGACCAGATCCACGAGATAGCCCTTGCCGGCCGCGCCCACGTCGAGCATGACCGGCCCGACGGTGTCGAGGTGCGTGCCGTCCCGCGCGAGGGCGTCCTGCCAGGTGGGCACCCGCTCCCGCACGGCCAGAGGCGTCAGGCGGTAGCTCGCGTCATATCCCAGAGTTTCGAGGGCTCGACCGACAAGCGGCGATAGCTGCCCAGCCGTCCCCTCGTAGAGTTCGCGGTACCAGTCCAGCAGGGGCGGAGCGTCGGCGGGCAGGCGGTGATGACCGGGTTCGCGGGCGATGCGAGAAACGAGCGAGTCATCGCGAAATCGCGACCACGCCCGGTCGAATTCGTCGATGCGTGCGGTCACAGTAGCTCGCTGCACCTCGGTCAGCTCGGCGGGAGTGTCGATCCGCCAGCTCGTGCCGATCGCCTCGAATCGCCAGGCCGCGGGAAGTGGATCGTGCACGTCACTGAATCCGATGCGCTCTAGGCGGATGCCTCGGTCTTGATGGCGTCGATTGCGGAGTTGAACCCGGTGCTGGTCAGCGATGATCCGGCCACACGTGACACATTGAGGTCATCGATGTTCTTGCCAACGACTTCGGCGTTGATGCCGCTTTCGAATTTGTCTTGGAAGCCCTTTTGGGTTCCCGAGGTGGCACCACCCTCGACGGTCAGTGCTGTGACAACCCCGTCCTTCAGGGTGAGCTCGACATGCACCGACTCCGTTCCGCTGGGCGCGGTGTAGCTGCCGTCTGCGTCGTATGTGCCGTCTGTGTAGCTGCCGCTCGTCGATGCATCCGCCGTCGTGCCGCTCCCGGCGTTCGTTGGCGTCGACCCGGTGGACGCGGAGTCGGCGGGCGTGCTTGACGCAGCGCACCCCGCGAGCGCTCCGATGAGGCCGAGTCCGGCGAAACCAAGGGCGAGAGCGCGGGGGGACGGTGCGGGCATAGAAGGGTCTCCTCGTGGTGCGGACGAATGCGGAACGGTGCGGCCCCCAGCATGTCATCCGTGCCTTTGATTAGCTCCGAGACTCCTGAGCGTTTGCCCCGTGAAAGCATGCCCGCGCGCGCGGTAGACTGGTGACGTCGCGACTGGCATTCAGATGGGTCACCATCGGGAAGCGACTGACACAGGACAAGGGCCGAATGCCTGGGCCGCATCGTCACCCCCCTGCGAAGTCCGCCGAAACCGGAAAGGCCCCCATGTCCGACTCCTTCACCGCCCCGCTCTCCGAGGTCGACCCCGAGGTCGCCGAAGCTCTGGCTCACGAACTGGAACGCCAGCAGAACACCCTCGAAATGATCGCGAGCGAGAACTTCGTTCCCCGCGCCGTGCTCGAAGCCCAGGGCTCGGTTTTCACCAACAAGTACGCCGAGGGCTACCCCGGCAAGCGCTATTACGGTGGCTGCGAATATGCGGATGTCGTAGAGACCCTCGCAATCGAGCGCGCCAAGAGTCTGTTTGGCGCAGCCTACGCCAATGTACAGCCGCACTCCGGAGCGTCTGCCAACGCCGCCGTGCTGTCGGCGATCGCCGAGCCCGGCGACCGCCTCCTGGGCCTGGAGCTTGCGCACGGTGGGCATCTGACCCACGGCATGAAGCTCAACTTCTCCGGCAAGCTCTACGACGCGCATACTTACGGCGTCGATCCCGAGACCTTCCTCATCGACATGGATGCGCTGCGCGAGCAGGCACTCGAGGTGAAGCCTCAGGTCATCATCGCGGGCTGGTCGGCGTACCCTCGCGTGCTCGACTTTGCCCGCTTCCGCGAGATCGCGGATGAGGTCGGCGCGCTGCTCTGGGTCGACATGGCCCACTTCGCGGGACTCGTCGCTGCCGGGCTGCACCCGAACCCGATGCCGCACGCCCATGTCGTCTCGTCGACCGTGCACAAGACGATCGGCGGACCGCGCTCGGGCTTCATCCTGACCAACGATGCTGCTCTGGCCAAGAAGATCAACTCCAATGTCTTCCCGGGTCAGCAGGGCGGCCCGCTCATGCACGTGATCGCGGCGAAGGCGACTGCGTTCAAGCTCGCGGCCGAGCCGGAATTCGCGGATCGCATGGCTCGCACCCAGCGCGGCGCCGCGATCCTCGCCGGGCGTCTCACGGCTCCGGACGCGAAGGCCGCCGGTCTCGACACCTTGACCGGGGGCACCGATGTGCACCTCGTGCTCCTCGACCTGCGCAAATCGCCGATCGACGGTCGTCAGGCCGAAGATCTGCTGCACGAAGTCGGGATCACGGTGAACCGCAACTCGGTTCCCTTCGACCCGCGCCCCGCAATGGTCACCTCCGGCGTGCGCATCGGAACACCCGCGCTCGCCACCCGTGGATTCGGCGACGCCGAATTCACCGAGGTCGCCGATATCATTGCCACGGCCCTCATGCCCGAGCCCGACCTCGCCGCCCTGCGCGCGCGGGTTACGGCCCTTGCCACCGCTTTCCCGCTGTATGGCGGGCTGACCTCTCCTGCAAGCTGGGCGTAGACAATCAAGCTCTACCGGCACTGCGCCTTTGACGATAGAAAGTGATTCCCGAATGACCGCCATTCCTCTTGACGGTGTTGCCACCGCGTCCGCGATCAAAGCCGAGCTGAAGGAGCGCATCACCGCTCTGCGCGAGCGGGGCATTGTTCCCGGCCTCGGCACTCTGCTTGTGGGGGCCGACCCCGGATCCCTCAGCTACATCAGTGGCAAGCACCGTGACTCGGCTGAGGTGGGCATTGAGTCGATCCGCGTGGATCTGCCGGAAACCGCCTCCGAAGCCGAGGTGCGTTCGGCCATTGCCGGCCTCAACTCCGACCCGCGCGTCACCGGCTACATCGTGCAGCTGCCCCTGCCGAAGGGGATCGACGAGAACGCGATGCTCGAGCTGATCGACCCGGCGAAGGATGCGGACGGCCTGCACCCGACCAACCTCGGTCGTCTCGTCATGGGTGTCTCGGGCGATCTGGACTCGCCGCTTCCCTGTACCCCCGCCGGAATCGTCGAGCTGCTGCGTCGCAATGACGTGCCGATCGCCGGCAAGCATGTGACGATCATCGGTCGCGGCATCACCGTCGGTCGTCCGCTCGGCCTGGTCTTCACCCGCAAGGGCGTGGATGCGACGGTCACCCTCACCCACTCCCGCACCGTCGACATCGCGGCCGAGGTGCGTCGCGCCGACATCGTCGTTGCGGCGCTGGGTGTTCCCCACTTCGTGAAGGCCGACTGGATCAAGCCGGGCGCCGCCGTCCTCGACGTGGGCGTTACCCGCGTGGGCACCACCGAGTCGGGCAAGGCGCTTCTGCACGGCGACGTCGACCCGGCTGTTGCCGAGGTCGCGGGATGGCTTTCGCCGAACCCCGGCGGTGTCGGACCGATGACCCGCGCGCTGCTCGTGTCGAACGTTGTCGACGCAGCAGAGCGGCTTGCCGCGCAGTCCTAGAGATTTTCGCGGGTGGCGCCGGTCGACGGCGCCACCACGTGGACGTCCGCCGAGGCGAAACCGTGCTCGGCAAATGCGCCGTCGATAGCGACCTGCAGCCGGGAGACCAACCCGCTCGGGATGACAGCGACGACCGCGTCTGCCCGATGTGTCATCCGCGCCACAAGGGCTCCGCTCTCGTAGGCCGTGTCGACGGCCAGGTCGAGTTCAGGCAGCGGCCCTGTTGCGGCAGCTCGGAGCGCGAGGTGAGAGCTGGCGATCGTGGGGGCGAGGTCGTCGAAGCGCAGCTCATGCTGCAGGGCCGCTGCGGCATCCTGCGCTCGGTCGTTCTCACTCGCAAGCACAAAGTCGGCATAGATCTGTGGTTCAGCGGGTCGACCGGTGTCGATCACCGCAACGCTCAGCTCGTCCTCGTGCAGCGCAGCCGCGAACGCAGCCGAGAGCTCGTCGTTCACGGGTGGCTGGCCGTCGTCGAGCTGCCGAACGAGTTCGTCGATCTGTTCGGGCGAGAAATTGAGGTGCCAGGCGTCGTGCAGAGCATGGGCAACAGCTGTGAGAACCGCTGACGACGATCCCATCCCCGCCTCGATCGGGATGTTGGAATCAATGACCAGATCCACCCCCGGTACCGCAGCCAGGTCGGCACCCGCCTGTCCGAAAGACCACGCGACGCCGAAGGGGAGGGCGGGCCAGCCCTCCAGATGTCCGCCCGCATGCGCGGCGTTGAGCTCGGAGAGAGAAAGCCCCGCGAGGTGCTCGCCGAAGGTCGAGGCGACCCGGATGAGGTGGTCGTCGCGCAGAGCAAGGGCAACGACGACGCGACGATCGATCGGCAGGGACAGGGCTCCCACCCCCTCGGGCAGGTCGCCGAGCAGGGTCACGCGACCGGGAGCCGACCACAGTGCGTCGGGCTCTCGCCCCATGACCGCCTCGAACAGTCGGCGGGTGTCGTCGCGGAGGTCAGTCATCCGGGCGGGGCTCATTTCGGCTCGCGGGCGCGGGGTCGCCTCACCCCCAGTCTGCCAGCCACGCGCCTAGGCTGATGGGGTGAGTCGTCGCCCGCCGTCCCGTGCCGCGCAGCTGCGGCGTTGGCGTCGCTACCGGGCTGACGAACGAGCCGAGGCGAGCGTGTACCGCGAACTCGCGGAGCGCAAAGTGGGAGAAGAGCGCGAGATTCTGCTCAGCCTTGCCGATGCCGAGGTGCGGCATGAGTCGCATTGGTTGGCGCTGCTGGGGGATGACGCGGGTCCGCCACCGCGCGTTCCGTTGCGTACGCGGGTTCTCATCTTCCTCGCCCGCCGCTTTGGCTTCCTGTTCGTTCTGGCCTTGGCGCAGCGGGCGGAGGGTCGTTCTCCCTACGACGTCGATGGCGATGCGACTCAAGCGATGGCGGCGGATGAGCGCATCCACGGCGAGGTTGTCCGCGGCTTGGCCGCGCGCGGACGCACCCGTGCGGCAGGGTCGTTCCGTGCGGCCGTGTTTGGCGCGAACGATGGCCTGGTCAGCAATCTGGCACTCGTCATTGGTGTTGAGGCGACGGGTGCCCCTGCCCAGACGGTGTTGTTTACCGGCCTGGCGGGCCTGTTGGCGGGCGCCCTCTCGATGGGCGCGGGGGAGTACGTCTCGGTGCGCTCGCAGCGTGAGTTGCTCGAGGCGTCGAAACCGGATCCGGCTTCGCAGTCCGCTCTCGGTCACCTCGATGTGGACGCCAATGAGCTTGCACTCGTCTACCGGGCACGGGGGATCGCCCCCGACGAAGCTGACGAGCGGGCCCGCCAAGTTCTCGCGAGCCTGCGCTTTGATGCTGACGACACGGCTGCGGTCGGTATCGAGCATGCAGAAGCCGTCGGATCCGCCTGGAGTGCGGCATTCTCGAGCTTCTGTTTCTTCGCGGCGGGTGCGGTCATCCCCGTGCTTCCCTCTCTCTTTGGCGCGACCGGCACACCGGTCGTGGTCATTTCCACGGTGGCTGTCGGCCTGGCCTTGCTGGGAACGGGCGCCCTTGTTGGCGTGCTGTCGGGTGCGTCACCTCTCAAGCGGGCCCTGCGTCAGCTGGCGATTGGACTCGGGGCCGCGACTGTGACCTATGTGCTCGGTCTGATCTTCGGCGCGACCCTGGGCTAGACACTCCTGGGCTAAGACATCCCTGGCTCAGCGAGCACGAATCCGAGCCGCCGGTGAAGCTGCGTCGCCGTCTCGAACGACATGTCGAAGCCCACGCGTTCACCATCACCGACGAACACCCAGATCGGTTGCTGAGGATCGTCGTGGTGCAGTTCCAGAAGCAATTCCGCCGATTCGGCGTCACCGTGCGGACCGCGCACGACTCCTGCGACAGCTGCGGTGGCACCCCGGTGCCGATGCCGTCCGCGCTCGTCTTCCACTCGATGGTCGGCGACGCACCATGGTGGGCAGCTGTCGTCCGAGTCCGTCATGGATGCCTCCTGATTGTCCGAGCACGCGCCCGAGGTGCGTATAGGGGCAGGTTAGAACCCGAGGCCGACATCCCCGCCGGTAATCGGAGTGCATCGCCCAATGTCCCCCTGGGGAGGGATCACGAGGTCCCCTCAGTCGTGAATGATACGTATATGTCTGTAGACCTACAAGTAGCATCTGGGACATTCTGGGCGTGTGGAAGGCGATTTGCAGCGCACAGTCGGGAACAACATCCGTGACCTTCGTCGCGCCCGCGGAGTAAGCCAGGAAGAGCTCGCCGACGAGATCGGCGTGCATCGCACCTATATGGGCGGCGTCGAACGCGGAGAGCGCAACCTCACCCTTCGATCGCTGGAGCGGATCGCCCAGCGCATGGGTGTGGATCCGATCGTGCTCCTCCAGAAGCCGAGCGTGGTCTAGCGCCGACAGGCCGGAACCACGACCGTTCTGCCTCCCGAAAACGGGACTGCCGGGTGTGGTCGGCGCAGGCGTACCGTCACACCATGTCGAAGAAACCGAGTGTCGAAGATGCCACCGGTGACCTCCGTGCGACGAGCACGCTTGCCACTGATGTGCATTTCACGTGGCCCATATGCGAAGTGTGCGAAACCCCGATGGATTTCCATTCCATCCATGACGAACCGGTCTGGTACTGCTCGGAGTGCGGAACCGTCTGACCGCGTTACGCGCTACGCGGCTCCGAGACAGCGTCGAGGGTCGCGATCTCATCGGGCATGAGTTCGAGATGCGTTGACGCCATAACCTCGCTGAGCTGCTCGACGGTCCGCGCGCTCGCGAGCGGAGCCAGGACTCCCGTGCGCGAGCGCAGCCACGCCAGCGCCACGGCAGCGATCGCCGTGGCGTGAGCCTGAGCGATTTCCTCGAGCGCATCGACGATGCTGAACGCCTGCGCTGACGCGTATCGGTTCAGGTATCGCGAGCGGTCGGTATCGCCGATGTCGTCAACGCTGCGGTACTTGCCGGTCAAGAAGCCGGCAGCCAGTCCGAAATAGGGCAGCACGGCCAGCTTGTGTTCGGCGATGATTGGGGCAAGCTCGCCTTCGACGTCGGTGCGGTGCAGCAGGTTGTAGTGAGGTTGCAGAGCGACTGGAGTCGCGAATCCGTTCGTCTGGGCGATCGTGAACCACTCCTGGATGCGGTCCGCCGAATAGTTGGACAGGGCTACGGCGCGAATCTTTCCCGCGGTCACGAGGGCGTCGAACGCCGCTGCTGTTTCCTCCAACGGGACCGAGACGTCGTCGTAGTGTGCGAAGTACACGTCGATGTAGTCGGTGCCGAGGCGGGTGAGGGATGCCTCGGCGGCGGCTTTCACGTTGGCGGCAGCGAGTCCCCGGAAGTCGGGATGCTGGCTCACTTTTGTGCCAATCAGAATTGAATTGCGGCTGCGTTGTGCGAGCCACGATCCGATGATCGTTTCCGATTCGCCACCGCTGTTGCCGTCGATCCAGGCGGTGTAGCTGTCCGCCGTGTCGATGAAGTTGCCGCCCTGCGCGACGAATGCGTCGAGCACCGCGCGGGATTCGGCGGCATCTGACGTCCAACCGAAGGTGTTGCCACCTAGGACAAGAGGAAAGACAGTGAGGCCAGAAGTGCCGAAGGGTGTCATGGGACAAGTCTTGCCGATGCCGGTTGTGAGCCTGTGCCACGACAATCACGCCGAGGTTGCCAGTAGACATCATTGTAATATGGCGTAACATTTGGGCTAGACGATCCCCCATTCACCTGCGAGCGGAGCCACGCGATGAACATGATGACGGACATGATGAAGTCCATGCCCCTGAACGACATGGCCATGGATATGGACATGGTGCAGAAATGCATGGAGGCATGCTCCGCCGTCGAAATGGCTGCGACGATGTGTGCCGACGCCTGCGCGGGGGAGGGCATGGGTAAGTGCTCGTCGATGTGCATGAACATGGCGGATGTCGCCATGACCACTATGCGCATGATGATGCGGCCCATGGGCATGGACAAGATGGCGATGTCATCGATGATGACGGCCTGCATGGAAATGGGGAAGGCGTGCGCCGCCGAATGCCGGATGCACGACAGCGATCACTGCCGGATTTGCGCCATGGCATGCGACGCGATGGTCGAGGCGTGCACGAGCATGATGGCGGCAATGTCCGCAGTCTGACTCACGGGTCAGCTATGTGGTCTGCTCCTTAGCGGGCGGCGCGAGCGGTGTAACGCCGTGGCCCCGCGCTGATTAGTTCAGCGACGAGGTGGAGGCCGACCGGGTCACCAATCTCCAGCTCAGCGGAGCTGACAAACGCGCGGACACGGCCGTCCGCCATGCTGACCGTCTCAACCATGTCATCGCAGACCGCGGTGACGAAAGCGTCCTCCCACGATCCGGGTGAGGCATTGGCGACGGCGAGCTGGATCGGCAGGACGCCGAGCGCGTTGTGTTGGTGGGACACCGAACTCCCTTTCTCTTTCGGAGATGGTAGGCAGGCCGTGGCGAGGAGCGCGAACGGTCAGTCACACAGCGAAATACGCGAGGGGGAATGGAACTCAGGACGCGTTGATCTGGTCGCGCCACGCCAACCATTCCGGCACCCCGGAGATGTCGTAGTCGGGGCCGGAAACGCCGATGGTGAAGAGGGACGCTCCGAGAGACCGAAGGTCGTCAGCCTCGTCCATCGAACGGTGCTCCATCGAGTTTTCTAAGGCGACGGAGATTTCGATCTCGGACACATCGCGGTCGACCTTGCGGCCATGGTCTGTCAGGATGCCGAGTTTGCGTTCCAGCGTTGCCGCGTCGCTGAAGCTGTGCCAGATGTCGGCGTGCCGGGCGACGATGCGCAGGGTCTTCTTTTCTCCTCCGCCTCCGATGAGCACCGGGATCTTCCGGGTAGGTGGCGGGTTCAACTGTGCCCAGCGGGCTTCGATCACGGGAAGGTTTTCTGCCAAGGCGTCCAGGCGCTGGCCGACTGTGCCGAATTCGTACCCGTATTCGCTGTAGTCACGTTCAAACCAGCCCGATCCGGTGCCGAGAATGAAACGGCCATGTCCGGTGCCTTTGGCACTGATGTGGTCGATGGTTCGGGCCATGTCCGCCTGCAGGTTCGCGTTGCGGTAGCTGTTGCAATTGACGAGCGCACCGATCTCCACGCGAGTGGTCTGCTCGGCTAGAGCGGCGAGCACGGTCCAGGACTCGAAGTGCAACCCGTCGGGTTCTCCGGACAGCGGGAAGAAGTGATCCCAGTTGAACAGGATGTCCACGCCCAGATCCTCCAGTTCCGCTGCTGTGTCGCGGATCTTCTCGTAGGGCGCGTGCTGCGGTTGAATCTGAACTGCAATCCGGATGGGACGGTCGCTTGTCATGCGTGGGATTCCTTCGATGCCTTAGCGAATGCTTGAGCCGCTTCCTTTTGATCCTGCACCAGGACAGCTAGTTTTGGCCGATTCTCGGCAGACATTTGCCGCCGGTTCAAGTGATCGACGCGATGGTGGCCTCGGCGTCTGAGACGAGCAAGAACATGGCTCGCTTCGCAGCGGGCGGCATCAGCTCGAATCCGAACTTGCGGTAGAAGCGCTCCGCGTCCTCGTTCAGCGCGTCGACCACGAAGGCGCGAGTGCCGAGGATCCGAGAGGCTTCGATCCCCTTGAGCACCGCGTCCTGGAGCAAGGACGCTCCGAGACCGTGTCCCGTGAAGCGCTCATCGACGGCGAGTCGTCCGATCAAGATGATCGGAATGGGGGAGGGCATGTTCCGCTTGACCCGACCGGGCGCGTTCTCGAGCGCAAGCGAGCTCGCCGATAGGCAGTAGTAGCCTGCGACGTCGCCCGACTCCGCCTCGACGGTGACGAATGTGCGTGAGGCGCCGGTAGTTTCATTCTTGAGAGCGCGGGAACGCAGCCATTCGTTCAGAGACGGTTCGCCGCAGTCGAAGGTGACGAACTTGTCGCCGGGGGTGAGAGCGCGGGGCGAGCCGAAGGTGCTCAATCCGAGAACACGCTCGGTCGCTTCAGAAGGTCCGCGAGACCGCTGACTGGCTTCGCCGGTCGGTCAAGGATCTCGTTGAACGCATCCCATGACTTCTTGGATAGGTGGAGCTCGCGCTCGAAGCGGATCACTTCCTCCGCCTCCCGGACGAGCACGCTGACGGAGAAGTCTGTCACGGTACGGCCCGACAGCGCCGCCGCCTGTTCGATCTCGGACTTCTGATCGCTCGTGAGGCGCAGTTCGATTCGATCGGACTTGGTCGCGTTAGCCATACACCGGAGTGTACGGCAAATTGCCGTACAGGTGCTGGACAAGTTACAACCATCATTCAAAGACAGAACGCCAAGAATGAACGGTAGGCCCGGTGGGGCTCGAACCCACGACCCACGGATTAAAAGTCCGATGCTCTACCAACTGAGCTACAGGCCCGTACATCCAGCGTAGCGTGATCGGCGGACAGCTCGGTGCCGCGACAGGATGGGCTCATGCCTTCCGCGCCTCACACAATTCACGGCACGCTCGAGCGGAGCGTCGAGCTGGCGGTGCCGCCATCGCGGGTGTTTGCCACGCTGTCGGAATTGGAGCTGCGGCGCCGGTGGTTCCGGATCCCCGGCGATGACGCCGACGGCATCCACGAACTTGATTTCCGGGTTGGCGGCACGGAACTCGTAAGTGGCTCATTCACGGCCTTCGACCGCACTGAAGTGCTCGAGTTCCGGGTGCGGTTCGTCGACATCGTCGTCGACCGACGGGTGATCTCAACCTTCGAGTTCCGGCTCGACGATCGGTTGCGCGCGCTCTTTGTGCAGACCTTCGAACTAAACCCGGTCGAGCACGACGACACCATCGCAACCCGCCTCGATTACACCGATCACTACACCTTCATCGACCCGCCCGGTGATGGTGCGGCTGATGTCGCCGAACGTCAGGGAAGTGCGCTCCTCATGCTGATCGGTATCAAGGTCGTCGCAGAAGGTTCCGCCGACAGCGCGTAGCGTTGTCGGATGGTCGCCGAGAACTTCCACAAGCCTGCCCTCTTCGGTAAGGGCGAGTTCGAGGGTTTCCCCAGTGGGGAGGATCCCGCCGCCGTCATGCGTGCGGCCCACGCGACGGCGCATGCGCTCGTCACCCGCGCACGGGAGGGCGACGATCCGCAGGTGGTCGACCGCCTCGTTAGCTACACCGACGAGCACGGCATCGATGCCCTCGCAGAACTCTGGGCGCGATCACTCCCGCACACCCTGCCGGGCGCCCTCTGGCGTATCTACCTGGTGCGGGTTCTGATTCGTCAAGATCCGGATGGTGTCGCCCTGCTCTTCCAACGCGGCACCGAGGTTCTGCGCACAATCGACCCCATCGTGGCAGGAGCCCCCGACCCTGCCGGCCCGCAGGAGGTCACGGAGCTGGCCGACCAGATCCTGCGCGGCCTCTTCACGGGCGATTTCGCCCTCGCGCTCGACCGGGCGGCCGCGTTTTGCCGGGTGATGGCGGCGGGTGCCGCAAGCGTCGCCGACGATCAGGATGCCGCGAGCCCTGCCCGCTCGACCGAGCTCACCACCCGCGCGCTGCGGCTGTCAACCACGGCCGACGAACTCACGACGTGCGCGCGCATGGCGCGGGCCGACACGCTCGACTGAGCAGTGGCACGCTCCCAGCGAACGCCCTCGAACGGCTGGACGGTGGTGTCGTAAACTCGTTGAGCCGGGCCGCATAACCCCGGGCTCCACATATCGCCGCTTCGAGCGGCCTTCCGCCGAGAGGCGTTTTGCGGCCCGGCGCCTTCATGTCACCCGAACTTGCCGGAGACGTAGTCTTCCGTCGCCTGCACGCTCGGCTTCGAGAACATTGTCGTGGTGTCGTCGTATTCGATGAGCTTGCCCGGCTGGCCGGTGCCCGCGATGTTGAAGAACGCCGTACGGTCTGAAACTCGGCTCGCCTGCTGCATGTTGTGGGTCACGATCACGATCGTGTAGTCCTGCTTGAGATCCTCGATGAGGTCTTCGATCGCGAGGGTCGAGATCGGGTCGAGGGCCGAGCAGGGCTCGTCCATCAGGATCACCTCGGGGGCCACGGCGATGGCCCGCGCGATGCAGAGACGCTGCTGCTGTCCACCCGACAACCCGGATCCGGGCAGTGCGAGCCGGTCTTTGACCTCGTTCCAGAGGTTGGCGCCCTGGAGGGACTTCTCAACCAGTTCGTCCCCTTCGGCTTTCGACATCCGAGTGTTGTTGAGCTTGACGCCGGCCAGCACATTGTCGCGGATCGACATGGTGGGGAACGGGTTGGGGCGCTGGAACACCATGCCCACCTGTCGGCGCACGAGCACGGGGTCGACGCCCGGGCCGTACAGGTTGTTGCCGTCGATACGCACATCGCCTTCGACATAGGCGCCCGGGATGACCTCGTGCATGCGGTTGAGCGTGCGGAGGAAGGTCGACTTGCCACACCCCGAAGGACCGATGAACGCCGTCACGGTGCGGGGTTCGATCGTCAGGGTGACGCCTTCGACGGCTTTGAATGAGCCGTAGTAGACGTTGAGGTCGGTGACTTCGATGCGCTTAGACACGTGGTTCCTTTGGGTGTGGGCTCAGCGGTGGACGGCTCAGCGGCCGAGCTTGGGAGAGAAGATACGGGCAACCAGACGGGCGATCAGGTTGAGCAACATCACGATGAGGATGAGAGTCAGCGCACCCGCCCACGCGCGGTCGAGTGAGGCCTGCACATCGGTTCCGGGGTTCGCATACTGCGTGAACACGAAGACCGGCAAGGACATTTGACGCTCGGAGAACAGGTCGTAGTTCATGCTCGTGGTGAAGCCAGCGATCAGCAGCAACGGCGCCGTTTCGCCGATGACGCGCGCAATGGCGAGAGTGATGCCGGTGGTAATGCCCGCGATGGATGTGGGGATCACAATCTTGAGAATCGTGAGCCATTTCGGCACGCCGAGCGCATACGACGCCTCGCGCAGTTCGTTCGGCACGAGTTTCAGCATCTCTTCGCTCGACCGCACAACGACGGGGATCATCAGCAGCGACAGGGCGACGGATCCGCCGAATCCGAATCGGATGCCGGGGTCGCTCAGGATCAAGGAGAAGAAGGCGAAGGCGAAGAGCCCGGCAACGATCGAGGGGATGCCGGTCATGACATCCACAAAGAAGGTGATGGCTCGTGCGAGCGTCCCGCGGCCGTATTCGACGAGATAAATCGCGGTGAGCAGCCCGACCGGAACGGAGATCAGCGTTGCCGCACCGGTGATGAGCAGAGTGCCGACGATCGCGTGGAGCGCACCGCCCCCTTCGCCGACGACGTTGCGCATCGAACTCGTGAAGAAAGTGAAGTCCATGCGGTGGACGCCGTTGGACACCACCGTGAACAGCAGCGAAATCAACGGGATCAGCGCGATCAGGAACGCCGAAACGACGAGCGAGGTGACCAGGCGATCCTTCGCCTGCCGAATGCCTTCCACCAGAAGCGCGAAGACGAAGATCGCAACGACATAGAGAACTGTGCCGAGCACAAGCGGGGGCGCGATCGAGAACTCGCTGCCGGATCCCGTCGCCCCGAGCGCGAAGATTCCGACCATGACAAGCCAGCTCGCGCCGAGCAACACCCAGGGCGACCAGCGTGGGAGCCGGCCTGTTGTGAGCGAGTTGACCTCTGTTGTTGTGACGGCGGTCATCAGTTGGCTCCCGAGAACGCCTTGCGGCGGTTGATGACGACACGCGCGGCGGAGTTGACCAGAAGCGTGATGGCGAAGAGCACGAGGCCGGTGGCGATAAGCGCGTTGACGTCGACGCCGTGAGCCTCGGGGAAGTTGAGGGCGATGTTGCCTGCGATCGTCGACGAGTTCTGCGATCCGGTGAGGATGAAGGTGATGAGCTGCGGTGACGGCGACAGCACCATGGCGACCACCATTGTCTCGCCGAGCGCCCGGCCGAGGCCGAGCATCGCCGCCGAGATCATGCCGGGGCGTCCGAACGGGATCACCGCCATCCGGATCATCTCCCACCGCGTCGCCCCCAGGGCGAGGGCTGCCTCCTCGTGCAGGCGAGGCGTTTGCAGGAACACTTCGCGCGAGACGGCGGTAATGATCGGAATGACCATGACGGCGAGCACGATGGCGACGGTCAGGATCGTGCGTCCAGTACCCGACACATCCCCGCCGAACAGGGGAATCCAGCCGAGATTGTCGACCAGCCAGGTGTAGAGCGGAATGAGCGAGGGGGCGAGAACTTTGATGCCCCAGAGGCCGAAAACGACCGACGGCACAGCGGCCAGCAGGTCGATCACATAGCCGAGCCCCTGCGCGAGGCGGCGCGGTGCGTAGTGCGAGATGAAGAGCGCGATGCCGTACGAAATCGGCAGCGCCATGATGAGCGCTAATGCCGCCGCCCACACCGATCCGAAGGCGAGCGGGATGACGTACTGCCAGAAACTGTCCGGAGCGCCCTTGAGATCCTTGGGATCAGCTGTCAGAGCAGGAATGCTCTGCGCGATCAAGAACAGGGCGACCGCGGCGAGCGCGACGAGGATGAGGGCACCGGCGGCGACCGTGGTGCCTGAGAAGATGCGATCGGCGGGGCGGAGTGCGGCTTTCGCGCGCACCTGTGCTGAGGTCATTCGTGTCTTCCTGCCAGACCGCGGGGGGATGGGCGGACCAAGTCTGTCGGGCTGCGGCTCGACGTGCAATACGCACGCGTGCCGCAGCCCGACAGGTACTACGGGGTGTTACTTGGTGACGATGGCGTCAAGGGCCGTGGCGACCTTCGACGACAGCTCCGAGGAGAGCGGTGCGGCACCGGCCGACTCGGCGGCGACCTTCTGGCCGGCCTCGCTGGTGATGTACTGGATGTAGGCCTTGACCGCCGGGGCGACCTTGGCGTCCTGGAACTCGACGCAGGTGATGATGTAGCTCACGAGCACGAGCGGGTAGTGCGACGGGTCGGTCGTCACACGGTTGAGCTTGACCGAGAGGTCAGTGTCGTTTGCGGTGTCATTGGCAGGCGATTCCGCAACGACTGCCGCAGCACCTTCGGCGCTGGGACTGACGAACTTGGTGCCGACCTCGATCTTGGCGACGCTGAGCTTGCCGGCCTTCGAGGCGTCGGCGTAGCCGATCGTGTTGGTTCCGTTGGTCACGGCGTCAACGACACCGGAGGTGCCCTGTGCGGCTTCGCCGGCACTGTACGGGAAGGTGTCGGCCGGGGCCGCATCCCATACGGTCGGAGCGACCTTGTTGAGGTAGTCGGCGAAGTTCTTCGTCGTACCCGAGTCGTCTGAGCGGTGGACTGCCGTGATGTCGGCCGACGGCAGCTTGGCGTCGGGGTTGAGGTCGGCGATGGCCTTGTCATCCCACTTGGTGATGGTGCCCTTGAAGATGCCCGCGACTGTGGCGGCGTCGAGGTTGAGGTCCTTCACGCCTTCGACGTTGAAGATCAACGCGATCGGGGAGATGTAGGCCGGAACCTGCACGTAACCGCTGCCGGCGACGCATCCCTGGAAGCCCGCTGCGATCTCTTCCGGCTTGAGGGCCGAGTCCGATCCGGCGAAGTTGACGCCGCCGGCGGCGAAGGCGGCACGGCCCGCACCCGAACCCGAGGGGTCGTAGTTGATGGTGACCTTGGGGTTGTCGCCCTGGAAGGCGGCGACCCAAGCGTCTTCTGCTGAGCCCTGCGACGACGCGCCAGCGCCGTCAATGGTTCCGGAAAGCTTGCTGACGGTTTTGGTGTCGGAGGGGGCTTCGTTTGCGGCGCACGACGAGAGCGCGATGGCTCCGATGAGTGCGATGGCAGCGATGCTGCCGGTACGCGTGATGTTCACTGTTTTCCCTTCGGGAATGCTGGGTTCAGAACTGGGCCCGGTGCGAGCCCTCAGCGAGGCTACGAACGCGGCATGACTACACACCGCGCAGGTGGTTAACGGAAGGTTAACGAAGGCTGAAATCTTCGATGGCCGGGCCATGGATTTCCAGGGCCACAAGTCCCGACGTGGGATCCGCTGCCGGCAGATGCACGACGGCGTATTCGCCGGGCGCGAGCTGTCCGGCACCGCGCAGCAGCTCGCTGCTGCCCGTCGCTTCGGCGAGAGACGCCATGATCTGCGGCAGGACCGGACCGTGGCTGCAGAGCACCGCGGTGCGAGCACGCGCCAGCCGTTTCTCGACGAAACGACCGATCGCCGCCCCGTCAGGCGAATAGGCGTCCTGGCTCAGGACCTTCTTGGCGCGCACTTCCAGCCCGGTGAGGCGAGATGTCGGATCGATGGTCGAGAGGCATCGAACGGCGGTCGAGCTGAAGAGTTTCGCCGGCTGGAACGCAGCGATCCCTGGAGCCAGGCTGCGCGCCTGCTCGCTGCCGCGCTGCATAAGGGGTCGCGTCGCATCCGGTCCGTCCCACACCGATCCATCGACAGCCTTCCCGTGCCGCACCGCAATGATCGCGAAGGTGCGGGCGCGACCGGTTTGATACAGATCGCTGAATCTCTCGACAATGTCGACGTCGTGCGGGTAGCTGAACCGTGCGCGCGCGGCGTCGGGCGTCATCCAGTGCAGGCTCTCGATCTCGTCATTCGTGACGAATGTCGACTTCGAGATGGCGTGGGACGAGACTTCCGCTGCCCAATAGGACACGAACTTTTCGCGCCCGTTCGGCAGCACATAGTCGACGACGCCGAGCGGGACCCCGAGGGAGATCCGCAGGCCGGTCTCCTCTTCGATCTCGCGGACGGCCGTCTCGGGCAGGGTCTCGCCGGGATCGAGCTTGCCCTTGGGCAGCGACCAGTCCCGATGCTGGGTGCGGAACACGACGAGGATCTCGACCTCGCCATCATCGGTCACGCGCCAACACACGGCGCCGGCCGCAAGAACGGGAGCTGTCACCGCGGTCCGCCCCGTCGCCGCGCTCCGATCTGGGTCATGATCTGCGCCTGCAGGTCTACGAGAGGAGCGCCGTCTGCATCGATGTTGTGTCGAGTCCAGACCCCGTCTGATCCGAGCCACCATGAGGCCGTCGCGTCAGACATGGCGTCGTCGAGCAGTTCCGTCAGCTCATCGAGGTGCTCGGGTCGAGTCAGCCGCACGAGGGCTTCGACACGACGGTCGAGGTTGCGGTGCATCATGTCGGCACTGCCGATGTAGATCTGCGGGTCACCCGCGTTGGCAAAAGAGAAGATGCGTGAATGCTCGAGATAGCGCCCGAGAATACTGCGCACCTGGATCGTCTCGCTGAGCCCCTCGACCCCGGGCCGCAAAGCACAGATGCCGCGCACCACGATGTCGATCGGAACCCCCGCCATGCTCGCGCGATACAGAGCGTCGATAATCGCTTCGTCGACCATGGAGTTGACTTTGATCCGGATGCCGCTGGGCTTGCCTGCCAGCGCGTTCTCAGCCTCGGTCTCGATGTGTTTCAGCAGCCCTTTTCGCAGGTGCAAAGGAGCAACCAGCAGCCGCTTGAACTTCTTCTCGATCGCATAGCCCGAGAGCTCGTTGAATAGGCGGGTGAGGTCTTTGCCCACCTGGTCGTCGGCGGTCAGCAGCCCGAGGTCTTCATAGATGCGGCTGGTCTTGGGGTTGTAGTTGCCCGTGCCGATGTGGCTGTAGTGCCGCAGACCGCCGCGCTCCTGCCGGACCACGAGTGCGAGCTTCGAGTGAGTCTTGAGGCCGACGAGCCCATACACGACGTGGACACCGGCCTTTTCGAGCTTGCGCGCCCAGGAGATATTGGCCTGCTCGTCGAATCGCGCCTTGATCTCGACGAGGGCGAGCACGGACTTGCCTGCTTCGGCGGCGTCGATGAGCGCCTCGACGATGGGGCTGTCGCCGCTCGTGCGATACAGCGTCTGTTTGATAGCCAAAACATGCGGATCGGTCGCGGCCTGTTCGAGGAACGCCTGCACGCTCGTCGAAAACGACTCGTACGGGTGGTGCAAGAGGATGTCGCCGCGGCGCATCGACGAAAAGATGTCGGGCTTCTCGGTCGGGTCGCTCGGCAGCAGGCTGACGCTCGTCGTCGGAACGCTGCGCGGGTATTTCAGCTCGGGTCGCTCGACTCGCTGCAGCTCGAAGAGTCCGCCCAGGTCGAGCGGCGCCGGCAGCCGGTAGACCTCTTGCTCGGTGATGTCGAGTTCCTGCATGAGCAGGCCGAGCGTCACATCATCCATGTCGTCGCTGATTTCGAGACGGATGGGCGGGCCGAATCGCCGCCGCAGCAGCTCCTTCTCGAGAGCCTGGATGATGCTCTCGGTCTCGTCCTCTTCGATTTCGACGTCTTCGTTGCGGGTGACGCGGAACTCGTGGTGCTCGAGGATCTCCATGCCCGGAAAAAGCTCGTACAGGTGATTGGAGATGAGGTCTTCGAGGGCGATGAAGCGCAGTTTGCCCGAGCCGTCATCCGGAAGTTTCACGAAGCGAGCCAGGTTTTGCGGCATCTTGAGGCGCGCGAACTCGACCCGGTTGGTCTTCGGGTTCCGCACCCGGATCGACAGGTTGAGCGACAGCCCCGAGATGTAGGGGAAGGGATGCGCGGGGTCGACAGCCAGCGGCATGAGCACGGGGAAGATCTGCGAGGTGAAGATTTCGTCGATGCGTTCGCGGTCGGTGTCGTCGAGGTCGCTCCACGATTCGATGTAGATGCGGGCCTCTGAGAGAGCGGGCATCACGCCGTCGCGGAAGACGCGGGCGTGCTTCTCCTGCAGTTCGTGGGCCTTGGCTCCGATGTCGGCGAGAACGTCGGCCGGGGCGCGTCCAACGTTCGTGGGCACGGCCAGCCCGGTTGCGATCCTGCGCTTGAGGCCTGCAACCCGGACCATGAAGAACTCGTCGAGGTTGCTGGCGAAGATCGCCAAGAAGTTGGCGCGCTCGAGAAGCGGAAGCGACTCGTCTTCGGCCAGGTCGAGAACGCGCTCGTTGAAGGCCAGCCAGCTCAGCTCGCGGTCGAGGAAGCGGTCGGGAGGCAGCGTGCCGTCATCGACCAGCTGTGGGTCGGCCTCGTCGTCGTCGAGCAGATCGGCGGCAATAGTCGCGTCGCCCAGGGGGCTGTTGCTCTCCATCAACCCATTGTGTCAGGCAGCGGTGAATGGTCGGTGAACTACCGATCAGCTAGACGGCGCTGAGCTCGTCTTCGTCGTCGTAGACATTGAAGCGGTAGCCGACGTTGCGCACGGTGCCGATCAGCGACTCCAGGTCGCCGAGCTTGGCTCGCAGGCGCCGCACGTGCACGTCGACGGTGCGCGTGCCGCCGAAGTAGTCGTAGCCCCACACCTCGCTAAGCAGCTGTTCGCGCGTGAACACGCGCGAGGGATGGGTGGCGAAGAAGCGCAGCAGCTCGAACTCTTTGAAGGTGAGGTCGAGCGGGCGGCCATGGACTTTGGCCGAATAGCTGGCCTCGTCGATGACCACGCCAGAGGCCTGAATCTTGGAGCCCACTTTGTCCTGAGCCAGACGACCGATGACGAGGCGGATGCGCGCATCCACTTCGGCGGGTCCCGCGTTCTCGAGAATCACATCGTCGACGCCCCAGTCGGCAGACACAGCCGTAAGCCCGCCCTCGGTGAGGACAAGAACAAGCGGGACGTTGACGCCCGTGGTCGTCAGAATCTTGCAGAGGGACTTCGCGGCGGCCAGATCGTGGCGGGCATCGACGAAGATCAGATCGGATGTGGGCGCGTTGATGAGCGCTGCGGGTGCGGCCGGGATCGCGCGGGTGCGATGACTGAGAAGAGTCAGAGCAGGCAAGATGTCAGCCTCAACCGCAGATGTCAGGATCAACAGCTGCGCCATGCGTCCTCCAAACGCCGTGCCGTCAGTGTATCGAGCCGTAGGCTGTCTCCGTGTCCCGCACCATTGTGCCCGTCTGGCTCGCCACCCTCGTCGGCGTGTTTCTCGTGGCGTTCATAGCGGGGAGCGCCTACCTGACCTGGTTGCCCGTTGGTTTGGCCGGTGCTTTTCTGCTCACCAGCGTTATTCAGTTGGCTTTGCATCGCAAAGAGGGACTTGTTTCGCGAATGGTCGCGAGCACGGTCGGTGCACTGGTGATTCTCGGTATCGCCACGGCGGCGCTCGCTCTTGTGCATCGGTAGACTGAACGCATGTTGTTCGCCCTGGAACTGTTCTTCATCGGACTCCTGCTGTTGGCGACGCTGGCCATCGCATCTGTCTCGGTAGTCGTGCTCTACAACCTCTTCCGCGGTCAGAGCTAGCCCTCATGTTCGAACTCGGGGCGGATGTGCCGTCCGAGATCGTTCCGCTGTCGTGGCTGCTCGGCGTATGGGAGGGCTCCGGAGTTATCTCCTACCTCGACGGAGATGACTCGCGCGAGTACCAATTCGGTCAGCGCGTCGCGTTCACCCATGACGGCACCCCTCATCTGCAGTACAGCTGCACGGCCTGGCTTCTCCCGCCGTCGGTCGAGACCTCGCCGGTCGAGCTTGTCGAGACCTCATCCCGCCCGGTCTTCAGCGAGATCGGATACTGGCGTTTGGCACGCCAGCTGGGGGATGCCGACCCTGGTCCCGGCATGCTTCCCGGCCGAGGCGCACCCGTCTTCGTCGACGCGGAATCCGTTGAGACGCTGCGCAACTCCCGCGGCGCCTTCGACCTCGAGGTGACGATTCTGCAGCCCGGCGGAGTCAGCGAGCTCTACCTCGGCGAGGTCAACGGCCCCCGCATCGACCTGGCGACCGACGCCGTCGTGCGCACGGCGACGGCGAAGGAGTACTCCGCGGCGACCCGGCTTTATGGCCTGGTTGACGACCACCTGCTGTGGGCTTGGGATATCGCAGCGCTCGGGCACGATCTGCGCACCCACGCGTCGGGGAGGCTCGCTCGTGTCGACTGAGACCCCGTTCGCAGCGCGCCCGGCAGCTGTAACCGGCGAGACCGGTGTGCCCCTCCACTACGGCAATCCGCTCGTTGAACAACGTGCCCTCGACCGCGGTGACGCGCTCGTCGACCTGTCGGATCGCAGCATCCTTTCGATCACGGGACCCGACAGGCTGAGCTGGCTGGATTCGCTCACTTCGCAGAGCGTCGCCACCCTTACGCCGGGGGAGTCGGCCGAGACGCTGCTTCTCGATCCCAGCGGTCGCATCGAATACGCCGCACGGGTGCTCGACGATGGCGAGACCACGTGGCTGCTTCTCGATGCCGGGACGGGTGACGGGCTTCTCGCGTTCCTGACCCGGATGCGGTTCATGCTCCGCGTCGAGGTGGCCGACCGTGTGGCCGAGTTCGCCACGGTGGGCGTGGTCGGCGACGCGGGGGCCGCTGTTTCGGCGGCGGTCGCGGCAGCGGCGGAGCCCCACGGCATCCCGCTCATCTGGCGTGACCCCTGGTCGGCTGTTGTCGCGGGCGGGCACCAGTATGCGGCTGTCGAAGGCCATCCGGCATCGGAGTGGAGCTATGCCGAGGTGATTGTGCCGCGCGCCGGGTTCGCCGAACTCGCCGGGGGACAGGTCACGGCGGCCGGAACGCTCGCGCTCGAGGCGCTGCGGGTTGCGGCCTGGCGTCCGCGGGCGGCGACCGAGGTCGACGCGACAACGATTCCGCACGAACTCGACTGGCTGCGCTCGGCCGTGCACCTGAGCAAAGGCTGCTATCGCGGGCAGGAGACTGTGGCGAAAGTGCACAACCTCGGGCATCCACCGCGTCGACTGGTGCTGCTACACCTTGACGGATCGGATGGCGTGCTGCCGGCTGCTGGCGACCCGGTGTCCCTGCCTGCCGAGAAGTCTGACGGGGCCTCGACAGGCTCGGCCACCGAGGCTGGCAGAGAGGTGGGGCGTATTACCGCCGCCGTTCTGCACTACGAGCTGGGGCCGATCGCGCTCGCGGTCATCAAGCGCTCGGTCGACCCGGCTGTGAACCTCGTTGTCAGTTCGGGGGAGGGCCTGCACATAGCGAGCCAGCAGGTCATTGTGCCGACCGATGCCGGAGCCGAGGTCGATGTTCCGCGCCTGCCTCGCTTGGGTGCCGTGAAGCGGTCATGAGCGAAGGGACCGCGGCGGCTCGGGAGCTCCGCAAACTCGAGAGACGCATCCGCCGACAGATCGACGTCAAGATCGTCGGGCGCCGAGTGTGGGATTCGCTGCCCGCCATCATCCAGATCGTCCTGGGCGTCGCGGCGTCCTTCTCGATCGCCCACTGGGGCTTGGGTCACCCGGTGCCGATTCTGGCGATCACGGTCACGATGACCTCACTCGGACTCACCCGCGACGCTCGACCTCGCCGAATTGCCGAATCGGTTGTTGGAATCGTGCTCGGCATTGCGGTGGCCGAAAGTTTTGTTCTGCTGTTCGGGACCAGCGTCATACAGCTCGTTCAGCTGGTGATTGTTCTGCTTGTGGTTTTCGTCGTGGGACGCGCGGTGTCGGCGAACCCCGGTTTCGCGCTAGCGGCCGCTGTGCCTTCGGCGATCGTCATCGTGCTGCCGCCGGCGGCAGGCGGACCGTTCACGCGCACGCTTGACGGACTGGTCGGCGGCCTCATCGCCTTGCTGGTCACCGCGCTAATTCCGCGCGACCCCCGGCGGTCCGCGCTCCGCGACGGTCACACCCTGTTCTCGGTGCTCGAGGAGTCCCTGGGATCGGTCGCCGAATGTCTCGCACACGGTGACGCGGGCGCCGGAGAGTTGGCCCTCTCCCGGCTGCGTCGCACCCAGCCGCTTATTGACGCCTGGCGGACCTCGCATGACACGGCACTCTCGGTCGCCCGCATCTCACCATTCCTCCGGCGTTTCGTGCCCGAGTTGCAGCGTCACTCCCGCCTCATCGAGGCCGCCGATCTGACGGCTCGGCACCTGCGTCATATCTCGCGGCGGTCGGAGTTCTTGGCGCGCGACGGCAGACCGCGGCCCGAGCTCGCAGGGGTGTTGGGGGAGCTGGTGACGGCGATCCATCTCTTGGGATCGGAGCTCGACGACCCGCAGATGACGGGAGCCGCGCGCTCCCTGTTGACCGACCTCGCCCGCCGACTCGACCCGGCCATTGTGATGCCGAATGCCGGGGTGGCCGAATCCAGCCTGTTCATGCTTGTGCGGCCGCTCACGGTCGACCTGCTCGTGGGCAGCGGATCCGACCTGGAAGCCGCCCGCGCCCTCCTGCCCCGCCTGGACTGAGCGAGCTCTCGTCAGAGTGGGGCGACTGCGGCCCAGTCGAGGGTGAGTTCGCCGAGCCGCCAGCGCGTGCGAGAGCCGTGGATCGGCCAGCCGTCGGTGCGCAGGGCCTCGGCCACGGCGATCCAGCGCTGGCTAGCGCCGTAGACGGCGAGGGGAGCGGCGACCGCCCACTGCCGGTCGAGCTGCTGCAACAGTTCGTGCACGCGTTCGCCGGGAACGTTGCGGTGAATCAGCACCTTGGGCAGTCGCTCGGCCACAATCGACGGCCTGTCGAGCTCGGCCAATCGCAGCGAGATCGTGAAAGTGCGAGGCCCGGATGCGTCAAGCGCCACCCAGCTCGCCACCCGTCCGACCTCGTTGCAGGTGCCTTCGACCAGAAGGCCGCCCGGCTGCAAACGCGCCACCATGGTCGCCCACGCGGCCGGTACCTCGGCTTCGTCATATTGCCGCAGCACATTCAGTGCCCGGATGATCGCGGGCCGGCGCCCGTCATCCGTGGGGGTTTCGAAGCCGCCGACCCGAAAGCTGACGCCTGGCTGCGCAGCGGCCAACGCGATCCGCACCCGCTCGGGATCGATCTCGATGCCGAGCACCTCGACATCCGGGCGAATGCGGGCCAAGCGAGCTCGCAACTCGTTCGAGGTCGTGGCGGAGGAGCCGTATCCGAGATCGACGACGAGCGGATCGTCGGCGCGGCGAAGCACCGGCTGCGTCGCGATCCATCGGTCGACGCGTCGCAGGCGATTTGTGCCGGTTGTGCCGCGCGTGATGCGTCCCACCGGCTTCGCCATGCCCCGATTCTGCCGCAGAACTGAGCGCCTAGCGGGGCTCGGTAGGCTGATGGGATGACCCGCACGCTCATCCTGCTTCGCCACGGCAACTCCGACTGGAACCAGAAGAACCTCTTCACCGGGTGGGTGGATGTGCGGCTCAGCGAGCAGGGAGTCACCGAGGCCAAGCGTGCCGGGGAGCTCCTCGCCGCATCCGGTCTCGCCCCCACCGTGCTGTACACCAGCGTCCTCACGCGGGCGATCCAGACGGCGAACCTGGCACTTGAGGTTGCCGACCGACTGTGGATTCCGGTCAAGCGCAGCTGGCGGCTCAACGAACGTCACTACGGCGCACTGCAGGGCCTCGACAAGGCGGAAACTCTCGAGAAGTTCGGCCCCGAAAAGTTCATGGAATGGCGCCGCAGCTTCGACGTTCCGCCGCCGCCCCTCGACGACGACGACCAATACAGCCAGGTGGATGACGAGCGTTACCGCGGCATCGACGGCCAGGTCCCGCGCACCGAGAGTCTCAAAATCGTCATCGAGCGGATGATGCCCTACTGGGATTCCGAGATCACAAAAGATCTCGCGGCCGGCCACACTGTGCTCGTCACGGCCCACGGCAACAGCCTGCGCGCGCTCGTGAAACACCTCGACGGCATCAGCGACGACGCGATCAGCGAGCTCAACATTCCGACCGGCATTCCGCTCGTCTACGAGCTGAACGACGACTTCACACCCGCAGGGCCCGGACGTTACTTGGACCCGGAGGCTGCTGCCGCCGGCGCTGCTGCCGTTGCGGCCCAGGGCAAGAAGTAGCTTCTAGCTCCAGCGCGCGATTACGCGTCGACCGGGATCCAGTCGCCGGTGCCGAGGTATTGTACCTTTTTCGCGATCGAGACCGCGTGGTCTGCGAAACGTTCGTGATAGCGGGAGGCGAGGGTTGCATCCACCGTGTCGATGGTCTCGCCTTTCCAAGTTTCGCCGAGCACCTTGTCGAAGACGCTGACGTGCAGAGCGTCGACCTTGTCGTCTTCGTTGCGGATGTCTTCTGCGATCTTGAGGTCTTCTGTGCGCAGCAGCTCGGTGAGCTTGCGGGCGATCTCGACATCGAGCGCGCCCATCTCTTTGAAGGTGCCGCGCAGCCCCTTCGGCACGACCTTCTCGGGGAAGCGGTAACGGGCCAGCTGCGCAATGTGCTCGGCCATGTCACCCATGCGCTCTAGGGAGGCGCTGATGCGCAGGGCGCTCACGACGATGCGCAGATCGCGGGCGACCGGCTGCTGACGCGCCAGGATCTGGATCGCCAACTCGTCCAGCTCGGCGGCTAGCGCGTCGATCTTGTCGTCATCGGCGATCACGATTTCGGCGAGCGACACATTGGAGGTGTTGAAGGCCTCGGTCGCGTTCTCGATGGAGTCCGCGACCAGCGTCGAGATCTCGACGAGGCGGTCCTGCACCTCTCGCAGTTCTTGCTGGAACACTTCGCGCACGATCGGATCCTCTCCACGAAAACGGGCAGGCTGTCGCCCGACCTGCATGTGCCACCGTGACGGTTCGCGGTGAACGGACGGTAACCGATGTCTGAACGATCCGCGAACGCGGTAGCTCCGGAGCCATTCCCGCAGGTTTGGCCCCTCTGCTGCGCCCTAATCTAGTCGTATGGACTCGGCCTGGCTCGTGCCCGCCGCCGTGGCGTTCGGCCTTGTGGTCGGTGCCGGCGGTGCGACGGCCGTCATTGCGGCGCATCGTCGCGGTCAGCGCGCGGTCGCGGTCGTCACAACATCTCTTCCGGATGGTGTGGATGAGGTGATCGATTCCCTCGAGTCGGCGGGCGTCGTCTTGGACGCCTCCAATAACGTCATCAAGGCCTCCTCAGGCGCGCTGGCCTTCGGTCTGGTGTGGAACCAGGCGCTTGTGCACGCGTCTCTTGTGGAAATGGTCGATCAGGTCCGCCGCGACGGCGAGCCGATCAGCACCGAGGTCACTCTCTCGCGCGGCCCGTTCGGCGAGGCGCAGCTGAACCTGCTGGTGCGTGTCGTGCGCTTGGGTACCCGGCTAGTGCTGCTGCTGGCCGACGACCGTACCGAGGCGCACCGGCTCGACGATGTACGTCGCGACTTCGTGGCGAATGTCAGCCATGAGCTCAAGACACCCATTGGCGCCGTCAGCCTGCTCGCGGAGGCCCTCGAGTCGGCGAGCGAAGAACCCGCCGAAGTCCGCCGTTTTGCCGCGCGTCTTTCGGTTGAAGCCGACCGCTTGGCGCGAATCACCGCCGAGATCATCGAGCTCAGCCGTCTGCAGGCGGGCGACCCGCTGTCGACAGCATCCCTTGTGAGCATCGACGCCGTGATCACCCAGTCCCTCGACCGCAACAGGGTGGCTGCCGATTCGCACCGCATCGCGCTGGTGTCGTCGGGTAAGTCGAAGGCCGAGGTCTACGGCAACGAGCAGAATCTCGTCACCGCCGTGCACAACTTGGTGTCAAACGCTGTGCAGTATTCGCCCGACGGATCGCGCGTGGGTGTCGGAGTTTCGAGCGTCGACGGCGTTGTCGAGATCACCGTCACCGACCAGGGTGTCGGCATTCCCGAAGCCGAGCGCGAGCGCGTCTTCGAGCGCTTCTTCCGAGTGGATGCGGCGCGCAGCCGCAACACCGGCGGCAGCGGTCTGGGCCTCAGCATCGTCAAGCACGTGATCCAGAATCACGGTGGCGATGTCCGCGTGTGGTCGCAGCAGGGTCGCGGCTCCACCTTCACCATCCGCCTCCCCGAGGCCTCCCACGAGACAGCGGCCGCTTTGGGCGTGCCGCACGAAGAGAGAACGCCATGACCCGCATCCTGATCGTCGAAGACGAACCCTCGCTCAGCGAGCCCCTGTCGTTCCTTCTCGAAAAAGAGGGATACGACACCGAGATCGCCGCCGACGGCCGCGATGCGCTCTCGGCCTTCGATCGCGCCGGAGCCGACCTCGTGCTGCTCGACCTCATGCTGCCGGGCCTGCCGGGCACTGAGGTCTGCCGCGAGATCCGCACCCGCTCGACGGTGCCGATCATCATGCTCACCGCAAAAGACAGCGAGGTGGACATCGTGGTCGGCCTCGAACTCGGCGCCGACGACTATGTGACGAAGCCGTATTCCAGCCGCGAGTTGCTGGCGCGCATTCGGGCGGTGCTTCGGCGTCGCACCGATGTTGACGAGGACAGCGACGCCGTGTTGGAGGCGGGGGCCGTGCGCATGGACACGGAGCGTCATGCGGTGACGGTTTCGGGCACCGAGGTGGCAATGCCGCTCAAAGAGTTCGAACTGCTGGAGCTGTTGCTTCGCAATGCCGGCCGTGTGCTGACCCGCGGGCAGCTGATCGATCGCGTGTGGGGGTCGGACTATTTCGGCGACACCAAGACTCTGGATGTGCACATCAAGCGCATCCGCTCGAAGATCGAGAAGAACCCCTCAGACCCCGTGCGTCTCGTGACGGTGCGCGGTCTCGGCTACCGCTTCGAAAGCTGATCTCGCAGGTCGAGAGCAGGCCCGCCGGTCGAGCCTGTCGAGACCTAGTGTGCGGGCTCCACGGTCGGCTCGGGGCTACTGCTAGCCTCCGGCGTCGCCGAGTGTGTGGGCTTAGGGGCCGCGGTCGGCACCAGTTCGCGGTACTGCGGCAGCGATCCGTCGAGCACGGGAACCTGCACCTGCTTGCCAGGTGTGTCGCCGTACTGGAAGTAGAGCGCGAGCAGCGTGCCCGGCTTCGCGTCGATCTTTTTCAGGAGTTCCTGCTTGCCACTGCCGTAGCCGACGTCGGTGGCCGATTTCGCCGGCAGCTCGAGCGTCACATCTGTTTTGGTGCCGTTCACGTCGTATTGCACTGTCAGCTCAACGTCTTCAGAGCCCGCGTTGACGGCGTGGAGCACGAGGTTGCCGGTGTGTCCGTTGTCGCTGATCACGAGCGCGTTGCGTACGTCGACATCGCCCACCGTGACGTTGACGCCGTCGCTCGGTTCATAGGCCTTCTGCGTCGCCTGGGGGACCAGGAAGTTGCAGCCCGCGAGGACGGTGACGAGGGCGGCGCCCAGAGCGACAGACGCCGCGAAACGTGCTTTCACAGAACCCTCCCGGGCAGTCAGGAATCGACGTATGTCAGCTTAGCTGGAACGGCAGACCCCCTTTGCCGGGGCGGGATCATCCTCCAGGGAACCGAGAACCAGCTGTGATAAACTGGGAGGTCTGCGGAAGGAACAACTCCATGCTCTTCGAGGTCGGCGAGACGGTCGTATACCCCCACCACGGTGCGGCAACGATCACAGAAGTCAAAAAACGCACCATCAAAGGCGAAGAGAAGGTGTACCTCAAGCTCAATGTCACCCAGGGTGACCTGACAATCGAGGTCCCTGCCGACAACGTCGACCTGGTCGGCGTTCGCGATGTCATTGGCCGCGAGGGTCTCGACAAGGTGTTCGAGGTGCTGCGCGCGCCCTTCACCGAAGAGCCCACCAACTGGAGCCGCCGCTACAAGGCCAACCTCGAGAAGCTTGCCTCGGGCGATGTCATCAAGGTTTCTGAGGTCGTCCGCGACCTGTGGCGCCGCGATCAGGACCGCGGCCTTTCCGCGGGTGAGAAGCGGATGCTCGCGAAGGCCCGTCAGATCCTGATCAGTGAACTCGCGCTCGCTGAGAAGACTGACGAAGACAAGGCCTCGAACGTGCTCGACGAGGTCCTCGCTTCCTAACCATGGGTCCGCGCATTGCGGTCATCGTCGTGGCCGCGGGCAACGGCACGCGTCTGATGGCGGGCGAACCGAAGGCTTTTGTTGAGCTCCGAGGCGTGCCGATCCTTGAACGTGCGCTGGCCGGGGTCTTCGACTCGGTCGAGCCGGCGCAGCTTGTTGTCGTGGCACCTCAGGCCAGGGTGGCGGCGGCACGATCGATCGCAAAGCGTGTGGCGGGTGCCGCCGCTGCGTCGGTGACCGTCGTTACCGGAGGGGCAACCCGCCAGGATTCGGTGGCTGCCGGTCTAGAAGTTGTCGACTCCGACGTGGAAATCGTCCTCGTGCACGACGCCGCGCGGGCGTTGACGCCGGGAGTGCTGTTCGACCGCGTGACCCGGGCGGTGCGCCGCACGGGTGGGTGCGTCATCCCAGCTTTACCCGTTGCGGACACCGTCAAACGGGTCAGCGGCGAGGCGGTGGTCGCCACCGTCGATCGCAGTGATCTAGTACATGTGCAGACCCCTCAGGGGTTTCCGCGCGAGGCGTTGCAGGCAGCGTATGCGGCGGCCGCCGATGAGCACACCGACGACGCAGCGCTCTTTCAGGCCGCAGGAGGAACCGTCACCACCGTCGAGGGTGAGGCCCGTGCGTTCAAGATCACGACACCGTGGGACCTGCGTCGTGCCGAGAACGTGCTCGGCGTGAGCTCCGGAATTCGGACCGGGATCGGTATCGACGTCCACGCTTACGACGAGAACGCACCGCTGTGGTTGGGCGGGGTGTACTGGCCCGATGAACCGGGACTTGCGGGGCACAGTGATGGTGACGCTGTGATCCATGCGATCTGCGACTCACTGCTGTCGGCGGCGGGCCTGGGCGATATGGGCAGCAGGTTCGGCACCAGCGAACCGCGATTTGCCGGTGCCCACAGTGAGGTCTTCTTGCGCGAAACGCTTGCTCTCGTCGCGGGTGCGGGGTTCTCCCTGGTCAATATCGCTGTGCAGGTTATCGGCGTGCGTCCACGTCTCGCTTCGCGTCGCAGCGAACTGGAGACGCGTCTGGCGGCACTCGTCGGCGCACCGGTCAGCGTCTCCGCGACGACAACAGACGGCCTGGGGTTCACGGGGCGCGGCGAGGGCCTCACGGCGATCGCCAACGCGTTGTTGACCTCCTGACGTTCCCGTTCCGCCGGTCGAGCCTGTCGAGACCCCCGCCGACTAAACTCGGCCAGGTGACCCTCCGCCTCTATGACACCCGCACGCGCTCGCTGCGCGAGTTCGTGTCTCTCGTACCGGGTCGGGTGGGAATCTACGTCTGCGGCCCGACCGTCCAGTCGTCGCCGCATATCGGCCACCTGCGTAGCGCTCTCGCCTACGACCTCTGGCGTCGGTGGCTGAGCTTCCGCGGATACGACGTCACCTTCGTACGGAACGTCACCGATATCGACGACAAGATTCTGGCTCAGGCGGGGGTCTCGACAGGCTCGACCGCAGAGGAGTGGTGGGCTCTCGCCTATCGGGTCGAGCTCGAGTTCACGGCGGGATATTCCGCTCTCGGCATGTTGCCTCCCAGCTACGAGCCGCGGGCGACGGCGAGCGTCGCGCAGATGCAGCAGATCATCGCGACCCTCATCGACAACGGGCACGCCTACGCCGCCGACGACAACTCGGGCGATGTCTATTTTGATGTGAAGACCTGGCCGTCGTACGGCGAGCTGACGAACCAGAAGCTCGACGATATGGCCGACTCGGCGGATGCTGCCACCCGTGGCAAACGCGACCCCCGCGACTTCGCGCTGTGGAAGGGCTCCAAGCCCGAGGAGCCGGAGTCTGCGTCGTGGGAGTCACCCTGGGGTGCGGGGCGTCCGGGATGGCATATCGAGTGCTCGGCCATGGCGCGCCGATATTTGGGGCCGGCCTTCGACATCCACGGTGGGGGACTCGACCTGCGCTTTCCGCACCATGAGAACGAGCTCGCCCAGTCGTCGGCGGCTGGCGACGCGTTTGCGACATATTGGGTGCACAACGGCCTCGTCAACATCGAGGGCCAGAAGATGTCGAAGTCGCTTGGCAACTCGGTCTATGCCGCTGAGCTACTCGGCTCGGCGCGACCGATTGTGGTGCGGTATTACCTCGCGAGCGCGCATTACCGCTCGACCATGGACTACCACGCCGGTGCGCTGATCGAGGCTGAGACGGCGTTCGCACGGATTGAAGGCTTCATGTCTCGGGCGGAGGAGGCGGGGGCGCTTCGCAATTCGGAATCCATCCCGGCGGCATTCGTTGAGGCGATGGATGACGACCTCGGAGTGCCGCAGGCGCTCGGCACCCTGCACGATGCCGTCCGAGCAGGGAACACCGCTCTGGATGCGGGCGACCTCGTTGCGGCGGGCGCGCGGCTTGACGAAGTGATTGCCATGACGTCCGTGCTCGGCGTGAACCCGCTGTCTCCGGAATGGGCCGACGCTGGCGCTGGCAGCGGGGCAGCCGAAGCGGCTCTCGGCGTGCTCGTCGAACGGCTGATCGCCGACCGTGCCGAGGCTCGGGCGACCAAAGATTTTGCGGCAGCGGACCGAATCCGTGACGAACTGACAGCCGCAGGAGTCGTCCTCGACGACACCGCGGCCGGAACACGATGGAGTCTCGATGGCTAAAGTAGGGCGCCCTGGCGCCGGCAAACCGAAGAAGAAGGGGCCCTCGGTCGGCACCGGCGGTCACGGCCGCCAGAAGCTGGAGGGCCGCGGGCCGACCCCGAAAGCGACCGACCGCTCCTGGCATGTCGCCGGCAAGCGCAAGGCCGCGCAGGAACGGCTCGAGGCCGCCCGCGAGAAGCACGGTGGCGCGCCGCGCGTTGCGGGGGCCAGTGCCTCAGCTCGCTCGGGTGGTGCGTCAGGTGCGGCCCGGGGCAAGCGTCCCGGTCGGCCCAAGAAGGCCGACGACAGCGAAATGGTGACCGGCCGCAACTCGGTGGTCGAAGCGCTCCGCGCGAAGATCCCCGCCACCACGCTCTATGTCGCGACCCGCATAGACATGGATGAGCGGGTGCGGGAAGCTCTCACTCTCGCCACCAAGCGCGGACTCGCGGTGCTCGAAGTGATGCGCCCCGAGCTCGACCGGCTGAGCGGCCCCGATTCGGTGCATCAGGGTCTCGCGCTGAAGGTGCCGCCGTATGAGTATGCGCACCCGGCCGATCTGCTCGAGACTGTTGAGAAGCGCGGCCAGACTCCGCTGTTCGTGGCGTTGGATGGGATCACCGACCCCCGCAATCTGGGTGCCATCGTGCGGTCTGCTGGCGCGTTTGGAGCCCAGGGTGTGATCGTGCCGCAGCGTCGCTCGGTGGGGATGACGGCATCCGCCTGGAAGACCTCGGCTGGTGCGGCTGCGCGGGTTCCGGTGGCGATGGCCGCGAATCTCACGCAGACGCTGAAAGACCTGAAGAGCCGGGGCGTGTTTGTGCTCGGGCTCGACGGTGGCGGTTCCGTATCGCTGCCGGGGCTGGAACTCGCGAAACAGCCGCTTGTGATCGTCGTCGGCAGCGAGGGCAAAGGGCTCTCGCGCTTGGTGACGGAGACCTGCGATGCCGTCGTGTCGATCCCGATCGACGCGGCGACCGAGTCGCTGAACGCGGGGATTGCCGTGAGCGTGACGCTCTACGAGATCAGCAAGCTCCGCGCCGCGAAGAAGTAGGCCGCAATTCCCCTGATCATGAGTGCGACCCTCGTTCTGGGGTAGACGAACAACATGAATACTTCTCTGTAGATGTATCGGCGGCAGTGTCTGCACCGATAGTTTGTGGCATTCTTCGGGGTATTCGATCCCGTGTGTCTGGGAAGCTGGGTGGCCTGTTGAGGCGAGCGCCGTTGTCAAAACGTTCCATACTGGCTCGCGTCGTGGCTTCACTGACCGTGGCGGCGTTCCTCATCGTGGTCGGCGCGACGGCGGCGAATGCTGCGACTGGGTCAGTGATGGTGACGTCGGCGTCGGTTGGACGTAATGCGTCGTTCGACCTGACGTACGACGTAACGGTTGTCGCTGAAGATGTGCAGGGACCCGGTCGTATCTGTTCTTCGTCGCAGTACACGTGCACCGTCCGTTTGGACGCGCAATTCGAGGATGGCAGCTTCAGAAATTTGCCGTATGAGACGATTCCGTGGGGAGCGACATTTCCCTATGCCAAGACGCTTTCGGGCATCATCGATGGCTCGAAGGTGATCGCCGTCCGGGCTATTTTGCAGGGCAATAACGGCGGCTTCTATAGCGGATGGTTTCCGGTCAACGATCCCGGCCTACCGTCTGAAGTATCGATATCTGTCGGGTCGATCGGTCGCAGCGCGTCGAACTTGACGTTTGATGTGACGGCCACGGTCTCGAAAGTCCAGGGCTCTGGTCGTATCTGTTCTGCCTCGCAATACACGTGCACCCTTTCATTGATTGCACAGAGCGTTGAGGGTGACGCCGTTCGGCTGCAGAACGTGACGATCCCCTGGGGAGCGACGTTTCCCTTCACACATGAGTTCGTCGGCACCTTCGATACCTCGAAGGTGATCGCGGTCGAGGCTTATGTTTCGGGTGACAGGGGCACCGTAAGCAGTGGGTGGTCCCCGGTCACAGACACTGATCCAACGTCGACGGTGGCAGTGGCGGCAATATCGATAGGCCGTGACTCGGCATCGAAGTTGACGTTTGACGCGACGGTGACAGCGACCGCGGTGCAAGGCAATGGCCGCATCTGTTTCACATCCACCTGCAACGTCACTTTGTATGCGCAGCGGGCCGACGGCGCCGCATTCCAGTTGCAGAGTGCCGCGATTCCATGGGGTGCAGCTTTTCCTTATGTGAAGGCGTTTGCGGGAACTATCGACGTGTCGAAAGTGATTGCGGTTCGCGCTGAGGTTCGAGGTGCCCAACGTTCGATCTACAGCGGGTGGACCGCTGTCAAGGACCCGCTCACCACAGCCACGGGCGCGGGGTCTGTGGCGGTCTCGGCGGCGACCGTCAGTCGTACGTTGGCCGGAAATCTGGCATATAACGTGTCGGCTTCCGTGACAGGAGCATCACTGCCGGACGGCCCGTGTAAAGGAAGCCCCTACAGTTGTGATCTCGTTCTGCAGATACGTACGGAATCTGGCGACATAAGCGGAATTTCATCTTCCCATGTGCCTTTGCAGGCGAACTACACTACGAACTTTGTCGGTACCTGGTCGAGTGTGCGGATCACAGCAATCCGTGTCTACACGGTCACCTATGGCACGCCGACTCTCTACACGCCGTGGGTGGCGGTCACAGACCCGGGCCTGACGCCACCCGACCCGTCGGCTACGTCTGTCGCGGTGAGCCCGGTCGCCATTGGCCGTGATGCTTCGACCGGGAAATTGACGTATGACGTTTCGGCCACTGTGTTGGGCGCTTCTTTGCCGTATGGGGCCTGCGGTGGGGATGCTTACAACTGCAGCCTCTACTTGCAAACGCTTTCGGCGTCCGGCGACATTGGGAACCTGACCTATTCCGCGCTACCTCTGCAGGCGAGCTACACCAAGAACTTCGTCGGCTCGGCTTCTCGCAGCAAGATCACGGCAATTCGCGTGCGCACCGTCGGCAATGCAAATCTGACCTCAACCTATAGCCCGTGGGTGGCCGTCACTGATCCGTACCCCGACCGATCTGTCGCGGTGACGTCGTCGTCGATTAGCCGGGACGCATCGACGGGAAACTTGACTTATGGCGTGTCGGCGACGGTTTCGGGAGCCTCGTTGCCGGACGGGCCGTGTGCCGGTACTGCTTCCTCTTGCAATCTTAATGTCCAGACTCTTTCGGCGTCTGGGGACATCTCCACGTTGACTTCTTCCGCTGTGTCGGTCACGCAGGTTCGTTTCGCCAAGAATTTCGTGGGCTCCACGGCCCGCGGCAAGATCATCGCGATCCGCGCATACACCAGTAGTTACTACAACCTGACGTCCTATTACAGCCCCTGGATCAAGGTCCACGACCGCGACAAATCTGAGTCGGCGGGTGGTGGGAATGCTGCCCAGAAGGGTTGCGAGTGCAGTGCTGCCGATCCGGTGAATACCCAGACGGGTGAGTTTTACGAGACCGCTGCCGATCTCGGGGTTCCCGGAGTGGGTCCTGCCGTTGCCGTGAGCCGGACATACTCGACGCTCAGTGCCGCCGTGAACGGCCCCTTCGGTTACGGCACGACGAGCAACTTCAATAGCAGCCTGGTGATCGATACGCCCGGTGACTCGACCGATCCGTTGCCGAAGCAGGTGCATATTGTGCAGGAGAACGGGGCCACGGTCCCGTTCACCAAGGCGAGTGATGGCACCTATCCGGCGGATCCGTGGGTGTTGGCGACTTTGACTCGTGATGCGTCGAGTGGCAATTGGACGTTCACGCGGGATAAGAAGCAGGTTTTTGTTTTCAATTCCAGTGGTGCTCTGGTTTCGACGTCTGATCTTCATGGCAACACGATCAGCTACGGCTACACCTCTGGACATGTGACCTCTATCACGGGCTCGGGTGGCCGTGAGGTCTACCTGTTCTGGGCTTTGGGGCGGGTGTCCGCAATCCAGGACTCGGCAGGTCGCTCCGTCACATATGGCTACGACAGTTCGGGAAACCTTGCCACGGTGACTGCTGCGGATGGCGGCATCTCGCGCTTCACCTACGACTCGTCACATCGTGTGCTGACGATGAAGAAGCCCGGTGGCGGCGTCACAACGAATGTCTACAACAGCACCGGTCAGGTGATTACGCAGACGGACCCGGTCGGTCGCGTCACGTCATTCCCTTACTCGGGTGCGACGACAACTGTGACTCTGCCAGGCGGGTCCGTCACGAGCTACACCTTCAACCAGGGCCAGCCCGCAGCCATAACAACCGCCACGGGGACTCCGCTCGCTTCCACCACAACATTTGCATACGACACCGAGGGCAACAAGGTGTCTGAGACGGATCCGTTGGGGCATGTGACGGCTTACACCTACGACTCGGCAGGTAATCCGTTGACGGTGACGGACCCGTTGGGTCGGGTGACGACCAACACTTTCGATGCTCTCGGTGATGTGTTGTCGGTTGAGGATGCGTTGGGTCGGACGACGGAGATGACCTACAACTCGGTCGGTGACATGACGTCGTTGACGAGTCCGGGTGGTCATGTTCAGGGGTGGACTCTGAATTCTGACGGGACGGTGGCGTCTCATACCGATGCTCGCGGAAAGACGACGACCACCACTTACAACGCTGCGGGCTGGCCTTTGTGCACGACGGATCCAGAATCTCGGCAGACCTGCACGGCGTATGACGCTCGAGGCTTGGTGACCACTGCCACCAATGGCGCTGGCGCCGAGACGACCTACACCTATGACGACCTGGGTCGGGTGCTGACGAACACCGACCCGAACGATGCCGTAACGACAACCACGTATGACGGTGATGGCAACAAGGTGTCGGTGGAGGATCCGAATGGGAATGTGACGTCGTTCGCGTATGACGCGGCGGGTCAGTTGCTGACATCCACGGATGCGTTGAACGCGGTCACCAGCTACACCTACACCGCACGGGGCGAGGTGGCGTCGGTGACGAATCCGAATGGTGACACGGTCACGAAAACGTATGACGCGTTGAACCGGGTGGCGACGGTCACGGATGGGGAGGGCCGCACCACCAGTTACGCCTACGACCTGGCCGGGCACCTGTTGTCGACCACGTTGCCGTCGGGCGCGGTGGCGTCGTCCACCTATGACGCTGCCGGTCAGGTGGTGACGACAACGGATGCGTTGGGGAAGGTCACGTCGTTCAGTTACGACGCGGCCGGTCAGGTGACCGGTGCGACGGACCCGTTGGCCCGCACAACCACATCGACGTACACGGCGGATGGTCTGGTGGACACGGTCACCTACCCCGACACCAGCACCGAGCAGCACGCCTACAACGCGAACGGCCAGGAGACCGCGTTCACCAACGCTGACGGTGGCGTGTCGTCCTACACGTACAGCGACGCCGGGTTGCTTCTATCGAAGACGGAGCCGGGTTCTTTGGTGACCTCGTACACCTATGACAGTGCGAAGCGCCTGCACACGGTCACGACCCCGGATTCGCATGTGAGCACCCGCAGCTATGACGCCGCGGGCTACCTCATTGGGATCAACTATCCGGGAACCGCCGATGACGTCACGTATAGCTATGACGCGAACGGTCAACGGATCGTCATGATCGACGCCACCGGCACCACCTCCTACACGTACACCGCCGTCGGCCAGGTCGCGTCAGTGCAGGATGGCGCCGGGCAGTCCCTCGGATATGGATACGACCCGGCCGGGCAACTCACCACCATCACCTACCCCGGTAACCACACCGTCACCTACGGATACGACAACGCCGCGCAGATGACCTCGGTCACCGGGTGGGCCACGGGCACCACCACCTTCGGGCACAACCTCGACGGTGATCTGACCTCACGGGTGGACCCGAACGGGGTCACCGAAACTCGCGGATACGACGCGGCTGGGCGGGTCACCAACATCAGTGACGACACCAGTGCTGCCACGGTTGCCGACTATAGCTACGGGTATGACGCTGCCGGGCAACTCACCTCCAGCACCCTCGCCGATGCCCTCCATGCGGCAACAACACACAGTTGGGGATACGACCCGCGCGGGCAGCTGACCACTACAGCACCCTCGGCCGGGTACACGTCAAGCCCTGCCGGACTGGTGCACACCACCCCGGCAGGTGACACCCTCAGCTACAACACCGCCAACCAACTCACCGGGATGACCAACACTGGTACCGGAGTCGCGTCGAGCTACAGCTACGACGCGAACGGTGCCCGCACCGACGAGGTCACCACCCCTGCGTCTGGTCCGGCGGTGACGAAGAGTTTCGACTACACCGAAACCGGCGCCCTGAATGTGTTCAACGGCGGCGGCACCACCGTCAGCTACGAAAGCGACGGCGACGGGCTCCGCCACACCCGCACCGTGGGGGCGACAAGCGACAACTTCCTGTGGGATCCGACCGCCGCGATCCCCCTCCTCCTCAGTGATGGGGTCCACAGCTACGTGTATGGGCCAGGACTGACCCCGATCGCGCAAATCGACACAACCGGGACTGTCGAGTACCTCTACGGGGACAACCTCGGATCCGTCCGCACTGTGACTAATGATGCCGGGTCGGTGGTGTCCTCCACGGACTACGACCCCTACGGCAACGTCACCACCCACGCGGGAACCAGCGACAGCCAGATCGGATACACCGGAGCCTGGACCGACCCCACCAGCGGGCTCGTCTATCTCCGGGCCCGCGACTATGACCCAGGGACGCATCAGTTCCTGACGGTGGATCCAGCGCTCACCGCCACGCACCAGCCGTACGCCTACGTCGGCAACAACCCCCTGGGCGCAACCGACCCCACCGGGTTGTGTGTGCTCACTGACATGGGGCCCTACGACTGCAAGTCGCGCCAGGAGCTGGATGCGACACTAAAGGCGCAAGCAGCGGCACGTGAGAACACGGTCCGTGACGTGTTCACCTCCCCGGCGAACCAGAAAATGTGGCGCGAAGCACAACAGGGTTTCAACGACGGTGCATCCTTGGGGATCACCGAAATGTTCCGCTCACAACAGGAACAGTGCGCACTCGACAGCAGCGGCATCTACCAAACCGAACGAATCCTCGGCACGATCATCATGTCCGCTGCCACCTTTGGCGCTGGAGCAGAAGTCAGCGCCGCAATTAGAGGCAGCACCGCGCTCACCAAGTCCTTCCAAGGCATCAATACCGTCACCAAAGCCACAACCGCCGCAAGCGACGCAGCTGACCTTGCGCGTGGGTTGTCGTATTCCACCAAGATCGAAGGCCAGCTGGCCGGGAGAGGATGGACAAAAGAGGCGATCCAAGCCACTGTGGAGAGCCCTAATGCCACACATGCTGTATGGGATTTGACCACAGGTGCGAAGCAGGCAGCAACGGCATACGTGCAACGCAGCGGTGGATATGTGGTCGTCAACGAAGAGAGCGGTGCCGTCGTCCAGATCAGTAACCTCAATAAGGCCGGATGGAAGCCAGTTTGGGAAGACCCGAGGTTCATGCGATGACAATTCAGGAGTGGCGCAACGTCCCTGAGAGTCAGCGCCGCATCATTGGCACTTGCTTCAGGCTTGGGGTTGATTTTCTATGGCGGGGCCCTAGCGAACTCCTAGTGTCCCAAGCGGGGACAGAGCGATTAGTTGAGGCCCTCACTAAAGAAGGAGCTACTGTCCTTGGGCTTGAGGCCTTCAACATCGACGGTGACAATGTCCATCCACGGATGGACCTGATCTACGATTCCGATCGTGCTCCATCCGACTTGTCCGCCGGAACCGTCGTGGCGCTCTGGCCGTCGGAGGTCTGGATCGAGGTGGTCCTGGGTGACCAGCCGTCTGAAGGCAAGGGCGGGTAGGGCGTGAAGATGGAAATGTTTCGCTTCTAGCGAGGCTAGATCAAGATGTCACTAACCGTTAAAGCCGAACTTTGGCTGGCGTCCACAGAATCCGGGGGCCTAGCCAAGAGTCAGCCCTCGGGGACTCGGTCGTTGTTGTTCTATTTTGCGAACCCCGTTCTCGGAGGAGACCCCCTAGGCGGCATGGTCACCACTCTTGATGGTGGAGAGCTCGTTCCGGATAGCCATCCGCGGGCTGTCTCGATCACATTTTGGGCTCCAGAGAGTGAAGGCGCCGTGCAAGGAGGTTCAGCCTTCGGCGTTTTGGTATGGGCGGTTCGTCGGATTCGGTCGGGTCAACGACGACTCCGGAGGTTGAAATAGTCAGCATGAAACCTGTCGAACCCCACCTGACGTTGACGTGCATCGACGAAGCGCAATGCAAGGTGTATTTCGAACCTTGGGGAACTGAGCATGTGTTGGAGCGTGGAACTGTCATGTACGTAGAGTCCGCGGCCTTATTGTCGGGTGACGTAGAAGTGAGTTACGTCACGGGTGGCATCACGCTTGTGTTCACATCCGATGCGCCGGTCACGATCACGGACGGCACCGGCAGGCAACTTGAACTCTGAAGTTCGTTACAAGTTCCTGAGGGATGGTCGTGATTCGAAAGTGGGGAAGGAGGCGCTGCAATGACTGCGAAGAACCTGGTTGGCGTGGTCTCCGAGATTATTGATCTCCTGGAGCAATGCGGTCACCCGGATAGAGCGGAATGGCTGCGTGAGCGGGTTACCACACTCAAGGCTGATGAAGCAGTGGATGATGCGCGAGGACAGGTCACGGAAGAACTCCATAGCGTCGTGCTTGGAATGGGTGGTCTCATGGACCTCTCACTCAACCCCGCGCCCGGCTCCACATACTCGTCCGAATCGGCGCGTGAACGATTGGATGAGCTCGCCGACATTCTCTACGACCTCACGCGATCGTGAGCGTGACACAGCGCGCGCCCTCACAGCCGAATCAGCTGTCACATACGCCGCCTGCCGCCTAGCTACACCTTGTCGCGCCAGTCGGCGTCGGTGTCTTCGTCGATCTCGGGCTCGGCACTGCGGAGGTTGATCGGCGCGGTGAAGGCTCCGGTGGGAGGGTCGACCATCATCAGCTCGTCGCGGCGGTGTCGCAGCACGCCTTCGAGGTAGGACGCCAGGGCCTCCTCAAGCGGAACGCTGCGGTTCTCGTTCTGCGAGCGATACCAGCGGTGCTCGAGCAGCTGATGGAACACCTCGGCGGGCTCGAGTTTGCCGCGCAGGTCCCTGGGGATCGCCCGAATCACGGGCTCGAAAACATTCGCTAGCCAGTCGTGGGCGAGCATCTCTTCGTCCGAGGCGGAACCGCTGGGCCCCGGAGACCCGTCACCCGCGTCATGCTTGCTCGCTCGGTGCGCGTCCAGGTCGTTCAGCAGTCGCCGCGCCTGGTTTTCGCCGGCGTCCAGCCCGGTAAGCCGCAGCAGCCTGCGGGAATGGTGCCCGGCATCCACCACCTTCGGTTGAATGTGCACATGGGTGCCGTCGCTGTCTTGGCTGATCGACAGCTCTTCGATATCGAAACCGAGGGCGTTCAGGCGGTCGACGCGGCGATTGATGCGCCACCGCTCTGACGCCGGGAATGACTCGGATTCCGTGAGCTCCGTCCACAGAGATCGGTAGGCCGCCACGATCCCGTCCGCCACCGCGACCGGGTCGATTTCGTCATCCAGCCGCCCGCCCGCCTGCAGATCGAGCAACTCACCGGCGATGTTGATGCGCCCGATTTCGAGGTCGTGGTCGCGCTGGCCGTCTGAGAGACCGGACTCGTGCAGGGTGCCGGTTTCGGCATCCACCAGGTAGGCCGCGAAGGCGCCAGCGTCGCGACGGAACAGCGTGTTCGACAGCGACACATCGCCCCAGAAAAACCCGGCCAGGTGTACCCGCGCCAGCAGCACGGCCAGAGCGTCGACCAGGCGGGTTGCGGTGGCGGGCCGCAGCGCCTGCGAGTACAGCGCGCGATAGGGGAGCGAGAACTCCAGGTGCCGCGTGACCAGGGCGGAATCCAGATGCTCTCCGGATGCGGTGGGCCGGTCGGTGACGACGGCCAGCGGCTCGACGCACGGGATGGCAAGCCGCTGCAGCGAACGCAGCAGATCGTATTCGCGCCGGGCCAATTCGGCCGAGGTCTCTTTGATCGCGATCACGAAACCGTCGAGGTGCACAAACCGCACGAGGTGCCGCGAAATGCCTTTCGGCAATATCGCGATGTTCTCCTCAGGCCAGAGGTCGAGGGGCAGGTTCCAGGGCAGGTCGAGCAGTGCCGGGTCGGGCACGGCCGAGGTGATCGAGAGAGCGGGGAGCTGGGCCACGCGCGTTAGGCGGCTGCTGCGCGCGGCGAGCCGAGACGCTGTCCGGTAGCGGTATCGAAAGTGTGCACGCGATCGGGCACGGGTGCAACGGTTATCGTCTCGCCGACTTCCGGATGCGCGCGTCCGTCCGAGCGGACCACGATCTGCACACGAGACCCGGCAACAGTCGCGTGTCCGTAGATGTGGCTGTCCGGTCCCACGGCCTCGACGAGGTCGACCGTCACGGGCAGGCCGATGCCGTCGGATGCGATGGTCAGATCTTCGGACCGCACGCCCACCGTCAGCGCGGAGCCCGTCGCATCCGCCACCGTGTCACGGTCGATCGGAACGAAAGCCGAGCCGAAGCTGATGCCGCCGTCGACCAGGTCGGCCGAGAACAGGTTCATGGCGGGTGTGCCGATGAAGCCCGCAACGAAGGCATTGACCGGAGTCTCGTACAGCTCGGTCGGCGTGCCCACTTGCTGCAGCACCCCATCTTTCAAGACGGCGATGCGGTCGGCCATCGAGAGCGCCTCCGTCTGGTCGTGCGTGACGTAGACGGTTGTGACGCCAAGACGCCGCTGCAGGGCCGCGATCTGCACGCGCGTCTGCACCCGCAGCTGTGCGTCGAGGTTCGAGAGAGGTTCGTCCATCAGGAACACCTGCGGTTGACGCACAATGGCGCGACCCATGGCGACCCGCTGCCGTTGCCCACCCGAAAGGGCTTTCGGTTTGCGGCCCAAATACTCTTCGAGGTCGAGCAGACGAGCCGCCTCGAGAACGCGCGCGGCGCGCTCGTCTTTGCCGACTCCCGCGATTTTGAGGGCGAAGCCCATGTTCTCTGCGACGGTCATATGCGGGTAGAGCGCGTAGTTCTGAAAGACCATCGCAATGTCGCGGTCTTTCGCGGGAACGGCGGTCACATCTCGATTGCCGATCAGGATGCGCCCGGAGGTGACTTCTTCGAGTCCGGCGAGCATCCGGAGCATGGTGGATTTGCCGCAACCGGACGGGCCGACCAAAACGAGGAACTCGCCGTCGGCGACCTCGAGATCGATGCTGTCGACAGCCGGGCGAGTTGAGCCCGGATAGAGGCGGGATGCGTGGTCAAATATGACAGAAGACATGCTGAACTACTCCTTCACCGACAGGTACGTGCCGGACGATCCAAGTGAGGGAAAACGACGACGCCGGAAGGTGCCGTCACCACGAGGCTACGCGAGCCTCCTGAGTTTCCGCTCGATCGGTTCGTAGACGGATCTGTTCACTTTGCCCGTTCCTATCCAAGACGATAGTTTGAGGCAATCGCCCGTCCCGAACCGGAACGAGAAACTCTGTGACCGACCTCGCCGACGACGTTGTCAGCGCGCGGGAGGCCGCTCGCGAGCGGGCCCTCCAACTACGTGACGAACAAAAGAAGATGGATCGCCGTCGCCGGCTGATGGGCGCGGGGATCGTGGTCGGGTCAGTGCTCGTCATCGTGGCCGTGGTCACGGCTTTGGCACTCTCGCAGGGCACGCGCACACAACGCGGCCCCGCCAATATGCTCAGCGACGGCATCAAGATGGGTGTGGGTGAGGCAGCCGAGCGCACCGTTGGGCTAGCGCCGGGAGCCACCCCTCGGGCGTTTGCTGCCAATGATCCGTCGGTCACCGACATCCGGATCTATGTCGACTACCTGTGTGAACGCTGCGGTGCGTTCCAGCGAAGCAACGGAGCGCAGCTGACGGGCTGGCTGACGTCGGGCGCGGCGACGGTCGAAGTGCACCCCGTGGCGCTGCTCACCACCAATTCCGCCGGGACGCAGTATTCGCTGCGTGCGGCCAATGCCGCGGCATGTGTGGCGCAATATTCGCCTGACACCTTCTATCGCTTCCACACTTCATTGCTCAGTGACCAGCCGAAAGAGGGCACGGCCGGGCTGAGCGATGAGCAGCTCATCGACCGCGCCAAGGACGCGGGCGTGCGGTCGCTGTCGACAATCGGCGAGTGCATCCACGGTCAGCGGTTCAAGAGTTGGGTGCAGGCGGCGACCTCACGGGCGCTCGCCGGACCGCTGCCGAACACCGAACTCGACGCTATTCCCGGGCCTCTGACCGTTGTCGTCAACGGGTCGGCGTATTCGTACACATCGAAATCGACGGCTGTCGAGTTCGCGCAGTTCGTGCAGCTTGCTGCGGGGCAGACCTTCGCAAAGAAGTCCAGCTCGACCCCCTCGCCGTCACCGTCGGCGACGCCGGCCCCCTAGGTCATCGAGGTCGGTTCCGGATGCTGCGGATGCTTCGGTACGCGAACCCGACTGCGAGCACGACAAGCCCTCCCACGATGGATGCCAGCGGAAGCGTGCTCACCAGGACGACGCAGCCGAGCCCTCCGACCACGAACAGCGCCCGCGGAAATAGTCGACGCTCGCGGAGCTGCGAGAAGGCGGACAGATTGGCGACGAAGTAATACAGCAGAACGCCGAATGACGAGAATCCGATAGCTCCGCGCAGGTCGAGGGTGAGCACGAGGGCCACGACCACAAGAGCAAGGACGACCTCGGCACGGTGCGGGACGTGGAAGCGCGGGTGAACAGCGGCCAGCCACCGAGGAAGATCTCCTTCTCTCGCCATCGCCAAAGTTGTGCGTCCGATTCCCGCGATCAGGGCAAACAGGGCGCCGAGTGACGCGAGGGCTGCACCTACGGTGACGACCGGCGCAGTCCACGCCCAGCCGCCCGAAGTCGCCGCATCCCGAAGCGGGGCCGTCGATTCGGCAAGGCCGTGGGCGCCCAGGGTGCTTAGAAGAGTGACGCCGACGATTCCATAAATAACTACCGTGATCGACAGCGCGATGATGATCGCCCGTGGGATTGTGCGCGTTGGGCTTTTGACCTCTTCGCCCATTGTCGCGACGCGTGCATAGCCCGCGAACGCGAAGAACAGCAGACCAGCCGACTGCAGGAGGCCGTAGGGCCCTTTCGCCAGCAGCTGCGAGGTGTCGAGGTCCTGCAGGAACGGCAGACCGGATGCGCCCGATGCGGCGACCACGATTGCCAGGGATGCCGCGACCAGGACCACGATGATGCGCGTCAGCTGCGCGGTGCGGGTCACCCCTCGGTAGTTCACGGCCGCCAGCCCGGCTACTGCGAGAACGGCAATGGGCTTTTCCCAACCGGATGGGGCGGCGTAGCTCGCAAAGGTGATGGCCATCGCCGCGCAGCTCGCGGTCTTTCCGATAACGAAACTCCAGCCCGCTAGGAACCCCCACCACGGGCCGAGTTGCTCGCGACCGTAGACGTAGGTGCCTCCAGAGGTGGGGAATGCGGTGGCGAGTTGTGCCGATGCGAGGGCGTTGCAGACGGCGACCAGTGCCGCGACCGCCAGCCCGATGAGGAGGCCTGCGCCAGCGGCTTGCGCGGCCGGGGTGAACGCGGCGAACACCCCGGCGCCGATCATCGATCCGAGTCCGATGAAGACGGCATCGGCCGTATTAAGGCGGCGCTGGAGCGTTGGCTGCGTGGACATGGGTCCTCGCCTTCGTCAGGCGCGAGTCATGTCGCCAGTCGTCGGGGGCACACCGGTCGGTCTATAGCGCAGCAGAAGGGCCCCGTTCTCTGAAGATACGGGCGGCTCCAAAAGTGTGAGGCCCAGCGGCGGGCCGTCATCCGGGAACAGGCGCTTGCCGGCACCCAACACGATGGGATACACCCACAGATTCAGGCGGTCGAAGAGCCCTTCTGTCACGAGCGTGCGGGCGAAATCAATGCTTCCAATTACGTGGATGTTGCGGTGCCGCTCACGGAGCGTTGCGATTTCGGCGGGAAGATCGCTGCCGAGCAGGTGGGAATCGCGCCAACTCAGTTCGGGCGTGCCGCGCGACGCCACGTACTTCGGGATGCCGTCCAAGGCTCGCGCAATTTCGGCATCTGGCCCGTCGAGTTGATGCGGCCAGTACGAGGCAAAGATGTCGTAGGTGCGGCGGCCGAGGAGCAGCGCATCCATGCCCTGCATTCCTTCCATGACCTGGGATCCGACCGTTTCATCGATCAGAGGCGCTTGCCAGCCGCCGAACGCGAACCCGCCTTCGGGATCCTCTTCCGGGCCGCCGGGAGCCTGCGAGACCCCGTCGAGCGTGGTGAAAAGGTCGATGTTGATGTCACCAGACACGAGCGTCTCCTTCGTCAGATACGGGCAGGGTACTCGTGGGGCATGTCTTGGGGTAGTCCCGGTCGGTCGGCGATGTTGGCGACCACTATTGATCGGTTTCGAAGAGCCCCCTGTCGGATTCGAACCGACGACCCCCGCTTTACAAGAGCGGTGCTCTGGCCAGCTGAGCTAAGGGGGCAAGCCAGCGGACAGTCTATCGGGGCTGAGGGTCAGCTTTCGGCAGGTGCCTCGGCCGCTCCAGCGGCTGCATCGTCGCTCGGCGCGAACTCCAGGGCCAACGAGTTCATGCAGTACCGCATCCCGGTTGGCGTGCTGAAGGCGTCGTCGAAGAGATGGCCGAGGTGTGATCCACAGTTCGCACAGCGCACCTCGGTGCGGGTCATTCCGTAGGAGTTGTCGGTGATCAGATCCACCGAACCGGGGATGGCGTCATAGAAGCTCGGCCAGCCGGATCCAGATTCGAACTTGGTGCCGCTCGCGAACAGCTCGGCCCCGCAGGCTGCGCAGCTGAACGAGCCGTCGCGGTGCTCGTCGAGCAACTCGCCCGTCCATGCGGGCTCGGTGCCGGCTTCGCGCAAAACCTCGAAGCGGTTGGGATCGAGTTGCTCACGCCATTCGGCGTCGCTCTTGGTCACGGGGTAGCTGGTCGAGTCATCTGAGCTGCTCATGTTGTCCATTCAACCCCTCTGTCGTCGATGGGCATAGAGGTTGCGCGGGAGTGAACCGCGGCGAGCCACCCCGAGGGTGAGCGAACAACACCTTAAGCTGCCTGCACGGAGGTGAATCGTGGCGGTTGAACACGCAATTGAGCAGCTCGAAGAACTCGACGAGCGCGTGCTCGCCTTCGAGCGCGCCTGGGCCTCGCGCACCGGGTCGAAAGACGCCGCCATCCGTGCGGAGTTCAGCATTCCCGCAGCCCGGTACTATCAAATGTTGTATGCGCTGATCGATTCGCCGGTGGCGTTGCGGTCAGATCCTCTGCTCATCCGGCGCTTGCAGCGCCTGCGCGACGCCCGCACCCGGGCACGCGCCGCCCGCACGTTCCGAACTTCGAGCGACCAGGACTCCGCAGACTAGATGGCCAACTTCCCCTCGGATCAGTACGACGAGATCCCCACCGATCTGGCGCGCGTTGGCGCCCACCGTGCCCCCCGTCGCCGTCGTGGCGGTATCTGGTTCGCGTGGGCCGCGCTCGCGACCGGAGTTCTCGTTGTCGCCGGGGTTTACGGGATGTCGCTGATGTTCCCCAGCATCAAACTCGAGCTTCCCGTCCTCGCAGGCCCCGATCCGGCCTCGACCACCGGCCCATCATCGTCGGCTGCGCCCGTCGTCGAGCCCGCCTCGCCCACGACTGCCGATCCGATCACCCCCACGTCACCGCTGTCGATTTCGGTCTTCAACGGATCCGCCACCAACGGCCTCCAGAACACAGCAGGTGACGCGTTGAAAGACGCCGGCTGGTCGAACCCTGCTCGCGCCAACGCAGCCAACCGCGCGGAGAAAGACACAATCGTCTACTACCGCTCGGCCGAATACGAAGCCATCGCCCGCGGCATCGTCAACACTCTCGGCACCGGCGCCATCCAGCTCTCGGATGCCTTCCCGGGCGCCCCGGTGACGGTTGTCGTCGCCGCAGATTACGCCACAATCGTCGGCTGATCTGACCATGTTCCGCGCCGACCGAGCATCGCGCGCGCTGCGTGCCGGAGTCGCGACGCTGACTTTCACGGGTGTTCTGGCCGCGCTGACCGGATGCGGTGCCGGCGGACTTCTCGCACCGACACCCAGCTACACCTCGACATTCACTCCGCCTGCTGCAACCGCACTCGCGCCCCTGACCGGGGAAGTCGTGCCCGCCGGATCACTCGACGGCCCGTCGCTTGCGGCAAAGATCGACAACCACGCGGAGGCTCGGCCGCAGGTGGGCCTCGAACACAGCGACCTCGTGTTCGAGGAGCTCGTCGAGGGTGGCCTCACGCGATACGTGGCCGTGTGGCAGTCCGACGTACCGGCCGAGATCGGGCCGATCCGCAGCATCCGCCCCATGGACCCGGACATCGTCTCGCCGCTTGGCGGGATCATCGCCTATTCGGGTGGCCAGCCGCGATTCGTCGCGGCGATGCACGCTACGAATGTGGTGAACGCGGTGCACGGCCAGTCGGACACAGCCGAGGTGATGTACCGCACCAAGACCAAGAAGGCGCCGCACAATGTGCTGGTCCGCGCTCCGCAGCTCATTGCACAGCACGCCGATGTGCCAGCCCCAGCCCAGCAATTCGCGTTTGCCGATTCGGTGGGGTCGTCGACCGCGGCCCATGAAGGCACGGCGACATCGGTGCTTTCGCTGCGGTTCGGCGCCCCCTCAACCCCGTCGTGGACATACGACGCCGCGACCGGGCGGTATCTGCGAGCCCAGGCGGGCGGGGCGGATCTCGACACGGCTGGAGCGCAACTGTCGGCGGCGAATGTCATCGTGATCCGGGTGGCTGTCGGCAACGATGGTGGCGTGCCGAAGACGCAGCTGCTCGGCTCGGGCGAAGCGTGGATTTCGTCAGGCGGAGGCACCGTGCACGCCGCGTGGTCGAAGGCTTCGCGCACCGATCCGATCCGGATCGTCGACGACACGGGCACGGTGGTGCGGCTGGCCCCGGGCAACAGTTGGATCGAGTTGGTGCCCCAGTCGGGCAGCGTCGAATTCACAGCGGCGCCGGCCCCGTAGCCAGCTTGCACTCGATCATGCCGAGTGCCAGAATGACCTTTGGCACTCACGCATTGTGAGTGCCAGGTCATGTCGGTCGCATCCGCGGCCCGCGACCGGTGGTGCCCGGATCGGGAACCACCTTCAGTTGATTACGTCCGGGAGGGACGACACCAACCCATGGCAAAAATCATTGCTTTCGATGAAGAGGCCCGCCGCGGCCTCGAGCGCGGCCTGAACATTCTGGCTGACGCCGTCAAGGTCACCCTCGGCCCGCGTGGTCGCAACGTCGTTCTCGAAAAGAAGTGGGGCGCCCCCACGATCACCAACGACGGCGTCTCGATCGCGAAAGAGATCGAGCTCGACGACCCGTTCGAGAAGATCGGTGCGGAACTCGTCAAAGAGGTCGCCAAGAAGACGGATGACGTCGCCGGCGACGGTACGACCACCTCGGTCGTTCTCGCCCAGGCTCTCGTTCGTGAAGGACTGCGCAACGTCGCGGCCGGCGCCGACCCGATCAGCCTGAAGAAGGGCATCGAGAAGGCCGTCAAGGCTGTTGAGGCCGAGCTCGTGGCGAACGCCAAAGAGGTCGAGACCAAAGAAGAGATCGCGGCCACCGCATCCATCTCTGCTGCCGACACCGAGATCGGCGCGCTTATCGCCGAGGCCATCGACAAGGTCGGTAAAGAGGGTGTTGTTACCGTCGAGGAGTCGAACACTTTCGGCACCACACTCGAGCTCACCGAGGGCATGCGCTTCGACAAGGGTTACCTGTCGCAGTACTTCGTCACCGACCCGGAGCGCCAGGAGGCCATCTTCGAGGACCCGTACATCCTCATCGTCAACGGCAAGATCTCGAACATCAAGGATCTGCTCCCCGTCGTCGACAAGGTGATCCAGAGCGGCAAGCAGCTGCTCATCATCGCCGAGGACGTGGATGGCGAAGCCCTCGCGACCCTCGTCGTCAACAAGATCCGCGGCATCTTCAAGTCGGTTGCCGTCAAGGCTCCCGGCTTCGGTGACCGTCGCAAGGCGCAGCTGCAGGACATCGCCATCCTCACCGGTGGTCAGGTCATCAGCGAAGAGGTCGGTCTCAAGCTCGAGAACGCGACCCTCGACCTGCTCGGTCAGGCTCGCAAGGTCATCGTTACCAAAGACGAGACCACGATCATCGAGGGTGTCGGCACCGCTGACGCTATCGCCGGTCGCGTCAAGCAGATCCGTGCCGAGATCGACAACACCGACAGCGACTATGACCGCGAGAAACTGCAGGAGCGCCTGGCGAAGCTTGCCGGTGGCGTTGCTGTCATCAAGGCCGGTGCCGCAACCGAGGTTGAGCTCAAAGAGCGCAAGCACCGCATTGAGGACGCCGTCCGCAACGCGAAGGCTGCCGTCGAAGAGGGCATTGTCGCCGGTGGTGGCGTTGCGCTCATCCAGGCTGGCAAGACCGCGTTCGAGAAGCTGAACCTCACGGGTGACGAGGCAACGGGTGCGAACATCGTGCGCGTGGCCATCGACGCTCCGCTCAAGCAGATCGCGCTCAACGCGGGCCTCGAGCCCGGTGTTGTCGTCGACAAGGTGCGTCACCTCCCCGTCGGTCAGGGCCTCAACGCCGCGACCGGCGAGTACGTCGACATGCTTGCCGCCGGCATCAACGACCCGGTGAAGGTGACCCGTTCCGCGCTGCTCAACGCAGCGTCGATCGCTGGCCTCTTCCTCACCACCGAGGCCGTTGTCGCCGACAAGCCCGAGAAGAGCCAGGCTCCGGCCGGCGACCCCACGGGCGGCATGGACTTCTAAGCCAGTTCAGCACAGCACTACGCCAGCGGGCGGGCACTCCCACAAGGGGTGCCCGCCCGCTTCGTTGTGCGCGCGCGGCGCCGCGTTCCTCGCCGCGTTCTGCAGGACTTTCGCGTTCTGCAGAACATCGGGGCCAATGGCCGTGTCACTGCAGGACCGATCTCCTGCGGAACGGGAGCGGGATCCTCCTGTCCCGCGGCTCGCTAGTGAAGGAACAGGCGGGCGTTGCCGGCCTCTGTTTCGGCGTAGGTCTGGCCGGCCTGGGCAAGGGCCCGGTTGATCAGTCCCATGCTTTCGTGCACGCGCTGTTGGGTTGCTCGCCAGTCACCGACCGCCGACTGGAACGAAGCAGCCGCTTGCCCCGTCCACGATGATTCGAGATTGACGAGCTGACTCAGCAGCCCCGCCACCTCTCCTTCGATGCGACTCATCGTCGCCTGGGCGCCTGCGGTCGCCGCAACGACCGCCTCACTGTCTACTTGGTATCGCGTCATGCGAGCTACGATACGAAGGAACCCGGTCGCACAGGACTGTCGAATCCGATTGCGGGGATACGCGAGGCACAACGGAACCGTGAAGGAGCGGGCGCCACGGCATCCGTCGGATGCCAGGCAATCCGTGGTGCCTTTCGAATGGCTCACCGGATTTCGAACGGCTCAGCAGTACGCGGTATGTCCGCTCGGTGTCAGACGGTCACTTTTTCGGCGACCTCATCGTCGTGTGGGTGCGCGAGCGGCAGGCTGATGCGGAACGTCGCACCGCCCCCCGGTGTCTCGAGCACCTCGACGTGTCCGTGGTGGTTCGCGACGATGCCGGCGACGATTGCGAGGCCGAGTCCGCTGCCTCCAGTGTCGCGGGTGCGGGAGGTGTCGGCTCGCCAGAAGCGCTGGAAGATTTTCTCGCGCAATTGAGGCGGCACGCCTTCACCGTGGTCGATGATCGACAGCTGGCCGAAGCCGCCTTCTCGATCGACTTCGACGGTCAGCTCAATCGGGCTGTCCTCAGCGGTGAAGCGCAGCGCGTTGCCGATGAGGTTCGTCACCACCTGGCGGATCTTGTTCTCCTCCGCCAGCACGATCGGCCCGACCTCAGGCAGCGGAACGACCTCGGGCAGCGGAACGGCGGCGGTCTCGGCGCGGGTCGGCCGGCGGCGGCGCAGACGAGCCAGGGTTGCCCCGGCGAACGCGAGAGTGGATGCGAAAACCGTCGGCGAGGCATTGGCTGGGGCTCCCGACACCATGGTTTCCGCGCCGACCACCTGCGCTTCGTCCGGGTCGAGCACTGGCGCTTCGGCATCCGACACTGTCGCGGGCTCGGGAACGATGACGGTGATCCGGCGACCGGGAGCCGAGACGGAGGTGTCGAGGGCGGCATCCTGGGCGATCGGCAGCAGATCGACCGGGGTGAGCCTCAGCGGTTTTGCCTCGTCGAGGCGGGCGAGTTCGAGCAGGTCCTCGACGAGTGCGCCCATGCGGATCGCCTCGCGTTCGATGCGGTCCATCGCCTGGGCGACGTCCTCGGGTTCGGTGATGGCGCCCATCCGGTACAGCTCGGCGTAGCCGCGCAGCGACACGAGCGGGGTGCGCAGTTCATGCGACGCGTCGCCAACGAAGCGGCGCATCTGTTCGACAGTGCGTTGTCGATCGGAGAAGGCGCGGTCGATGCGCGCGAGCATGGTGTTGAGGGAGCGATTGAGCCGCCCGACCTCGGTATTAGGTGTCGCTCCGCCGAGGCGTTGGCTGTAATCGCCGGCGGCAAATCTGGCCGCCGTGCGTTCGACGTCACGAAGAGGCGAAAACGTGGATGTGACGAGCAGCTGGGTTGTCGCGGCCCCGAACACGACGACCGCGATCGCGAACCCGAGGAAGATCACCGTGTATCGGGCGATGATCCCGTTGGTGTATTTCAGGTCCGTGCCCACGAGCAGCGTCGCCTGCTCGGACGAGTTGTAGACCTTCGCCGGGTACGGGATGACGCGCCACTGAACCGTCTTGCTCGCGTTGCTAAGGGTGATCGGCCCGGACATCGATTTGAGCCGTGACTGGGTGAGAGAGGAGGTGTCAGGCTGCAGGTCTTCACGATCGGAGTCGAGGTTGTCGCGCACGATCTGCCCGCTCGAGTTGACGGCCGCGAGGTAGTACGAGGTCGAGAATTGTGACGACGAGTTCTGACCGAACTTTTCGATGGTGTCCAGATCGATCGTGGCCGGCAGGTCGTGGTAGGCGCCCGCGAGTTGCTGATCGATGGTCTCCATCAGATATCCGCGCAGCACAGTCATCGTGCCGGCTCCGGCGACGGTGAGGCCGAACGTCAGCAGCAGCACGGTGACGCCCGTGATTTTGGCGCGGAGTGAGATCCCGTGCCACCAGCGGTCGAACGAGGCATGCATGTTCATTGCAGGCCTCCGTGTGGGTCGAAAGCTCAGACCTTGCTGGCCTTGAGCATGTACCCGAATCCGCGTTTGGTTTGGATCATCGGCTCGTTCGAGTGCTGGTCGAGTTTACGACGCAGGTAGGAGATGTAGCTTTCGACGATCCCGGCGTCGCCGTTGAAGTCGTATTCCCACACGTGATCGAGGATCTGCGCTTTCGAGAGCACGCGATTGGGGTTGAGCATGAGGTAGCGCAGCAGCTTGAACTCGGTCGGGGAGAGCTCGACCGGCTCGTCGCCCACTGTGACCTCGTGGGTGTCTTGGTCCATTGTGAGTTCGCCGCTTCGAATGATGGCGTCCTCTTCGTCGTGCATGGTCCGACGCAGGATCGCTTTGATGCGGGCGACGATCTCGTCAAGACTGAACGGCTTGGTGACGTAATCGTCGCCGCCGACGGTGAGACCGGTGATCTTGTCTTCTGTGTCGTCTTTGGCGGTGAGGAAGAGGATGGGCGCCGTATATCCGGATGCGCGGAGCCTCTTGGTGACGCCGAACCCGTTCATATCGGGCAACATCACGTCAAGGATGATGAGGTCGGGTTCTTCTTCGAGCACGGCCGAGATGGCCTGGGCTCCGTTGCCGACGGCTCTGACGGCGAAGCCGGCGAAGCGGAGGCTGGTCGTCAGCAGGTCGCGGATGTTGGGCTCGTCGTCGACGATAAGGATTTTGGGGCCATCGCTCATGGCACCATTGTCTGCAGGTTTACTGGACATATCCTGGGAGCACTGGACTCGGCTGGCGCCGCGCGCAACCGGCACAAATAGTTGCGGCGCTCACCTTGTGAAGGACAGTCCTTCACAAGGTGAATGCGCGAAGGATTTGTGTCGCTTGGGACGTTGGCGGGCCCGAGGAGGCGGCTATGCGGCGATTATCGGCGCATGAAGAAAATGATTGACCTCATTGAGGCATTTGGCGGGCTTGCGAGTCGAGGCGAACTGCAGCGGCGCGGCATCGATCCGGGGCTCATCACCCTTGCGGCCCGCTCGGGTCGCCACATCATTCGGGTCCGGAAAGGGTGGTACGCCTTGGCTACCGAAGAACGCGAGATTGTCCGGGCCTGGCGCGTCGGCGGTCGCCTCAGCTGCGTCAGCTCAATCGCGCTCTTCGAGGGTGTTGAGATGCCGGTGTTGCATGTTGAGGTGCCCGCCAACACGGCGAGGTTGCGTGACCCGGATCACCCGTGGCGCGCACTCAGCCCCGACGCGCCGGTTCTCGTGCACTGGACGCGACATCCAGGGCCCGGAGATCGTCGATCGGTTTACCTCGAACACGCGCTTGACGTGGCCGAAGCGTGCGGGGCGCACTCGGCCGGGGTCGTGCGCGAGCGTGTTTAGGCCGCGGCCAGTCCGTCGGCGTCGAGAATCGTGTAGCTGTATCCCTGCTCGGCGAGGAAACGCTGACGGTTCTGCGCGAAATCCTGGTCGACGGTGTCGCGGGCAACCAGGGTGTAGAAGTTGGCGGGCAGTCCGCTCTCCTTCGGGCGAAGCAGCCGCCCGAGACGCTGCGCCTCCTCCTGCCGCGAACCGAAGGAACCGGACACCTGGATCGCGACAGTCGCCTCCGGAAGGTCGATCGAGAAGTTCGCGACCTTCGACACAACCAGCACCAGGGTGCGCCCCTGCCGGAAGTCGTCATAGAGCCGCTCCCGCTCATCCACCGGCGTTGCACCCGTCAGCTTCGGCGCCCCCAGCGTTTCGGCGAGGTCGTCAATCTGGTCGAGGTATTGGCCGATCACCAGGATGCGCTCGCCCTTGTGACGCGCCACCAGATCCTGAACGACCCGCAACTTGGCGGGAGCCGTCGCCGCCAGCCGGTAGCGCTCGTCGTCCGCGCTCGCGGCGTACTCCAAGCGCTCCTGCGCGGGCAGGTCGATGCGCACCTCATAACAGGATGCGGGGGAGATGAACCCCTGCGCCTCGATCTCCTTCCACGGAGCATCGAAGCGCTTCGGGCCGATGAGCGAGAACACATCCGACTCGCGGCCGTCTTCGCGCACCAGAGTCGCCGTGAGCCCGAGTCGGCGG
>DATMIW010000005.1:0-38550 GCA_035554115.1 Pseudolysinimonas sp. | reverse complement strand
GACGGCATGGTTTGGCACCTCGATGTCGGCTCGTCGCATCCTGGGGCTGGAGTAGGTCCCAAGGGTTGGGCTGTTCGCCCATTAAAGCGGTACGCGAGCTGGGTTTAGAACGTCGTGAGACAGTTCGGTCCCTATCCGCTGCGCGCGTAGGAAGTTTGAGAGGATCTGACCCTAGTACGAGAGGACCGGGTTGGACGAACCTCTGGTGTGTCAGTTGTTCCGCCAGGAGCACCGCTGATTAGCTACGTTCGGACCGGATAACCGCTGAAAGCATCTAAGCGGGAAGCCGTCTTCGAGATGAGATTTCCATCCCTTAGGGGGAGAGGCTCGCAGCCAGACGACTGCGTTGATAGGCCGGATGTGGAAGTGGGGACTAAAGACCCATGGAGCTGACCGGTACTAATAAGCCGATAACTTGATAACACCCAGTTTTTAGAACTGTTGCTCGCGTCCACTTTGTAGTTCCCGATTTACGGTCGGGAACTGCGCATCAGACCTCGTGTCTGTCCGCATACTGATTACATAAATCAATAGTGTTTCGGCGGCCATAGCGAAGGGGAAACGCCCGGTTACATTCCGAACCCGGAAGCTAAGACCTTCTGCGCCGATGGTACTGCAGGGGAGACCCTGTGGGAGAGTAGGACACCGCCGGACTTCTTTGTGAGATGGCCATCTGTGCCCGTTGAAAGACGGAGCATAGGTGGCCATTTCGCGTTAACAGACACATTGCACCACGGGAGCACTCAATGAATGACGCGTCAGACCGCGACGATAGGTCACGTGATCGCAAGGGACCCCGGAAGCCGGGCGGATCTGACGGCACAGGTGCTCCGCGCGGACGCGCGGGAGCTGGGGGGCGACCCACAGGAGGGTCCGCCCCGCGTCGCGATGGCGGACCACGCCGAGACGGCGACGCGCCGCGCGATGGTGGCCGTCGTGATGACACTCCTCGCCGTGATGGAGCACCTCGTCGTGACGGAGCACCTCGTCGTGACGGAGCACCTCGTCAGGGCGCACAGCGACGCGACGCGGGTTCATTCCGTCGTGACGGAGCTGCTCCTCGACGCGATAGTTTCTCCCGTGACGGCGAACGACGACCTCCCCGTGCGGACGACGACCGTCCTCGTCATGATGACCCCGTCATCCCCGACGACGTGGAGCCGAACGAGCTCGACAAGGGTGCTCGCATCCAATTGAAGACTTTGAGCAAAGAGAACGCCGAAGGTGTTGCGCGGCACATGGTCATGGCTGCGCGGCACATCGACGACGATCCGGAACTGGCGCATAAGCACGCACTCGCGGCGGCACGACGGGCTGGACGCATAGCGGTTGTGCGCGAGACTTTGGCAATCACTGCGTACGCGACCGGTGACTTTGCATTGGCTCTTCGTGAGCTCCGTACCTACCGACGGATCTCTGGCAGCAATGAGCAGTTGCCCTTGATGGTCGATAGTGAGCGCGGAGTCGGACGTCCGGATCGTGCGCTCGAACTCGGACGCAGCGTGCCACGCGCCGAGCTGGATGTGCCGGTTCAGGTGTCTCTGGCCATTGCGATGTCGGGCGCGCGCCTTGACCTCGAGCAGAAAGAAGCCGCCCTCAAAGAACTCGAAATCCCGCAGCTGGATCCCAACCGGGCCTTTGTGTGGAGCCCCGCGCTTTTTGAAGCGTATGCGACGGTTCTTGAAGAACTGGATCGAACCGACGACGCCAATCTCTGGTGGGCACATGCGGAACGTGCCGCTGCAGCACTTGAGGCGGCCGCCGATCCTGATGGTGGGGATATCGTCGAGATCTTTGAGGAATACGACACCGCTGAAGAAGACGCCGCCGAAGAAGTCATCCCTGAAGACGACACCGACGAAAGCGACGAGCAGGATGCGTCGACGCCACGCGACTAACGCGGCGACCCCGCTGGACGGGGTTGACGTGGTGTTCGCCGATCTGGACGGCGTGGTTTATGCAGGTGACACGGCACTGCCATATGCCGTGGAGAGCATCAATCGCATCCAGAACTCGGCACGCGTGGCGTACATCACCAATAACGCGTCGCGGACGGCTCAAACGGTTGCCGAACACCTCGCTGCGCTCGGACTGCGTGTCGTCGCAAATGACGTGGTGACCTCGCCTCAGGCTGCCATTGTGCTGCTCGCCGAACTGGTGCCGGCGGGGTCCACTGTGCTCGTGGTCGGGGGAGACGGATTGACAACCGTCGTCGAGCAGGCCGGATTCGTGGTGACCCGACGCGCGACGGATTCGCCGGCGGCGGTTGTTCAAGGATTCGCGCCGACTGTCTCCTGGACGGAGCTGGCGGAAGCCTCGTATGCCCTTCGCAGCGATGGATCCGGTGACGGAATCCCATGGATTGCCACCAACACCGACTGGACCATCCCGCAGGAGCGGGGTACGGCTCCGGGCAACGGCACTCTTGTTGCGGCGGTACACACTGCGGTCGGACGCCTTCCGATCGTCGCAGGAAAGCCGGAGCGTGCCATTTTTGACGCGGCGGTCGCGCGTTTCGAGGCTCAGAATCCGCTGTTCCTCGGCGACCGCTTGGATACCGACATTCTCGGTGCGCGTCGCGCAGGGATTCGGTCAGCGTTCGTGCTCACGGGAGTCGATGGGCCCAAGCAGGTGCTGGCCGCTGCCGAGAACTCACGACCGGACTACATTCTCGGTGACCTGCGGGAGGCGTTTGAGCCCTATCCCGAGCAAGTGGAGACCCGCGAGCGTCGTACCGACGATCGCATATTCCATTCGGGGGATGCAGTGGTGCGCCTCAGCGGATCCCGCGTCAGCGTCGAGGCCGCGGGCACGCGCGCGAGCGAGCTGCTGCGCGCCGGAGCTGCCGCCGTCTGGGGTGCGGGGGTGCCCATCCACGCCCTTCAGGTCGACCCGGGACTATATTCATAAGTCATGAGCGACGACACAGCCGAACGGGAACCCGAAGCTTTGGTGACTCGCCTGCGTGTAATAGAGGACCAGCCTCTCGACACCCGCGCGGCCGCTTTCGCGCAGCTGCACGACGAGCTTCGTTCCGCGCTTGAGGCCGGGGACACGCGCCCGTCGCATGCCTGATTCCTCCGCGTCTCCCACGGCAGATTCAGGAGGTCGACTCGACGCCGAGCTCGTGCGTCGCGGACTGGTGAGGTCCCGTGCTCTCGCTGTGCTTGCCATCTCCGAGGGGCGAGTGACAGTCGACGGTCGATCCGCGTCCAAACCCGCGCAACAGATTGCTGCGGAGGCTGTCGTCACGTTGACGGGCGAGGACGCCTATGTCAGTCGTGCGGCGGGCAAGCTCGCCGCAGCACTTGACGCATTTGCGATCGAGGTATCGGGGCGCCTGGTGCTCGACGTCGGGGCCTCGACGGGCGGGTTCACCCAGGTTCTGCTCGAGCGCGGTGCACGCGAAGTTATTGCCCTCGACGTGGGCCACGATCAACTGGTCCCCGCCCTGCGTGACGACCCGCGCGTGCGCGTTGTTGAAGGCGTCAACGCGCGCAGCCTCACGCCGGCTCAGCTTGCGACAGAGGCGGGCACGGGCGAGGTTCCCAGTTTCGCGGTTGCGGATGTGTCGTTCATCGCTCTGCCCATGATCCTTCCGGCGATGCGATCGACACTCGGTGCGGGGTGCGAAGCCGTGGTTTTGGTGAAGCCGCAATTCGAGGTGGGGCGAACGGGCATCCGCGAAGGCGTTGTACGCGATCGCGCGGCGCGCCATGACGCGCTCATGAATGTCCTGTGGGCGGCGTGGGATGTGGGGTGGGGAACCGCCGGGGTCATCTCCTCCCCAGTTGTCGGTGGGAGTGGCAATCAGGAGTATCTGGTCTGGCTGAGCGGCCCTGCCGGACGGAATCCGACAGAATGGGGGGAGGCGGTCTCCGCCCTCGTCTGACCTCCCGACATTCTTGCGAAAGGTGCGACATGGCTGGTTCTCGGCACCTTCTCGTCCTCCCGCATACCGGGCGCTCGGCATCGCTTGATGCGGGTATTCAGGTCTGCCGTCAGCTGATAGAGGCAGGGCTCACCCCCGTCGTGTCGGCTGACGGTCGCGACGACCTCCTGCTCGGCGATCCCACACTCGGTCCGCTTGCGCTGCTCGGCGTCGATGTCGCGATCGATGATCTCGAGGTGGTTATCGTGCTGGGGGGTGACGGCACCATCCTGCGCGCAGCAGAGCTGACCCGCGGAAGCACGGTCCCGCTGCTCGGAGTCAATCTTGGGCACGTCGGCTTCTTGGCTGAGGCGGAGCGTCACAATTTGGATGCGACTGTCGCCCGCGTGCTGGCGCGCGATTACGAGGTCGAAGAGCGTATGACGCTGTCGATACGGGTCAAGTCCGAGGGGCAGGTGATCCACGAGTCATGGGCTCTCAACGAGGCATCTGTCGAAAAGGCGAGCCGTGAACGCTCGCTCGAAGTCGTCATTGAGGTTGACGGACGCCCGCTGTCGACATTCGGCTGCGATGGGGTCGTCATGGCGACACCGACCGGCTCGACCGCCTATGCGTTCTCGGCCGGCGGTCCCGTGATCTGGCCCCAGGTGGATGCGCTTCTCATGGTGCCTCTGTCGGCCCACGCTTTATTCGCACGGCCCCTGGTCGTGGGTCCGGATTCCTCGCTCGCCGTTGAGCTTCTTGATCGCTCGACGGGAGCCGGTGTTCTGTGGTGCGACGGTCGCCGCACCTTCGACCTGCCAAGTGGAGCACGTGTCGTTGCACGCCGGTCCTCAACGCCGGTGCGACTTGCACGGCTCAACCCCGGTCCGTTCACCGACCGTCTGGTGAGCAAGTTCGGGTTGCCTGTCGACGGGTGGCGTGGGCCGGCAGAGGCGACGGGCGCACCGTGATCGAAGAGATTTCGATCCGCGACCTGGGCGTGATCGGCGAGGCACGGCTGCCTTTGGGACCGGGGTTCACCGCACTTACCGGAGAAACGGGAGCCGGCAAGACCATGGTGGTCACCGCCCTCGGACTTCTGCTCGGGGATCGTGCCGACCCCGGAGCAGTCCGGTCCGGGTCGAACGCCGCGGTCGTCGATGGTCATTGGAATGTTGCCGAGCACGGCCCTGTTGCCGAGCGAGTGCGCGACGCAGGTGGCGATCTCGATTCGGATGGACCGGGCCGCGGTCACCTGGTGCTCAGTCGATCCGTTTCGAATGAGGGCCGCAGTCGCGCAATTGTGGGGGGTCGTTCGGCTCCTATCGGGGTTCTCAGTGAGATCGGCGAACATCTCGTGGTGGTGCACGGCCAGTCGGAGCAGTTGCGCCTGAAGTCGTCGTCGGCGCAGCGGGATGCGCTCGACAGCTATGCGGGATCCGGCTTTGCCGTGCTGCTGGGCGACTACCGTGAGGTATTCGGCAGATGGCAGACCCGCCAGGGTGAGCTGGACGTGCTCACAACGGAGCGTGAGGCACGTGTACGCGAAGCTGCCGAGTTGCGTCAGGCGATGGACGATATCGAGGTCGTTGCACCCGTGCGCGGCGAAGATGCCGAACTTGCCGAGCAGGTGGAGCGCTTGACGAACCGCGAAGACCTCCGTCAGGCCGCAAGTGATGCACAAGAAGCCGTGTCGTCACAGCTCGCCGACGATGGAACGGATGCGGTGAGCCGCATCGACGCGGCCCGTCGCGCGATAGAACGGGTGAGTGCGCACGACCCGGCGCTTTTGCCCATCGCCGACGCCCTGGCCGAGGCATCATTCGCTCTCGCAGATGTCTCCAGCCAGCTTTCGAGCTACCTCGGGTCTCTCGATGCCGATAGCGGTCGCGAGCTCGAGGTCTTGCAGGAACGCCGTGCCGCTCTGGCGGGCCTCGCGCGGCGTTTCGGTCCGACGCCTGACGATGTCGTGGATTTCCTTGAGCGCGGCAGTTCCCGCTTGCTCGAGCTCGACGGCGATAGTGATCGCATCGACGAACTGACGCGTGAGGTGGAGGCAGACCGCGCGCGACTCGATCAACTCGCTGCCGAACTCACCGCTGCGCGGCGGGATGCCGGCGCCAGGCTGGGCGAGGCGGTTACCGCCGAGCTCTCGGCACTTGCGATGCCCGACGCTCGCTTGGTGATTGAGATCACCGAGCGGGAACTCGGCATCCACGGTCGCGATGCCGTGACGATCCTGCTGCAGCCGCATGCGGGGGCCGAACCGCGTCCGCTGGCCAAAGGCGCATCGGGAGGTGAGCTGTCGCGCGTGATGCTGGCGATCGAGGTTGTTCTCGCGGGGACCGACCCCGTTCCGACTTTCGTCTTCGATGAGGTGGATGCCGGTGTCGGCGGGGCGAGCGCGACCGAGATCGGTCGGCGGCTGGCCCGCTTGGCGGAATCGGCGCAGGTGATCGTGGTGACGCACCTTGCCCAGGTGGCGGCATTCGCATCCAATCATCTGACCGTCGTCAAAGGCACAGACGGAACTGTCACGGCGTCGAGCGTCATCCAGCTCGCTGGCGAAGACCGGGAGGCCGAGATGGCACGGTTGCTGAGCGGGCTGCCCGACTCGGATTCGGGGCTCGCCCACGCACGAGAACTGCTCGCGGCTGCGCAATCCGACAGCAAATCTGAGATACGCTGAAACCCCGTGGCGGACATTTCGGGAACAGTCGTAACCAAGCACATCTTCGTGACCGGGGGTGTTGTCAGCTCACTCGGCAAGGGTCTCACCGCCGCAAGTCTCGGTAACCTTCTTACCGCTCGCGGACTGCGTGTCGTGATGCAGAAACTCGACCCGTACCTCAACGTCGATCCGGGAACGATGAACCCGTTCCAGCACGGCGAGGTGTTTGTCACAGACGACGGAGCCGAGACCGACCTCGATATTGGTCATTATGAGCGTTTTCTCGACATCAACCTGACTCAGGCTGCCAATGTCACAACCGGACAGATCTACTCGCGGGTCATAGCGCGCGAACGACGTGGCGAATATCTCGGCGACACGGTCCAGGTGATTCCGCACATCACCGACGAGATCAAGCGACGGATGCGCCTGCAGGCACAGCCGACAGATGACGGCACGCCGGTGCCCGATGTGATCATCACCGAAATCGGCGGCACCGTCGGCGACATCGAGTCACAGCCCTTCATTGAGTCGGCACGTCAGGTCCGTCATGAACTGGGACGTAAGAACGTGTTTTTCGTGCACGTGTCGTTGGTGCCGTTCATGGGCGCATCGGGCGAGCAGAAGACCAAGCCGACCCAGCATTCGGTGGCTGCACTGCGATCCATTGGTATCCAGCCGGATGCTCTGGTGCTGCGCAGCGATCGGGTCGTCTCAGAACCGAACAAGCGCAAGATTGCCCTGATGTGTGACGTCGACGAACGTGCTGTCGTGAACGCCATCGACGTGCCGAGCATCTACGACATCCCCACAATGCTGCACGAGCAGGGCCTCGACGCGTACATCATCGAGCAACTGGACCTGAATCACGCGTCCGAGGTCGACTGGTCGGGCTGGCAGCCGCTGCTTCACGCCGTACACGAGCCCAAGCACGAAGTCACCATCGCGCTGGTCGGCAAGTACATCGATCTGCCGGACGCGTACCTTTCGGTGAGTGAAGCGCTGAAGGCCGGCGGATTCGCGCAAGAAACCAAAGTGCTTCTGCGCTGGGTGCCGTCGGATGAGTGCGAGACCCCTGAAGGCGCGGCACGCAATCTGGGTGACGTTGACGGCATCTGCGTTCCGGGTGGTTTCGGCGTGCGAGGAATCGAAGGCAAATTGGGCGCGCTGCACTTCGCCCGTGAGAATCGCATTCCCGTTCTCGGTCTGTGCCTCGGACTGCAGTGCATGGTCATCGAATTCGCGCGCAATGTTGCCGGGTTGACGGGTGCGTCGTCGAGCGAGTTCGACGCCGACACCGAGTTCCCGGTCATCGCAACCATGGCTGAGCAGGTCGAAATCATCGACAGCGGAGACCTGGGCGGCACCATGCGTCTGGGGCTGTACGAGGCGGCGCTCGAACCCGGGTCGATTGTCGAAGAGCTGTACGGATCATCTCTGATCGCGGAGCGTCACCGGCATCGCTATGAGGTCAACAATCTGTTCCGCGATCGCATAGCCGCCGCGGGCCTTACTTTCTCGGGCGTTTCGCCCGATCGCTCGCTCGTCGAATTCGTTGAGCTTCCCCGCGACGTGCACCCCTTCTATGTGGGCACGCAGGCGCACCCCGAATTGCGCTCGCGGCCCAACCGGGCGCACCCCCTGTTTCGCGGGCTTGTGACCGCCGCTCGGGAACGACAGGAAGCATCACGCCTGTTTGAGGTGGCGGAGCCAGCCGACGCTTAGCCCGGGGACGCTTAGCCCCGGGACTTTCTAACTGACGCTCAGATTTCGCTAGGCTGGCCACGGTTCGGATCACAGCACACGGTCCGCCGCTCTTGCACGTACCGAGTGAATATGGAGTCACACGTGACTGACACGCCAGAAACCCCCTCGACACCCGCATCGGAGCCGGCAGACGCGGCAGCCCCGGCATCCGACGCGACCCCAGCCGACTCAACCCCGACGGCAGAGACGAACCCGACGGTCGACCCGGCCCCAACGGCGGAGTTGCCTGCGCGTTCAGGCCTCAAGCTTCCGGTGCTGTTGGGCATCATCGGAGGCGCAATTGTCGTTGTCATCGCGCTCGTGCTCGTGGCGGTTCTTGTGGTCGTGCCGCTGTTCGCGCCGAAGTCGTCGACTCAGGTGCTTGTCAAAGACCTGACAGAAGAGCCCGACGAGCTGTGGACCTATGACTACACAGCAGGGAACGATGGAGACTCTGTTTCGGGTGCCCAGTTCATTCCGATCGGCTCTGGGAAGATTCTCGTCGTCCCGTCGTTTGATACCTCGTCTCAGAGCAGCGGCGGCAGCAGCTGGTACGAGGGCTACGACGACGACTACGACCAGGGATTTGACGCCGGTACAGAGTACGCGGCCGCGGTCGATGCGTATCTGCAGGACCTCTCGTCCACCGAGTACCCGGACACCGAGGACTACTGGCCGTTCGACGGGTCGTATGACGACTACGACTACGAGAACTACGCCGGCTTCTATGACGGGTTCAGTGACGGACGCAATGGAGACGAAGCCGGCACCAGCCAGGCCGAGAAGCCGGTTGAGCCTGACTTCACCCCGACGCTGGCTCTCGTGGATGCGAAGTCCGGTGACGAGATCTGGACGATCGACATCAGCAAGCTCGACAAGAAGGTCACCTTCGAGAGCATCGTCGACGCTTTCGCCATCGAGGGCACGAACTACCTCGGAGTCGTGGCGGCGCACCAGACGGACGACGGAGGTGCGGAGTCGACGGTGACCACAGTCGACCTGTCATCGGGAAAGCGCGTCTCGCAGGCCAAGTTTGACTCCTTCGCCACGGCGTTCGACGCCAACGGGCAGGTTGTCGTGATCGAGACCGAGATCACCGATGACGGGGATGCAGGCGACAGCACGATGTCATCGCTCAACCCAGGCAATCTCGACGATGACGCCCGGTGGGAGACCGATGTCGAGGGGTACACCGGATACGCCCTCGGAAAGTTCGTCGCTGTCACACCGAGCGATTCGGACAAAGAGGGCGCCGTCTACGACCTTGCCACGGGCAAGGAGGCCGATTTCGGGGACGACCTCGGAAGCGATGTCGAGTACGCCTTCGTGGGTGACCAGCTCATCCGTCTTGAATATTCCGAGGACGGCGACTCGGTCGAGGTCGACGGCATCAACACCCAGGGCAAGAGCGTGTGGAAAAAGTCGGTTGACGCTGACGACGCATGGGTCACCGATAACGAGATCTTCATTGCCGACAGCACGGGTGACGATGCGTACGAGTCCCTGCAGCGACTCAACGTGTCAAACGGCGAAGAGGTCTGGAAAGACACCTACGACGATGAGTTCTTGTACGTCGACGTCGCGGCGGGTGCCGTGGTGCTCGGAACCGAGAAGGGCATTACCGTCGTGAACCTCGGGTCGGGCGAAGAGGTCTACTCCGAGAAGTCGGATGCCTCCTCGTCGTTCACGGGCAGCTCGCAGTTCTATCTCGCCGGCGACGGTGAACTGTCGGCGTACAAGCCGACAGAAGATGGCGACATCTGGAGCTTCGACTACGACGATGACGAGGAGATCACCCAGATCGGTCAGTATCTCGCCGTGTTGAATGACAGCAAAGACGAGGTCACGCTTCTCGGCGTGAAGTAGCAGCAATCACGCGCGGCTCCGTGACGGTAGCCTGGGCCTACCCGCCCAGTCCTACTGTCACGGAGCCGTCGCCATGAACCTCACCGATTCCGGCGATTGGGGCGATCGTTTTGATCCGGCTGATGTCACGGAGCGCGAAACAGTCTTCACGGGTCGGGTCTGGAATGTCGTGCGAGAGTCGGCCACCTTCCATGACGACACGATTGTTCGCGAATACACCGAACATCCGGGCGCCGTCGCCGTGCTGGTCTTCGATGAGCACGATCGGGTGCTGCTCATCAACCAGTACCGGCACCCGATCGGCACGCGCGACTGGGAGATCCCCGCAGGCCTCCTCGACGTCGAAGGGGAGGAGCCATTGCTCGCCGCGCAGCGGGAGTTGGCGGAAGAAACCGACCTGATTGCCGAGGAGTGGAGCGCGCCGATGCGGATCGCTCCCTCGCCCGGAGGAAGTTCGGAAGTCATCCACCTGTTCGAGGCGAGAGGACTGCGCGCCGCGCCGACGGTGCATGAGCGCACCGACGAGGAGGCAGAGATCGAGCTGCTGTGGGTAACCCTCGATGAGGCGCGTGCGGCGGTTCTCGAGGGCCGAGTGGCGAACGGCATCCTGATAATCGCGATTTTGAGCGCCCTCGCCAAACGAGCCTGATGTGCCAGACGAGCCTGATGTGCCCACCGAGCCGGATAGGCCCGACACCGAGCTGACCCATCAGCTCGATCGCTACTTGCGGCACGTTGCCATTGAACGTGGGCGTTCGCACAACACCGTGTCGGCATATCGCCGTGACCTTGAGGGGTTTCTCGCCTATCTGACGGCGCAGCCGGGTGAGCGCTCCGACGTTACGACTGACACCGTCACTGACTACCTTCGCTCCCTTCGGGAACGTCCGAGCCCGCTCGCCGCAACATCCCTCGCCCGCACCTTGTCGTCGATTCGCGGTTTTGCGCGATTCCTTGTGGACGAGGGGATGCTGTCCTCCGATCCGACAGCGCAGTCGCACCCGCCCAAAGCCCCGCAGCGACTGCCGAAAGCTCTCACGATCGAGCAGATAGCGGCCCTGCTCGCGACAAGCGGGGGAGATGAGCCGACAGAGCTCCGAGACGCAGCTCTGCTCGAGCTTCTCTATGCCACGGGAGCGCGCATCTCTGAAGTTGTTGCTCTCAACCTCGACGACATTGTTGGTGACGACGGTACGGGCGTCGCGGACATGGTGCGCCTGTTCGGCAAGGGGGGCAAACAACGCATTGTTCCGGTGGGCAGCTACGCCCGTTCCGCTCTGGATGCCTACCTGGTCCGGGCGCGACCCGTGCTGTCGTCCCGTGGCCGGGCGACGCCCGCGCTGTTCCTCGGAGCTCGGGGCGCGCGACTGTCACGCCAGAATTCGTGGTTGATCATTCGAGCGGCTGCTGAGCGCGCTGATCTGCGTGTGGCGGTGTCGCCGCACACTTTTCGGCATTCCTTTGCGACTCATTTGCTGCAGGGGGGTGCGGATGTCCGCGTGGTGCAGGAACTCCTGGGTCACGCGAGCGTCGCGACGACCCAGATCTACACCCGTGTCACCGCCGATGCGCTGCGCGATGTCTATGTGACGGCGCATCCTCGGGCGCGGCGCGCAGATCGAGGGTCTTAACCTTCAACTAGAGGTCGATGTGAACCCGTCGCTATCGGGCGCGTGCGTCCCGATGCTGTCCAAACTGCGTCGTAAGCTCACCCCATGTCAGCGCATCGGGAGGACGTCACCGAGCTACCGGGTTTGGAAAAACCGAAGCTCGGGCCCACCGGCCGACCTCTTCGCGACTTCCCGGAACCACGTGCCCTGAAGTCTCACGGGCCGGCGCGTGTGATTGCGCTCTGCAATCAAAAAGGTGGAGTCGGCAAAACCACGACGACGATCAACCTGGGCGCGAGCCTCACGCAATACGGCCGTCGGGTGCTGGCGATCGACTTCGACCCCCAAGGTGCGCTGAGTGCCGGTCTCGGGGTTCCCACGCACGACGTCACGACTATCTACGACCTGCTTCTCGGCTCGGCGAAAGACACGGCGGCGGCGATTCACGAGACGAGCACGCCCGGTCTCGATGTGATCCCGGCCAATATCGACCTCTCGGCGGCCGAGGTGCATCTGGTCAATGAGGTGGCGCGCGAGCAGATTTTGGCGCGGGTTCTGCGGCCGGTCATGAACGACTACGACGTGATCCTCATCGATTGCCAGCCGTCACTCGGCCTTCTCACCGTCAACGCTCTCACCGCCGCGCACGGAGTGCTGATCCCGCTTGAATGCGAGTACTTCGCGCTACGAGGTGTGGCCCTTCTCGTTGAGACGATTGAGAAAGTGCGCGATCGCCTCAACCCCGCGATCGTGCTCGACGGCATTCTGGCCACAATGTACGACTCGCGGACCCTGCACTCGCGCGAAGTCCTCGAGCGCGTTGTCGAAACTTTCGATAACCGGGTACTCGAGTCAGTTATCGGGCGCACGGTGAAGTTCCCGGATGCCTCGGTCGCCGGGGAACCGCTTGCCACCTTCGCGCCTGAACACGCGGCCGCCGCGGCTTACCGGCAGGTTGCACGAGAGCTGATCGCGCGTGGCTCCATCGCGTGATGCGGCGGACGCGACGGTCGACTCCCTGATTTCTGGGGCTTCCGCCGACGCGGCGCCCGCGGGATTCCGCCTGCGGGTCGGAGATTTCGACGGCCCCTTCGACCTGCTTGTCACGCTGATCGCCAAGCATGACCTTGACATTACGGACGTTGCGCTCAGCGTCGTCACCGCCGAGTTTCTCAGTTACCTGCGCGAGCTCGACTCGTCAGACGAGCTCGACCAGGCCAGCGAATTCCTGCTCGTGGCTGCCACGCTGCTCGACCTGAAGGTCGCGGGGCTGCTGCCGCAAGGCGAACTCGTCGACGCAGAAGATGTCGCGCTGCTCGAAGCACGGGACCTGCTGTTCGCGCGGCTGTTGCAGTACCGCGCGTTCAAAGAGGCGGCGGCCTGGTTCGCCGAGCGGCTCGAAGCGGAGGCGACCCGGCATCCACGTTCGGTGCGTATCGAGGAGCGGCACCGCATCCAGACTCCCGAGCTGGTGTGGACCGTCAGCCTCGACGATTTCGCCGCGCTTGCCCTGCTCGCGTGTACTCCGCGCGAGATCCCGACCGTCGGCCTCGATCATCTGCACGCGCCGCTCATCAGCATTCGCGAGCAGGCTGCGCATGTCGTAGCGTTATTGCGCAGCAGTGAGACGATGTCCTTTCGTCAGCTCATCGCCGGCGCCGATGTCACCGGGGTCATCGTTGCTCGGTTCCTTGCCGTACTTGAGCTCTACCGCCATGCGGCAATCTCATTCGAGCAGATCGAGCCACTGGGTGAACTGACGCTGCGGTGGACGGCTCCGCACTGGAGCGACGAGCAATTGGCCCATCTCGGAGGCGACTATGACTGATACGGCCACATCGACATCCACGGTTCCTCCAGCAGATGTGGAGCGGCGTCTCGAGGCGATTCTTATGGTGGCCGACGAGCCGCTGTCGCTCGTCTCTCTCGCTACGGCGGTCGGGGCTCCTGTTGCGGCGGTTCGGCAGTCGATCGAGCGACTTGTTGCGGAATACGATGCCGCCGACGGCGGAACACCACGGGGCTTCGAGCTCCGCGAAGTCGGGGGCGGGTGGCGCGTCTATGTGCGTGCCGAGCACGACGAGGTGGTCAGGGACTTTGTGCAGACGCAAAACCCGAGTCGTCTCTCGCAGGCCGCGCTCGAAACGTTGGCCGTGATCGCCTACAAGCAGCCGATCAGCCGCGGTTCTGTCGCCTCGATCCGAGCCGTGAACGTGGATTCGGTGGTGCGCACTCTTGTCGGCCGCGGCCTCATTACCGAGGCTTTCACCGACGCCGAGACGGGAGCCATTCACTATGAAACGACGGACCTGCTGCTGACCCAACTGGGCATCAACTCTCTCGACGAACTGCCGCCCATCTCCCCCCTGCTGTCGGATGGTGCCGACGGCTTCGACGATCTCATCGCACGATGATCGACGATCCGCGCGGGACTCACGGGGAACGCCTGCAGAAGGTTCTGGCTGCCGCGGGAGTCGCTTCGCGCCGCGTGTGCGAGCAGTACATCGTCGAGGGCCGGGTCAGTGTCAATGGCGAGGTTGTCACCGAGCTGGGGTCGCGGATCGACGCGGCGGTGGACAAGGTGGCGGTCGATGGGGTCTCGATCCAGCTCGATCCGGGCAAGCGCTACATCATGCTCAACAAACCGCGGGGGGTCGTCAGTTCGCTGGCCGACGAGAACGGTCGCCGGGATCTGCGCGAATACACCGCGGGCTACGAAGAGCGGCTCTTCAATGTGGGCCGATTGGATGCCGAAACGAGTGGACTCCTTCTGCTCACCAATGACGGAGAGATCGCCCATGTTCTCGCGCATCCGTCATTTGGGGTGACCAAGACCTATGTGGCGACTGTTGAGGGCCTCGTGACGCAAGCTGTGCTCCGGCAGCTCGAAACGGGCATCGAACTCGACGACGGGCCGATCGCGGCGGACCGCGCGCGCATCGTCGGCGAGCCCTCGCGCGGACGCACGATTGTGGAACTGACGCTGCACTCGGGGCGCAACCGCATTGTGCGCCGGATGCTGGCCGCCGTCGGCCACCCGGTCGTCGATCTGGTGCGCCGCCAATTCGGTCCGCTGCGACTGGGGACCCTGCAGACCGGCCGCGTGCGCGACCTCACTACAGTGGAACTCGGCCAGCTTTTGACGCTGGCGCGGACTCCGAACGCCACCGCGCTCGCCGACCACGACCCTGCAGGTAAGGATTCTGCCCATGACAGCTAGCCGACTGCGTTCGGTGCGCATCGTCGGGGCGGGGTTGTTGGGTGCGAGTGTGGGTCTGGCTCTGCGCGAGGCCGGGGTCGACACGGTTTTGGATGACACGAACTCGACCGCTGTGGATCTCGCGGTCACCTACGGGGCGGGTCGCCCCAGCGACGCAGGAGACACCCCCGAGCTCATCGTTGTCGCCGTTCCGCCGGCGTCCGTCGCCGCCGTAGTGATCGACGAGCTCGCCCGATACCCGCACGCGATCGTGACCGATGTTGCGAGCGTCAAAACGGGCATCCTGCAGCAGATTCGCGCCGCGGGAGGCGATCTGCAGCGCTATGTGGGATCGCATCCGATGGCGGGTCGTGAACGCGGGGGAGCGATGTCGGCTCGCGCCGATCTGTTCGAAGGGCGCCCGTGGGTTATCACGTCAGATGAGCAGACCGCGCCTGATGCGATTGCCCTCGTGAGAGATCTCGCGGTTGCCCTGGGTGCGACTTCCGTTCAGCTCACCGCTGAGGAACATGATCGGAGCGTTGCGATCGTCTCGCATGCGCCGCAGATTGTGGCCTCGCTGCTGGCGGCCCGCCTCGGGGATGCGCCCACGGCATCCATCGCTCTCGCGGGGCAGGGACTGCGCGATACAACTCGCATCGCCGCAAGCGACGCCGAGCTATGGGTGCAGATTCTTGAGGCCAATGCCGCGCCCGTCGCCGAGGTGCTTCGCGCCTACCGCGACGATCTGGATGCCGTGATCGCCTCACTCGACGCCCCTGGCCGTCCGGGTGCGACCGCTGACACTGACGCAGACGCTTCGCGCGGTATCGCCGCCGCGCTCGCCGCCGGGAACGCCGGCGTCGCCCGGATCCCCGGCAAGCACGGCACGGCACGGCGGTTTCAGCAGCTCATCATCAAAGTCGACGACACCCCGGGCGAGTTGGCGCGCCTCCTCTCTGAAATTGGTGACGAGGGCGTCAACATCGAAGATCTCCGGCTCGAGCATTCACCGGGAGCAGCTGTTGGCTTTGTCGAAGTCTCGGTGCTGCCCGAGGTAGCGCACGGACTCGCCACGGCCCTCGTGCGGCGCGGCTGGGGTCTGGCCGAGGAGGATCAGTGACCGTCGTCGTCGCGGTGGATGGCCCGGCCGGAAGTGGTAAGTCGAGTGTGAGCAAAGCTGCCGCACGGGCCCTCGGCTATGCCTTCCTCGACACAGGAGCCGCCTATCGCGCGCTCACCTGGCATGGACTTCAGCACGGCATCGACCTGAGCGACGCCACGGCAGTCGTTGCCCTGCTCGCCGAGTTCGCATACAGCACCGAGCTCACAGAAGACGGCCTACGCGTGCGGGTGCACGACGTCGACGTCACGCAGGCGATCCGCGAGCCGCGGATTTCGGCTGAGGTCAGCACTGTCGCACGAATTCCGGAGGTGCGACGCGAGCTCACGGGCGTCTTCCAGCGCATCATCTCGCGCACCGGCGGGCCGGGCATCGTTGTGGAAGGCCGGGACATTACGACGGTTGTGGCCCCGGATGCGCCGGTGCGAATCCTCTTGACCGCCGATGAAGAGGTTAGAATTGCCAGGCGCTCCGCAGAACTCGGGCCTGATGCCGCCGCGACGGCTCAGCACCTGCGGGATCGCGATCGACGGGATGCCCAGGTCGTGGACTTTCTCACGGCGGCTCCCGGCGTCACCACCATCGATTCGACGGATCTCGACTTCGACCAGACCGTTGAGGCCGTTGTGAGTCTCGTGCAGCGCACGACCTCCGACTGACAGGACCACCATGAGCGAGCGCGAGCCGCACGACGACCTCGGCATTTCCGAGTCGGACATTTCTGGCGACACGACCGAAACAGACGCGTCCGGATTAGAGAACGACGAGTTCGGCCAGCTTGATCCAGAGATTGCCGCCCGGCTAGGCGAACTTGACGAGGCCGAAGCCGATCAGCGGGCTGCATCCCTGCGGGCCGGCCTGCTGGACTACGAGCTCGACGACGAAGACCTGGGCTTGCTCGATGCAGCAGCCGAGGGTCTCGACGGCATCACCTATCTGCCGGCGCTTCCCGTTCTCGCAATCGTGGGCCGGCCGAACGTGGGCAAATCTGCTCTCGTCAACCGCATCCTGGGCCGCCGTGAAGCCGTCGTTGAAGACACGCCCGGCGTCACCCGCGACCGCGTTACCTACAAGAGCGAGTGGCTGGGCCGTCGCTTCACCGTCGTCGACACGGGCGGCTGGGAGCCCGACGCCCAGGGCATCAACGCGTCGGTTGCCGCGCAGGCCGAGGTCGCTGTCGACCTCGCCGACGCCGTGCTGTTCGTCGTCGACATCAACGTGGGCGCTACGGCGACCGACGAGCATGTGGTTCGCATGCTCCGCGCCTCACACCGCCCCGTGATCCTGGTCGCCAACAAGGCTGATGACGCGATCAAAGATCCGCAGGCCGCAGAGTTGTGGAGCCTGGGACTGGGTCAACCGTGGCCTGTCTCGGCCCTGCATGGCCGCGGCGTCGCCGACGTGCTCGATCACGTGATGACCGTGTTGCCCGCCGTGTCTGCCGTGGCGAAGGAAGAAATCGGCGGACCCCGCCGAGTGGCGATCATCGGCCGCCCGAACGTGGGCAAGAGTTCGCTGCTCAACAAGGCGGCGGGTGAAGAGCGTGTCGTCGTCAATGAGCTGGCAGGCACAACACGCGACCCCGTCGACGAGCAGGTCGAGCTGGGTGGCAAGATCTGGACCTTTGTCGACACTGCCGGCATCCGGAAGCGTGTGCACCTGCAGCAGGGAGCCGACTTCTATGCCTCTCTGCGCACCAGCGCGGCACTTGAGAAAGCCGAAGTTGCGGTCGTTGTTCTCGATGTGACCGAGCCGGTGTCGGTGCAGGACCTGCGCATCATCGACCTCGTGCTCGAATCGGGGCGATCGCTGGTGCTGGCCTACAACAAGTGGGATCTGCTCGACGATGATCGTCGGCGCTATCTCGAAACCGAGATCGAGCGGGACCTGGCGCATGTGGCCTGGGCTCCGCGGGTGAACATTTCGGCGCGCACGGGTCGACATCTTGAGAAGTTGGTCCCGGCACTGGAAGTTGCTCTAGACAGCTGGGATACGCGCATCCCGACCGGCAAGTTCAACGCACTGATCGCGGAGCTGTCGGCCGAGCATCCGCACCCGATTCGCGGAGGCAAGCAGCCGCGCATCCTGTTCGGCACGCAGGCGTCAACCCGCCCGCCGACATTTGTGTTATTCACCACTGGGTTCCTCGACCCGCAGTATCGCCGCTTCATCCAGCGACGCCTCCGCGAGGTGTACGGCTTCGAGGGCACCCCGATCATCGTCAACATGCGAGTCAGGGAAAAGCGCAAGCGTTAGCTGTGCGCCGCAGAACGACCACGCGCCGTCGAAGCTTTTGCGGCGCATGACAGTTTCCGCGGCGCTACCAGAGACGCTTGATCTCCGCGGGAGTCCGAGGGGTCGGCTGCGAGTGCGTTTTGTAGACGGGAGCGTTCTCAATGCCGTTGACGTAGCACGCGTCGATATCGTGCCCGCTCTGCTTCGTCTCTTTGAGTATTTTGAGCATGGGGAAGAGCCCCGATGATCCTTGCTCGCGCACGCGACGAACCTCGTCGAGGTTGAGGTATGCGACAGTCCACAGCTCACCAGGTCCGAGCTTCTGCAGCACACGGCCTTCCGGATCGACGACCAAAGATTCGCCAAGCCCCATCGGGCCTGCTGTGTTGACATCGAGAAAGTAGAGCTGATTCTCGAACGCACGCACCCGTGCCATCGCCTCGTGCAGCTCCCGACCCAGGATCCAGTCGCTTTCGCCGTTGGGGCGGATGATCACTTCAGCGCCGTTGAGGGCGAGATTGCGGATCGATTCGGGCCAGCTGGAGTCCGCACAGATGGCGATGCCGATTTTTCCGATCCCCGGGATCTCGTAAACCGGGTAGTCGAATCCCGCCGATGACTGCTCAAGCGGGTAAGGAATGAAGGTCTTCCGGTAGCTGAGCTTGATGTCACCTTCCGGAGAAATCAGAAGGGCGACGTTGTAGGGACGGGCCGGGTCATCGCTGATTTCGGCGAAGGTACCCGGAATGAGCCAGATCTTGTTGTCACGCGCGATCTTTAGTGCAGCCTGCACGAGGGGGCCGTCGAGAGTCTCAGCCATGTCCCTCGGCCACGAGTCTGGCGCAACGAGACCCTTGAGGCCTGCGAGGTAGTACTCCGGGAAGACCGCGAGGTCGACGAGCGGGTTGCTCATCTTGACCTTCTTCACGAGTGTCGCCATTCCGGCAAGGTTTGCGTCACGGCGGACTTCCCAAGATGGGTCATCGCTTTCGGGGATTGCCTGCAAAATCGCTACGTTCAGATACGCCATTGTTTCCTCATTCCTTGTGGGGGTTGTGTCTTAGCTCCAGACCTTCTGCGCGACCTCGACGATTTCGCGCATCTTGGCCCACTGTTGGTCTTCTGTAAGCGAGTTGCCTTCCTCTGTGGAGGCGAATCCGCACTGGGCGCTGAGGGCGAGCTGGTCGAGAGGCACGATCGTGGCGGCCTCGGCTATGCGCTTTTCGACATCGCCGGGAGCCTCGAGCTCGCCCGTCTTCGAGGAGATAAGCCCCAGCACGACGACCTTCTTACCCTTCGGCAGGAACCGGAGGGGCTCGAAGCCGCCGGCGCGCTCGGAGTCGTACTCGAGGAAGTAGCCGTCGTAGTTGACTTTGCCGAACAGGTTCTCGGCCACCGGCTCATAGCCGCCCGACGCGATCCAGGTGGAGCGGAAGTTGCCGCGGCAGACATGCGAGGTGACCACCATGTCGTCGGGTTTGTCGCGCAGCGAGTCGTTGATGAGCTTCACATACGCCTCTTGGATGCCATCGATTGTGAGGCCGCGGGCGCGCGCTTTCTCGAGCTCGACATCCGAGCACAGGAAGCCCCACGCTGTGTCGTCGAATTGCAGGTAGCGGCAGCCGGCTGCGTAGAAGGCGGCGACGGCATCCCGATAGGTGGCGGCGAGGTCTTCGAAGAAGTCGTCGCGGCCCGTGTATCCCGAGCCGGCGAGAGCATCAGCGGCCATCCGAAAGTGCATGACTGTCGGAGCCGGGATCGTCATCTTGGCGACGCGAGAGGTGTTGTCGCGCAGGAAGGCGAAGTGCTGCAGCATCGGGTGGTCGGCCGGGAACCCGAGTTTGCCGGTGATGCGCACAGACAGCGGGCGCGGTGAGTTGCCCTGGAATGTCATGCCCGTGTTGCCTTCGACAAGTTCGACGCCGTCGAGCATGCCGAAGAAGTCGAACTGCCAGAACCCGCGCCGAATCTCGCCATCGGTTATCGCGTCGAGCCCGATCGCCTCCTGCTTGGCGATGAGATCCCGGATGTCGCGGTCTTCGATAGCTGCAAGCTCCGCCGCCTCGATGCGGCCGGCCTTCAGCTCGGTGCGCGCCTGGTGCACGGCGTCGCTGCGCAGGTAGCTGCCGACATTGTCAGCGCGAAACGGGGGAGTGGTGCGGGTGGTCATGCTTTCGACGTTACTGCCCGTGCCGAGTTGTTCCGGGCGTCGTGGGTCAGCTCGATCAGGCCGAGCTGTTCGAGCAGGGGCGGCAGGTACATGCCGAAGCGTCCCCGGTAGCCCTTGCGCAATCCGTACCAACCGCCGACCGGGTTGGATTTGGAACGGCCCCATCCCTCAACGGTGCCGTCAGCGGCGGGCTTGCTTTCGTCGGCAGCGCCGAGCGGAACCCAGTCGCCCTGCTCGGTGAGCCAAGCGTGCAGGTCATCGATTGCGCGCGCCTGATATTTGAGCGTTGTCGAACCGACGACACAGACGAGCTCGTCGCCCTCGACGTACATCTGATACTGCGATGAGCCCGGTGCGGTGGTGAGCTGCCACGGGTCGTCTTTGGTTCCTGCGGCCATGATCGGATCCTTTCGGGGGAGCGGGGCCATCCGGTGCTGACGCTAGTGGAAGCGTGCGACGTGCGGGTGACCTGGTCCGCTAAGCTTGCTCCTCGGTGCGGCTTTCCGCACAAGTCACGGGCTGTGGCGCAGCTTGGTAGCGCACCTGACTGGGGGTCAGGGGGTCGCAGGTTCAAATCCTGTCAGCCCGACCAATAGTGAGTTACTCAAACCTTTGGACTCGTTGAGGCCAATAGTGTTCGACGAACGAGAGCCGTCCGCAGAAATGCGGGAGGCTCTCTTTGTTTTTGTCGGGCTGTGAGCATTGCCTGCACCGTGGCGGGATTGCCATTCGTGAAGCGTTTCGTTGACTTCAGTGCGGTCGGCTTGGATGTCCACGCCTTCGTCGAGGACGTAAACGCGCAGGGAGCTGAAGAACGCGATCAAAAGGTCGCGGCGAGTGCTCTCCTGCACCTTGCTGTAGAGATCGCCGGGGCTTTCCAGAAGGTCGACGTAGGCAAGGACTTGCTCGGCTCCGTATTGCATGCGGTCTTCGGTTTGGGCGAGCTTTTCGCTGATGGCGCGCTTTTGATGGGTGATGTGGTCGAGGCGGTCTCGCAGTTTGTCGATGACGATGTCGCCTTCTGCGGCGAGATCGATCAGCCGTTCCTCTTGCGCCTCGAGCTTCTTCTTCTGTTGGCGAAGGGCTGCCTTTGCTTCACGGTCTGAGTTTTGGAATTCATGGACGGCGCGGGCAACCTCCTCGCGCATTGCGACGAGCGATGCGGAAGCGAACCTCTCTGCCGCGACTGCACGTTCGACGGCCTTTTCCAGATCCTCAACGCGAATCAGGCCTACCTCGCAATTCCCTCGTTGCCGGGCGGCGCAGATGAAGTATTCGTAGGTACCCCCGTTTCCTTTGGCCTGGGTATAGAGCAATCGGCTGGTTCGCCCCTCCTCGTGGCAGGCTGCGCAGTACAGCAGTCCTTTGAGGTAGTGGAAATGGATCTGGTCTCGGTCGCCTTTTCGATTTCGGCGGTCGAGAATCTCCTGAACGGCGAGAAACGTTTCCGAGCTAATAATCGGTTTGTGCCGACCAGCGAACAGCTTGCCCTTGTAGCGAATCGCTCCCGTGTAATACGGGTCACGAAGGATCACTGCCAGGGCGCTCGCCGATAGTGGCTTCGATGGGCGCTTTTGAGACGGACGAGTGACGAGCCCGTGATCCTCGAGCATCGACGCGAGCTGCCAGACGGAGTGCTGGTTCGTGGCGTACTCCTCGAACGCCCACTTGATCAGCGGTGCTCGTTCGGGGTCGACGTCGATGGTGTTGACGAGACGGCCGTCGTACTCCTTTCGGGTGTTGAGGTAACCGAGCTTCGCGCGACCAACGCTGCCGCCTCGCTCGACCTTGTGGGCCATCTTGATGCTGATGTCCTCGCCGCTCATCCGAACCTGCAGCTCATTTACGACATCGGTGATGGCCTCCATCGCATCGCCCATATGGCCTTCGCCAAAGTTTTCCTTCGCGGAAACGAGCGTCACATTCTTGTTCTTCAGGTGACGCTTGGTCACGGCCGCGTCGATGTAGTTTCTGAACACCCGAGATCGCATGTAGATGATGACGTAGCGCACATCCGGGTTCTCGTTGATGAACGCGAGGAGGCTCTTGAATTCAGGGCGCTTATCGATCGTCTGCGCTGACTGACCCGGTTCGACAAATTCACGAACGACGGTCGCGCCGAGTTCGCGCGCCTTTCGCATCGACCACTGACGCTGCGTCGCGATGCTGTTACCGTCCTCGTCTAGATCTGCCGCAGTGTCCATCTGACGAGTCGTCGACACGCGCAGGTAGAGCACCGCCTCGCCGCCCGCAACTAGCTCGTCTACGGAGTCGAAGTCGTTCTCTTCGTATAAGTGCTGCAAGCTCGCGATGGAGTTCAGTTGCAGCTCCGCCTGCAGCGTCTGGGATTCAATTTCGTTCATTAGGGTGCTACCTCCGTTTGCTTTCTCCGGGTTCAGGTTCTCGTCGGGCGCCTCGATCATGAATCCACCTCCCGCGCAGAATGGGCCGTCTTGGCGTTCGTTGCGTTGTTGTCGAGGCCGTCTAGGGACGCCTCTCGTTGCACGACTGCAATCAGTACTTTCGCCAGCCGGTGAAAGTCGATAGTGCGCCGAGCGACAGGCTGCACCCTCAAGGTCATGACCTTCAGCGGTCGACCTCTTCCTCGCCTTACTGGTTCAGCCAATTCGTTAGGCGATGCCATCGAGGTCTCCTTGGCGGGCAGGTTCACGCTGGTCGAGACCGCCGGATTTTCGCTCTTCCTCGATGAGGTGCGATGCCAGCCAGCAGACGAGCTCCTTGGCCTCAGGAGAGACGTCTTCGCGGTCGATCAGTTGGAGATACTCCTTACGCAGATCCTCATGCTGACCGTCGCCTTCTCGGGCGAATCGGGCGAGATGCGACGCGCGACCGTGGGCGCGACCGAGGACGTGGCTGATGAGCCGAGCCGTTAGACGATCAATGTCATGTTGTTCGACGAGTGCCCTGGTGATGCCTTCGCTGATGCGCTCGCCGAAGCGCCTGCTTGTTCGCTCGAGGCCCTGGAGATCCAGCTCGTCGTGTTCACGATGAGGGTTGGTTGGTCTGGCTTCCGGGTCATTCATCGGCGGGCCTTCTGCGGCCGGCTATCGCGGCGTCTCTGGCAATCTGCACGTCGCCAGATTCCTTTTCGAGCTGCAATCGTGCCTTCCGGCGGGCGATACCAGCTTTGATGGCCTCGCCATGTTTGCGACTTTGGAAATCTTGGAAGTGGCCGAAGAGGTCGCCCACGAGCTTGGACATTGCTGGGTCCCATTCGGCAATGGGGTCTGCGATGTGTCCGAATTGTGGTTCTTGGGGATTGTTGTTCATGGGTTCCTCCTTTCAATGAGGGCTAGTTGGGCCTGCTTGGCCTCCGGAGGATAGCTCTGAAGCGCGGCACAGTCGAGGGCATTTGGCTGCCCTGGGAGCGTTGTTGTTTTAACTACGTCGATCCCTCGGGGGTGGCCGTCGTAACCCCTTAAGTTGTGGAATTGACGACTTAAGGGACAGAGATCAAGCCCAGAAGACATGGGTTCTTTCGCCTGCTTCGACGGTCGTGTACATGCCGCCCATGTAGCGCTCGATCTGGGCGTAGTTCCAGCCGAGAACGTCGTCGGGGATGCCTTCCCTCACGCGGAGTTCGTCGAGGCCGCGCTGCCACCCGAGGACTTGCATCTGCCAATCGCAGAGGTCTCGGTGGCTGTCGAAGCTGCCGACGTAGAGGTCTTCAAAAGTGGTCAGGGCTTCGCCGGTGCGGAACTGGGGGACGCCGAGCTTCGAGTAGGCGACGAAGGCGTGGCCATAGCGGCGGATGCCTTCTTCCCAGCGGGCAAGCATTTCTGGGGTGCCATTGCGATCAGCGATTGCTTCGAGCCCCAGCGCGTCATTGCGATGGCGAGGATGGCTCTCGCTGGTTGGTTCTCGTTCGTTCATAGGGCTTCTCCTTTCTCAAGCGCCAGGCGCTCGACAGGGGTTGATATTGGTTCCGGGCCGGTGATGGCGGCTTCGAGGTCTTCGTTGGCGATGATCCGAAATAGGCGCGCGTCGAGCTTGGGATCGGTGGAAATGCAGTCGGTCAGTCGGTGGCGGCGGGTCTGTCCGGGGATGATCCAGAGCACGACCGGGAAGATGCCACTGCGCTCCTGCTCCAAATTGGTGGCGTAGAAGCGCTGGTAGTAGTGGCACTTGGAGAGGAGCACGGGAAGCGATTCGGTGCCGCGGTCGACTTCGATGAACCAGGCGTCCTCGTAGTCCCCGCTGGCCGTGACGGCGTGCAGATCGGGTTTCAGGGTTTGAGGCCGTCCGCGTGCCGAGAACGGTCGCCAGTTGGTCGGTTCGGTGGCCACATCGAGGAGCTCGATATGGCCAACTCGCGCGAGGCGTTCGAGCCGAATCCGGGTGTCAGCAATGGCCAGGGTGTGGTCAAGAAACTGGAGGCTTGGTTCGTAGGCGCGGGAGCGGCTGTTTGGATTTCTTCCTTCGAGCGCTCGGACGACCCGGTCGCCGGCGGCATCGATGCTCCAGACGGCTGCTGTTGAGCCGCCACCATGGCCTCCGACCGTGCGATCCAATCGGCGGATCAGGCGGTGGCCTTCGAGCCTGGTGAGGACGCGGGTGCAGGCACGGATGCTGGAGACGCGGGAGGCATGGTTCCAGAAATGGAGATCGTGGAGATGGTTGGTGGTGAGGAACTTGTGCTGGGAGATGGAACGCAAAATCGCTTCGTCGCGAGGAGTCAGGTGGGCTCGCAGCTTGGGAACGCCAAGCGTGCCGAGTCGATTGTTCGGTCTCACCTGCCCTTCTCCTTGATCCATTTGTGAATTCCCGTGAGTGGCTTTGGGAACACCGCGACTGCGGTGTTAGTCGTGTCCCGTAACGAGGGAAATGGCAGCAATGAGCGGGGTGAAGGCGGAATCGAGGGGGAGGCGATCGGGTGTGCGATCGGCGTATCTGCCTTCTTCAGTTCGGCTGTCATCTCTGACGTCTCCGACGCCCGATGGGTGCCTCATCCGTCTGGGCGGCTGGCGTATTGCCCGACTGCTTTGTGGTCTCGGCAAGATCCGATTCGATTCGTCCGTAGCTTCGCTGGCTGCGACGGATCAGGTCGCTTGGGTCTGACGTTTCGGGTGGGGGTGGCAATGTCTTGGCAGACACCCAGCCGAGGGGGTGACCGTCACGGATGAGGTGGACGTAGACGGCCCGGGGTGGCTGGCTAGCGAAGTCTTCTGGGCTGAGCTCGGGTGCCATCGCTGCCATGGCGCGGGCGTCGTCGATACCGAGACCAAAGATGACCTTGCTTCGGGCGTTGGCGTCGATCGCGCTGAGCATCTCCCGTGGCATCTGCGCCCGGTACTGATGTGCCAGATGCCAGGCCACGCCCAGTGACCGTGATCGCGCCAATGCGTCGGCCAGATCGTCACCACCAAGGCGTAGGAACTCTTGGGCTTCATCGATATAGATGGACACCGGCGGGCGTTCGTCTTTCGGGCGAGTGGCTCGGGCGAGGGTCAGTTGCCAGAGGCGCGAGACGAGGAGCGAACCCAGCAGCCGCGTCGCATCCCTTCCGAGAAGCCCTTGGTTGAGTGGCACGAGCAGCACCGTCGGTGTGGTGAAGAGGTCTTGGAGCTGGAAGCGCGGGGTTGCCTGATCCAGCACGCGGCGCAGGCTCGGACGCAGCAGGAACTGGCGGAGCCGCGAGAGGACGGGGCCGACGTGTTGGGTCTGCTGTCGATCCGACATGGCATCGAACTGATCCCAGAATTCGACTAGGTCAGGGTCATCGAGCGGCGTGGTGATGCGTTGGCGCAGCACGGGGTCGGTCAGCATCCGGGGGAGCCAAGCCAGAGTGGCGTCTTCGGTTTTGGCGAGCGTCAGAAGACTGGCGTGCAGTACGTCTGCCGTTCTTGGGCCGAAGGCGTTCGGGTAGAGGTCACGAAAAATTGCGAGCAGCCCATCGGCTACAAGCTCCGGTGGCGTATCCGTCGCTCCCAGTGGATTCAGCCCGACCGGTGCGTCCTGCGTCGGGTCGAGCACGACGACATCGTCATATCTGGGCTGAGGGACGCGGGCGAGCACATCCCGCACGAGGTCGCTCTTCGGGTCAATGACGACGACGGATCTGCCAGCTTCGAGGTCGGCCACAATCAGGTTGAGCAGCGCCGTCGACTTCCCTGCTCCCGTTGGACCCAGAAACACGGTGTGAAACAGCGCGTCCTTGACGTCGATCCCAACCGGGCGTTCTTTTCCGGGCGCGGTCGTGGTGGCAAACACGCGTTCCTTCTCTATCGAGCGAGCTCGCAGTGGCAGCAGCTTCGGGTGCGGGTCAGGCATGCCAGGCAACTGTTCGTCGCCTATCGGCCAGCCGATGAGCGCCAGCACCTCGGCACTGCTCAAAGGCAACGACCCGCGACTCGGAAGGGTGTCGAAGTCAGCGGAACGGAGACGACGGAGATCGATCCGAATACCCGGCGTCTGCGTCGTGCGTAGTGCTGCGAGCAGACCTTGGACGAGAGCGCGTCGGCGACCCGGCGAAGCGGCTGTCACCCCGACTCGGATAGAGGCGCGGAAGCCGGACTCGCCAGCTTTTAGCTCCAGTGACGCGGCGACCTGCCTGGTCGGCTGTCTCACGCCACGAGTGAGGAGACTGGCCAGCGGCTGGGTCGGATCTGCCGGTCGAGGTGGCAGCGAGTGAGGCGGGCGTCCTCTCCCGAGCACAATCTGTAGCACCAGTGACTCGTCTTTGAAACGGGCGGCAGATAGTGCGCCAAGCATCGCGCGGGCGGTGTCGTGGAGACGATCGAACTGGAGCGAGAGCGGCGAGCCACTGAGTGTCACCTGCCCTATCGACTCGGGCATATGGCGATCTGGGTCGGCGCTGAACGCCACGCCAGGAACGGAGGACGTCACGAGGCTGGACATCTCCCGCACCTGGTGGGCGGCGGTGCCGAAGAGGTGCGTCACCTCGCCGTTCTCCGCGCGTGCCTCGAAGATGACGGGGCCACGTTCGGCGTCGCTGGCGAGGAGGCGCAGCAGGCCGAGACCGTGGCCTGGATTGAGGGGGCTTGGCCAGTGCATGGCTTGCCAAATGAGGTCGCTGCTGGTCATCAGTCCCTGCCCTCCGTCGTACTGGTGGGGGCCTTGTTTTCGGACTTCTGATCGGTGGGGTGTGCGGCGCGATGCTGCGCTTTCGCGGCCGCTTCGGCGTCGGCCTCGGCGAGGGCGATCAGGATGCGCGACAGTTTGCGTGGGTCGACGGGGCTGCGGCGGACAGCACGAACAGAGACGCGACGTTGCCGCACCCGCTTGGATTGCTGCCTCTTGTTCCTCCCACCAGTCATGAGCGTTCTCCGAACACACGGAGCAGAATCCCTCTGCTTCGCCCCATCTTGTGTTCCCTAACTCCCTTGTATATGAAGCAGAGAAGCCGATCCGTCAACCCCTGTTTGCTGCGATGACCAGGCGATCGGGTGGGCGTGACCTCCGACGTTCGGGAGATGAAAAATGTCGAGCGAAAGAAGCGGGCTACCAGCGGTCGCGGCGGGCAGACAGCCACCGCACCAGCGCCCACCCCGCCAGCACCACGGCGAGCAGTAGGAGCAGCCAGCCCCAAATTTGGGCGAGCAACTGAACGGCCAGCCACAGGGCGAAGGCCGAGCCAAGGACAGCCCAGACGAGCTGGCCGAGGCGGCGGAGCGGCGATTGGGATTCGGGGGACATGTGACGCCTTTCTCATTAGGTGGCCTCCTGGTCTCGGGTGAAGTCCGAGGGAACCGGGTAGCCAGGAATGCTGATGTCAGATTCGACTTCCATACCCCAGACGCGCCAGCGGTCGCTGGACGGCTGGGTACGAGCAAAAAGTTCGAGGATCAGACCATCGGGGCCAATGAGCCGTTCAACGATCGCGACTTGTTCTTGGGGCTTTGTCGAATGAGTCTGACGGGGCGCGATCAGATGAGTCGGCTGACCTCGAAAGTGGATCTTCGGTTTGCCAATCCGACCGACAAGCAGTTGCTCGGTGGAATTGCGAAGGGGCTCACCGAAGCCAGTGAAGCCCTTAAACCAGGTGATGAACTGCCGGGCCGGGGTGAAACCCCATGCACGAAGTACGGCATTCCCTTCCTCTAGGGCTAGGCCGTTCGGTATCCACAAAAAGCACCAGCTGTCTGGCTCCATGAGATCGGCGATCGGCATCGCCTTGATGTCGGCAAGGCTCATAGTTTCGTAGTGACGTTCCCCGCCATTGCCCGCCATGGCGGATCGGCCAAAACCCCCCGAAATAGCTGTCGACGTTTGGATTGTGTGGTCAGAGAGACCCCCTTTCGCTTCCGGTACTTAGTGGCGGAACCGTGGGACGGCTCCGGGGAAGCCTCCGTAGTGAACCGCGGCCACGTCCGCCCGCCAATCCGCCGATCGCCCCAAGACCCCGTCGATCGGCGGGGCGACCGGACACGGCCCTCCAGGGGCCAAATACGGCCTACGGGAGCCGCCCCGGGCATCGCTTTGGACGTTGTGGTTTCCACTACGCAGGTGCGACGAGGCCCGGCCTGATGTGCTTGCGGTGGATCGAGAATGTCCTCTGCATTGAGGTTCGTTTTGTCTTTCATGGGTTTGCCCCTTTCTCAGAGGACGGTCGTCAGTGAGGAGCGATTTGGCGACTGAGAGATGAAGACCCCGACGGAGGCCAGCCACGATGGGCAGGCCTCCGTCGGTGCCTGGCTACGGCTGGTCGAGATCGACCCGTGAGGCGAGGAACGACTCTCGAATCAGCGCCTTGCGCGCTTCGTGGGCATCGTTTCCCAGTTCTTCTGCGAGCTGCAGGATCGTCGCGCGCAGCTGAGCTTGCTTGCGGTCGAGTTCGCGCTCGATGGCCACACGGCGACGCTCACGACGCGACCTAACCCAGTCCACGAGCCACCACGCTCCCTGCCACAGCAGTGTGATTAGCCCACCCGCGAGCAGGAATGGCAGCCCGAGCAATATCAAGTACTGCATGGTTCACCACCCCGAGATCGACCGGGCAGCACCCATGGCGTAGGCATCCACAATGTGCTTGTAGCGTGCCTCGCCAAGTGGGGCGACCTGAATCAGGTGCTGTTCCAGTGCCGACAAGGCTCCGACGTTCTGAAGTGCCGTGTTGGTCAGGAGCGCGCGACCTTGCTCGCGTGTGTCCGCCACGAGCGCCTGAGCTTGGACACGTTCTATTTCTCGCCCTGTTTGACGTTGCATGCTGCCGCTCATCTGCGCCAGACCTTGTGCTCCAAACGATCCGCCGATTGGCGCTAACTCAATGTTCATCAGTTCTTCTCCTCGATCCCAGTTGCGGTGATTCCGCATGATTAGGTTCGAACGGGAGGACCGCCGTCGTCACTGACACAAAACTGACAACATTGCGGAGTGAAAGACGATCCGCTTCGGCTCCAGCTCCTCAAGGAACTGCGCGAACTGCGCAAAGAACAGGGTGCATTCGCACCAGATCGCATCGCGACCTGTGAGGCGCTTGTCCGGGTCGTCGGCATGGGGAGCATCGAACAGGCGCACGCAACTTTGTTCGAGATATTCAAGCGATATAGCGTTGAGCCCGACGGTGATATCCGTGCATACCTTGAGACCAGTGGCATCGGGCTCGCAGGCAACTCATTGAACGACCGACTTGATTCATACGCCGAAACCCATCACGTCGATCGGCGGACAGGATTGCGTCGGAGCGATCGAGGCGCCGCCAAGCTCGCGACTCTGTTCCGAGACGAGGAATTATTTTTCCGTCCCTGGGGTCATCTCACGATGTATCAATTCGGGGAGCGGGTGCTCGTGAGCCTTGCGCTGCACATTGACCCGGAATCTGAGTATCGAACGCCGACCGTCTGGATCAACGACCAACCGCTCGAAGATCTCACGTTTGATTTCAAGGCGCCAAGTAAGAGCACTGGGTATGTGCGTGCGGTGCAGCACATAGACGAATTCACCCTGCAGCCGGAGAAGGCATGGCTCTTCAAGATCAACGTCGAATGGCGGATGCCTGTCTGGCCGCAATGGGTTCTAGGGGCTCAACTCGCTGACAACCGGCTCATCGCGAAGATTCAGACGCAGCGAAATTTCATGACGGAAGCCACGATCATCTGGGGCTTTCCCCCTAAGGCTCAGTCGAACCTGGGACGCCCTTTCGCCAATTTTCAAATGTCCGCTTAGGTACTGCTTAGCAGGCGACGACAATACCGGCGCTTGAGGTCGCCATCGTCGATGCGATGTCACTGAGTCTCAGTTGCTCGCGCGTGGTCTTCGAGCGCGCGGAGGAGGCGAATCGCGGCGTCAGGGACTTCCGACTCCGAGACCGCAAGCGCTGCGTCCCAGGCACTGCGAGTGATGGCGGCATCGCTAATCATCTTTAGGTCGAGAGCGGCGCGGACTTGCGCGGGTTCTAAAGTTGCGAGAGGGAAGTCCTTTGGGAGGGTGCTCACCGGGTCTTCTGACATCCCAGGGATGAACCAGGTGGTTTCACCAAGCCACGCTCCTTCGCGGGCGAGCTCAATGCGGTCGAGTTCGGTATATCCAGACAGTCTGCGCAAGTACTTGCCGAATAGTCGAATAACCCCGATTCGTGGCTTGTGCTCCGGCGACGGCTGAGAACCTTGGTTCTCCATCGCCTTACTTGTGCGTAGCTCGCTTAAAGTCATTCATTCCTCAACTTATACATGATAGATACTGAGATATCAATACCCGAGGGTTATTCATCGCTGCGGACATAGGAAATGTGGACAAGTGTTCGCTGGACCCAAGAGACTAACGATCCCACGAGGATGATGGCCAAGAGGCCAATTACCACGAGCCAAGCAACAGAAAGTCCTGTGGTGGTGAGAACAGTGGCGAACGAAGACAGGGCGAGGGCTGCCAACGCCAGCAAAATCACACAGACATTCGCGAATCGTGCAACCAAGACGCCGCCCCAAACTGACGAAGATCGCGGGAGGGAAACGGCGAGAAGTGCAATCGGAAAGGTAAGCAAGATTTGTATTAGCGACCCGTTGTCAGTGACGATCGCAGCATGGCTACCTAGGCAGTTGGAAACACTATGAGGAAAGGTAGTTGCGCAGAAGGCGCGCGCATCTCGAACTTGTATGAATGCCAGGATCATCGCGATTGCAAACGTCGAGGCCGCGGCGGCCAGCGCAATTGCCATCGATCCGGGCGTACGCTCATGGAATATCGCCTGGAATGATACGGGTTGGGTGTCTGCGACGCGCCTGAGATAGAGATGCGTATGACGTTGGCCTCGTAGTGGGGAGTGTTCAACTAGTTGCGCCTTGACCTCAGCAGAGTCGAGCTTGAGGCCGACCGTGTTGACAAATTGCTGGCGTGCCGCGTAATAACCTTCAGGCCCTCGAACCTCCAGGTGATAGCTCTCAGCTCGAACTGAGTTGCTCAGCTCGTGGGTGAGCACACTCGAAGTGACTCCGGTGAACTTTCTGAATGCCTCCAACAACGTTGCAGCTCGTCGATTGAACCCCAGCAAGAAACGGGCGATCGACTTTCGTGAACCGGCGGGCACCTTTGCCTTTTCTCGATGCACGACCTCGGGGATTACCCGGCGTTCAATCGTGACGCGAATGTCGTCCTTTCTGAAGTCACGAGGATTGATTTTTATGCATATCGGGTAGTTGAGTCTCAGGTGAGAGATGAGCCGGGCGGTTTCGAAAAGCCGATGCTTTCTTACCGTCGGAAGTAAGAGGATTTGTTTTACTAGGTCGTTTGCAACCTCTTGCCGTGGTGCGGGCCGGGTTGTAGAGCTCTCCGTGATGTATTCGCCTATTCGCGTGCTTAGGGAAGGGTTTCCTCCTTTTTCGGCGTGGAACCTTATGACGGCGGCCGCCCCCGCGGAACGCACTAGGGCGCACACTACGCCGTGGATGTGTGCATTGGTTTGCGTGCGATTCAATGATGAGACTCGGACTCCGGATGGATCGGTGAACGAAAGACTGTTCTCTAGGCGGCCTCGGGCACTCATCATGATCGGAATGACGACCGTCCGACGTGGTGTGAAGCGCTCTAGACGAATCGAAAGAGTAGTTCGTACTTTTAAAGAGCGTGTATACGGCTGAACACTCTCGGTGATCCTTGGAAAGATCCGCTGTGGGTCTATTACTGCTCTCGTGAATATCGAGGCATCTGCCCCTCTTACGCGCCTACGGGTGGGTGACCCATCTTCACTGTGCGTGACATCGTATGGTCGCCTCCGGGCTGTTTTAGCTTCGCGAAGACGCATAGCCAGATAAACGCCAGCAAGCAGTAGACAGAAAAGGACTACCCATATCCATGAGGGGCTCCCTGACGGAAGAAAAGAAGTAGGCCAGCTTCGTGAGGACTCACTGATCTTGTCCTGGGCGGCTTTCAGTGGGTCGGGCAGCACCTTGAGGACTACGCGCAACAGCAGCCATAGCGCTACGGCCAGGGGCGCGAGAATTAGGATGGGCTTCCACCAATTGCGCATCCACTGTTTCACCCTCGCCTCATGAAAAGGATGATATGCCCGAGCGCAGCTCAGAAGTTCGTTTTGGGATCGACATGTCGATCGTTTTCAATAGGTGCTGTGAAATCAGACTCATCAGAAAGCAGAGACGACGCCGACGTCCGCGGATGATGACCCTGGCGGCGAGGCACGGCTCGAGCCGCCAGGGTCGCTAGGTTTTGGTCAACTGCTCCCCTCTTTGCCGTTAGTCCGGCTCTGTCCAGCCGTCTTACCCCTTATGTCGGACCCATCAAAGATTGCCGATATCGCGCCGCGCTTAGTTGCAGCGTCTCGTTCAATCTCTGCTCGCACCGTCTCGGCACGCTTCAGCACCTGCGGGTCTGATTTCGATTTCTCGATCCAGAACTCGATGGCTTTGCGAACTTCCTCGGTGACGCTGCGGTCGTTCAATTGGGCGATGATCTCCAGCTGAGCTCGCGTGTTCTCGTCCATGCGGACGGAGAGCGGGCGGATGGCGATGCCGGCGGGGTTACCGCCTGGCGGTGGTGAAATGAGATCACTCATGAGTGATCGACCTCCTCGATTGCGTGCGACCGGCGAACCGGAATGGTTCCCCTGCTAAGTCGCAGAGCATCGAGGAGGTGCCGGAGCTTGGGAGGTGCTCGACGGCTTCCCTATTTATACGCAGCTGAAGGGAGCGGTCAATCCGCCGATCGCCCTGATTGTAAGCGGCGATTGACATCTCTCACGAGCGACTGGGTCTGGATCTCGGTTCATCAGCGAGTCGACCCAGTGCGAACCACTACCTCAGGCAATATCAGAGGGGTAGACAGGTCCCCCTAAATGCCGACTAGAAATCACAATTTGGGATCCACTAGTTTTTGGCCAAGTGCTGACGATTCGTCGGCCACGATGGGGGGATTTGAATGTTTAAGAACGTGATCAGAGCGAGCATCGTGGTCGCCGCTTGTATTGGGCTACTGGTCCCTGCGGTTGCTGCCAGTGCGGAATCCTCGGTTGCGCCAGACCCGGCGCAGATCTACGCCGACACGCCAGATACCACGAATGTGACGCTGCTTCTCGCACATACCGTGACCTTGCAGGATGCGATCAAGCTCAGCGGCGCTGTCGGCGAGCCTGTTGTTGCCTATGCGTACGACAATGTGCAAACGATGGGAGAGTATTCGCCTGCTACGGGGCTTGACCCTGCGAAGTTCCTCGCACAGTTTCAAGAGGATTACGGCACCCAACCTGCGGTCAATGGTTTCGTCGTGCTCCGAGATGCAGAGCAACAAAAGAAGAGCAAAGCCCTTGACGTGCAGCAGACGCAGCTTGGTTCCACCTACCCGACGTACGTAGCACCTTCGGTCAAGTTCGGCCCGAAAATCGCCGCGCGCATTGAAGCCGGAAAGCAGGCAGCGGCGAAAAAACAAGAGGCAGAGCTGGGCGGCGCGCAGACGCTGGCTGTCTCGGACTGGCGCCCAGATGACGCGAATATCGTGACCGGTGACTCATCACCATTTATCTGGAGCCAATACGACTGGTTGGACTATGGCTTGTATTCGTTGCCAAACAACATCGGTCTCGAGTTCGAGGTTAACGAACACAACGATTCCATTTTCACGCCGAACAACAATCGGCCTAACTGCTATCTCAGCCCCGGGACCGCTGACCCCTATTACAAGAGCCGGTTCTGGGCACGCAACTATGGATGGACTTGGCAGGCGACGAACATTTACGGCACCCCCGTCGCCAGTATCCAGGCGTATGCGGACTACAACGATTTGAGCGACAAATGCCGCACTAACTCCATCGCCATCGGGCTGCGGAAACCAAAGAATCTCGACAACTATCAAGGCCTTAGCGGAGTGGAGATTCAGATCTCTGCACCGGCGGGTCTTGTTACTTCGAGCAAGATTTCTGGCAATGTTCAGGCGGTGACCGAATCATTCTGCTTGAGCTGGCCTGGAAATGGAATGTCAAGTACTGACTGCATGGGAGTCAACGCGATTCAGAATGAGTGGGGCGGATACCCGGCTGGAAATTACAACCGCGGAACACTGGCCGAATCCAGAGGCTGGGTAACGCCGTGGAAGTGCTGGACGAGCGGAAACCGGGGGCTTGACGCCCCGGTCGCGTATTCCTGTTTCGGGTGACGTGATGATTCCTGCCGACAAGCGCCGCATTCCTCATCTAGATGCTGGGTGGGGTGTCTTGTTGGCAGGAATCGCGGCCGCAATCCTGTCGATCGGCTTCTGGCCATCGTTTCTCCAGAGCACTCATTTCGCCTGCTCACCGCCGACGCCCCCCGTGCAGCCCGACTGGGTCTGCGCAGATGGCCTCTCTTACCTACTTCCGACGTTACAAGTTGCTGTTCCCGTACTCCTCACCGGAATCATCTTGTTCGTGCTTTTTTGGCGGTTCGTGAGGACGGGAACTCTTGCACGTTGGCGATGGTTCTCAGTGACCGCCATTTTGGCTTTAATTGTCATGGCTCGTGGCTTCGCCTACGCGCGTCCGGTCGATATGTCCTTGGTCGCTGTCCCGATCACAATGGCTGTCTTTGCCGCCGTGTGTTGTGCGGTCGCAATAATTCTTCCCCCAAGACCTAGCCGTATCCTTCTTTTCGCGGCGGCAGCGATTGCTGTTCTAGGCGCAGCATGGTCGTATGGGACCCTTTCGCCCATGCTGCTCTTCGCGGCCGCGGCTACTACCGCAGCGATCACCCGCCCCACGCGCACAAATATCGAATTGCTTATTGAGAACGAACGCCCACCGCTGACCGCGGGTTCGAACGAGGCCTAACTCCTCGCCGATCGCTGAAAGTTGTAGGACGATAGCCGGGTGACATCTCGAGCGAGTGACTGGATTGCGGTGACCGGCCTTCACGCAGTCGATCCCGACGCGTCGACGACGCTGGTGCCGGACATGATCATGAACGACTCGAGGCTGTCATTGATCGCGCGTGGTCTCTACGCCCTGCTGCTGTCCTATCAAGGACAGCCCATCGATCCGTATGAGGATGCGATCGAGGATGAAGAAGAGATCCGAACTGCGGTCGATGCGCTGATCGAAACTGGCTACGCCGTTCGTGTTCGACGCTAAGTGCCGTAGACGTCGGTCTCAGCGGAGGCGCTCAGGGGTTCATGCGGATGTATACCGACTCCGTGAGCAGGAACGATCGCCCAGAAACGTTCTTTTTGCGCTCGTTCTCGAGAACGGTTCTGGTGATGCCCATCGAGTCGGCTAGGGCATCAAGCTCCTCGGATGAGCTGATGCGGGTAAAGGCGCCTCCCTCAATTGCCGCCCATGTGTTGGCGCCGACGCTTCGGCCGCCGTAGGTGTCGCTTCCAGTTGCTGCGATAAATCTGACCATGTCGTCCTCGTCTTGTGTTGATCCTGATGGCGGGGGCGCTGCGCCCCAATTTGGGTGTGCGAATCCGGTAATGACGTAGCCAGAAATTGGTGTGTTGTGAATCTTGACGATGGGGTCTGGGTCGCCGGGTGTGTTGCCTCCGATCGCGCGCGGTACCCCGTTGACGACGTCGTAGACAAACTCTGTGTGTCCTGGAGTCGAGTAGTAGATGATGTCGCCGCGTTGGGGTGTGCCCGAATGGGGCAATGAGTTGTAGAGGGCGAGGCTGCTGGTCTGCCTGCTTACCCCAGCCGCACGACAAATGTAGCTGGCGAACCAGGCGCACCATTGCGTGGGTGCTGTGTTCTTCCAGGCGCCATCAGCCATGGCGGCGTTCACTTGGGCGACGTTCTTACCCACCATCGACAAGGCCTCTGCGATTGCAGCGTCAAGCGCAGTGGTGGCGCTCGCAGGCGCGGCTAACACCGTTTCGCCGACCAAGGATGCAAGCACAGAAGCTGAGACCGCTCCGCCGACAAACCCTCGGCGAGATAGGTTCCCTTGATCCACATCGACATGCTGGCAGACAGGACGCCAGGCCGCAATGGATAATCCTCATTTCGTCCAGGCGGAAACCAATCGGACGGTTTGATGGGGCCGGAGTTTGGCGTGTCGCTGCTCGTCAATTTAGAGTCTCTTGTCATCGAACATATATTCGAATGCTGGGAGTGCTCATGACATTGACTATGGACGCCGCGATCGTTTCAGTCGGTGCTGACGGAACGCCGACTCACCTTGTTTGGCACGCGCAGCGCTACCGGGTGTCAGACATGCCTACTCCTCTGGATTTCGATCTCACTGCTATCACCCACCTCGCGGTTGTCCCCGTGGGATGGCGGTTCCAGGGAACTGACGAAGACGGTCATAGCCTTGTTTTCGATGTGGTCTCGTTTGACGACGGCCAGCAGTGGCGCGTTGTGCGTACCTACGAATAGGTGCCGGGGCACAGCGTGCGACACGACGTGCAGGACGGACGTGATGCGGCTGTCCGGGCGCAAGCCGGGAGCCGATCACGACCGCGGCCGATCCGCTATGACATGGATACTTGGCTCGTTATGCGTAGCGACCCGGTGTTACCGGCGGCGATCATCCTGAGGCTTCGCAATCCGGACGGCAGTGACTTCTTCGTCACCGTCCGCTGGGACTTGAATTCGGAGAACCGGCGAATGATCGGTCGCTACCGGACGCTGCAAGAGGCGGACGCGGCAGTTTTGTATGACCATCCCAGTCCCATCGTCCCGGTGCCAGGTGAAGAAAAGGAGTCCCTCCACCGGCGGCAGGAAGTGCGAGCCCGCGAACTTGAAGCCGAGGATCGACGGCGCCGAAAGCTCTACAGTTCCTAACGCGCAATCGGTTCGATCAGAACGGGATCGAGTGGATCGAGCGTGCGGCTGTTGTTGACTCGCCGGTCGACTTCGTGGGTAGTGATCGTGGAGGCCACCTGATCGGACACCACCTCGAGCAGTGACAGGGCATGTTCGCGCTCGGCGTCGGTGGCGAGCGGCTCCGGGTTCAACCATTCGTCCCACAGCTCTGGATTCAGAAAGGCCGGCATGCGGTCATGGATCTCACCGGATGCGTCCTTGGCTTGGCGGGTAATGATCGCCGTCGAGACGACCCACTCACCTTCCACCTTTCGAGCGGTGTAAATGCCGGCAGCCGAAAGCACGGGGGAGGAGCCATGGATGAAGTGCGGCTGCTTCAGCTGCTTGCCGTCTTCTTCGATTTCGGTCCATTCGTAGTAGCCGCGCATGGGAACGATGCAGCGTGACTTGGCGAAGGCCGCCTTCCACAATCCATTGGTTGCGACTGTCTCGATGCGCGCATTGAACTGCGGTCGCTTTGAGTCGCGCATAAAGGCGGGATGGAAATCCCAGACCGCCGGATCGATCGTGCGTGAGACCTCGCCAGAGTCACTGCTCCGGCGCTCGCGGACGATGGGAGCAATTTCGGTTGGCGCTATGGAATAGCGCGGTTCCCAGTCGGCGAAGTTGTTCCCGTCCGCAACGAAGGCTCGGATCAGATTGTCCGTCTTCTCGTCTAATGCGAAACGTCCGCACATGCCGGCGAGCCTACCGTTGACCACCATCGCAGGCGGAGCGATAAATCCTCTACAGTGATCCCATGTCCCAGACCCGACCTCATTCATTTGTTGTGCTCGCAGCCATCCCCCTCATCTTGGTTCTAGCGGGATGCACCTTCGGGGGCGCCGCTCAAACC
>DATMIW010000004.1:0-25348 GCA_035554115.1 Pseudolysinimonas sp. | reverse complement strand
CAGGACCCGGAAGCGCAGCCTCAGGAGGACAGCAACCATGCCGGACTCTCCGCTGTGCGTCGGCCGCCGACCAGCTCGAGGAAACGGGTTTCCAGGTCGCCGGATCCCCGCACCTCGTCCATCGAGCCGGAGGCCAGCACGCGTCCGCCACCGATGACGGCAATGTGATCACACATGCGCTGCACGAGGTCCATCGAATGACTCGACACCACAACCGTGCCGCCGCCTTTCACGAATCCGTCGAGAATGTCGCGGATATTCGCGGCCGACACCGGGTCGACTGACTCGAACGGTTCATCTAAGACGAGCACCCGCGGCGAATGCACGAGCGCGGCCGCGAGCGCGATCTTCTTGGTCATCCCGGCCGAATAGTCCGCCACAACGCGGCCAGCCACACTCTCGAGATCGAGCAGCTGCAGCAGGTCGGCAACGCGTCCACGCAGGGTGGAGCGGTCGATTCCGAACAGTTGACCCGAGAAGGTGATGAGCTGTTCGCCGGTCAGCCGGTCATAGAGGTCGACCCCGTCGGCCAGGTTGCCGATCAGCCGCTTCGCCTCCAGCGGATGCTGCCACACGTCGATGCCATGAACCCGGGCGACACCGGAGTCGGGCCGCAAGAGCCCCGTGGCCATCGAAAGCGTCGTCGTCTTCCCCGCGCCGTTCGGCCCGACCAGGCCATACAACGAGCCGTGGGGCACCGAGAGGCTCAGCTCGTCGACAGCCGTCGCCCTGCCAAAACGCTTCGTGAGACCGCGGAGCTCGAGCGCATACATCTCCGCAACTTACCCCGCCGCCCTACGACTCTCGTATCCCCAGATGGGGGCGACCCAATTACGATGTGGACCCATGACCAAGAAGTTTTCCATCGGCACGCTCCAGCAGTTCAGTGACCCGTACTGGGGAAGAGCCGACTACCCCGCAGATGCTCCGGACTGGACAACCGGCCAATCCTTCATCGATCAGGCCCGACAGCTTGAGGAGGCGAAGTTCGACTATGTGTTTTTCCTCGACGTCCAGGCGGTGGTCCGCGACACACAGGGATCGATGGAGGCAGCCCTGAAGGTCGCCTCTACCGCCCCCGACCCCATGTACCTACTCCCCCTTCTCGCCCAGGCCACTCGGCATATCGGTCTCATCGCTACGGCCTCCACGACGTTCTATTCGCCGTTCATGCTGGCCCGCGCATTCAGCACGCTCGACAGCATCGCCCGCGGCCGAGTGGGCTGGAACATCGTGACGTCTTATGAGGAGCACGAAGCGAAAAATTACGGGCTCACCGAAACGCTGCCGCACGCCGAGCGATACGAGCGCGCCGACGAGTTCGTGGAGGTCGCTCGCAAGCTATGGGAGTCCTGGGAGCCCGACGCGGTCATCCGTGACCTCGAGACCATGACCTACACCGACGCGTCACGGGTGCACAGCGTCGACCATGTAGGGAAATATTTCCGATCACAGGGTCCGCTCGTCACCTCTCCGTCCCCTCAGCGGGTTCCGTTTCTTGCGCAGGCCGGGGCGTCCCCGCGCGGCCGCGACTTCGCGGCCAAACACGCGGAACTCACCTTCGTCAACTCGGCCGGCGTCTCGACTGACGACCTCAAGGCCGCTCGCGACGACATCCGGGCGCGCGCTGTCAGCGCGGGCCGCAACCCGGACGACATCAACGTCACCTTCAGTTTCTTGCAGCAGTTCTTACCGGACGATTTCGACCAGAGCTTGCCGGTTCCCATCTCCCAGCAGGCATATGAGTTCGCCCTGCTGGCCATGTGTCAGACGCTCAACCTCGACCTCACTGCGTTCCCCGCTGACGAGCCCTTCCCCGTGGACACCCCGCCCTCAGGAGTAACAAGCATGTTTGAGAACATGATCGGCGCGTCCAAACGGGGCCTGACACTTCGGGAGGCGGTGACCGAGCAATTTGTCGGCGTCGACCCGAAAATGCCGGCACGGGATGCCCCCGGATTCCACGGCACCCCCGAGCAGGTCGCCGACAAGGCCCTGGAATTCATGGATGCCGTAGGCGGCGACGGCATCATGCTCACGGGCGATATCGGCTCGGGCGACGCGTTCACGGAACGGGTGACCGAGCGCTTCATGCCGCGGCTACGCGCCGGCGGCGCGATCCGGGAGGACTACGTCGACGGCATGACCCTTCGCGAAAGCATGAAGTCGTTGCGGAGCTGAAGTCGGGTCACGCCGTCACGCCGGAGGTGTTGAGGAGGAGACCGATGAGGAAGGTCGCTCCGAGCGCAAGGACCCCGCCGATCAGGACTCGAACAGTCCCACGGACCCAGGGGCTTCCGCCGAGACGTGCCCCCGCCGCGCCCGTCACAGCGAGCGCGACCAGAACGACCGCAAATGTCAGCGGAAGCCGGATGCCCGCCGGGGCCAGGATGGCAAGCAGCGGAAGGATCGCGCCGATCGTGAATGCGATTGCCGACGCGAACGCGGCGTGCCACGGGCTCACGATGTCGTCCTGGTCGATATTCAGCTCCGCCTGCAGATGCGCGCGGAGGGCGTCTTTCTCGGTGAGTTCCTCCGCGACGATGCGCGCGGTCCGTGGACTGAGCCCACGCTCCACATAGAGCGCAGTCAACTCGTCGAGCTCTTCCGCCGGCATGCTCGCGAGCTCGGCCTTCTCCTTCGCGATCAGAGCACGCTCGCTGTCACGCTGGCTGCTCACCGAGACGTATTCCCCCAGCGCCATCGAGATCGCTCCACCGATCAATGCCGCCAATCCGGCAGTGACGATGGCCCCGATCTGAGCAGTCGCAGCGGCCACGCCGACCACGATTGCCGCAACCGAGACGATGCCGTCATTCGCGCCGAGCACCCCAGCCCGCAACCAGTTCAGGCGGCCAGACAGACCACCGCTCGCGTGCGGTTCGTCCGCGTGAAGTTTCGCCGAGTCAGCCTCCGACATACCCGCAGCCAACCACTCCGGGTCCGCAAGCGCCAGCAAGGGCAGGCTTCGCTCCGCCGCATCCGTGGGGATCGCCCTGGGGGCGTCCCCCAATCAGACAACGGCCCGGCGGATCGATGATCTCGCCGGGCCGTTGACTCTATTTACTTAGTAAAGGTCGCGCCCCATTCAGGCGTGAACTCGTCAACCGTGGTGGGGGTGATCAGCAGCGGCTTGTCGATCGTCAGCATGTTGATTCCGACGGGGTCAACTTTCTCGCCCTTCACGGATTGCGTGAGCGCCTTCGCGGCGGCCGCGCCGTACTGGAACGGCCAGTTGCTCAGCGAACCAAAGAGGGTGCCATCCTTGATCGCGTCCACCGCCTCGGTGCTGCCTCCAATACCGACCAGCTTGACCTTCTTTTCGAGCCCTGCTGTCTTCAGCGTGGGGACCGCGGCGAGAGCAGTTGAATCCGTCAACGCGACGAACACATTGACGTCAGGATGTGCACTCAGCACGTCCGGCAGCGCCGTTGTGACCTGTGCGGGGTCGTACCCGGTCGCAATCCGCTGCACGATGTCCACCTTTGAGCCGTACTTCTTGGCAAGGGCATCCATAATCTGGTTCGAGAACACATCGGCTCCTGACGCAACTTCACCGACCACCCGACACGGGTCCGCGTCGCCACAGGCGGCAATCATCAGTTCGCCCAAACCATCGGTGGATGTCTTCAGAGGCGTGCTGATCGCAGCAATGACGCCCGGGACCTGAGGCTTCAGGCTGTAGGGGTCGGTGCCTACTGACGTTTCATAGGTGACGACCGGGATACCCGCGGCATCTGCCGCCTTGACGCACGGCGCTGCGGACGCGGGGTCGATGGGCGAGATAACGATCGCGTTGTACCGACCGCTCGTGATCGCGTCGTTGCACTGCGACAGCTGTGTTTGCGGGTCAAAGTTGGCGCTGAATACGGTGACCTTCCCGCCGCCGCCCTTGATTACGGACGTCATTCCGCGCTTCGCGGCGTTCTGATAGTCAGTGACGATGTACGTCAGGTACGCGATGTTGACTTTATCGCCGCCCGAGGTACTGCCGCCGCCGGAGCCGGAGCTACAGGCAGCAAGAATGGGCAGCCCAATGACGGCGATTGCCGCCACCGCCAACCCGCGAACTCGTTTTGTTGTGAACACAAATACTCCTAGGTGCATCGCCATTGATAGTTAAGGGGATCGTGCAACGCTTTCAGATCGTGACATCTGTAATCGTCGGGGCAACGGTACCACCGCTTTGCCGCGTGGTAAATGGCCCCCGGATTTTGCATTCATGCGAGCGAACCGCCGGAGTGGTGATGCGAAGCATCAGCTCGGACGGATACCGCGCCTCACATACCAAAAGGCCCCGAAATCATGACGACTTCGGGGCCTTTCCTTCGGTGCGCCCGGAGGGATTCGAACCCCCAACCTTCTGATCCGTAGTCAGATGCTCTATCCGTTGAGCTACGGGCGCATGTTGCGTGGCAACCTGCCTACTCTATCGCAAGCTCAGGCGTCCCCGACACGCTAGCCAGGTACGCCGCTACCCGCGTATGGAGTCCCGGATCGATCTCGGATCCCATCGCTTCGAACAGCCAGAGCCCGTCCGTAGCCAGGCGTGCGACGAACATGGCCAGCGCCTCCGGGTCGTCGATCGTCTCCTCAGCCGATATCGTCCACCGGGCGAGCACCTCGTTCCAGGGCGCCGCGCTGGCGGGATCTGTCGACCCTTCGAGCATGAACAGCAGCTTGGCGCGCGTCGTACCTTCGATTGCGATACGGGTGTAGGCCGCAAGCTTCTGTTGGCGCGTGGCATCTTCGGCCTTCACACCCGCTGCCGCCTCAAGTGACTCTTCCCATTCCGCCGCAATGTAGTGGTGGATGGCGAGCAGCAGGTCATCGCGCGAGGCGAAGTGGTAGAGCAGTCCACCTTTGGTGAGGCCCGACTCTGCCGCAACCGACTCGTAGGTGACGCTGCGCACACCCTCGCGCTCAACGAGTCGCGCTGCCGCGGCCAATACTTTGTCGCGATTGCTCTCCCGCACGTTGCCTCCATTGGTCAGTAGTGCGACTTATATGCACCATTCGTGGGTGCACCGACGCGTAGTGAGCGATAGTGCAAGTGTACAAAAGCTCAGCGTGGCAGCGGGATACAACGTACACATAGATTGTATCGAGGGTGACCGAATACCGGGTGCAAGCTCCCGAATATTGGGCGCCCGTATGATTGCGGTGTGACAATGTCTGAACAGGAACTGCTCGCATCGGTGCCGACGAAGCTCTTCATCGGCGGCGAATGGCAGGATGCCGCCGACGGCAAGACTCTTGACGTGCTCGACCCCTCGACGGGTCAGTCTCTCGTGTCGATTCCAGACGGGGGTGTCTCCGACGGCCTCCGCGCGATGGATGCCGCAGCAGCCGCCCAAGATGAATGGGCCAGCTCTGCACCCCGGATTCGTTCCGATATTCTGCGCGGGGCATTCGATCTGCTTCAGAAGCGCTTCGATGACGCCGCCCTGCTGATGACACTTGAGATGGGCAAGCCGCTCAGCGAGTCGCGCGGCGAGATTAGCTACGGCGGCGAGTTCTTGCGCTGGTACTCCGAAGAGGCCGTGCGCATCTCGGGACGCTACGGCACCAACCCCGAGGGCACCGGGCGCATGATCGTGACCCAGCGCCCGATCGGGCCGGTGTACCTCATCACGCCGTGGAATTTCCCGCTCGCCATGGCGACCCGCAAGTTGGCACCCGCCCTGGCTGCGGGTTGCACCGCCGTCATCAAGCCGTCCGAGTTGACGCCGCTTAGCACGCTTTTCCTTGTCGGCTTGCTCGAAGAGGCCGGCCTGCCCGCGGGCGTGGTCAACGTCATCACGACGACCGCGAGCGCCGAGGTATCGGCTCCGATCATCGCCGACCAGCGCCTGCGCAAGCTCAGCTTCACCGGATCGACACCGGTCGGTATCAAGCTCATGCAGCAGGCCGCCGAGAACGTGCTCAAGACCTCGATGGAGCTCGGCGGTAACGCCCCCTTCCTCGTTTTCGACGACGCCGATCTGGATGCCGCAGTCGAGGGCGCCCTCGCCGCCAAGTTCCGCAACATCGGGCAGGCATGCACGGCCGCCAACCGATTCCTCGTCCACGAATCCGTCGCCGAGGAGTTCGGGCGGCGCCTCACGGAGAGCGTCGCCCAGTTCGAGATCGGACGCGGCACCGACCCGAGCGTCACGATCGGGCCACTGATCGATGACCGCGCCGTCACCAAGGTCGGGCAGCTGGTCACCGACGCGATTGGGCGCGGCGCAAAGCTGCTCGCGGGCGGAGCCAAGCTCGACCGACCGGGCAGCTTCTTTGCTCCGACAGTTCTCGCCCACGTGCAACCGGGCAGCGACATTCTGCGCGAAGAGATCTTTGGCCCCGTCGTGACGATCGTCCCCTTCACAGACGAGTCGGATGCGGTCGCCCAGGCAAACGCCACAGAGTACGGCCTCGTCGCCTACGCCTTCACACGCGATCTTGCCCGCGGCCAGCGACTCATCGACAGCCTCGAGACCGGCATGATGGGGCTCAACACGGGGGTCGTGTCCAATGCTGCGGCGCCGTTCGGCGGCCTCAAGCACTCCGGCAACGGCCGCGAAGGCGGCCCGGAGGGCCTGCACGAGTACCTCGAGACGAAGTACACGCTGACGCCTGACCCGTTCACCGTTCCGGCACCGGTCAGCTAATGGCTGATCCCGGAGTCGACCCCCACCGCGAGCTGCTCGACCTCGCGCGTCGGATTGCCACAGAAGCGGGCGCAATGGCAGCTCGGCTGCGCTCCGAAGGCGTGGAGGTCGCGGCGAGCAAGTCGTCGCGCGAAGATATTGTGACGTTTGCCGATCGGGCTGTTGAGGACTTCATCCGAGCTGAGCTCTCGGCCGCGCGTCCCGACGACGGTTTCCTCGGCGAAGAGTCGACCGACGTCTCGACAACGGGCACCTCGGGACTCACCTGGGTCGTCGATCCCATCGACGGCACCGTCAACTACCTCTACGGCATCCCGGCCTACAACGTGAGCATTGCGGTCGTCGAAGGTGACCCACAGCCGGCGACCTGGACGACGCTGGCCGGCTGCGTCGTGAACCCCGTGGTGGGCGAGGTCTTCACCGCATCCCTCGGTCATGGTGCCTACCTGGGAACCTCGCGCCTGCAGCTGAGCGCCGGCACCGAGCTCTCGCAGGCTCTTGTGGCTACAGGCTTCGGCTACAGCGCCGAAGTGCGGCGCAAGCAGGGTCTGCTTCTGGCGGGGCTGATCAGCCAGGTGCGGGATGTTCGCCGCATCGGAGCAGCCGCTCTCGACCTCTGCTATTTGGGTGCCGGTCGCCTCGACGCCTACTTCGAGCGCGGCCTCCAGCCGTGGGATCACGCCGCCGGAGCCCTCATTGCGCGCGAGGCCGGGGCCTACGTTGCGGGCCTGGATGGTGCCCCCGCCTCCGCGGACTTCATTCTGGCCGCAGAGCCCGGCCTCGCCGCCGAGCTCGAGCCCATCCTGAAGCGGCTGTCCGTCGAGGTCGGGTTGCCGTAGCCGCACACGGAGGCTGCCGCGTTCTGCAGGAGAAACGCGTTCTGCAAGACTGTTCGCCCGGTGCAAGTGTTACTACGGGACGGATCTCCTGCAGAACGCGATCTGGCCTTACTGCTCGGCGTCGGGCAGGTACGAGCGGCTGACGTCCTTGAGCACACCGTTCACTTCGGCGGTCGGCGGATGCGCGCCGGGACGACGAAGAGCGGCGTACTCGGATGCCGTGCGGTACCCGGTCATGTCCTCCTGAGTCACGAGCGGCTTGCCCTTGTCTGCGCGGAACTTGGGCATGACTTCTTCGGCGAACAACGAGATGGACTTGTCGGTCAGCCACTTGGGCTTGATGCCTGTCGTGAAACCGAGAAGCGCCCGCCCGATACCCAGCTCTTCGATCGACTCGGTGAGCATCCGTGTGACGGTCTCCGGCGAGCCCGCGATCAGCCAGTGATTCTCGAGCAGCTCGTCGTATTTCAGTTCGTGCACCGGGGTCGAGCGGTAGCCGCCGCCACGCATGGCGCGCACGGACGCTGCCGACACGTATCCGGGTGGGAAGTTGTCGTGGCCGGGTGAGCGGAAGAAGTTCTGGTAGTTCCAGAGCTCGAGCTCTTCGACCTCGCGACGCGCTTGAGCGTCGGTCTCGGCAACATGCACTGTGAACAGCGCAGCGCTCTGTGTTGGAGTGGGCTCGTAACCCTCTTCGCGACACAGCTCACGGAACCGCTCCATGGTCTTAACCATGGACGCGCGCGGAGACAGTGCGTTCTGGTAGCAATAGCGGTACTTCGCCGCGCGCTGGAGCGTTTCGAGCGAGCCGCCGCCCGGGAGGATCGTTTCGATCTTGTGGGTCGGACGCGGCCAGATGTTGACATACGGGATATTGAAGAAGTCGCCCTTCCACTCGAAGGGGCCATCGTTGTAGAGAGCCGCGTACAGAAGGTCGTGAGCCTCGGCCATGCGGGCCCGTGCCGTGGCCGGGTTGATGCCGATCGAGTGGTGCTGCATGCCGTGCCCCATAGGCAGGCCGAAGACCAGGCGACCTTTGGTCATGGTGTCGAGGATGGCGATCTCTTCTGCCAGGCGTACGGGGCTCTGGTAGGCGTTGATGATCGGGCCGTTGACAACGATCTTCATGCGATTGGTGCGGGCGGCAAGCCAGGCTCCGGCGAGCATGGGGTTGGCACCCAGACCGATCGGGCCGTTGTGCTGTTCGCTGAAGACAGCGCCATCGAAGCCGTACTCTTCGAGATCCTCGAGCACATCGAGCTGATTCGAGAGGGCGCGCTGGCCTTCAATCGGATCGTAGTACTTGTTGGTCAGGTCGATGTAGTTCGACTTGCGCTCCCCGGCCCATGGCACGTTCTTGTACGCACCATCAATGAAGCCAAAGAATTCGATGCCGCGCGCGGCAATATCGGATGTGCTCATAGGGATCTGCCTCAGCTGTTCTTCGAAACGTGGTCGGCGATGACGGCGGCAACCTCATTGGGCTGCTCGAACGTCACATGGTGTCCCGACGGCTGGCCCGCCGGTCCGTGTACGACCTTCAGCTCGGCGGCCGGAATGAGGTCGGCGAATCGTTTGGCCATCTCGTTGCTGACGGCGCGATCCTCATCGACTCCGACGACAACCGTCGGGGCAAGCACATGTGTCAGTCGGCTGTCGAGCTTGATGTCATAGCGCGGGTTCCATGCGAGGAGCGCATAGCTGCCGAACTCCTGATATGCCTGCAGGTAGTCCTCGAGCTCGTTCTCTTGCTCGAGCAGGTGCTTCACCTTGTCGCGTCGACCGTTGAAGAAGATCTCATTGACCTCGTCGTCTTCAAGACGGAAAACGTCGACGCTCGTCACGTCTTTGAGACGCAGCCCCATGGGGGTGATCAAGGTCAGGCTTGCAAAGCGGTCGGGGTAGTAGATGGCGAGGTTGGCCGCCAGCCACGAGCCGAAAGCGTCACCGACGAGATGGAACTCGCCGAGCTCGAGTGTGCGGAAGAAGGCCTCGTAGTGCAGGATCCAGTCCTGCCAGGTCGAGAAGCCCTCGCCCAGCGGGGTGTCGCCGTACCCGGGGTGCTCCGGCACGATCACGTCGAAGTTCTCCGCGAGCTTCGCATAGATGGGGAGCCAGGCACGCGTGCCGCGTTCACCGTGGAGGTAGACCACGGTCGGTCCGGAACCCTGGCGTCGATACGCGGTCGGGATGCCGTTCACATCGACGATCGTCGGTTCTGTCCAGGTCTCCCACGTGCGGGTGGCAAATGCATCTGTAGGGGCAGCCATATGTGCGTCCTTGCTCTCAGTGGGCGTCGCCATCGAACTTTACCATCTGTACTGTGCGAACGTAACTTAGCGTTTTGATCGCTTCGCTACCCGAAATGCACGATGTCCCCATCCCGGTGAGCGGAATGGGGACATCGTGATGATGTAGACGGGGCCTACGAGGAGTACTTGGCGAACAGCTCGCGGTCGGCGGCGGCCATGCGCTCGCGCTCGGCCTCGTACGCGTCGAAGTCGAAGTCTTCGAGCTCGATCTCCTGGATCGGCGGGTACGGACGCGGGCGACCGTCCCATCCAATCTGGTCGATGTTCCAGTAGAACTCGAGAAGGTTGCCATCGGGGTCGAGGCCGTAGAAGCGGGGGTGATTGCCCGGTCCACCGATGCGGGCGTTGACGATCGGCACCTCGTTCTCTTGGAAACGCTTGTACAGCGAGATCAGGTCAGCGCTGGAATCCATCTCGAACGCGATGTGGTGCAGGCCCAGGGTGCGCGCACCCGGGGTCGGTGCGGAGGGGTCACGCAGCGTGAAGATCGACAGGCGGTGATGGATCGTGTCGGCGTGACCACGCACAAAGGCGCCGGCAAGAACCGCGCCGCCGTGGCCGGCGTGGCTGTCTCCGTAGCGGAAAATCTCCGTCAGTCGCATGCCCAAAATGCCCGTGTAGAACGCGACTGAACGGTCAATGTCCTCAACGGCGATACCAACGTGCCCGAGGCGGGCAACTTTTCCGGTCATTTCCTGCTCCATCCAACAAGTCTGATGTGCGTCCGGTAATCGGACATCTCAACACGATTATCGATTCTAACCCTGTGTGTGTGCTCGGTCAATCCCGCAACGACAACGCGCCCCGCAGGCAGAGCCGGCGGGGCGCGTTGTGAGGGTGCGGATCAAGCCTTCCGGCGAGTCCAGGCGTCGGCGCCCACCGCAACGAGGATGATCAGGCCGCTGACCCCCTGCTGGTAGATGGGCTCGACTCCGATGAGATTGAAGCCGTTCTGGATGAGCGCCAGGGTGATAACGCCGAGCACGGTGCGCCAGATCGACCCGCGACCACCGAGCATGCTGTTACCACCGATCAGGATCGCGGCAAGCGCGGTGAAGATCAGGTTGCCACCACTCGACGGCGAAACGGACTGGCTACTCGCGGCCGAGAGGAGGCCCGCAAGCGCCGAAGCCCCGCCCGAGAGAACGTACGCCGCGATGATCGTCGTGGTAACCGAAACGCCCGACAGACGTGCGGCCGACAGGTTGCCACCTGCCGCATAGACATGCCGGCCGAAGACCGTGAAGTTGAGAAGAACCGAGCTCAGGGCGATGAAGAGAAGGAACATCCAACTTCCGCTGCGCAGACCCAAGATCTCGGTCGTCGTGAAGGCGCCGAAGGACTCGTCACCAATGAGGATGAGCCCGGACTGACCCAGGATCAGAGCGAGACCGGCGAAGGCGATCATCGTTCCCAGCGTGCCCACAAAGTGGCTGATGCGACCGACGGTGGTCAGTAGTCCGTTGATGAGACCCAACAGGCACCCGACCACAAGCCCGGTCAGGATGCCGATCGGCGTGTTGGTTGCATTCGTTACGAGAGCGCCGCTGATCGCCGAGACGGCGAAAATGGAACCGGCCGAGAGGTCGAACCCACCCGCGATGATGACGATGGTTCCGGCGCACGCGATAAGGCCAGCGGGGACGGCACCGTTCAGCACATTCCGGAGATTGTTGAAGTTCAGGAAGGTGTCCGACGCGAACGACAGCACGATAAACAGCACGATCGGCAGCAAGATGATGCCGATGTCGCGGAACGCGATGTTCTTGAGGAACTGCCGCCCCTTGGGCGTGGGTTCATTCGGGGTGAGCATGGATTGGGTGGCGGTATCAAAAGTCATAGTGAGGGCCTTGTGTGAGGATGCGGATGGGATGGTCGATCAGGCCGCTGAGGCTTCGGCGCCGAATGCGGCAGCCAGCACCGTCTCTTCGGTGGCATCGGCGGCGGGGATGTTGGCAACGAGGCGACCTCGACGCATGACGAGGACGCGGTGCGCGAGTCCCAGAATCTCTTCAATCTCGCTCGAGATGACGAGGACAGCGAGTCCCTCTGACGCGAGTTCAACGAGCAGCTCGTAGATGGCGAGCTTGGCCCCCACGTCAACACCGCGGGTGGGCTCGTCAACGATGAGGATCGTCGGCTGCGTCGCCAGACACTTGGCAAAAACCACCTTCTGCTGATTACCGCCCGACAGGCTGTTCACGGGAGCGTTCGTTCCCGCCGCCTTGATGTTCAGCTCACGCATAAGGCGTTCGGTCAGGTCGCGCACTTTGCCTCGGCGAAGGAAGCCCAGGTCGCTGACCTCGTCCAAGGAGGCGAGGATCACGTTGTCGGCCACGGACCTCGCCATAACAAGCCCGTCGTCCTGGCGACTTTCCGGCAGCATGACCAAGCCGTGCTGGATCGAGTCACGGGGCGAGCGTGCGTTAACCGGGGCGCCGTCGATGAGGACCTCGCCGGAATCGGCCTTGTCTGCCCCGACGACGGCCCGTGCAACCTCGCTGCGACCGCTGCCGATCAGCCCGCTCAGACCGACGATCTCGCCCGGCTTCAGGCTGAAGGAAATGTCCGAGAAGACCCCGGCCTTCGAAAGCCCCTTGACCTCAAGAATCGGCACCTCGGAGACCTTGCTGGCGCGATGTTCGGGGAAAGTCAGGTCGAGCGAACGACCGAGCATCCCATGGACGAGTGTCTCGGTGGTCTCGACCGCGGCGGGACCGGTTCGGACGTGGACGCCGTCCCGCATGACGGTGACCGTGTCGGCAATGGAGAGCACCTCTTCGAGGAAGTGCGAGATATAGACGATCGTCGTGCCCTGGTCACGCAGTCGCCGAATGACCTCAAGCAGCTGTTCGCTCTCCACCATGCTGAGGCTCGCCGTCGGCTCATCCATGATGATGAGTTCGGCATCGCGAGCAAGCGCCCGCAGGATTTCGACTTTCTGTTGATCGGCGATCCGCAGAGTCTCGACACGAGCGCTACCGTCAAGTTCGAACCCTGTCGACGCAATGAGCTCATCGAAACGTCGGGTCGCCTCACGCGAACGGACGAAACCGAGGTTCGAGGCCTCTGCGCCGAGAAAGACGTTGTCAATAACCGTCCGCGACGGCACCATGGCGAGCTCCTGCTCCATCATGGCGATGCCGTCGGCCAATGCCTGGCGCGGGGCCCGGTAACTGACGGACACACCGTTGACGTACAGGTGCCCATCTGTGGGCTGGATGACGCCGCCGATCATCTTGCTAATCGTCGACTTGCCAGCACCGTTCTCGCCAACAAGGGCGTGAACAGTGCCGCGCTCGATGACGAAACTCACATCTTTGGCGGCGTGCACGCCGCCGTATCTCTTCGAGAGAGAGTCCAGTTCTACGTGAATGCTTCGAGCGTCTTCGCTCATAGCACCGACCCTTCGTGTTCGGGATTACGAATGTGCACCGCACGTCATGTTAGCTGCCGAGCCGAACTAAATATACCGCTATCCGGACAATCTTTCTCAAAAGTAACCAGCCCGAAACGTGGCATCTTCGTTGCGGTCACGTTAGCAGGCTCGCCGAAACGCAGTCCGGCGAGGTACCGAAAAAGAGACCGCCCCATCCCGAAGGATGAGGCGGTCCCGTGTACAAGAGTCGGCTAGTTGGTGCCGGCGCCCCACTCAGGCGTGAACGTGGAGACGTTGTCCTTCGTGATCTTGACCGGGGTGTCGACCTTCCAGAAGTTGATCGAGACGTTCTTGACCTTCTCACCGTTGACTGCCTGAACGAGAGCCTCCGCCAGGAGCGCACCGTACTGCTTCGGCCAGTTTCCCGTGGTGGCAAAGACGCTTCCGTCGGCGACTGCCGCAGCACCCTCGGAGCTACCACCCGATCCGATGATCTTGACCTTGTCGGTCAGGCCAGCGGTCTTCAGAGGCGCGACCGCCGCTATTGCGCTCGAGTCCGAGGCGGCGAGGAATACCGTCGCGTTCGGGTGAGCACTCAATGCATCCGGAAGCTGCGAGGCGACCTGTGCGGGGTCGTACCCGGTCGAAATGCGCTGGACGATACTGATGTCATCTGCCTTGACTTTGGCCTCGACGCCGTCCGCGAGCTGCGTGGTGTACGGGTCACTCGGACTTGCGATCTCGTCGATGACTTCACACGGTCGCGCGTCGCCACACGCCTCTGTCACCAGTTGAGCAAAGACATCGACAACCTCTTCGATCGGCGTGGTCGCGACCGCAACAACGCCCTTGACCTGCGGCTTAAGGCTGAATGCATCCTTGCCGACAGCCGTCTCGAGGGTCGCGACGGGAATGTTGGCCGCCTGGGCCGCCTTGACACACGGAACACCGGTGGCAGGGTCGACCGGCACAAGAATGATCGCGTCGAAACGGCCGCTTGTCACGGCATCCTGGCACTGCGAGATCTGGGCCTGGGGGTCAAAATTGGCGTTGAACAAGGTGACGCTGCCGCCATCGCCCGTCACGACAGATTTAGCTCCGCGCACATAGGCCTGAACAATGTCACCGCTGTTGGTGTATTCCAACACCGCAATGTTGACCTTCTTGCCGCCGTCACCTCCGCCGTTACCGCCTTGTGCGCATGCGGCAAGAACAGGAATTGTCAGAAGGGCCAGGGCCGCCCCCGCAATCCCACATATACGACCGGACCTTTTCACAGGTACTCCTTATCGTTGTCACCATTGATCAGACAGAAGGCTTCTGCAACACGCTCGGTGACTGCAGGCTGCGGGAACAGTAACACCGCACCCGACGCCAGACAATACGTTTGGTGTAGTTGATACGCGCTCGCAACAAAAGCCCGAGCGGAAGAACGATCCGCTCGGGCCTTTGTTATGGAACTGTCCTACTGGGTGCCGGCGCCCCACTCAGGCGTGAAGCTGTCGACGTTGCTCTTGGTAACGACCATCGGCGTGCTCATCTTGTACATGTCGATCTCGGGGTTAGTGACTTTCTTGCCCTCAACCGCCTGTGTGAGCCCCGTGCCCAGAGCCTGACCATACTGACGCGGCCAGTTCGAGGTGGTGGCCAGCAGCGAGCCGTCCTTGACACCCGCGATACCCTCCGAGCTGGCACCGAGGCCAAGAGCCACAACTTTGTTGGCGAGGCCCGCGTCTTTGATCACCGAGGCTCCGGCGATAGCAGACTGGTCGGAAATCGACATAAAGACTGTCGCATTCGGGTGGGCGCTAAGAGCATCCGGGAGGTTCTTGACTACCTCCCCGGGGTCGTAGCCCGTGGTGATGCGCTGCACGATCCTGATGTCGTCGCCTGCGAGCTGCTTCTCGAGCTTGGTAACGAGCCCGGCCGTAGCCGCGTCAGTCGGGGAGACGATCTCGGCGATGACCTCGCACGGCTTGGTTGTTCCGCAGGCGAGCTTCAGAATCTGGGACTCAGCCTCGAGCCACGAGGCCTGAGGCGCTGCAACAACAACCACAACACCCTTCACCTGCGGTTTGAGCGAGAACGGGTCCGCGCCCACAGCTGTCTCGACGGTCCCGACCGGGATGCCAGCCTTCTGAGCGGCTTTTGCGCACGGCACACCTGTTGCGGAATCAACCGGTGAAAGGATGATGGCCTGGTACCGCCCGGACGCGATGGCATCTTGGCATTGAGAAATCTGCTTCTGCGGGTCGAAGTCAGCAGCGAAGTATGTGACTTTGCCGCCATTTTTCTTGACGACCGACTCTGCACCGTTTCTGATGGCAATTGTGTATGCAGTGGGCTGGGTGTAGCCGATATAGGCGATGTTCACGGCCTTGTCGTTGCCTCCGCCACCACCGCCCCCGCTACACGCGGCCAAGATGGGTAGCGCCACCACGACGAGAGCTGCTGCCGCCACACGTGGGAACCTTCGGGATGTGACCATAAGAGACCTCTTAATCTCGTTCAACATTGAATGGATGCGAAAACGGTAACTCACCAAATGGATAGCCGCTAGAGCGAACGCGATTTTGAGATTACAGTCTGGTTGCGTATTCCAGAGCTTTACAGCTGTCGCAGCTTGGCTTCGCTGCGCGCGACGTGGCGCTGAAGCTCCGGTAACAGATCCAGAAGCGACCCCGCGCGAAGGGTAGGAACAAGAATCGCGATGCTCGCTACGACCTCACCCATAACGAATGGCACCGCGAGACCGCTCACACCGGTCTGAAGCTCATCGCTCGTTTGCGCGAAGCCCGCAGCCCGGATTTCGTCGAGCCGCGCGTGGAGGCGGGCATCTATGACGCCGTCGCGGGTCAGGCGATCGCGGACCGCCTCCGGGAGCAACGCCAGGATCGCCAGGCCGCTGGCGCTCGAATCGATCGGGCTGCGCGATCCCACGTCGTGACGCACCTGCAGCGACATCTCGCTCGTCGGCACTTTTTCGGCGAGCACTACGGCCTCATCGCCATCGAGAATCTGGAGGACAACGGTTTCGCCGAACTTCTTGGACAACGTCGATAGCTGGACGCGAGTCGCTTGACGCAACTCCGGCTGCACAGCTTCGGCCAGTCGACTCATCTGCGGTGCGAGTGCGTACTCGCCGCCATGTCGCCTGACGAAACCGCGCAAAAGCAGGGTCATGAGCAGCCGCTGCACCACGGTGCGGTTCACCTTCATACGCTGCGAGAGCTGCTGGGGGGTCGCTGATCCCCCGTCAGAAAGCTCGATCAATATCGCCAAGGCTTTGTCTGCGGTCTTCGATATTTCGCTCATCCGGGCACAGACTCTCTGCGCGACGCGGTGGCTACCGACGCTCGCTCGACCGACCGCGCATCCGAGATGCGTTGGGATGTCGCCATTAATGCTGGCACGAATCTCTCCAGGTTCTCCGCCCGTCCCGCCGGAGCGACTATGGCAAGAGAGGCGATGACTCCCCCCTCGCCATCGACGATGGGCGCGGCGAGGCCGACCATGTGATCCTGAAGTTCACTCTCTGTCTTGGCGAACCCCTTCACTGCGACCTGATCCAGAACGCTGTCGTCGACGACGAGTCCGAGCTTTTGCCGCCGCTGCGGTGACAGATAAGCCAGGATGGCGAGGCCGCTTGCGCCCCGCCCAAGGGAGTGGCGGAACCCGATCTGGTATTCGATGCGCAGCGGTCCGGCGTTGCCGGTGTGCCGAGCTACGACCACTGCCTCATCACCTTCGGCGACCGCGACCACCACGGTCTCGCCCGAAGATTCGGCGAGCGCCCGGACCATCGGACGAGCCGTGACCGCGAGCTCGTGCGGGAGTTCGGCTGCCAACTTGATGAGCGCTGCCCCGAGGTCGTAGCGGCCGTCCTGTCCGCGCATGACGAGCGCTCGGCGATGAAGGGTGACGACTATGCGTTGCGCGACGCTGCGGCTGAGATCGAGTCGCGTGGCGATTTCGGCGATCGTCTGGGGGCCGTGGCTTTCGAGGGTCAGGAGTACCGAGACGGCGTAGTCCGCTGTCTGTGCGATCTCCAACGTCGACCTCCGGGTACCGATATGCGACTGTTGGCACCGACTATACACACCGCGACACCGATAATCGGTTGCTTTTGGACGACCCCTCAGGGCATGATTCCAGGAGCGGAGGTACACGCACCCCATAGAGGTGGGCCTTCGAACGAGCACCCCGCGGAGTGTCTCAGATATTGGAGCTCGTCATGACCCCCACTCCCTACAGTCCTGCCGGAACGTACGAAGAATGGGAGTCGCTCGACGACCTCCCTGAACTCGATGCCTTCAACGCGGGGCAGATCGAGTACCGCGCACCGTTCACCGACGACCTCGCTGGCACGAGCCTCGAGCTCGTGCACGCCGACGGTCGTGCCCTGACGGTGGAATTCATTAGCGACCACACCTTGCGACGCACTTTCGATGGCGACGGACAGTCCGCCGCCGAGGTGACATATGACGCGACCCGCGTACGTGACGGGATCTATCTCGTTGACTTCCTGGATCCGGCCTGGCCAATTGCCGAAGCTGTGGATGTCTATACGCGAAACGTGACCTGGGCTCTCGACCTCGCGTCCGGTCGTGTGACAATCGCCCAGTCGGGAATTGTGCCGGTGCCGCATGCCGCGCAGGGCACCTTGCTGCGCGGCCGTACCGAACACGAATCGTGGAATGTCCGCGGCACGGAGGGCGGCATCCACCCGCGGAGTGCCGGGATGGCCGGTCATCGGGTGTACTGGCGTTACAGCAAGACCGATCACTACGACCACGTGTACATGAACGGCAGCAACTTCGCCTGGCAGTGCGTGTCCGGTATCGAGCTCGGCCTCACCGAACACGACCGCACTCGCGCCTACGAGGTCGCCCCCGATCTGTTCTTCTTCCACTGGACCGAGAACCAGTTCGTCGTCGAGAGTGTCCTATTCGTCGATCTGCGAGAGATGCGGACGTACGGTCGGATGTTCGGAATCGACCGGAAAGACGGCACAACCATGCATCACCAGTTCGGCGCCTACGGTCATCTGCTCAACAAGACCGTGTACCCGCAACCTCCGTACGAGAACTGAGGTCCTCGCGGGATTGGCGCCCGCAGAGCGCGAGCTATATATAAGGAATGCGGCGTTACTGCGAGGCTGCCGTGCGTCGACTGACGGCGTCGTGAGAACGCACGTCCGCCACCGGAGTGGCTGCTTAGCGTGGGGTCATGACTCAGATCATTGAAACCATCGACGTTAACGTGCCTGTCACCACCGCCTACAACCAGTGGACGCAGTTCGAGGAGTTCCCTCGCTTCCTCGAGCACGTCGACTCCCTGACCCAGAAAACAGACACTCTCACGCATTGGAAGGTAGACATCGGCGGTCAGATCCGCGAGTTTGACGCGGAGATCACCGAACAGAGCCCCGATGAGCGGGTCGCCTGGCACAGCGTCGGAGGCGACGTCGATCACGGCGGCGTTGTTACCTTTCACAAGCTCGATGACACGACGTCACGCGTGACGGTGCAGCTCGACTGGAAGCCCGAGGGCCTGCTCGAGAAGCTGGGAGCTGCTGCTGGCGTGGGTAAGAACGCAGTGAAACGCGAACTCGAAGGATTCAAGGACTACATCGAAGCTCGGGGCACGGCAGACGGCGGCTGGCGCGGGGAGGTCAAGTCGTAGCACACTCATTGTGTGGCGGCGAGCGATTGGATCCAGCGGCGCCGTCTCGAGGTCCAGGAACGCCTGGCCGTCGTCGAGCGTCGTCTCGCAGAGGTACGAATAGCGCGCGGGGAGTGGACCGATGAGGAGCATGACCCTGAAGGCTTCACCTTGACGTTCGAATGGCAGGAAGCCGAGGGAACCCGGAACAGCTACCTCGCTGAACTCTCAGAACTCCACACAGCTGATGATCGGCTCGCGACGGGTCGATACGGTATCTGCGAGGCATGCGGCGCGGCTATCCCCGAAGCTCAGCTCGAGCTGCGGCCGGCGCGCACCGTGTGTGTCGCATGCGCCGGCCGTCGCCGTCGCTAACGGCGCGGCCCCCCTCTTTCGCGTTGCACCAAATACGAATTAGATTCGTCGATATTCGATTTTGTTCACGACAGCGTGAGCGGTCCCCTACCGTCGTGCCGTCCAGACGTCAAAGAGGCCGTCCATGCACACCGCCCGCCAACTCAATTCGTCACTCTTTAGCTATGAGGTCGATTCTCAGCCCGCGACCCTCGACACAGTCCTGCCGGACTGGGGTCCACTCGACCGATTCGGCATCATCGTGCACGAGCCCTTCGGCACAATCGGCGCGTCCTATCTCGTGCAGAGCGCGATCGTCGCGTATTACGACATCCGGCCGTCTCGTCGAGACTTTGCGACGCCCTCCTACCCTGAGATCTACGTCTTTCACGTCGGTGGCCGCTACGGCTCACACGCCTACTTCGACTTCTTCCCCCCGCGCAAAGAGGTGTTCGTTGAGAACGACCCCGTCGCGATTCTCACCGCAATCAACGACCGAGGGATCACGCGACTAGCCGTGCCCGACCGCACGGACATTGAACCCGTCCAGCACGAATGGAAGGAACCGTCGCAGGCGATCGACCGCATCCAGTCGGCCTTTGCCTATTCCGCGACGGGCAGAACGCGAGACGCCGATGTTTGGATTTCGGCGTCGAAGCGGTCGGCCGAGGCCAATGGCGTCATGACGCTCTTCCCCAACAACAGCCCCACCGAGGCGCAGGAGGCTGTTGCTGCCTTGGCGGGCATGAACATGGACACGGGGGAGCGCTGGCAAGACATGAGCCTCGACCGAGAGATCGAAGTCGACGAAGCCACCCGCGTCGCACTCCGTGAGCGTCGCGCGACTCTCAAAACCGAGAAGGGATGGGCGGAGAGCTACCGTCGAATCCCGGCCGCCCAGAGCCTTCAGATGCTCCACATCGGGCCAGCCCCGGCGTTTGTTGAGGTTCCCAAATTCGGAGATGAGTGACGGCGCGTCGTTCTAAAGACCCCACTTATCGATCCGTGCGGACTGATACGTAAAGTCGTACTTCGCCGCGAGCTCGATCGTCTCTTTTGACCCTGCCGCCGGGATGAAGACATCCGAATACGGCTGCTGGATGGGCTTGGGCCACGGATTCACATTGGGGAGGTTGAAGAACTCACCCTCCCACGCGAACGGGCCGTCTTCGGTCCACAGCTTGTGCAGCAAGACGATGGACTCCCGGTAGCGAGGCCGCGCGGTGAGCGGATACATGTTGCCGTAGGAGTGATACTGCGACGCGAACTCAGCCGTGGCCCCACCACCGAAGGAATGACCCACCAGGTGGATGTTTCCGACACCGATACTGTCCAGGAATTCCGCGAGCAGGAGAGAGGTCGTCCCAGTCCTTCATCCACTCCGCCTGAGGCGAGTCACTGAATCCCGGAAGATTTTGTCTATCGGTGTTTCATCATGTCCCCCGCGACAGAATGAAGTCAATATTCGACGCGGACACGTCGATAATTGTCGAATCGTGTCGAAAATTTCCGACTCAGCCGGCGGAAGTCCGCGCCTTCACGTTCGCGCCTTTGCTTGCCCACGCGTCTAGCTCCACTTTGAAGCTAGGAGCTGCCAGTGCTGAAACCACCGTCAGGGCTCCGCCCGCGGGGCGAGGATTCGGCAGAAGACGGTTGAAGACCTCATCCACGGCAGGAATGTCGTCGGCGTTGACCAGAGTGGGCTTCACCCAGACGAGTTCGTGGAGGCCGCTGCCTGCTTGCTTGAGCGCGTACTCGAGATTCGCTATCGCTAATTCCGCCTGCTCGCCCGCCGATTCCGGAACGGAGAAATCTGCCGGGTTGAAACCCACAGTGCCCGACACAATGATCAACTCACCATTACTCACCCAGTGAGCAAAAGCATGCGGCGGAACCGGCTCGCGTTCGGAAATCCATTCAGACATGGTGCTGCCCTTCTTCGTGACGATGTGGTCCTGACTATTCAAGTCGACATCCGCCGATCAATGAGAGAGCGCGAGAGCTGCCAGCTCTGAGCGGGTCGCCGCGTTCGTCTTGCGGAGCAGATTCGAGACATGGAACTTCACCGTGTTGTTACTGATCCCCAGATCTTCGGCGATCGCACGGTTGCGCGCTCCGGACGCAACGAGTCGGAGCACGTCTTGTTCGCGCTCGGTAAGAGGCACGGTGTCGGTGAGCGGATGCGGCTCGGGGCGCGGGTCGAGAGGTAGACGGATGTCGAGAGCCGACCCCCAACCCGGCGTCGACACGACCGACAGCACGCCGTCGAGTGCCGCGACCTGCTCGGCTATCGGACGCAGCGAGTCATCATGCACCGAGAGCTGGCCGGCGCCATCATCGCGAATGCCGATGAGAAGGTTGAGCCCGTCGCAGTCCCATTGGATGCGGACCCGGCTCGCATCGCCACGATCGACAAGAACCAAGACCGCGATGCGCACGATAGCCCGAGCACCGTGCGCAACCTCACTGGGCAATGCCCGGCCCGAGGCAGGAGGGTCGACAAGCTGCACATCGAGATCGCCGAAGCGAGTAAGCGGCCGTAGGTCGCTACGGAGGCGAGCGAAAGCACCGGTGACCGGCTCTAGAAGAGCGCTGCGCTGTTCGTCAGTGGCCGTGCGCAGTCCGATAAGAGCCGCTGTGGCGGTCTCGATGGCGGCGGCGCGGGCGGCACGATCGCCCAGCCGGGTCGAACGCAGAATGGCGAGAAGCGACTCCAGCGTGACCGCATGCTGGTCAGCCAACTCGGCAACTGCCCGCGCGTGATCGACCAGATAGCGGCGGGCGGTGCCGTCCTGGGCTTCGTTGCTCATGCTCCTTAACTTAGTACCGGCTCCCACCCATAAGAGTGGGAGCCGGTACGGCTAGGAGTTGTCGCTAGAGCGCGGCGACCCCTGCTTCGGCGACCGAGTGGTCCTGCTCACCCGATCCGCCGCTGACGCCGATTGCGCCGATGACGACACCCTCGCGAACGAGCGGGATGCCGCCGGCGAAGATCGCAACCTTGCCACCGTTGGTGGTGTGGATGCCGAAGAACTGCTGAGTCGGCTGCGAGTTGTCGCCGAGGTCCTTCGTCGAGATATCGAATGCCTTCGACGTCCACGCCTTGTTGATCGAAATGTTGACGCTGCCGATCCATGCGCCATCCTGGCGAACGTGAGCAATGAGGTTGCCCCCATTGTCAACAACAGCGATGTTCATCGGCTGACCGATCTCGGTCGCCTTCTTCTCGGCCGCGGCGATAATACGACGGGCGTCTTCAAGCGTTGCAGTGCTCATAGTTGTACTCCTTTGTTAAGGGTGGAAATGCGGGAACTAGGCGGCGATGTAGCCGTTGGGGTTGAGGACGTACTTGGTGGCGGCGCCAGCGTCGAATTCGGCGTAGCCCTTCGGTGCGTCATCGAGGGTGATCGGCTTGGCGTTGACTGCCTTCGCGATCTGCACCTTGTCGTGAAGGATCGCCATCATGAGGCGACGGTTGTACTTCATAACCGGGCACTGACCGGTTGTGAACGACAGCGACTTCGCCCATCCGGTGCCAAGGCTCAGCGATAGCGCGCCGACCTTTGCGGCGTCATCCACGGCGCCCGGGTCTCCTGTGACATAGAGGCCTGGAATGCCGATGGAGCCACCGGCTGAGGTGACGTCCATAAGCGAGTTCAACACCGTGGCGGGCGCCTCTTTCGCGTGGGAGCCGTGGCCCTGGCTGCGCGCCTCGAAGCCGACGGCGTCGACTGCCGCATCCACCTCGGGCACGCCGAGGAGCTGGACGAGCTGGTCTTGCACCGAACCCGCGCCGACGTTGATGGTCTCGCAGCCGAAGCTGCGGGCCTGCGCGAGGCGGTCTTCGTTCAGGTCGCCCACGATCACGACGGCCGCACCGAGAAGCTGCGCGCTTGCCGCTGCGGCGAGACCCACCGGGCCCGCACCCGCGATGTACACGGTGGATCCGACGGTGACGCCGGCCGTGACGGCACCGTGGAATCCGGTCGGGAAGATGTCGGAGAGCATGGTCAGATCGAGAATCTTCTCGAGGGCCTGGTCGCGATCGGGGAAGCGCAGCAGGTTCCAGTCGGCGTACGGCACCAGAACGTACTCGGCCTGGCCACCGACCCAGCCACCCATGTCGACATAGCCATAGGCGCTGCCGGGACGGTCGGGGTTGACGTTCAGGCAGATGCCGGTCTTGCCCTCCTTACAGTTGCGGCAACGGCCACAGGCAATGTTGAACGGCACCGACACGATGTCGCCGACCTTGATGAACTCGACATCGGGACCAACCTCGACAACTTCGCCCGTGATCTCGTGACCGAGAACCAGACCTTCGGGAGCCGTCGTGCGACCGCGCACCATGTGCTGGTCGGAACCGCAGATGTTGGTGGCGACAGTGCGCAGGATCGCGCCGTGCGGAATCTTTCGGCCGACGTTCGCAGGGTTGACACCCGGTCCGTCATGCAACTCGAAATCCGGATACTCGGTGTCGATAACCTTGACAACACCCGGTCCCCCATAGGCGACAGCTCTATTTCCCGACATTCTGGTCCTTTCGTTCTCGCGAGAGTCCTCGCGTCAGCAAGCATCCGCGCCTCCCGAGATAATCGGGATCACTCCTCAGAAGTGGGAGACCTACCCGAATGGGTGGGAGCGGGCGACTAGCGCCGCGTGCCCTGAATGTAACAACGGCTTCACAACGCCGTAACGAAGGTACGGGTGCATACAGTTTATGCTGGCCGGATGGAAACAACGGTCCACGTTCCGCGACACAGCAATGTGCCACGCAACCGGATGCCGACGGAAGACCAGGCGAACGGGTTGCAGACCGCGACCCAGATCATCCTCGTGACGTTTGGGGCGGCCGCCCGTGAAATCGGCCAGGCGCGCCTGGCAGAACTGCCCCCGGCAAAGCCAGTTACAGACATCCAACCGGAAAGTCTTGAGGACCTCGCTCCTCTGCATGCGGCGCTCGGCGCCAGTTCGGTCGGGGTGCGGATCCTTGTCGTCGGCTCGGAATCCGAGGTCTACGCGGCACGCGCCGCGGCTCTTAGGGATGGAGTCCTCGACGAGGAACTCGTCCTTGAGGTAGTGGACGCTCGCGTCCGACGCGTCTACTGTGCACACTGCGGACATATTTCGCTGGCCCTGGCGGCCGAGAGCGACGTCGTCCAGTGCCCGTCCTGCAAGCGGAACCTCGTCATCTACTACCACTTCTCGGCGCGCAAAGGCGCCTACCTGGGCTACATGGTCGACGCGGAGGATCCACAATGACGGGGAACGCCCACCACCCGGCGCTCGCCGACGGTTTCGATCTCGTCGTCGACCGGATCGAACGTCATTCGCCGAGTGCCGTGACTGTCGCCCTCGTTCGCCGAGACCGGTCCGAGCTTCCGGGATATGTGCCCGGCAGCCACCTGCTCGTCGACTGCCTGACCAAGATCAACTCCTACTCTCTGACCGGCGACGGGCAGTTCCCTCGCGAATACACAATTACCGTTCAGCGCGATGATGCCGGGGCTGGCGGAAGCCTCCACATGCATCGGCTCGCGCCCGGCGACACTGTGCACGTGTCGCGTCCTCGAAGTGCGTTCGCCCCGGTGTCGAATGCCAGCCACCATGTTCTGATTGCCGCCGGGATCGGCCTCACGCCGATCCTCTCGCACGCCCGTTCGGCGGCGGCGTGGGGTCGATCGGCCACGGTGCTGTACATCCACCGCGAAGAATCGCCCGTTCATCTCGAAACTCTCGAAGCCCTGGGCGAGCTGCACCCCCAGGTCTCCGTGCAGACGTTCACCAGCCGGGACGCCTTCGCGCACACCCTGCAGAGCGTCCTCGCCTCTCAACCGCTCGGGTCCCACCTCTACGTGTGCGGACCCGGTGGGTTTATGGATGCCGTGCTCGACTCGGCCCGCCAGCACGGCTGGCCGGGTGGTCGGCTCCACTCCGAATCGTTTGGGCTGTCGTCCCTGGAAGCAGGCGAGCCGTTCACCGCACGCATCGCAGGAACCGACGAGGTTGTTGAGGTCCCGTCTGGAGTGTCCTTGCTTGAGGCCCTCGAGAACGCGGGAATCGGTGTGCCGAATTTGTGCCGCCAGGGCGTTTGCGGAGAATGCCGCCTGACCGTCACGAGCGGCACCCCCCTGCATCGCGACCTGT
>DATMIW010000003.1:0-47505 GCA_035554115.1 Pseudolysinimonas sp. | reverse complement strand
AACCGGATCGCCTACGCCGCGGTCGTGAACGAGGACGGCGGCATGGTCGACGACGTCACCGTGTCGGTGCTACGTGACGACGCGCTGCTCGTGATCGGGGGAAACCCGGAGGTGTTTGACGCCCTGAATCAGGCGGCGCCGGCCGGCACGACGGTGGAGGAGCGACGTGAGAATTACGGCGTGCTCTCCGTTCAGGGCCCGAAGAGCCGTGAACTGTTGCAGCGTCTGACCGACGCCGACCTCTCCAATGAGAACCTTCCGTTCTATGGCTTGCTTACCGACATTTCGATCGCCGGCGTCACCGCATCGATCTTCCGGGTCGGGTTCACCGGTGAGCTTGGCTACGAGGTCATGATTGGTGCCGCGGATGCCGAGAAGCTGTACACGGCCGTGTATGCGCAGACAGATCTCGGGGTTACGCCGTTCTCGGGTGGGGCGCTCATGATCGCCCGCATCGAGGCAGGCTTCGTTTTGGCCGATGTCGATTACGACCCCGCCGTCAGCCCCTATGAGTGCAGCATCGGCTTCGCGGTCGACCTGGAGAAGGGCGATTTCCGCGGGCGCGAGGCCCTGGTCGCGCGTAAGGCCGACGCTCCTGTCCGTCTCGTGGGTGTCGCATCCGATGCAGCTCCCGAGGTTTTCGAAGGTGCCCAGCTGAGCTACAACGGCGCAAACGTCGGAGAGGTCGTGATGGCGGTTCCGTCTCCTGCGCTCGGTGGTCGCACCCTCAGCCTCGTACGTGTCGCGAACGAGGCGGCGACTGTTGGCACACGTCTCATCGCCTCGGTGGGAGGCAACGATTTTGAGGCAGAGGTTGTGGCCACGCCGGCGCACGATCCCCAGCGTCTCCGTCGACGGAGCTAACGATGTACTCCAAGTCAAAATATGGGCTCAGCGAGGCTGACAAGGCCGAGGATGTCGTCCAGTTCGAGCAGACCTCCATGCCGGTATGGACGTCCACTCCGCTGACCCTGCCCGATGCCTCGTCCGTCGTTGGCATCGGATTCGGCGAGGATGCGGCGGCACAGCTGCGCGAACTGTTCGCGGGCGCCAAGGTTCCCACCGAGATTCTCGTCGAGGAATCGGCCTGGGGGGATGGGTTTGACGCCAGCCTCATGTCGCTCATCGAGCGCCAGCTCGTGGGCGTGCGTTTCGTGGTCGTGGGCCCCGAGCAAGACGTTATGCGCGCGGAATCGATCCTCGGCCGTGCCGGAGCTGTCAGCGGAGAGATTGACAGCCACAGCACCGATGTCGCCGAAGGGTACCTGCCCGAGGGCGCAACACGACGTGTCTTCTGTGGCTATTGCCGCATCGTCCAGCCCGCGGAGGCGGCTGTCGGAGATGCCATCATCTGCGTCAACTGCGGTGCCAGCCTGAACGTGCGCTATCACTTCTCCCGACAGCATGCGGCGTACCTCGGTGCCCCCAATGGGGAGGACCTCATCGCATGACCTCCCGTCAGCTCCGCGTCTCGGCGATTCGTGACCTTCCAGGTCGGGTGCGCACGGTGACTCTCGAACCGCTCGATGGCAAGGCATTGCCGTCCTTTGCTCCTGGCAGCAATATCGGGCTCCAGTGGTCCGACAAGTTGATCAACTCGTACTCCCTCGTGGGCGACCACAGTTCGCCGGCGAGCTATCAGATTTCGGTACTTGCGCAGCCCGAGGGCAGCGGTGGTTCGCTCTGGGTGCACAATCTGCAACTCGGCGAGGTCGTCACGAGCACCGGAGTGCGGAGCGCCTTCGCTCCCGTAGCCATAGCGAAACATCATGTGCTTGTCGCCGCGGGAATCGGCGTAACACCTGTGCTGTCGCACGCCCGCTGGCATGCCCGTTGGGGTCACTCATTTGACGTGTACTACGTACACCGGCCCGGTCAGGGAGCACACCTCGACGAACTGCAGGAGCTGTGCGGTGATCGCTTGCACACATATGCCAGCCGCACGGAGTTCTGGGCCGAATTCCCGCAGGTGCTCGCGACCCAGCCGTTTGGTACGCATATTTACACCTGTGGGCCGCTGGCGATGATTGACAGTGTTGCGCAAGCAGCAGCCGAAGCGTCATGGCCCGAGGGGCGAGTCCATTCCGAGGCCTTCTCGAGTGCCGCCCTCGACGCCGGGAAGCCGTTCACGGCGATATTTGCCCGCTCGGGCCGCACGGTCACGGTGCCGTCCGGTGCTTCGATGCTGGAGGCTGCCGAAGAGATCGGCATCAAAGCCCCGTACCTGTGCCGGCAAGGGCTGTGCGGAGAATGCCGCGTCAGCGTTATTGCGGGTCGCGTCGACCATCGCGACCTAGTGATGGGCGCGGCCGAGAAAGAAGACGGCAATTCGATGATGGTGTGCGTATCGCGCGCAGCCGATGACCTCCTGGAGGTGGACCTGTGACCGAGGTGTTATCCGACGCCATTCGAACGTTTACGTACCCGTTCATCCACGACACCTATCGCTACTCGACCAACGTCGAGAAGGCCGGGGTCGAGCAGAAGACCGAAGTTGGCTCGTGGGGTGGCACGATCCTCAACGTCACCGACGAGTATCACCATGAGATCGCGGAGCGCGCACGGGTCATGGCGCGCGACGACTCGCGCTATGCGGTGTTGCCGCATATGTATCCGGCGTCATGGGATGGCGCTCGCCATCTCATGCGGCTGGCAGCTCAGGAGTTCCCCGAGCACTTCCAGCTCGAGGAAGAGGGCGACTCTCTTCACTGGCACAACTCCTTGCTTGGCATCGACGACACCTTCCGCTATGGCGATGACGCGAGCTTGCCCATGCCTCCTCTGGAGTACATCGGTCGCCAGCTCGGCGAAGACATCGTGTTGATGGATGAGCGCGAAGGGCATCTCTGGGTCGACGCGGGCCTCGTGACCTTCGCAGCGGGCTGGTCGCTGGCGTTCAACGTGGGCATGGACTTCCAGCGGATGCACGGCCCGGTTCCCCGCGCCGTTCCCGAAGGTGTCTTTGTGCGAGCTGAGCAGTTCCTGCTGCGCCTGCAGCCGGGAGATGACCACCGCCGCCTCAACTGGGTGTTCCAACCCGATCGTCATCTCGACCTGGGGATGAATTCGTATCCCGACTGGCTGCCTTCGATCATGAGTTTCATGGACGACATCGGCGACGACGAATTTGCCGATCGCGTGCATATTCGTATCGAAATCCAGCACTTCATCCGCCTTGCCGAAAGCAATGCCGTGATGTTCCTGATTTCGACGCGCCTCCTCTCTCTGCGTGATCTCGCGCGCGTACCATCCTGGGCCCGACAGACGCTGTCGGTTGTCGAAGAGGTTCCGCAGGACATGGTCGACTACAAGGGCATGACCGATATTCGTCCGGCCATTGTGAAATGGCTTACGGAATACGTCGCCCGGCTCGACGAGGAGTAGCCACGGAGTAGCGGGAGTAGCCACAAACCCGTCATACGATTACACTTGTAATGGCTCACGGGAGCCATTGACATTGAGGTAAGCGATGACGACATCTGGTCCAGACTTCGAAGGACGCAACTGGGAGGGGTGGACCGAGCCGACGATTGTCGACGTCGCCGGAACCCCAACCGCTTATCGCCGCGCAGGCACAGGCGAGACTCTCGTCTACCTGCACCCCGGCGGTGGAACCCGGGAATGGACGCCACTGCTGGAGAAGCTCTCGCGGCACTACGACGTCATCGCCCCTGAGCACCCCGGTTTCGGCGACACCCCTCGCGGCCCGGAGCAGGACACCTGGGAAGAGTTCGTGCTCCACTACGACGGCTTCTTCCGCGCTCTCGGTCTCGAGAAGTTCCATCTCGTGGGCACCTCCTTCGGCTCCTGGCTTGCCGCCGAACTGGCCGTCTTCTACCCCGATCGCTTCACGACGCTCAGCCTCGTAACGCCGATGGGCGTGCTGGTCGAAGAGGACCCGTTCATCGACATCTTCCGGCTCACACCGGCTCAGGAAGACGAGCGCATGTTCAACGGGCGTTCCTACCCGCCCGCCTATCAAGAAACGGAAGCTGACGCGATCGTCCAGCGCTACTACGAGATGACGACAGTCGCGCAGCTTGCCTGGTCGCCGCGCTATGACCGTCGCTTGAGCTTCCGCCTCGCGCGCTACACCGCCCCCAGCCTGGTGATTGGCGTCGATGACGACCGCCTCCTGGGCACCGGTCAAGCCGCGACGTATGCCGGATACCTGCCGCAGTCCACGCTGCTGACGATCCACGGTCCGAATGGCGAGCCCTCGGGGCATGGCCTGACCATCGAACAGCCGGATGAGGTGGTCGCGGCGATCGTCGCCCACACCTCCCGAGCATCCTGATTTTCTGATCCAGAGAGCTGACTCATATGTCTGAACCAGTTGAATTCTTCGGAATCATCGAAGGCGGCTACGCCAACGTTCCCTATGCGGGCGACCGCGAGAGCAAGACCAATTACATCGACCTGCCGAACACCTTCTACGACCCGATCCAGGGTCAGCGGGGTCTTGAGACACAGCTAGAGCTTCTCGCCAGCATGGAGCGCCACGGTCTCGACGGTGCCGGTTTCACCGAACAGCACAACGGGCCGATCGGGTTGCTGCCCAACCCGCTGCTCGGAGCCACGTGGCTCGCCGCCCGCACCGAGCGCATGAAGATCTTCGTCAACGGTCCGCTGATGACGGCGTACCAGTCGCCCGTGCGTCTGGCCGAAGAGATCGCCATCGCGGACACTATTTCGAAAGGCCGCATCATGATCGGCCTGCCTCTCGGCCTCGGCGCCCAGTATCACGCGCTCAGCATGAACCCGGTCGAGGCACGTGCCAAGCATGCAGAAGCTCATGACCTGCTGGTCAAGGCCCTGCGCGAGCCCGGACCATTCGAATGGCACGGCAAGTACTTCGACCACAACTACGTCAACATCTGGCCGCGCCCCGCCCACGAGATCGAGTTCAACATGCCCGGCGGCGGGTCGGCCGAGACGCTCGAGCTGGCAGCGAAGCGCCGCTACACCTACCAGACCGTCTTGAACGACCGCACGGCGATGGCGAAGGTTATGGAACGATTCCGCGAGCTCTGCCGCGCCGAGGGCTACGAGCCGAGCAACCGGCAGAGTGCCGTTGTCGTCGAGATCCACGTAGCCGAGACGGATGCCGAGGCCAAGCGCGAGGTCGAGGACCTGCTGCTGTGGAACTTCCAGAACTACTACGAGGCACCGGCCGAGGCGAAGTTCCCGCCCGGATACACCTCCCTGTCATCGGCGAGGGGCATCTTTGCGAGCGGATTCAGCCTCAACACCCGCAAGATGAGCTACCAGGACATGCTCGACAACAACTGGATCGTGTCGGGCTCGCCCGAGACTGTCACCCAGAAGCTCAAAGAGCTCACTGAGGTAACCGGTGCCGGCCGCGTGTTCCTTGGTTTTTCGATGGGCACCAAGCCGCGCTGGCTCGTCGAGAAGACCCTCACCCTGTTCGCGGAACAGGTGCTGCCGCATTTCCGCCCCAATGGTCGCCCGCTGTGGGCCGAGCCGGATTACCCGCAGCATGGGTACCGCTCGGGCCTCGAGTATTCGGTCAAGCGCGACGCCGATGCCCCGCCGCCCAGGATTGTCAAAGATGGCTATCTGGTCGACATCACCAAGTCGAGGTTCGACCCCGAGGGCGCGCGCATCCGCCCCTGGGCAGAGCCAGACGCACGCTAGTAACTTTTAACGTTCCCCACTGATTAGCATTCACCACTGATCAACATTCACCACTGATCAACATTCACCACCAATTTGCAGCGAGGAAGCTCATGAGCACCGCACCCGCACCCATTCCCGTCCGCAACCCCCGCACAGGGCTCGTCGACCTGACCCTCCAGCCGCCGAGCGCCGAGGAGTTGGATGAGATCTGCGCCCGCCTCCGAGCCGGTCAGCTCGCGTGGGAAAAGGCGGGTATCGAGCATCGCGCCGAGGTCATGCTGCGCTGGGCCGACGAGATGGACAAGCGGAGCGACGAGATCATCGAAGCCGAGCGCGTCGACACGGGTCGTTTCCGCATCCCGCGCGAGATGGTGGGGGCGACTATCTGGTCGATCCGCGAGTGGGCGAAGCGCGCTCCGGGCATCGTCGCATCCGAGGCCCGTCTCGGGCAGTCCTCGGCGCGCAGCACCGTCGATTTCGCCTCGCAACTGCGGCCCTATCAGCTCGTCGGGGCCATCAGCCCGTGGAATCAGCCAATCGTGCTCTCCACAATCGACGCGATTCCCGCGCTGCTCGCTGGCTGTGCCGTGATCGTCAAGTGCAGTGAGTTCGCGCCGCGCTTCGCCCGTCCGCTCATGGATGCGGTGCGCGCCGTTCCCGAGCTCGCCGAAGTGTTCCTCTTCATCGACGGCGGGGCGGAGACCGGCCAGGCACTCATCGAGCGCGTGGATGCGCTCTGCTTCACGGGCAGCGTGCCCACCGGCCGGAAGGTGGCGGCGGCGTGTGCCGAGCGCTTCATCCCCGCCTTCCTCGAGCTGGGTGGCAAGGACCCGGTCATCGTCACGGCGACGGCAGACGAGGATCGGGCCGTGACGGCGGTGTTGCGCGGTGGCGTGTACGCCACCGGCCAGGTCTGCCACGCGATCGAGCGCGTCTATGTGCAGCGCACCAAATACGATTCCTTCGTCGAGAAGTTGGTGCACGACGCCGAACAGCTGCAGCTCTCCTACCCGGATGACGCTCAGGGCCACGTCGGCCCGTTCATCATGGCGCGCCAGGCCGAAATCGCCGATGCACAGCTAGACGACGCGGTGGCCAAGGGGGCGCGCATCCTCACCGGTGGCAAGAGCGAAGTGCACGGTGGTGGCGTCTACATGCGCCCGACAGTGATCGTCGATGTCACCCACGACATGGACATCATGACCCAGGAGACCTTCGCTCCGATCATTCCGGTCATGGCGTACGACACCGATGAAGAGGCCGTGCGTCTCGCCAATGACAGCGAGTTCGGACTCTCGGGCGCCGTCATCGCGGGCACGCTCGACGAGGCTCGCGTTCTGGGGGAGCAGATCGATGCCGGCGGCATCACCCTGCAGGACACGACTCTCACCTCGGCGATCATGCTCGACTCCGAGAAGACGTCGTTCAAGGCATCGGGCCTCGGGGACTCGCGGATGGGACCGAGCGCGATCATGCGCTACTACCGTCGCAAGGTGCTCATCACCAACACCACGGTTCCCGTCGACATGGCCGACCTCGTTGAGGACCTTCCCGTTTCGGCGATCATCCGGTGACCGGCTCGCCGGGCTCGATCGACGTTCACCACCACATCCTGCCGCCCGAATATGTAGCGGCTGTCGGTGCCGACGTCATTGGCTCGCAGGGCTCCTCGGGCAAACTGCCCAACTGGAGTCTTGAGGGCTCGCTCGAATTGATGGATGCCGCGGGCATCGCGACGGCCATCACCTCGGTGAGTTCACCGGGTCTGCTGGGTCTCGGTCCGAACGAGGCCGTCGATCTCGCGCGCTGGTGCAACGACTTCGCGACCGGCATGGCGACCGACCATCCGGGCCGATTCGGCGTGTTCGCAACGCTGCCGCTGCACAGCGAAGAAGCTGCGACAGCCGAGGCCGATCGCGCGCTCGGCGAACTGAACGCCGACGGCGTCTGCCTTCTCACGAACTATGAGGGCGAGTACCTGGGCGAGCAGCGTTTTGCGCCGCTCTACGAAGAGCTCGATCGACATGAGGCTGTCGTCTTCGTCCACCCCACAACCCCGTTCCATCGGCTCGACATCGCCGGGATGTCGCAGTCGATGATGGAGTTCCCTTTCGACACGACGCGCACCATTGCTTCGCTGCTGTTCGGCGGGGTCTTCACGAAGTACCCGTCAATCCGGTGGATCTTCTCGCATGCGGGCGGGACGCTTCCGTATCTGGCCGGACGCCTCGAGGTGCTGCTGCGGAACAACGAGGTGCTGCGAAACGGTATCGGCGGCGAGCTGTACGAGACTCTCGGATCGCTGTTCTTTGACACCGCTCTCTCGGTTGATCCGGGGCATCTGGGTTCGCTGCGCGCGCTCGTCGACGACTCACAGATCCTGTTCGGTACCGACTATCCCTTTGGCCCGAAAGACCAGATGGAGAGCACCGTCGCGCGACTCACCGCATCCGATCTGTCGAGCGAGTCGCAGGAGGCAATCCATCGCGGTAACGCCTCCGGCCTGTTTTCACGGTTCGCATCGTGACATCTGTAACGTTTCTGATATGCTCGGTAATAAGGTCGAAATCGGCCTGAAATCGTGGCAAAACAGCGTGCATAATCAGGCTGTCACCTCCAACGGAGAAGGTGGAACTATGACCCAGTCGCTTCAGGACCTCATCGACCAGAGCGGCAACGCCGTCGATCTGCTCCGGAACTCAACTATCGGTGCGTATACGTATCCCGTCGTTCCTCCGGAATTCTCGAACTGGCGCCGCGAGATGCGCGCCTGGCGCGAGGGCGTCGTGCTCTTCGACCAGTCGCACCACATGCTCACGATGTTCGTCAACGGTCCGGATGCGCTCAAGCTCATCTCCGACACGGCTGTGAACAGCGTTGCCAACTTCCCCGTCAACACGGCCAAGCAATACGTCCCCGTGTCGCCTGATGGCTACGTGATCGGTGATGCGATCCTCTTCCGCATGGCGGAGGACTCCTTCATTCTCATCGGCCGCTCCACGGGCCCGAACTGGCTCGAGTACAACGCCAAGCTGGGCAACTACGACGTCGTCATCGAGCGCGACGAGCGTTCCCCCGCGCGCACCTTCGGCAAGGCGGTAACGCGCAAGCACTGGCGCTACCAGATCCAGGGTCCCAACGCGTGGAAGCTCATCGAAAAGCTCAACGGCGGCCCTTATGAGCAGACCAAGTTCTTCACGATCGGTGAGATGAAGATTGCCGGCACCCCGGCCTGGACGCTGCGCCACGGCATGGCTGGCGCACCGGGTCTCGAGCTCTGGGGCCCGTACGAGAACTACGACCTCGTGCGCGAGACGATTCTCGCTGCCGGAGAGGAGTTCGATCTCGAGCAGTGCGGCTCACGCACCTATGCCCCGGCGACGTTCGAGTCCGGATGGATCCCGAGCCCGTTGCCCGCGGTCTATGCGGGTGACAGCATGCGCCCCTACCGGGAGTACCTCCCCGCGCAGGGCTTCGAAGGTCTCAACTCCTTGGCGGGAAGCTTCGTCTCGAAGAACGTCGAAGACTACTTCCTCACTCCGTGGGACCTCGGCTACGGCGGTTTCGTCAAATTCGACCACGACTTCATTGGACGTGACGCGCTCGAGAAGATCGATCCCTCCGCCCAGCGCCGCAAGGTCACCCTGGCGTTCAATTCCGACGACCTCACCAAGATCTACGCGTCGCAGTTCACCGACGACCCGTTCCTCGGCTTCGAGCAGCCCCTCGCCAACTACGGTGCCTGGCAGTACGACACCGTGCTCGACCAGAACGACAACCAGGTCGGCTTCTCCCTGTACGCCGGTTACAGCGAGAACGAGCAGATCGGCCTCTCACTCGGCTCGGTCTCGCCCGAGGTGAAGCTCGGCGACGAGGTCCGCGTAATCTGGGGCGAGCCGGATGGCGGGTCCAAGAAGACCACGATCATGCCGCACCGCCAGACCGAGATTCGCGCCCGCATCGCGCCGGTGCCGATCTCCACTGCCGCGCGCGGTGAGTACCACCAGGGATGGCGCACGACCGCAGTGTGACGCGGCATGGCCCGGTGTGACGCGATGGCTCCGCCCGGTTCTTGTACTTTAGGAGCTGACCGCCACCCGAGAAATGAGTATGTGTGACTACTACCGCCGGAAGGGTTCCCTACGGCGAAGGTCGTAAGGCGATTGTGAGGGCTGCAATCGGCGAGGTGGCGGAACGCGGCCTGTCGCGCATGACCTATCGAACGCTTGCGGCACGCGCCGGGGTGACCCACGGTTCGGTGCAGCACAACTTCGATTCCATCGAGCAGGTTCTGGAAGAAGCGCTGCAGCTGTGCCTTGAACTCGGTGTCATGCCGATGCAGGAGGCCAAAACACCGGCCGAGTTCGTCGACTCGGTGGTCGACATGGTGAACGCGGATCCGGCGGTCCACTCGTTTCAGTTCGAGCTCATCCTCGAGGCACGGCGGCGACCCAGCTTCCGTCCCCATGTGGAGCGTCTTTACGCGGCGTACTGGGATGCGATGAAGCACGCTCTCGATTCGATGCGCCTGGATTCAAGCGAGGAGATGGTGCGTGCGCTGTTCGCTGCTCTCGAGGGGCTGGTTTTCCAGATGGTGACCGTCGCGGCGGAAGATTCGCGTGGGTCCCATGCGACAACTGACGGGCTCCGCCGCGTGCTGGCGAGTGCGCCCCCGGCTGTGCCCCCGGCTGTGCCTAGGACGTAACTTCCGGCGGTGCCTACGAGTTAACCCCGGCTGCGCCTACGACGTGACGGGCTCGATGATCTCGAACTTCAGGTAGTCGACGAGCGACTTCCACTCTTGGTAGTACGGGCTCTGGGGTGTCTTGTCGACTGCTTCTCGGTTGGCCACGACAACAATGTCGCGCCACTCGTCCGAATCCTCGACCTTGAAGAGCTGCGCGCTGAGTGTGGTGGTGCCGGCGAACTCCGCGTCCATGAGCGGTCGCAGCTCGAGGATCCGCTTCTCGGCTCCGGGCTTCGGTCGAAGGTGAACTATCACGGTGACGGGCTGATCAGACATGCGCCAAATCTAGCAGGGCGCTCTTCCGGTCCAACGCGATGCCTCTGCTCCGTGTTGCCTCGACTCAGTGTTTCCGCTTCCTGGTGTTTTCGAGTTCCGGTACTTTTCCGGTCCCGTGTTTTCCGACCCGGGTGTCTTCCGGTCCGGGTATCTTCCGGTCCCGGTGTCTTCCTGTCCCGCGGTGTTTCCCGGCCGAGGTGTCTTGATGTCCGCGGTGTCTTGCTGTCCCGGGTCATCATGTCCCCGGTGTCTTCCTGTCCCGGGTGTTTTCCGGTGCCGGGTGTCAATGCCCGAGGTTTTGCATTTGACGACGTAGCCTCGCACGAGGATCGAGGAGGTGGGCCATGCGACCCCAGCGTGGCCATGCCCGCCAGCGCGCAGCCGCAATCTTGCTTGCTCTCGGTATCTCGCTCATCCCGACTCTGGCCGAAGGTGCCTCGGCGACTGCTGCCTCGGCCATCGACTATCCCTCCTGGGCCGACGTGCAGGCCGCTCGGTCGAGCGAGGCGGCGACCGCCGCGAAGATTGCACAGATCAACGCTTTGCTTGCGCAGCTGCAGTCGAGGCTCGCAGCTGCGCAGGCGGCTGAGATCCAGAAGGGCGAGGCGTATTACGCCGCCCAGACCGCCTATGACGAGCAGGTGGCCAAGACCGACCAGTTGAAATCGCAGGCGGAGGCGGCGGCCACTCAGGCTGCCGACGCCAAGAAGCAGGCCTCGCGTTTGATTGCTGCTCTTGATCGCGCAGGCGGCGGTGATGTAGTCGGGACCTTGCTCTCCGATTCGGGCGACGCTGATTCGCTGCTGTATCGCCTCGGAACTATCGGACGCATGTCGAATCAGTCCGAGCAGGTCTACACCGAGGCGCTGCAGCTCACCAACACCGCGAAATCGCTTTCCGATCAGGCGACTGTTGCCGAGGTGAAGCGCGACGAGTTGAAGGATGCCGCCGAGGCAGCACTGGCTGAAGCGCAGGAGGCGCGGACCGCCGCCGCCGATGCTGTCACCGAACAGCAGACTCACCAGGCCGAGTTGAACGCACAGCTCGCAGTACTCAGCGAACGTCGGCAGGCGACCGAGGCGGACTATCAGGCTGGCGTCGCTGCTCGTGAAAAGGCGCGCAGAGAGGCGGCCGCCCGTGCGGCAGCAGCGGCCGCGGCTGCCGCCGCAGCTGCTGCTGCCGCGGCCGCTGCACATGGCGGCGGGGGAGGCGGAGGCGATGGCCAGGTCGCCGGTGCCTGGGCTCGCCCCGCTGCAGGCTACATTTCGAGCAATTTCGGGGGCCGATATAGTCCGATCACTGGGCGCTGGAGCCTGCACACGGGGGTTGACCTCGCGGGCGCTGGCTGCGGTGCTCCCATCCGTGCTGCGCATTCTGGCACCGTGACTTACGCGGGCTGGAACGGCGATCTGGGCTATTTCGTCCAGATCAGCCACGGCGACGGCACAGCCTCGGCGTACGGGCACATCTTGTCTGGCGGGATTTTGGTCGGCTACGGACAGCAGGTCTCGGCGGGCGAACAGATCGCCAGGATCGGGTCGACGGGCGGTTCGACTGGCTGCCATCTGCATTTCATCATTCGGGTGAACGGAGACCTCGTGAATCCCGTCCCGTTCATGCGTGCTCGCGGCATAGTTCTCGGCTAGATGTAGCGCCGCGGGCGCGGGACGAAGCGCCCGCCGTCCGCGAACTCCTGTGGCGTGACAACTAGCCTTTCGACCGGCGGACCGCTCGCGCACGATCATTCCGTAGGTGGTTTGCCTGCCTGTTGGCGTGCACAACGCCGCCGGGGATGGCGTGCCAATTCGGCTCATGCGGCGGTTCGTCGTATGGGTTGTTTGGGCACGAGCGCTTCGTCCTTGCCGTTGGCGTGGACGATGCGGTAGTTGTTGCCGGTTCGGTGGATGCGTGCGTTGGTGTCGTGGATCCATCGGTGGTGGTGCGTGCAGAGGGAGACACCCTCGTCAACATCGGTGCGACCGTGGTGTGCGTCCCATTCGTTGATGTGGTGCACTTCTGTCCATGAGGGGGGTCTCTCGCATCCGGCCACGAGGCATCCTCCATCGCGTGCGGCGATGACGATGCGTTGTCGGGTGGTGAACAGTCGTTGGGTGCGTCCGAGGTTGAGGGCGGATCCGTCGTCGTCGAACAGGATGGGCACCAGGCCGTGGGTGCAGAGGTGGCGTTCGATGGTGGGGATGGACACGGCGGTGTTTTGACCTTCAATGTGTCCGTATCCGGCGCGACGGTCAAGGTCGGCGAGGGTCACGTGGACCCGCACGTGCGGGCCGCGGGCTCCGAAGATTCGCCCGTCGTCGGCGTCGCCGGCGATGCGAATCATCTGCACGAGAGCATCGATCGCGAGTTGTGGGGTGGTGCGGGGGTCGTCAACTATTGCGTTCTCGCGTGCTTGTTCGATCGGGTCGACGAACCGCACCCCACCGCGTCGGGGTGCGGTGACGCGGTCGATGGCGTCAGTGACGAGTGCGGCACTTTCAGGGTCGAGGAGCCCGACAAGTCGCGTCATACCGTCCGGTTGCGGGATCAGGCGGAGAAACCTCTTCTCGCGAAGCGACGCCTCACGGTCGGCGACGCCCGCCGCATCCAGTTCATCGCGTGCCTGTCGGGCCCGCGCAGCAACATTCTCCGGCGGCAGGTCACCCACGTCGACAAGCAACTGCTCGGCGACACGGGCAAGCTCGCCCGAGGACACCCTTTCGCTCGGTTCACCGAGACCGTGATGGATCGCGGCGGCAGCGCCCACGGACACTCGCCCCTCGGACAACTCGTTGGTGACCGACGACATCCACGGCACGGACCCGTCAAGAAGGGCGCCCGCGCGAACGAGCGCGCGGGCCTCAGTAGCAGAGAGACCGGCAACTTGGGCGACCAGCGCATCAGGGGTGCGGGCCCCCGATCGCTGCGCTAACCCCCGGTATCCGAGCTCACGGGCCGAGCGACGGGCCACCTCACCCGCCACGACAGCTGCTGCCGCATCCACCTGTCGGCGGGCCCGTGCGCACTCGCGTTGCAACGCGATGAGCTCGTCATCGGTCACCGAGGTAACGGAAGCGAGGTTGGGCAGCGTGAGGGTCTGCGCGGTGGTCGGGGACATGCATCCATGATTTCACGACTCGAACATATATTCGATAGTCGGAACCATATTCGTGGAAAGGTCATACCGCCACCCGATGGGGAGGAACAGCGCTCAGAGTGGGCAGGGCACGCCCCGACGGCAAGGCGCGCCCTGCGGAGCAGATTGCCGGCAGCTGCAACAAGCCAGGCGCGCCACAGAACGCAAAAGGACCGGCGTTCAAAATGGGCACCGGTCCTCTCGCGCATTACGCCTCGACGGGCAGATCCTCTTCGATGCACCGGTCCGCAGCTCGCCGTCCAACGAGGGCGATTATCGAAAGGACAACGAACGTTCCCATCGTGAATATCGTCACTTACGCGCCGTTTGCGTAAATGTCGGTGATGTCCCAGACCAGCTAGGCGCGCCACCAGTCGTCGAACATCGACACGGGAACCTGACGTTTGTGCTCGGTCGCGAGGTACCGTGCCTCGATGGTCTCGGCAACTTCGTCGGGTACCGTGCCGCCTTCCAGGTAGGTGTCGAGATCGTCATAACGGAGCCCGAGGTTGGCCTCGTCAGTTTGGCCCGGCTCTCCGTCGAGCAGGTCGGCAGTCGGAGCCTTCTCGTAGAGCCGTGCCGGAGCATTCAGGTGCAGCAGCAGGGCGCGGCCTTGGCGCTTGGTGAGGCCTGAGAGAGGCAGCACGTCGGCCCCGCCGTCCCCGAACTTCGTGAAGAAGCCGGTCACCGCTTCTGCTGCGTGATCCGTGCCGACCACGAGCAGCCCGCGGTCACCCGCGATCGCGTACTGCGCCACCATGCGAGCGCGAGCCTTCACATTTCCCTTGACGAAATCGGCAATCGGATTGCCCGTGGCATCTGCGAACTCGTGCTCGATTCCGTCGACTCCACGCCGGATGTTGAAGGTCACGGCGTGGTCGGGCGCGATGAATTCGAGAGCCAGCTGCGCATCCTCTTCATCTGCCTGTACTCCGTAGGGAAGGCGGACGGCCGTAAAGGTCGCCTGGTGGCCCGCCGCCCGCACCTTCTCGACGGCGAGCTGGCAGATGCGGCCTGCGAGGGAGGAGTCCTGCCCGCCACTGATGCCGAGGAGGAGTCCCGCGGCCCCCGTGCGTGCCATGTAGTCGATGAGGAAGTCGCGACGACGGGCGATTTCGCTTGCAGGGTCGACTGTCGCACTGACGTGCAGCGCGCGGATGATGTCGACTTGAACGGGGCGCATACCGCAGAGTACCTCGCAGTCGGGATGGGATCAGGCGGGGGGAGCGGGTGGCTGAGGTGCAGGAGGGACGGCCGGCGCCATCGTGGGGGCGGGTCGCGACTGGGCGAATGCCGCACGCAGTACGCCGAAGCAGCCGAGGGCGCCGAACGCGAGCGCGATGAGGAAGCTCACGCCGTTGGCCATCGTGGCGACCACCAGGTATTCGCCGAACTGGCCGCGATCGATGATGGCGCCCATGACGCCGATGTTGTCCCAGACGACGCCTGCGAAGAAGGCGAGCAGCATGGTGGCGATGGTGATGATGGTGACCCGGATCGCGCCGGTGCGCGAAACCCGGCCCCCGGATCCGAGGCGGTACAGCCGCACCGCGCCCCAAGCGACCCCGAAGGCGACGAGCGACGCGATGAACCCCACCGACCACAGCGCCACCCAGACGACGATTCCGAGAGGGATGACGATGAGGGCGAGGATGGTTCCGCGCGGCACATTCTCGGTGGGAAGCTGTCGCAAGTCCGGCTGAATGAGCGGCGTGTTATCGGTCATGCGGCAACTGTAGCCGCGTGTGAGACTTCCGATCGGTCCCAGATTCGGGCACTCTGATCCGGTGGCCGACTTCGACGACATCATCAACCCGGACCGCGATAAGAGCGCCGACGCTCCCGCGGACGCGACCCAGGCGTTTCGCCGTCCGCGCGCCGGCGCTCCCGAGCCGCCCCCAGTAACCCCCGTCGCCGGGATCGAGATCTTCGATGAGGGGTATGAGGGGTTTGACGATTCGGGATTCGACGATCCATCGTCCAGCGCCGTGACGCAGCGATTCGATGCGACCGCGGCCGCGGCCGCCGGTGCCGGAGCTGGCGCTGGTGCCGGCGCGGCGCCGGTCGCGAACAATGCGCCGACCGTCGCGTACTCGAGTGCAGCCCCAGCTCCTGTGGCGTCAGCCGCTCCGCTGGGCGCAAACACGGGAGGCGGTGGCCGCGTCCCGCCGGGACCGGCACCAAAGTCAGCCCGGCCGCCGTGGCTGATCCCGCTTATCGCCGTCGGGGCTGTGCTGCTTATCGCGATCATCGTCGTGGCGATCCTGCTCGCGACCCGTGGGTCAGCGGTAGAGCCGGAAAACTCGCCGAGCCCAACGGCCTCGCTGTCCCCGACCCCGAGCCGCACACCCAGCGTGTCGCCGACTCCCTCAGCCTCGCCTACGCCGACCCCGACGCCCTCGGTCACCGTGGCGCCGCCGAAGGACACCACGAAGCCGACCCTCAACGTGCCTCAGGGTGAAGAGGCGTGGGATCCCTCCGTTGTATGCGGCAGCGCAGGGAAGGCACGCGCTACCGTGACCGCGACCGACAACGTCGGCGTAGCCAATGTGACGGCGGTCAGTTCACTGGCCGGGACGACAGTCACTCTGGTGTCGCGCAGCGATCCGACCTTCGTGTTCGAGTTCACAGGGACAGCGGTTGACCCCGACTCTGCAGTCGAGGCGACGGTCACGTTCACCGCCACGGACGCCGCGGGAAATGCGGTCACCAGCTCCAACACGATCAACGTCTCCTGCGCCTGACATCACGTCTGGCACACCGGGCACCACGCCACCTGACGTTCCTGCAGCGCGGGACCGAGTTCGCCTCCAAGCAGGCGGGTCCCGCATCGTCGGCACGGTTTGCCGGCGCGTCCATAGACCCACAGGGCACGTCCCGCGCGCAGATCGCCCGTGGTGCTTCGGGTCCAGCGGTCTTTGTTGGCGAACAGCATGCGATGCGCGAGCGTGACGAGGCCCGGAACGTCGTGCACGTCACCCACCGGACGGGTTGGCAGCACGCCGCGCAGAAAGCACAGCTCGTTGGCGTACACATTTCCGATGCCGGCCATCGTGCGCTGATCGAGCACGGCGCTGAACAGCGGAGTCGCCGCCTCGGCTTCAAGGCGCCGCACGGCTTCTGCCGCTGACGCATCGCCCCAGTCGGGCGACAGCAGGTCAGGCCCCAGGTGACCGACCACCGTGTGCTCGTCCTCGGTGCGCAGAAGTTCGGTAATGCCTAGCTCAAAGCCGACGCTCACGATGTCGGCCGTAGTCAGTACGGCGCGGGCCTGGTAGGCGGGACGCGACCAGCGTTCTGTGGGGGAGAAGGTGCGCCAGGCTCCCTCCATCTTGAGGTGGGTGTGCAGCGTGAAATCACCGATGCGATGCAGCAGGTGTTTGCCGCGGGAGACGACCTCGTGCACCTGCTCGCCGCGGAGGTCGTCCGTCGCGAAGGCTGGAACGCGCAGTTCGAACCCGGTGAGCACGGCGCCCGCGAGGGCAGCGTTCTGCAGCGCCGCAGTCTTGTATACGGTGTCGCCCTCAGGCATCCGGCCCCCCGCGTCTCATGGGCGCAACCGAAGACCTTGGGGGGTGGCAACGAACCCTGCGGCGACTAAGGCATGACCGAGCGGGGTTCCGACCGCGAACTCGCCGTCGATCTTCTCGATGCGCACCCGCCCGCCCGACCCGCGAATCGCAGCAACAAGGGATGCCGCCGCGGCCGCCAGCGGATCCTCACCCTCGGTTCCGCCTGCCTGCAGGAATGACAGCAGCGTTTTGCCGCCGCGCTCGAGGAAGAGGCCGAGCCTACCGTCAACGAGTACGACGAGTGCCCCAGCTTTGCGCCCAGGGCGGTGCCCGCTGTGGCGTTCCTCGTCGTCCGCGGGCCAGGCGAGGGCGGCTCCATAGGGGTTCGCAGGGTCGGTCGCCGCCAGGGTGACGGCGGCCACCGGGCGATCTGGCTGGTCCGCTTCGGTCTCACGATCATGTGCGAATGCGCGCAGCCGGTCGACGGTCGCGGGGGTCGCGAACTGTGCCGCCCCGAGACCCTCGATGAAATAGCCGCGGCGGGTGCGACCGATCTCTTCCAGGCCGCTCAACACCTTGTACGCGGTGGGGAAGCCGCCCACCACACCTTCGCTCATCACGGCGCCGCGCGTGACGACGCCGTGCCGTTCCAGCAGCTGCTCGGCGAGGGCCGTCGCGCGGATCGTCGCACTTGCTTCGGGAGGTGGCAGCAGGCTCCATCGGCCGGCAACCGTCGGCGGCGCAGTGGATGCCAAACTCGCGGCGACCGCCGCAGCTGCGGAAGACCGGGACCGCCCGCGCAATGCCCGACTGCGCGGTGTTGCGCGAGGCCGGGTGGTGGTCGAGCCGAGCCGTGCGCGAAGCGGAGCCAGGGTGTCGTTGGTCACAAGCCCGGCCCAGGTGAGGTCCCAGAGAGCGCGGGCCAGATCGCCGTCATCGACGGGGCCCGTGGCCGCCAGGGCGGTCGACAGCTGGCGGAAGAAGAACGCGCCGCCTCCCGCGAGCGCATCGATAACCCGCCCGTGCAGTTCGCTCGCATCGACGAGGTTCGGTTCGGCGAGAGTCAGCGGCGCGGTGTCGGCGAGGTGCAGGCTGAGCCAGCCATCGCCTCCGCTCAACTCCCCGCGTCCTGACCACAGCACCTCGCCGGTGGACATCAGTTCGTCGAGCATCACCGAGCGAAAATCGCGGACGCGGGCCGGTAGCACGAGGCTCTCCCAGGTGGATGCGGGCAGCGCCACTCCCGCGAGTTGGTCGATCGCGGTCACCACACCATCGATCCCGCGAAGGCCACCCCCCACGTGTTGCCAGTCGGGGAGGAACCGGCCGAGGGAACTCTGCGATACCGGTTCGACCTCGGAACGTAGGGCGGCCAGCGAGCGTGAGCGCAACCTCCGCAGGACCTCGGCATCCACCCATTCGCTGCCTGTCGCTCCGGGGCGGAACTCGCCTTCGACGATCCGCCTGTCGCTGGCGAGTCGTCGCAGAGCGTCGGTGACTACCGCGACGCCGAGCCCGAGGCGAGTTGCCGCCTCCTGTGCCGTGAACGGTCCATGCGTGCGGGTGTAGCGACTGACGAGGTCCCCGACCGGATCGGCGACCGGGTCGAGGAAAGCGTTCGGCACACCAATAGGAAGGGGAACGCCGAGGGCGTCGCGCAGTCTGCTGGCGTCTTCTATGACGGCCCAGCGCGCGTCGCCCGCGATCGTCGCCCGCAGGACCCGGTTTGCGCGCGCGAACTCGTCGAGCAGCGCCTCCGCTTCCGCCGCTTGAGTAGGCGCCGCTGGCGGCGTATCCGAACCGATCGTCTCATCCGCCGATGATGGTTTCGATACGCCCTCCTCTGGAGCGCTACTCAACCAGCGGAGGGCAAGTTCAGCCGTGGACATCGGCCCGAGCAGCCGCAGCAGATCGATGAGTCCTTCGGGCCCTTTCGCCTTGCGATCGGGGGCCAGTCGCTGCAGCTCGAGTTCGGTCTGCGTGATCACGGCCGGGTCGAGTAGTTCCCGCAGTTCGGCTCGGCCAAGAAGTTCGGCCAACAAGGTCGGATCCAGTGACAGCGCCGCGGCACGACGTTCGGCCAGCGGCGAATCGCCCTCGTACATGAAGGCCGCGACATACCCGAAGAGCAGGGTTCGCGCGAACGGCGACGGCGATTCGGTTTGGACCTCGACCAGTCGCACGCGGCGGGTCGCAATGTCGGCGGCCAAGGCACCGAGCGCGGGCAGGTCGTAGACGTCCTGCAGCACCTCGCGCACCGTCTCGAGAATGATCGGGAAGCTCGGATATTTGCGCGCCACCTCCAACAGCTGCGCGCTGCGTTGCCGCTGTTGCCACAGCGGGGACCGGCGACCGGGGTTGTAGCGCGGCAGCAGCAGGGCGCGGGCTGCGGATTCCCGAAAGCGGGATGCGAAGAGTGCTGAGCCGCCGACCTCGGCTGTGACGATGGCTTCCAACTCGTCCTGCTCGAACACGAACAGCTCCGCCCCGGGTGGGTCGGCCTCGGTGTCGGGCAGCCTCACGACAATGCCGTCGTCGCCGGCCATGGCCGAGCCGTCAACTCCGAGCCGCTCGCGGATCCGCGCCGACACCGCGAGCGCCCACGGCGCGTGGACAGGGATCCCGTAGGGCGAATGCAGCACGAGCCGCCAGTCGCCCAGTTCGTCGCGAAACCGCTCCACCACGAGGGTCGACTCGGTCGGGATCGTCCCGGTGGCCGCCTCCTGCTCGGCCACAAAGCGTTTCAGATTGTCGACTGCCCAGGGGTCGAGACCGGCTTCCACCAGTCGGCTGTCGACTCCGGACCCCGCGGCCAGCTCTTTCGTGAACGCGCCGATCGCCTTCCCCAGCTCTGCCGGTCGCCCCAGCCCGTCGCCCTTCCAAAACGGCACGCGACCGGGCTGACCGAAGGCCGGGCTGACGAGCACCCGGTCAGAGGTGATTTCTTCTATACGCCAGGACGTTGCACCGAGAGCGAAAACATCGCCCACGCGGGACTCGTAGACCATCTCTTCGTCGAGCTCGCCGACCCGGCGGCCGCCACCCCCGGCCGCGGCATCAGATGACCCGACGATGAACACACCGAACATGCCGCGGTCGGGGATCGTTCCGCCGCTTGTGACGGCGAGGCGTTGCGCGCCGGGACGGCCGGCGATCGTGCCGGCCACGCGATCCCACACAATGCGCGGTCGAAGCTCGGCGAACTCGTCGCTCGGGTAGCGCCCCGACAGCAGGTCGAGGGTCGCCTCGAAGGCTGAGCGCGGCAGGGTGGCGAACGGTGCGCTGCGGCGCACCGTCTCCCACCAGTCCTCCACCTCAAGGACATCGAGGGCCACCGCGGCGACAGTCTGCTGGGCGAGGATGTCGAGGGGATTCTGGGGGATCGAGATGGCCTCGATCAGTCCGGTCCGCATCCTCTCGCTCACGACAGTCGTGTGCAGAAGGTCGGCGCGGTGTTTAGGGAACAACACCCCTTTCGAAATCTCGCCCACCTGGTGTCCTGCACGACCGACCCGCTGGAGACCACTCGCAACGCTCGGGGGAGACTCCACCTGGATGACGAGGTCGACGGCGCCCATGTCGATCCCGAGTTCGAGGGAGCTGGTAGCGACAACGCAGCGCAGGCGCCCCGACTTGAGGTCGTCTTCGATCAGTGCGCGCTGCTCTTTGGACACGGAGCCGTGGTGTGCGCGCGCAAGGATCGACTCGGGCTCCGACTCCGCATACAGCTCGTTGAGCGACGCTGTCAGCCGCTCTGCCAGCCGTCGCGAGTTCGCGAACACAATTGTCGAGCGATGCCGCAGTACCTCGTCGACTATCGCCTGATCCACGTGTGGCCAGATCGATCCCGCGCTCTGCAGCCCGGTCTCTTCGGGTTCGCCCGGCCCGGCGGGCACGGGGTTGGCCTGCCGCACCCCCAGCTCCGTCATGTCCTCAACGGGCACGACAACTCGCAGGTCGAATGTCTTCGCGGCGGGTGGCTGCACGACTGTGACGGGTGTCCGCCCGCCCAAAAAACGCGCCACCTCGTCGATCGGCCGCACGGTTGCCGACAGCCCGATGCGCTGCACCGGGGTCTCGAGCATCGCATCCAGTCGCTCGAGCGACACCGCCAGGTGTGCGCCGCGCTTGGTCGCCGCGACCGCGTGGATCTCGTCGACAATTACCGACTCGACCCCCGCGAGAGTCTCGCGTGCGGCACTGGTCAGCATCAGATACAGCGATTCGGGAGTTGTGATCAGGATGTCGGGGGGCTCCCGCTGCAGCATCCGTCGATCGGCGCTCGATGTGTCACCTGAGCGCACGCCCACCGTAATTACCGGGGGTTCGATGCCGAGTCGACGAGCCGTCTGGGTGATTCCCACAAGCGGAGATCGGAGGTTGCGCTCGACATCGACGCCCAACGCCTTGAGGGGCGAGATGTAGAGCACGCGCGTGCGTCCCTTGGTCTCGACAGGCTCGACCACCGGTGCCGATAGCAGCTTGTCGAGCGACCAGAGGAATGCGGACAGCGTCTTGCCCGACCCGGTAGGCGCGACCACCAGCGCATGCTGTCCGGACGAGATCGCCTCCCACGCCCCGACCTGTGCAGGAGTGGGTGCCGCGAACGCTCCCGTGAACCACTCCCGCGTCGCGGGGGAGAAGCGCTCGAGTGCCATCTCCCCATCCTGCCTCGGGGCACTGTCATCGCGTCGATCGCGAAATCAGGCGTCAAGCTGGGCGCGCGACAAAGTTCTCGTCAACGCCGAGAACGTCTAGCCCTCCGAGGTAAAAGTCGACAGCGTTCTGTCCGAGAATCCGCTCCTGCACAGCCTCCGGGACCCCGCACATCCTGACCTTCTCAATTTCGATCTGCGGCGTGAAGAAGGGCGCATCGGATCCATAGAAAATTCGATGGCTTCCGAGTCTGGTGACGGCCTCCGGAATCTTCCAGAGAAATGGCATGCCCGAAATGTCAACCGAGACGTTCGCGAGTTCTTCTGCCACCTCGATTGCTCCGTCGACATAGGCCATCGTCATGAGCCCCATATGCGCCATGACGAATCTCGTCTGAGGGTGCCGACGGGCGGCGTCGCCGATGAGCCACGGTACGGAGGTGTATTCGTGGCCGGTGTGCAGAAGGATCGGCGCGTCTCGCTGCCGGGCCAGGTCGTAGAGCCCGTCCATCATCGGTGACGACGGGTCGAACGAGTCGACGAGCGGATGCAATTTGATACCGACGATCTTGGGGTGATCGAGCACCCGGTTAATCGTCTCCAGGGTTGACGGCTCACCGGGTATCGGCGGGCCTGGAGGCGGCGACCAATACAAGCCGTATGCATGGGGAACCTGTTCGACGTAGCTCGCCAATTGCTGGGGGTCGCGACCGAGCACCATCGCCCCGGCCATGCCGACGTCGTCCATCAGACGGAGCAGGTCTTCGGGCTTTCCTAGATTCGAGCCCGGCGACGACAGACGACGCCTGCTGAAGAAATTCTCGAAGGGGTGCACGTGCGCGTCGAAGATCACCGGTCCGCCTCCCGTGTGGGTGACTCAAGGAAGAGTTCCGCGGCGTTCTCGCCGAGAATGCGCCTCGCCTCCTCAGGAGTCAGGTCGCTCCTGCGCACCTTCTCGCGCTCCAGGCGCGGGTGGTGCCACGGCGCCGCCGAGCCGTAGATCACCCGCTCGGCACCGACGCGATCGACGGCTTCGCGCACGCGCCAGTTGTGCGGCATCCCGCTGATGTCGAGCCATACGTTTTCACGGCGTTCCGCGAGCTGCATCGCGGCTTCATGAAACTCGAAGACGCAGTACCCCATATGCGCGAGGACAAATCGCACGGTCGGATAGCGAACGACGGCTCGCTCGATGGCCCACGGCAGCGTGAAGGGGCTTCCCGATGGAGTCCCGCAATGGATCGCAACCGGTACCCCGTAGCGCGACGCAAGGTCGTAGACAGCGTGCGTGGCAGGGTCGTCCGGGTGAATGCCGTCGAGGCCCGGATGCAGTTTGAGCCCCACGACGGATCGCTCGTCTAGAGCGAGCTCGGCTGATTCGAGATCCGCAGAGCGCCGTGGGTCCACCCACAACATGCCGTGGACACGGGGTGACGCAGCCACATGAGTGCGGAGCAGTTCAAGGTCCCGCGAGACGAGTACGACGTCGTCCAGTCGCTCGGCCGTGAGGAACTCAGCGACGGCCGCGACAGCAGACAGCTGCGGACCGCCATCGATGTCGATGGGATAGACGTGCGCATCGACCACTCGACCGGGTTCGCTCATTCGTCAGTCCTATCCCAGAGTGGATGGCGGAACAACCACCATTGCCATCGCGGCCAGGACTTGTGCGCGACGCAGTACGCTGGGCGGTCTGACCTTGGAGGACCCATGAGCCGCATTTTGACAACCCACGTCGGCAGTTTGATCCGGCCTCCGGAGCTTGTTGACGTGCTCCGGGCGAGAGATGCGGGCACCCCGGTTGACCAGGCGACGTTCGACGCGACACTGCGTAAGTCGGTCGTCGATGTTGTCGCCCAGCAGGCGGAGACCGGGATCGACGTGGTCAGCGACGGCGAGTTCGGCAAGACCCTCAGCTGGGCCCGCTACATTCGCGACCGCATCGGCGGTTTCGAGCAGCGCACGCCGCCGCCCAGTGAAATCGGGCACAACGTTCTCCCTGGCACCGACAAGCAGGCCTTCCCCGAGTTCTACGACGACTACGAAAAGTCTCAGGGCTTCACCGGCACCATCACCAACTGGGTCTGTACCGGGCCAATCACATACACCGGGCTCCCGGCTCTGCAGCGTGACATTGCCGACCTCAAGGCGGGGCTCGCCGAAGTGGATGTGACCGACGCCTTCCTGCCCGTTGTGGCTCCCGCGAGCGTGGTCCCCATTCGCGAAGACGAGTACTACGCCACCGAGCAGGATTTCGTTTTCGCCATGGCCGATGCGCTGAATGTCGAATACCGCGCGATCGTCGACGCAGGCCTCATGGTGCAGATTGACGACGCCTACCTGGCGACGATGTACGACACGATGATGCCCCACGAGCCGTTTTCGGCATACCGCGACTGGGCCGAGCTGCGCATCGAGGCCCTGATTCGGGCGCTCGACGGCATTCCGGCTGAGCGTGCGAAATACCACGTGTGCTGGGGCAGCTGGAACGCACCGCACACGGGCGATGTGCCTCTCGCCGATATCGCCGACCTGATCTTGAGGGTGCCGGTCTCGCAGTACGCGATCGAGCAGGCGAATCCGCGTCATGAGCACGAATGGCAGGTCTGGAAAGACGTGAAGCTTCCGGAGGGCCGCAAGCTGGTTCCCGGAGTCATCGCCCACACGACGAATGTCGTCGAGCACCCCGAACTGGTCGCTGAGCGCATTGTGCGTCTGGCCGAAATCGTTGGTCGCGACAACGTGATCGCCGGAACGGATTGCGGTTTCGCCCAGGGGCCGTACGTGCAGCGTGTACACCCGACGATTCAGTGGGCGAAGTTGCGTGCCCTCACCGAGGGTGCCCGGCTGGCCAGCGAACGCCTCTGGCGCTAGTTCGTTTCGAGCCGAGCCCGTAGGAACGCAACAACATCGTTGAGCTCGTCGCGCGAAATCGTGTGACCGAGCCCGTCATACACGTGGGCCTCGAGGGTGGTGTGCTCGTCGAGCCACGGCTGGGTGCGGGCGATCACCTCAGGGGTGAAGAGCCCATCGGCGGCTCCGAGTCCCCAGAAAACCGGCGGGCGGCGTGCTTCGAGCAGAGCATCGGATGCCTGTTCCCCTCGCACCAGATATCCGGCGATATTCACCGCGAACGCGATCCTCGCAGGCTGGCGGCGCAGCAGATGAACCGACATGACGCCGCCCTGCGAGAAGCCGAGAGTGCCGACCATCGACGGCGTGAAGGGTTGAGCGTCGAGCCAGGTCAGTACGGCCGCTGCCGCAGCATCGACATTTTCGGGATCCGGGTCGCCCGACACATTCGCACCCCCGGCTGCCCACCACGACCATCCGCCGCCTTCAGGAATCAGCGCGCGCACTGACGCGATCACATATTCCGCGGGCAGTTCCTCGGCCAGAGCGAAGAGGTCGGCTTCGTTGCTGCCGCGGCCGTGCATGACGACGAGTAGCGGCCGCCCCTCGCGTTCGTCAGTAGGCGTGTTCCACAGCACGGCATCCGGATCGATTTCGAGAGTCATGCAACCACGCTACGCGACGCATCCGCGGGTCCACCGGCGCGTATGCCTGTGGAGCGCCCGCGCGAGCCTCGGCGTGGGTAACAATGGAGCATGAGCTCTGTGGGCACCCCCGACCCGATTCCCGACGAGCCGAATTCGGCGTGGCTGTCTGAGCAAGAGCTGCACGATGTGCGGCGCCGCATCCCGCTCCTCTATGTCGAAGCCGTGCCGGTGCGCGTCGACGGGATGGGCGTGGTCACGAGCGTCGGCGTCCTCCTGCGGGCGAACGCACAAGGTTCCATCACGCGCACCCTTGTGAGCGGCCGTGTCATGTATGGCGAAACGATCCGCGATGCGCTCTTCCGCCACCTCGAAAAGGACCTCGGGGCGATGGCATTCCCGCTTCTGCCGACGTCGCCGGTGCCGTTCCAGGTGGCCGAATACTTCCCGATCCCGGGCCTCAGCGCCTATGTGGACGAACGCCAACACGCTGTCGCGTTGGCCTATGTCGTGCCGGTGACCGGCACGCTCGAACCGCGAACCGACGCCCTCGAACTCACGTGGATGACGCCCGCCGAAGCGTCGTCGCCTGCGGTCCACGCAGAAATGGAGGGAGGCCGGGGCACGCTGCTCCGGGCCGCCCTCGCCTCGGTGGGAGTCCTCGGCTAACTCCCGCACCGGTCGAGCCCATCGAGATCGGTGGTCGAGTCTGTCGAGATCTAGCATTCGCGCAAAAGGTAATCTATATTACCTTTTATGAGAGTTGAGGCGCCGAGCCTGCTGCCCTTGTTGCGGTCGCGGCTCCAGGGGGACGTCCTGGCCCTCCTCTATTTACATCCGGATCAGGAATACACCCTTACGGATGCGGCGCAGGCGGTCGGTGTAAATGTCAAAGCCCTGCATGTTGAGGCCAATCGTCTTGTCAGCAGTGGATTCGCTGTTGAGCGACGGGTCGGCGTCGCGCGTCTCCTACGCGCACCCGACCCCTCTCCGCTGGTGAACGCGCTCAGGGATCTGTTGACCCTCAGTTACGGTCCGGCGACAGTGATCCACGATCTCGTCGTCGACATCGACGGACTCGAGCTTGCGTTCATTTATGGGTCCTGGGCCGCGAGATACCTCGGTGAACGGGGCCCCGTGCCGCAGGATATCGATGTAGCCCTTATCGGTCGCGTGTCCGCGGACGATGGTGATCGCGTCGCTCAGGAAGCACAGCGTCTCCTCCAAAAGTCGGTGGATGTCCGGAGAATACCGACGGACGTGTGGCGCTCCGCCGAACCGACTAACCCCTTCGTTCTGTCGTTGCAAGACCGCCCAAAGGTGACCGTATTCGAGCGGGAAGAGTCAGAGCTGTGATGTTGCGATGGGAACAGGGTCGTGCCGTCATCGACGCAATGATCGAGTCGAACAGGCTCGAGCTCGTTCCCGCTAGTCGCGACCATGCGAATGAACTTGTGGGTATGGCTGACACGAAGTTGGTGTCGGCGGCCGCACTTCTCGATCTCGGTGACGCATCGAGCGCGTTTGGGCTCGCGTATGACGCCGCTCGTCTGGCGTTGACCGCGGTCCTCGCCGCCCAGGGGTTGCGTCCTAAGACCTCAGGCGGGCACCTTGCGGTCTACGAGGCCGCCATGGCACAACTTGATCCGCCGATGGGAGGAAAGATCCGACCTTTTGATCGGCTTCGCCGCACGAGAAACGAAGCGCAATACCCGAGCTTCGGCGGTCAAGAACTGGATCAGGCCGATGTCAGGTCAGATCTCGCTATTGCGTCGTCGATCGTAGACGTGGCGCGGCCGCTCATTGAGACGATGCCCGTCTACTGAGTGGCCCCGGTGGTCGAGCCTGTCGAGACCCCGCCCGAGCGGAGCCAGCTAGCCCTGCGCGCGGCGGTTCGCCTGACGCGGGTTGCCCGACGGCGCCGCACTGCTCGACGAGTTGTACACGGTGGAGCTCCCGGTGCGTCCCTGCCCGCCAGTGCGACCCTGGCCGCTGTCGCGACTCTGGCCCGCGCCCTGCGATGATCCACGACGGTTCGACGTGGATGACGCACCCGGCGCCCGGCCGGAACGGTCGCGACGCGGACGGTCGGAACGCCCGGCGTCCCCTCCGTCACGTGCTGCGCGCTTGCGCTGTGCATTGGCGCCCTGCGAGCGTCCGCCGCCCTGCGTCGGCAGCGCGCGGGGAACCGGCTTGACGTACGGGGCGACCTCGCCGACAAGAGTCGTGACGGCATCCGATTTCGCGGTCACGCGCTGAGTCGTCGCCTGGATGCCGGCCTTGCGCATGAGCTGCGCGAGGTCCTTCTCCTGGGTCGGCAGCACGAGGGTGACGACGTCACCTTCGCTCCCAGCGCGGGCCGTGCGGCCCGAGCGGTGCAGGTACGCCTTGTGCTCGGTGGGCGGGTCAACGTGCACGACCAGCTCGACACCGTCGACGTGAACACCGCGCGCGGCGACGTCCGTGGCGACGAGAACTTTGGCGCTGCCGTCCGAGAACGCGGCCAGGTTGCGGTCGCGCTGCGGCTGGCTCAAGTTGCCGTGCAGGTCGACAGCCGGAATGCCCGAGGCCGTCAGCTGCTGAGCAAGTTTCTTGGCGTGGTGCTTGGTGCGCATGAACAGGATGCGGCGGCCGACACCCGACGCAAGCGCCGTGATGAGTTCCTTCTTCGCCTCCGCGTCGGATGCGCCGAAGATGTGGTGCGTCATGGCGGCGACCGGCGAGTTGGCTTCGTCGACCGAGTGCGTGACGGGGGAGTGCAGGAACTTGGTGACCAGCTTGTCGACCCCGTTATCCAGCGTGGCGCTGAACAGCAGGCGCTGCCCGTCGCCCGGTGTGGCATTCAGGATGCGTGTGACGCCGGGCAAGAAGCCCAGGTCGGCCATATGGTCGGCCTCGTCGAGCACGGTGATCTCAATGGCGTCGAGGTGCACGAAGCGCTGCTTCATGAGGTCTTCGAGACGGCCTGGGCAGGCGACGATGATGTCGACACCGGCCTTGAGCGCGGCAACCTGGCGGCTCTGGTTCACGCCACCGAAGATCGTGGTGGTCGTGAGACCGTACGCCTTGGCGAGAGGTTCGAGCACAGCGTTGATCTGGGTGGCCAGCTCACGAGTGGGGGCGAGCACGAGGCCGAGCGGCCGGCCGGAGCGGCGTGCGCCGCCGGCGAGACGCGTGCCGAGGCGCGCGACCATAGGGATCGAGAACGCGAGGGTCTTGCCGGATCCGGTCTTGCCGCGGCCGAGAACATCGCGGCCGGAAAGGGTGTCGGGCAGCGTGTCGACCTGGATCGGGAACGCGTCAGTCTTGCCCTGGGTTGCGAGAACCTCGAGCAGGGGATGGGGCACGCCGAGCGCGCGGAAGGTGATGTCAGACATGTGATGCTTTCGGGTTTCCGAGCCCGGCTGCGCTGGTCGAGTAGCCGCGCGGCGGCGTATCGAGACCATCTCAGGGGCTCTACATGGCGAAGGTGGCGAAGGCCACATCCGTTCGCCGGAGAAGAATGTCAGCCGGGCCTTCGAACCGGATGTTCCACATAAGTGGACCGGCAAACGAAGCGGCGAGGGAAGCGTATCTACGACGCAAGAAGCACATTTCTGCGCTGCAAGTGACTCCAGGCTAGCAGACGCCCGATCGGAGGCGAGAAAGGCGGGCTATTCGCCCAGGTACAGCTCTCCGGCGGGAATATCGCGGACGACAGTGTTTCCCGCCGGTGCGAGCGGGCACGCCCAGGCAGGGTCGTATGCGCAGGACGGGTTGTAGGCGAAGTTGAAGTCGAGCACGAGCGTGCGATCCCTGGACCCGAGGTCGGCCCCTTTGATCGTGTCGAGCAGGTAGCGTCCCCCGCCATAGGTGCCGCCGGGGATCCCGCGCAGTCCGTCTTTGATCGGCAGGAACACGCCGCCGCCGTAGCCCGTGTGGCGCCACACGTCCAGCAAACCTGTAGCTGGCACCCGGACGACTCCGATCCGCTCAAATGAGACAACGCCGTCGGTACCGGTTTCGTAGTCGAAGCGTGTCGGCTCGGCGTCTTCGATCTCCAATTCGAAGCGCCAGGCCGGGTCGTAGTGGGCTACCGGGAGGCCGGTGAATTCCTTGCGCTGTTCCGGCGAGAGAGCACTCGCCGGATGGCTGCGGAACAGCTCATCGCGCTCGCCGCACCACAGATCGTGGGCGTCTTTCGGGTTGGGGGTAGCGCGCACCGCCGCATAGAGGGCGAAGGTTCGGCGGCGCCAGTCGACGACATCGAGCGGGTTCATGCCTGCGATCGTAGCGATGCCAGACGGCGTAGTCCGCGTGCCCGCCACTGCCAGAACGCCCAGAGACCTAGCCACACGATAGGTGTCAGCAGTCCCGCCGACACATCGAGGCGGTCGCGGTAGAGCGTCGATCCGTCCGGCAGTGGCGACACAGCCATCCGGTGCCGCCACGAGGTGACGAGGCTCAGGACTCCTGAGGTGGGACCGCCATCGTCTTCCAAGATGCGCACCTGATCCCGCTCGATGATGTGGACGTCGATGTTCTGGTCGCCCAAGGGGATCAACCCGTATAAGCCGCGGATCCGAACGGGGTGCGAGCCTTCGCCCCAGCGACGCGGCAGTCCGCGCGGCGATAGGGGCTCAAGGGAGAGGAACGGATGCGAGACCTCGCTGAGCGAGGACGGCATCCGCAGCAGCTCCCACACCGTGTCGGGCGCAGCGTCGAGAACGAGCTTCAACTGGATGCGCATGGCACCAGTGTGCTCCATGCCCTGGCGCGGAGAGGGAATGGAGGCGCGCGTCCCGTCGTTGTCTTCGGTGTTCACCAAGCACCAGCCGACACTACGACTCCCCGGAGGAATCATGCCCAAGGCAGTACTCAATGGAACCGTTCTCGCCGAAGCCGATGAGGCCGACGTTCTGCGCATCGAGGGCAATGTGTATTTTCCGCCCGCGAGCGTGAAGAGCGAGTTCCTGCAAGTGAGCCTCACCCCGTACACCTGCCCGTGGAAGGGCGAGTGCCAGTACTTCTCCGTCAAGGATTCGGTCGATGGCGAACTGCTGCAGGATCGCGCCTGGAGCTACCCGGACCCGTATCCGACCGCCGCGGAACGGGTCGGCAAGGACATCAGCAACCACGTCGCCTTCTGGAAGGAAGTCCAGGTCAGCTGAAGCTGGCCAGTTCGGCGGCGGTCGCCGACTCCTTCTGACGTTCTCGATGGGCGCGCACTTTGGCGCGGTTGCCGCACCGCTGCATGGAGCACCAGCGACGTGAATTGGTGCGGGATTCGTCGTGGAACACCATGCGGCAGTCCTCCGCCTCGCAACGCCGGATGCGGAATCCAGAGGCGGGGGACAGGGTCTGCACGGCGTCGCGCGCAACGCTCGACATCGCCTGGCTGACGCGGAGTCGAGCCGCGCCCGCCCGGCGTCGTCCGCCCGCGAGCACGGGAGGGACATCCGGTGTCGCGGCAAACAGGTTGACGGTGTCGACGGCGTCAGGGCCGAGCGGGTGTCCGTCGGCAACCGCGACGGCGAGACGGGAAATTGCGGATCGCAGGGCGAGGGCATCGGCGAGGTCGCGATCGGTGGCGGCTCGGGAGTCGAGATTCTCGAATCTCTCACTCAGCCACTCAACGAGGTCGACCGTCGACCGCAGCATGTCTCGGGTGGTGCCCGTGCCGACGTCGCCGGTCGAGGCGAAATCGAGTGCCATCGACCCCGCATCGAAGTGCCAGCGCACCCCATCGGGTGAGGTGAACCATTGCCCGGCGCTCACCGGGGCACCCCCGCCGACGGCATCGACGCACCGCGCGGGTTCGCGCCCTCACGCGGAGAGCGCACCGGCCGCTCGCGCCACTCGACCCGGAATCTCTCGTCAAAGCGTTTGGAGCAGATCGCGCACGCGACGATGCGAGTCGGCCGACGGTAGCGGTAGTGCACATGCCCGGCGGGGCAATGGCCCACCCAGGGGGCAAGTTCGTCGGCTATTGCGCCACCGTGCAGGCGTTTGCCTTCGTAGCCAAGCTCGGCCGCGGTTGCCTTCCACATCGGTCCGTGTCCGGCTTTCGGACCCGCCATGGCATGAGCGACTTCATGCAGCAGCACCTGGTGGATTTCGTCGTCGTCGTAGCGCTCAGCCAGCAGGCGCGAGACCGAAATGTGTTTGCGGTCATAGCTGCACAGGCCCGCGCGCGTGCGCGCACGATCGAACCCGAACGTCCATGACGGGTCAAGGTGAAGTGCGATGAGGGCATCGGCCCAGCGGCGCACACGGTCAAGGTCTGCCACGGGATGAGGCTAACGCGAGCCGCCGACGCAAGCGCTACTTCTCCACTGTCCTGCGGCGCCAGTTTCTGCGCGCGCCTACGTCTCCACCGCGCGCTCGCCCGGGCGCACCTGAAACACACTGCGCGAGGGCGGCGGTGACGGGATCGCCGTAAGGTCCGTCGCAATCGGCGCCCCCGCGATCCAGGCCGTCAATTCGCGACCGTGCAGCACCTGTCCCGGATGCGGCCCGCCCGCCAGCAGCCGCGGCATCCACTCGAGCGGCAGCTTCGACCGCGAGCCGACGAGCACAAAGTTGCCGAACCGTCGACCCTTCAGCACCTGGGCCTCGGCGAGCAGCGCCGTATCGCTGAGCACGTACCCCAGGGTTGCAGCCTGGCCGCGTGCAAAAGCCGCACCCACACCGTCGGCAATGTTGACGAGCATGACGCCTGTGGGGGAGAGGAACTCCGCGCATTCGCTATAGAACTCGACGCTCGTGACATGCGCCGGGATGCGCGCCCCGCCAAAGATGTCGACAACCAGAAGGTCTGCCGCACCCTTCAATCCCGCGGGCAGCGTGGCGAGCGTCGCGCGGGCGTCGCCGTACCGCATCCGGATCGAGGCTCCGCGGGGGAACGGGAGCTCCGCCCGCACCAGATCGACAAGCGCGGGCTCGAGCTCGAGAACCTGTTGGCGTGAGCCGGGCCGCGTCGCCTCGACGTAACGCGGAATGGTGAGCGCCCCCGCACCGAGGTGCACCGCCGTAATCGGCTGGCCCACCGGCGCGAGCTCGTCAATGACGTGCCCCATTCGCTGGATGTACTCGAAGAACAGCTCGCGCGGATTGTCGAGATTCACATGCGACTGGGGTGTGCCGTCGACCACGAGCTCATACGCGCCGGGAACGAAACGGTCCGGCCGGATGGCCGCGTGCATTCCGCTCGCGAGCCGCACTTCGGGGTCGGAATCCAGCTGTTTGGCCACGTCCCGAACCTACCTCGTGCCCCGGCATCCCGTCCCGTCGTTCCTGCCATCGGTGCGTTCTGCAGCAGTCCGTGCACCCCAAAACGCGCGGTTATAGCCCTGTCTTGGAACTAAGTCAAGGAACAACTGGACACGGCGCGTCATTTCGGCCTATAGTTGACCCTTGCGCCCCTTACACCCTTGCCTTCATATTGCGGTCGGCTTCTGGCGCCTTCTCACTACCGACACGAATTGAGACCCACGGTCTCATGGAGGTTTCATTTCCTTGGCTGCTGCGCGCTCCGCATCCAGTAAGAAGTCCCCCAAGAACGGCCGCACCGCATCGCGGCTCTCCTTCGCCAAGATCACGGATACCTTGACGGTTCCTGATCTGCTGGCACTGCAGACGGAGAGTTTCGATTGGCTGGTCGGCAACGACGCATGGAAGGCCCGCCTCGCTGAAGCGAAGGCCGCCGGAAACGAGTCGGTTCCCGAGACCACGGGTCTCGACGAGATCTTCGAAGAGATCTCGCCGATTGAAGACCTCGGCGAGACCATGCAGCTCAGCTTCACGGCGCCCGAGCTCGAAGAGCCCAAGTACTCGATCAACGAGTGCAAGGAGCGCGGCAAGACCTTCGCCGCGCCGCTCTATGTGAACGCCGAGTTCATGAACCACATGACGGGTGAGATCAAGACCCAGACGGTCTTCATGGGCGACTTCCCGCTCATGACCGAGCGGGGCACGTTCATCATCAACGGCACCGAGCGTGTCGTCGTGTCGCAGCTCGTGCGTTCGCCGGGTGTCTACTTCGAGCGTCAGATGGAGAAGACGTCCGACAAGGACATCTACTCCGCTCGCATCATCCCGAGCCGCGGAGCCTGGCTCGAGTTCGAGATCGACAAGCGCGACCAGGTGGGCGTGCGCATCGACCGCAAGCGCAAGCAGTCGGTCACCGTCTTCCTCAAGGCCCTGGGCCTCACGAGCGAGGAAATCCTCGAGAAGTTCGCCGGCTATGAGTCGATCGCCGCCACCCTCGAGAAGGATGCGATCCTCACCAAAGAAGAGGCGCTCAAGGACATCTACCGCAAGCTTCGTCCCGGCGAGCAGGTTGCCGCAGAAGCCGCCCGCGCGCTTCTCGACAACTTCTACTTCAACCCGAAGCGCTACGACCTCGCGAAGGTCGGCCGCTACAAGATCAACCGCAAGCTCGGCATCGAGGCGGGTCTGCGCGACTCCGTTCTCTCGATCGACGACATCATCGCGACGATCAAGTACCTGGTCGCGCTGCACGCCGAGCAGACCACGATCCCCGGCACCCGCGAGGGCAAGAAGGTCGACATCCGCCTCGACGTGGATGACATCGACCACTTCGGCAACCGTCGCATCCGCGCGGTCGGCGAGCTCATCCAGAACCAGGTCCGCACCGGTCTGAGCCGCATGGAGCGTGTCGTGCGCGAGCGCATGACCACGCAGGACATCGAGGCGATCACCCCGCAGACCCTGATCAACGTGCGCCCTGTCGTCGCCGCGATCAAGGAGTTCTTCGGCACCTCGCAGCTGTCGCAGTTCATGGACCAGAACAACCCGCTCGCGGGTCTGACCCACAAGCGCCGCCTTAGCGCGCTGGGCCCCGGTGGCCTCAGCCGTGAGCGTGCAGGCGTCGAGGTGCGTGACGTTCACCCCTCGCACTACGGCCGCATGTGCCCGATCGAGACCCCGGAAGGCCCGAACATTGGCCTGATCGGTTCGCTCGCATCGTTCGCGCGCATCAACTCCTTCGGGTTCATTGAGACCCCGTACCGCCGCGTCACCAAGGGCAAGGTTTCGTCGACCATCGACTACCTGACCGCAAGCGAAGAGGACGAGTACGTGGTGGCCCAGGCCAACGCGCCGCTCGGCACCGACGGCAAGTTCACCGAGCCCAAGGTCCTCGTGCGCAAGAAGGGCGGCGAGGTCGAACTCGTCGACGCCGAGCAGGTCGACTACATGGATGTCTCCCCGCGCCAGATGGTGTCGGTTGCGACCTCGCTCATCCCCTTCCTCGAGCACGACGATGCGAACCGCGCACTCATGGGTGCCAACATGCAGCGTCAGGCTGTGCCGCTGCTCCGCTCGGAGTCGCCGCTTGTCGGAACCGGTATGGAGGGCTTCGCAGCCATCGACGCCGGCGATGTTCTCACCGCCGACAAGGCCGGTGTCGTTGCTGAGGTCAGTGCCGATACCGTCGTCATCCAGCTTGACGAGGGCGGAACCCAGACCTACACGCTGCGCAAGTTCGACCGCTCCAACCAGGGCACGTCCTACAACCACCGCGTGCTGGTCGATCAGGGCGAGCGCATTGAGGTCGGTCAGGTGCTGGCCGATGGCCCCGCCACCGAGAACGGCGAGCTCGCTCTCGGCAAGAACCTCCTCGTGGCGTTCATGCCGTGGGAGGGTCACAACTTCGAAGACGCGATCATCCTCAGCCAGAACCTGGTGAAAGACGATGTGCTCTCCTCTATCCACATCGAGGAGTACGAGGTCGACGCCCGCGACACCAAGCTCGGCAAGGAGGAGATCACCCGTGACCTCCCCAATGTCAGCCCGGAGCTGCTGGCCGACCTCGACGAGCGCGGCATCATCCGCATCGGTGCCGAGGTTCGCCCCGGCGACATCCTCGTCGGCAAGGTCACGCCGAAGGGTGAGACCGAGCTCAGCGCCGAAGAGCGTCTGCTGCGCGCGATCTTCAACGAGAAGAGCCGCGAGGTGCGCGACACCTCGCTCAAGGTTCCTCACGGTGAGCAGGGCACCATCATCGGCGTCAAGGTCTTCGACGCTCAGGATGGCGACGACGAGCTCGGCTCGGGCGTCAACCAGCGCGTTGTCGTCTTCATCGCCCAGAAGCGCAAGATCACCGAGGGCGACAAGCTCGCCGGACGCCACGGCAACAAGGGCGTTATCTCGAAGATCCTTCCGGTCGAAGACATGCCGTTCCTCGCGGATGGCACGCCCGTCGACATCGTGCTCAACCCGCTCGGCATCCCCGGTCGCATGAACTTCGGCCAGGTTCTCGAAACCCACCTCGGATGGGTTGCGAAGCAGGGCTGGGATGTCTCCGGTTCGCCGAAGTGGGCTGCCACGCTGCCCGCCGACGCGCACTCGGCCGAGCCCGGCACGAAGGTCGCCACCCCGGTGTTCGACGGCGCGCTCGAGCAGGAGATCGAGGGTCTTCTCGACTCGACCCTGCCGAACCGCGATGGCGAGCGTCTGATCGACTCCACCGGTAAGACGCGTCTGTTCGACGGTCGTTCGGGTGAGCCGTTCCCGGAGCCCGTGTCGGTCGGCTACATGTACATCTTGAAGCTGCACCACCTGGTGGACGACAAGATCCACGCCCGCTCCACCGGCCCGTACTCGATGATCACGCAGCAGCCGCTGGGTGGTAAGGCGCAGTTCGGTGGCCAGCGCTTCGGTGAGATGGAGGTGTGGGCGCTCGAGGCATACGGTGCCGCGTACGCACTCCAGGAGCTTCTGACGATCAAGTCCGACGACATCCTCGGCCGCGTGAAGGTCTACGAGGCGATCGTCAAGGGCGAGAACATTCAGGAGCCCGGCATCCCCGAGAGCTTCAAGGTGCTCATCAAAGAGATGCAGTCGCTCTGCCTGAACGTCGAGGTGCTCGGCACCGATGGCAACGCGATCAGCTTGCGCGACACGGATGACGAGGTCTTCCGCGCCGCAGAAGAGCTCGGCATCAACATCTCGACCCGCTTCGAGTCGTCGTCCATCGACGAAATCTGAGCCGGGCCGCACAGGATTACTGACGAGACGAACAAGAGAGACATACGTGATCAACGCAACTAGCTTCGATCAGCTCCGAATCGGCCTGGCGACCTCCGCGGACATCCGCGAGTGGTCGTTCGGTGAGGTCAAGAAGCCCGAAACGATCAACTACCGCACGCTCAAGCCCGAGAAGGATGGCCTCTTCGGAGAGCAGATCTTCGGACCGAGCCGTGACTGGGAATGCTCCTGCGGCAAGTACAAGCGCGTGCGCTTTAAGGGCATCGTCTGTGAGCGCTGTGGCGTCGAGGTGACGAAGTCGTCGGTGCGCCGTGAGCGCATGGGCCACATCGAGCTCGCCGCTCCGGTTACCCACATCTGGTACTTCAAGGGTGTTCCGTCGCGCTTGGGCTACCTGCTCGACATGGCGCCGAAAGACCTCGAGAAGGTCATCTACTTCGCCGCCTACATGGTCATCTCGGTGGACGAGGAGGGTCGCCACAACGACCTCCCCGGCCTCGAGAACGAGATCCGTCTCGAGATCAAGAACCTCGAGCAGCAGCGCGATTCGCGCATCGCCGAGCGTCTGACGACTCTCGAGACCGACCTCGCCGCGCTGGAGGAAGAGGGCGCCAAGAGCGACCAGAAGCGCAAGGTCAAAGACGGCGCCGAGAAAGAGATGGGGCAGTTCCGCAAGTCGTACGACGAGCAGATCGCCCAGCTCGAGCGCGTGTGGGAAGACTTCCGCACCCTCAAGGTCGGCGACCTGAAGCCCGAAGACTCTGTCTTCCACGAGCTGCAGGACCGCTACGGCCTGTACTTCGAGGCCTACATGGGTGCCGAGAGCATCCAGAAGCGCCTGCAGTCGTTCGACCTCGCGGCCGAAAGCGAGCTGCTCCACGAGCAGATCGCTACCGGCAAGGGACAGAAGAAGATCCGCGCGATCAAGCGTCTGCGCGTCGTCAACTCCTTCCTGCAGACCGGCAACTCGCCGGCTGCCATGGTGCTGGATGTCGTCCCCGTGATCCCGCCGGAGCTGCGCCCGATGGTGCAGCTCGACGGTGGCCGCTTCGCGACCTCCGACCTGAACGACCTGTACCGCCGCGTGATCAACCGCAACAATCGTCTGCGTCGTCTGCTCGACCTCGGGGCTCCCGAGATCATTGTCAACAACGAGAAGCGGATGCTGCAGGAGGCCGTCGACGCACTGTTCGACAACGGTCGCCGTGGTCGCCCCGTCACCGGTACCGGTAACCGCGCCCTCAAGTCCCTGAGCGACATGCTCAAGGGAAAGCAGGGTCGCTTCCGTCAGAACCTGCTCGGCAAGCGCGTTGACTACTCGGGCCGTTCGGTCATCATCGTCGGACCGCAGCTCAAACTGCACCAGTGTGGTCTGCCCAAGCAGATGGCACTCGAGCTGTTCAAGCCCTTCGTTATCAAGCGCCTCATCGATCTGTCGCACGCTCAGAACATTAAGAGCGCCAAGCGCATGGTGGAGCGTTCACGTCCGCAGGTGTGGGATGTGCTCGAAGAGATCATCCGTGAACGACCGGTGCTCTTGAACCGTGCGCCCACGCTTCACCGTCTCGGCATCCAGGCCTTCGAGCCTCAGCTCGTCGAGGGCAAGGCCATCCAGCTGCACCCGCTCGTTTGCACGGCGTTCAACGCCGACTTCGACGGTGACCAGATGGCTGTGCACCTGCCACTGTCCGTTGAGGCCCAGGCAGAGGCGCGCATCCTGATGCTCGCGTCGAACAACATCCTGAAGCCGTCGGACGGCCGCCCGGTGACCCTGCCTTCGCAGGACATGATCATCGGTCTGCACCACCTGACGACTCTGAAAGAGGGGGCAACCGGCGAAGGCCGCGCGTTCTCCTCCGTTGCCGAGGCGATTCTCGCCAAGGATCAGGGTTCGCTCGACCTCAACGCGCAGGTTCGCATCCGTCTCAGCGGTCTGTACCTCGCCGAGGCCGACAAGCCGGAAGGCTTCGAGCAGGGCGGTACTCATCTGCTCACGACCACCCTCGGTCGCGCGCTGTTCAACGAGACGCTCCCGGTCGACTACCCCTATGTTGAGGCCGTCGCCGACAAGAGCAAGATCTCGTCGATCGTCAACGACCTGGCAGAGCGCTACCCCAAGGTCGAGGTCGCTTCGGCGCTTGACCGCATCAAGGATGCCGGTTTCTACTGGGCTACTCGCTCGGGCGTCACTGTTGCTCTGTCGGACGTTCTCACCCCGAAGAACAAGGCTGAGATCATTGGACGCCACGAAAAGGCGGCGGCCAAGGTCCAGGGCGAGTTCGACAAGGGTCTGCTCGACGACGCCTCGCGTCGCCGTGAGCTGATCGACATCTGGACCGAGGCGACCAACGAGGTCGCTAAGGCGATGCAGGATGCCTTTCCGATCGACAACAACATCTTCCGGATGGTGTCGTCGGGTGCTCGAGGCAACTGGCTGCAGGTGCGAAACATCTCCGGTATGCGTGGCCTCGTGTCGAACCCGAAGGGTGAGACCATCCCGCGTCCGATCATCTCCTCGTACCGCGAGGGTCTGTCGGTGGCCGAGTACTTCATCGCCACCCACGGTGCCCGTAAGGGTCTGGCCGACACCGCGCTCCGTACCGCCGATTCGGGGTACCTCACGCGTCGTCTGGTCGACGTCTCGCAGGATGTCATCATCCGCGAGGACGACTGTGGCACCTCGAAGGGCTTGGAGCTGCGGATCGCTGCTCTCGTCGATGGCGCACTCGTGCGTGACGAGAACGTCGAGAACTCGGTCTACGCCCGTTCGCTGGCTGAGGACGCTCTCGACGCCAAGGGCACGGTCATCGCCTCCGCCGGAGACGACGCGGGCGATGTCACAATCGCCAAGCTGCTCGAGGCCGGCATCGAGACCGTCAAGGTCCGTTCGGTTCTGACCTGTGAGTCGGCCGTCGGTGTGTGTGCTGCCTGCTACGGCCGCTCGCTCGCCACCGGCAAGCTCGTCGACATCGGCGAGGCCGTCGGCATCATCGCGGCCCAGTCGATCGGTGAGCCCGGAACGCAGCTCACGATGCGTACCTTCCACCTCGGTGGAACGGCTGGCGCGGATGACATTACGCAGGGTCTGCCGCGTGTCACCGAGCTGTTCGAGGCCCGCACCCCGAAGGGCGCTTCGCCCATCGCGGAGGCGGCCGGTCGCATCACCATCGAAGACACCGACCGTCAGCGTCGCGTCGTGCTCACGCCTGACAACGGCGATGAGGCGCATGTCTACCCGGTGCTCAAGCGCGCAACGCTTCTCGTCGAAGACGGGCAGCACGTCGAGCTCGGTCAGCAGTTCGTGGTCGGAAACCTCGACCCGAAAGAGGTTCTGCGCGTGCAGGGCGTCCGCGCCGTGCAGCTGCACCTCGTCGACGGCGTGCAGGGCGTCTACCGCTCGCAGGGTGTGCCGATTCACGACAAGCACATCGAGGTCATTGTGCGGCAGATGCTGCGCAAGGTCACCGTCGTCGAGCACGGCGACACCGACCTGCTTCCGGGTGAGCTCGTCGACCGGTCGAAGTACAACGAGATCAACCGTGCGGCTCTGACCGAGGGCAAGAAGACCGCCTCGGCGCGTCAGGAGGTCATGGGTATCACCAAGGCATCCCTCGCGACGGAGTCGTGGCTGTCGGCCGCGTCCTTCCAGGAGACCACGCGTGTTCTCACGCAGGCCGCCATGGAGGGCAAGTCCGACCCGCTGGTGGGCCTCAAGGAGAACGTCATCATCGGTCAGCTGATCCCGGCAGGTACGGGTCTGCAGAAGTATCGCAATGTGTCGGTCGAGGCCACGGAAGAGGCGAAGGCGGAGCGTTACCCGAACCGCATCTTCACCGACGATTCCGCGTTCACCGAGTCGGACCTGAGCTTCGTCGACTTCGACAGCTTCACGTCAGACGACTTCACGCCCGGTACGTACAACTAGTCGGTACCCACGACGAAGGCCCCCGCGCTGCTCCGGCAGGTGGGGGCCTTCGTCGTTCAGCCGGAAATGCCGACCCTCGCTGTGCCCGGACCGGGTGGCTAGGCTGAGTAGCGAGCTAAGGAGCCACCATGAGCGGCTACACCCCCGAATCCGGACGACCGGCCGAAGACCCCACACCCTCGGATGTGGCGCCCGAGCCAATCACGCCGGTCGAGACCGGCGGGGTCCCGACCACCGATCCCGCGCAGCGCGAGGTCGTCTATGTCGCGGCTCCCGTCCCACCGCGCCCGCACGGCAACCGTGGCGTCGGTACCGTGCTTGCCGTCCTCGGTTCCCTGGTTTTCGCAGCCCTGTACTCCGGCGTCGTCTACATCGCCTTCCAGCTCGCACGACCCGACACGGGCACGTCCGGGTTCATCGACTTCATCCAGAACGCCGCGTTCTGGGTGCCGACGGGCGTGTTCTTCGTCGTTTTCATCCTGGTCACCCTCGTGCTCAATCGGGCGGGATGGTGGGCCCACGTGCTCGGCAGCCTGGTCGTCGCCGTCCTTGTCTATCTCGCATCAATAGGGCTGCTCCTTGCCCTCTCTGGGGTGGTCAGCGTCGCATCCGGATCCGACAAGGCGTCGTTCACCGACCTCGCGACCCAGCCGTTCCTGATCATCGCCGCGATTGTCGCGCGTGAAGTGTCGATTTGGATCGGACTCGGGATCGCCACACGCGGTCGTCGCGTCTCGGCTCGCAATATGGATTCCCGCGCCCGGTGGGAGCAGGAGCAGGTGGAAGCGAAGGCCGACTATGAGCGCGCCAACGCGGGGCTCTGAGCGACTCGTCGCCCTTTTCGTCGCCGTTCTCTGGGCGGCTGTCGTTTTCGCGATCGACGGCCTGCTCGCGGTGATCCTCAACGCTGAGCCAATCGCGGCAGGGGTGGGCCCGTATTACGCGCTCATCGCATCGGCATTGGCCGGATTTGCGGTGTGGTTGGTCGTGAGCGGAACGATCCGAAGTCGGGTGCCGGTATGGGGTGCTGTGGCGGGTGCCGCATCCGTCTATTTCGTTTTTGCGATTGTGGCGGTACCGTGGGGCTTTCCGCTCGTGGCGCAGCAATTGCAGAGTCCTTTCGTCATCGCGGCTGCCCTGCTAGCGGCGATCGCGGTGGTGGGAACGTGGGCCGCACTCCGGTCCCTGCGGTGGCGCCGGTAGCCAAAGGAGCCGCAACGACTCTCCGCGATTTAACCCGCAATCTCACCCGTGCCCCTCTCATGCGGGTAACCCCGATGGGCGGCCCCCTATTGCGGGGCTACTGACCCATGGGTAACAGGCATAACGTCACTTATGTGCTGGGGGGCACAGGGCCGCTCGGCACTGATCTTTGCCACCCCGGTGCGCATCGAACGCGCAGAAAGGAGCAGGCCACGTGACGTCGCTTGCCGAAATCCTCATCCTGCGAGGCGCAGTGCCCATCGAGGCACTGGACCGCATGACCGGTAACCCTGTCGAAGATGAGAAGTGGATCAGCGATCTCGTCGCGTCTGAGCGGCTCAGTCCCGCAACCGTGGCCTCCGCACGCGCCCAGTACGCCAAGCTGCCGTTCATCGAGCTCCTCGAATACCCCGTCGACGTCAACGCCGTCGCGACTGTGCCCGCCTCCATGTGCCGCCGCCACGAGGTGCTGCCGGTCTACATGCTCAACGGGCAGCTCACCCTGGCGATGGTCGACCCGGGTAACGTCTTCGCCCTCGACGATGTGCGTGCCACCACGGGTCTCAACGTGTCTGTCGTCGTTGCCGAGCGTTCCGATCTGCTGGCCGCGATCGATCGCTACCACCGCGCCGACAACGAGATGTCGAGCCTCACGCAGGTCTTCGAAGAGGAATCCGCGCCCAGCACCGAACTCGCCCCATTCGGCGGGGGAGCCTCCGACCCCGACGACGAGGCGCCGATCGTGCGATTCGTCAACCTGCTCATCTCGCAAGCGATTCAGGATGCTGCGTCCGACATCCACATTGAGCCCGGCGAGCGCCAGCTCAACGTCCGTTACCGTATCGACGGCGTGCTGCACGAAATGCAGAGCGCTCCGAAGAGCATTCAGAACGGCGTCATCTCGCGCCTCAAGATCATGAGCGAGATCGACATCGCCGAGCGTCGTCGCCCGCAGGACGGCCGCATGTCGGTCGTTCACGGCGGCAAGCGCATCGACCTTCGTGTTGCAACCCTGCCGACGGTCTATGGCGAGAAGGTCGTCATGCGTATCCTCGACAGCTCGGCGACGACCCGCAAAATCGAAGACCTCAACATGCTGGAGCGCAACTTCCAGGTCTACGAGAAGTCGTACCACAAGCCGCACGGCATGATCCTGGTCACGGGCCCCACGGGATCCGGTAAGTCGACAACTCTGTACACGACGCTGCATGCTGTCGCCCGGCCCGAGATCAACGTCATCACCGTCGAAGACCCGGTCGAGTACCGCATGGCGGGCATCAACCAGGTGCAGGTCAACCCGAAGGCCGGCCTGACCTTCGCGAGTGCGCTGCGATCCATTCTTCGTTCCGACCCGGATGTGGTGCTGCTCGGTGAGATCCGTGACCGTGAGACGGCACAGATCGCCATTGAGGCATCGCTGACCGGTCACCTCGTTCTGTCCACCCTCCACACCAACGACGCTCCGAGCGCGATCACCCGTCTCACCGAGATGGGGATCGAGCCCTTCCTCGTCGGGTCGGCGCTCGAATCGGTCGTCGCCCAGCGCCTCGCGCGCCGCCTGTGCGAGCGCTGCCGCGAGATTGTGGATCACCCGGTCGACCATCTGCGCACGCTCGGCTTCCCGGTGGAGCAGTACGGAACCTCGCTGCCCAGGCCCGTCGGCTGCACTAGCTGCAGCGGAACCGGATATCGCGGACGCATTGCCGTTCACGAGGTGATGGGGGTGACCGAAGAAATCGAACGGCTCGCCGTCGCACACGCGTCGAGCATCGAGATCGGCAAGGTCGCAATCCGCGAAGGAATGCTGACCCTGCGCCAGGACGGCTGGGCCAAAGTCGCCGCCGGACAGACCTCGATCGAAGAAGTTCTCCGAGTCGTCGCCTAGGGCGAGTCGCAAGAAGGAACTAGCTATGGGAGACGAAAGCATGAGCACCGATTCGCGCAAGCCGGCGTGGGAAATCCCCGTCGTCGACGAGGGCGAGAAGCTCTCGCGCTTCTCAGCCGACGGTCTAGTGGGCTCTGGTCTCACTCCCGGATACGTGCCTCCGGGCCAGGAGTATGTCCCGCTGACGCCTCCGGCCCCCGCCCCGTCGTTCGAGAACTACACCCCGCCGGTCGACGCCTACACTCCGCCGGTCGAGCCCGTCGAGACCTACGCCTCGGCGGCCGAGCCCGTCGAGACCCCGGTCTTCGACCTCGACGCCGGGATGCCGAGGCCGATGACCCTTCCCGTGACGGTGCCGCCTCCCATACCCACGGCTGCTCCGCAGTTCACAGACAACGTATCGTCGTTCGCCCCGGCCGGAGGTCCGCAGCTCGTGCCGCCGACTCCGATGGGAGACCCGGTTGTCGTCTCTCCTGCAGTCGCGACAGCCCCTCCGGCGCCGGCTCCTGCGGCGACTCCGTCGTTCGCTGAGATGCCTGCTCCCTCGTTCGGCGAGATGCCGCCGCCCGTCGGTGGCTACGCCGAGACGGTTGCTCCCGCGTACGAGCCGACGCCTGCTCCCGTATACGAACCGGTGACTGTGGCCGCCGAGACGTTCAGCACGGTCCCGAGCGGCGCGTTCGACTCGGCCCCCTCGAGCTTCATCGACGCACCTGCTCCCTCATTCGAGGTATCCGACGACCCGTTCCCGCCCTCGTCTGCACTTCCGGGCGTGCCGTTCGTTTCGACGTCGTCCCTCCCCGAGGCCATGCCTGCACCTGCTGCCGAACCGGTCTTTGCGCCCGCGATCGTTCCGGCACCTCCCGCCCCGGCTCCCCACACGGCGCCGTTGTTCGAGGCTCCCGACGAGACTCCTGACGAGACTCCGGAGTACGCGGCCGACCCGGCGCCAGCTTTCGAGGCAACGGACGCGGAGGTCCCGTCGTTTGAGCCGACCCCGCCCCCGGCTCCCAACCCTGCCCCTTCTTATGCGTCTGCTCCGCCCCCCGGTGCCGTACCTCCACCACTCGGTGGTGCCGTACCGCCGCCACCGAGTGGTGGGCCAAGCAGCTACGCCGCAGCTCCGTCACCGGCTGCCCCCGCCGATGCACCGTCATCGCCGGGTGCCATGATGCGTGCCGACAGCGTCATTGCCGACGGCGACATCCTCTCCGCCCTCGAGCAGGTCCTGTTCCACGGAGCATCCGACCTGCACGTCACGGCCAACTCGATCCCCCTGTTGCGGGTCGACGGCAAGCTGCGTCCGGTGTCGGGCGCGAGTGTCTGGGGACCGGAAGCTGTCACCCACGCGATCCGTTCGCTGATGACCGAGCAGCAACTCGAGGTCTTCGACGAGACCCACGAGATGGACTTCGCATATGCGATTCCGGGCGGCACCCGTTTCCGTGCCAACTGCTACCAGCAGCGCGGCGCGACGGGTGCGGCCTTCCGTATCATCTCGACCAACATCCGCAGCCTCGATGAGCTCGGACTGCCGCCGGCTGTCGCGCAGTTTGCGACGCTCCCGCGTGGCCTGGTGCTCGTCACCGGTCCGACGGGTTCCGGTAAGTCCACGACTCTCGCGGCCCTCATCGACCTGGTCAACCGCACGCGGTACGACCACATCGTGACCGTCGAAGACCCGATCGAGTATGTGCACTCCAACAAGAAGTCGCTCATCAACCAGCGTGAGGTCGGCAGCGACACCGTCAGCTTCACAGCGGCCCTCAAGCACGTGCTGCGGCAGGACCCCGACGTGATCCTCATCGGCGAGATGCGCGACCTCGAGACCATCTCGGTCGCGCTGACCGCCGCCGAAACCGGTCACCTCGTGTTCGCGACCCTGCACACGCAGAACGCGGCCCAGACCATCGACCGCATCATCGACGTCTACCCCTCCCACCAGCAGGACCAGATTCGCACGCAGCTTGCGGCGACCCTGCAGGGTGTTGTGTCGCAGACACTGGTGCCGCGGGCATCCGGGGCAGGACGGACGATCGCCACCGAGATTCTGCTTACGACTCCGGCCATCTCGAACCTCATCCGTGAGGGCAAAGCCCACCAGATCACCTCTGCTATGCAGGCGGGGCGTGCGCAGGGCATGCACACGATGGATCAACACCTAGCCGACCTCGTCAACGAGGGTGAGATCACGCGTGAATCGGCGATCGAGAAGGCTCAAGATCTGGACTCTCTCGAGCGCCTTATTCGCCGTTCGGACGGGCCAGCGGCGGGCACAGGGAGCCTGGCTTTCGACGAGAACCAGTTCATGGGCAATGACGGCCCGAGGAAGCACTAATGTCAACCGCAACCGCCATCAAGAGCTTCAGCTATACAAGCCGGAACGCATCCGGGAAAGTCGTCAAAGGCAAAATAGAGGCTCCGAGCGAGGCGGCTGCGCTGTCAAGAATTCGGGGGCTCGGCCTCGCACCCCTCGCCGTCACTGAGGCGTCCACCGGTGGCCTGAACACCGAGATCAAGATTCCAGGCTTCGAAAAAGGTGTGGGGCTCAAGGATCTAGCGATTATGAGCCGGCAGATGGCGACGATGATCGGCGCTGGCCTGTCGCTGCTCAAAGCGCTCTCGATTCTGTCGTCTCAGACCGACAACAAAAAGCTAGGCAACATCCTGCATCAGGTGAGCCTCGATGTCGAAAGCGGCGGCGCGCTGTCCGACGCCTTCGCGAAGCACCCGGTCGACTTCCCGCCCCTCATGATCAACATGATCGCGGCGGGGGAGACGGGCGGGTTCCTGGAGGGCGCTCTCGAGTCTCTAGCCGTGAGCTACGAGAAGGAATCGAAGATGCGCTCGCAGATCAAATCTGCCATGGCGTATCCGGTGATGGTGCTCGTGATGTCGTTCGTCGCGGTAATTCTGATGTTGACCTTTATTGTTCCGGTCTTCAAGAAGATGTTTGAGGGTCTGGGGAGTCAACTGCCGGGGCCGACCCAGTTGCTGGTGACGCTCTCCGAGAACATGGTCTGGATTATTCCGGTGCTCGCTGTGGTGCTGATTGGCGGAAGCGTGTGGTGGCGAGCCAATCGCAACACTGATGCCGTCCGTAAGGTGGTCGACCCGCTCAAGCTGAGAATGCCCATTTTCGGGAAACTCGTTCAGAAGATTGCCATCACCAGGTTCTGTCGCAATTTCGCGAACATGGTTGGTGGTGGCGTGCCCATCTTGACGTCGTTGTCGGTGGTTGGTCAGACCTCCGGCAACTACGTGATCACACATGCGACTGAACGAATCGCCGAGTCGGTGCGCCAGGGCCAATCGATCGCAAAACCCTTGGCTGATGAAAAGGTCTTCCCGGCCATGGTTGTCCAAATGATGGCAGTCGGCGAAGACTCCGGGTCGCTCGACACAATGCTCGTCAAGATTGCTGACTTCTACGACGCTGAAGTCGAAGCGATGACAGACGCATTGACGTCCCTCATCGAGCCGCTCCTCATCGCGTTCCTTGGGGTAGTTGTCGGCGGCATGGTTGTCGCCCTCTACCTGCCGATCTTCAACATCGCGACGGCTGTCAAGTAGCGCGAGTCTCGCGCCCTGAGTCCCCGCGAACTGGGGTCATTGTCAGGGGCCAAACCCCCCGCATGAGGGATTCTGCGCCCTCTCATCCGTCCATAGATTCAACACATCGGGTCGAGTCCTTTGGGGGGCGGAACGCGATCAATCCAAAGCACATCACAGAATGGACCAATCATGACCCGTATCAAGTCGGCGCTTGAGCGTCGCCTCCTCGAAGGCAAGAAGGACGAGGGCTTCTCGCTCATCGAGCTTCTCGTCGTTGTCATCATCATCGGCATCCTTGCCGCGATCGCGATCCCGATCTACATCGGGGTTCAGAACAATGCGAAGGAGTCGGCTGTTCAGTCGGACCTCACCAACATCAAAACCGCTGTGGTCGCGTCCTATACCGCCACGGGTTCGTCTACCGCTCCGACCCTGGACTCCACACTGAAGCAGTATGGCTACACCCAGAGCGCTGACTACACAGG
>DATMIW010000002.1:0-2165 GCA_035554115.1 Pseudolysinimonas sp. | reverse complement strand
GGCCCAGGGCGGGGTGCTTCAGGTTCCGCTTGCCCGACCCCTCCTCGGGCAGACCGACCCGGCCTACTTCCGATATGTCGTCGTCGTCGCGGCGATCATGTTCGTGATCATCGCGCTGCACCTGTCGAACCGGCCCGGCCGTGCCTGGGCGGCGATGAAGCAGAGCGAGGCGGGGGCGCTCGCCGCGGGTATCGGCACCGTCAGTTATCGCCTGTGGGCTCTCGCGATCGTCTCGTCGACGACGGGGGTTGCCGGGGGACTGCTCGCTGGCAACGCCGGCCTTCTCGACCCGATCTCGTTCAAGGCGTCCCAGTCGATCCTGCTGTTCGCCACAGTGCTGATCGGCGGCGCGTTCTCGCTCCTGGGGGCCGTTATCGCAGGCTTTCTCTCGCAGGGCTTGCCCCCGTTGCTGCAGACCTGGGGGGTTAACGGCAATCTCATTTTCCTCATACTCGGACTCGGAATGATCCAGGCCATCACGACAACCCCCACCGGCATTGCCGGGCAGCTGCAGGGACTCGGCCGCCTCATCCGCAAATTGCTAAGCCGAAGGAGCACCCCATGACCAGCACTCTCGAGGTCACCGGGCTTTCGGTGGTCTACGGCGGTGTGAAACCGCTGCGGGATGTCTCCCTCACCTTCGATCGGGACGTCTGCGGACTCGTCGGCCCCAACGGCGCGGGCAAGACCACCTTCTTCAATGTGCTCTCCGGATTCGCCGCGGCCGCCACCGGGTCCGTCACCTTCGACGGTGAGGACCTGCTTGCCATGTCGTCGGCGAAACGTGCGCGGTGGGGGCTGCGGCGCACCTTCCAACAGGAGCAGGTGATCCAGGGGCTCAGCGCGTGGGACAACATTCGGCTGACCGCCGAGCACACCCGCGGTGGTCGCGCCGGCGTCGAAAGAGCCGTGGATTTCGTAGGGCTCACCGATCTCAATCGCACCGGATCGGCGCTCTCGATGCTCGAGCGCCGCTTGGTCGAGATCGCCAAAACCGTGTGCGGTGACCCGCGGATCGTGTTGCTCGACGAACCGGCGGCGGGCCTGGATGCGGGCGAGACCGAGCGACTGAGCGCCCTTATGCGCCGCATCCCCGAGGAGTTCGGAGCCCTGGTGGTGCTGGTCGATCACGATATGGACCTGGTGTCGACGGTGTGCGGCACAACGGCCGTTCTCGACTTTGGCCAGCTGATCGCCCTCGGCCCGACCGCCGAGGTTCTCACCTCGTCTGAGGTGCGCAAGGCCTATCTGGGCACAGCTGATGTGGAGGAGGCGCTATGAGCGATTCGACTCAGCTCGTGATCGACGATGTGAAGATCAGCCGCGGAGGGCGCGAAGTCGTGCACGGGGTGTCGCTCACCGCGACGTCGGGCGAGATCACCGCCCTTCTGGGGCCGAACGGTGCGGGGAAGTCGTCGGTCGTTCTCGCGCTCGCCGGTGTGCTGCCGAAAACGGGCAGCGTGATGGTCGACGGCAACGACCTTGCCGCTCGCAAGCCGACGCAGATCCGGGCTGCCGGCTTGGCAACGGTTCCGGAAGGGCACCGGGTTCTCAAAGACCTGTCGGTCGCCGACAATCTGCGGGTGGCATCCCTGCTTCTTGCTCGAACCGAGCGCGACGCGGCCATGGACAGGGTCTACAGCCTGTTCGAAGAACTCACGCCGCTTTCGGCTCGGATGGCCGGCTCTTTGTCGGGAGGTCAGCAACAGATGCTCGCGATCGGCCAGGCCCTTGTGTGCCAGCCGAAGTTCCTCGTGATCGACGAAATGTCCCTCGGACTCGCGCCCATCATCGTGCGCCGTCTGGTGCCCGCCCTGCGACGCATCGCCGAAGCAGGGGTGGGCGTCATCCTGATCGAACAGTTCACCAACCTCGCCCTCGAACTGGCGACCCAGGCGTATGCGATGGCTCAGGGCCGGGTCGTACTGCAGGCCGCTGCCGCCGATTTGCGGGCTGCGCCGGAGCGGCTCGAGCAGGCCTATCGCCTGGCGTGACCACAAATCCGGTGATAATCTCACAACACGGTTCGGTGCCTACGCACCACCGGGACACGAAGCCAATGGAGGTACATCGTGGATACCGTCAGTAATTCTGTTACGACGACCCGGACGACAACCGTAGTCGCAGAAGATTTCGCCCAGTTCCGCACGGCGGTCTCCGAGTCC
>DATMIW010000001.1:0-55697 GCA_035554115.1 Pseudolysinimonas sp. | reverse complement strand
GGCTTTGCCGCGCTGCTGAACGCGAACGACGACATCGAGGTTGTCGGCGAGGCGGCCGACGGGGAGCAGGCGGTCGCCCGCGCTGGCGAGCTGCAGCCGGATGTCATCTTGATGGACGTTCGGATGCCGCGGCTTGACGGCATCCAGGCGACGCGTCAGCTTCTGGATGCGGCGGACACGGATGCTCGTCCACATGTGCTGATGCTGACAACCTTCGACATCGACGAGTACGTGTTCGAAGCCGTCCGCGCGGGAGCGAGCGGCTTCCTGCTCAAGGACGCACTGCCCGAGGAGCTTGCGTCTGCCGTGCGGGTTATCGCGCGGGGCGACGCCCTGCTGGATCCGACGATGACCAAACGGATGATCGAGCATTTCATCAGCGCGACATCCGCACCTCCCGAGCCTGTCGCTCTCGAATCGCTGACTCCCCGTGAACGCGAGGTGCTGGTGCTGATCGCGAAGGGTCTGTCGAATCAGGAGATCGCACGGGACCTGGTGCTCGCCGAGCAGACCGTGAAGAGCCATGTGAGCCGGATCCTCCGCAAACTGGGATTGCGCGACCGCGCCCAGGCGGTCGTCGCCGCCTACGAGTCGGGCCTCGTCACCCGGGCTGAGTAGTCGCGCTAGGCGCTAGCCGGAACGTTCGGGCTGTATGGAACACGCAGGCTGTCGGCGAACCGGGCGAACAGCGCGGCGTCGCCCTCCAGCTGCACGGCACCCGTCGCAATAGCCGTCTCTGCGTCCAACTCCCCCGCGAGCACGTCGCGGATCTGCGGCCCGGCAACGATGACCAGGTCCGGCGCTTCGGCCGCCCCCGCGCCCACCGTGACGACGCCGTCGCGCATCACCACGTGCACCACGACGTCTGCCACCTGCACGGTGTACGACGTCTTCCAGCTTTTCGGCACGACACCGTCGCCGGCGGCGACTCTCAGGGCGGCGATGATGGATGCCGTGGTCACGACCTCGTTCTCGCGCGGAGTCCGCATACCGCCGGCCCCCCATAACCCGAGCGCGTCCAGCGCCGGGCCGAGTTCTTCGCCACGCGGCGTGAGTTCGTAGACGACCGAGCGATCCGCGCCCGAGGGCGCCGTGCGCGTCACGACCCCCGCCTCCTCAAGCTCTTTCAGCCGGGCGGCGAGCGTGTTCGTCGGAATTCCGGGCAGGCCTGCGACCAGGTCGGAGTAGCGCCGCGGGCCCACGCGCAGGTCGCGCAAGACCAGCAGCGTCCATCGCTGCCCCACGATCTCTGCCGCGCGCGCCAGTCCGCAGAACTGGCCGTACTCCTGATTCGTCATGGTCTGATCCTACCACTTGACTTGATTTAATGCAGTGTGCTTTACTTTTTGCAGTAACCCCGAAGAAGGAGACCCATCATGACTGACACCATCGCCCGCGAGGGGATCGAAACCTCATCGGAAACAGACCCCGCCGTGGCAGCACGCAACCGCACAGCGCTGGCACTCTTGCTCGCCGCCGTCTTCGTCGTGTTCCTGAACGAAACGATGATCGGCGTCGCGCTGCCGCGCATCCAGGAATCCCTGAAGATCGACGCGACCCGAGGCCAATGGCTCACAACGGCGTTCGCCCTCACCATGGCCGTCGTCATCCCCACCACCGGCTGGCTGATGCAGCGGCTCAACACTCGGCCCGTCTTCGCCATCGCCATGTCGAGCTTCGTGATCGGAACGGTGATTGCCGCCCTGTCGCCGGCGTTCGAACTTTTGGTGGCCGGCCGCGTGATCCAGGCCATTGGCACCGCGATCATGATGCCGCTCATGATGACCACCGTCATGACAATCGTCCCCGCCAATGAGCGCGGTCGCACGATGGGCCGCGTGTCCATTGTGATGTCCGTGGCACCGGCCGTCGGCCCGATCGTGTCGGGCACGCTGATCCAGATCCTTCCGTGGCAGGGCCTCTTCTGGGTGATGCTGCCCATCGCCCTCGCCATGCTTATCGTCGGCCTGCGTTATGTGCCGAACGTCTCCGAGACCCGCAAGGTTCCGCTGGACAAGAGGTCCGTCGTCCTGGCCGCTATCGCCTTCTCCTCGCTCGTGTTTGGGCTCAGTCAGATCGGCGCCGCCGCTGTCGGCGAGGTCGCCATCCAGCCGTGGGTCCCGATCACCATCGGCCTCGTGACGCTTGCCATCTTCGGCTGGCGACAGATCGTCCTGCAGCGCACGGATGCCGCCCTGCTCGACCTGCGCACCTTCCGCTCGCGCGACTTCACGCTCTCCATCGCATTGATGACCATCGCGATGGTGCCCCTGTTCGGCGCCTTCATCGTCCTCCCGCAATTCGCGCGATACACGCTCGGCCTGGAGCCGATTTGGGTCGGCGCGCTCATGCTTCCCGGTGGGCTGCTGATGGGTCTCGCGGGACCGACCGTCGGGCGACTGTATGACCGTTTCGGACCGCGTCCGCTCGTCATCCCCGGTGCTCTCGGCCTCTCCGTCTCGATCTGGACGCTCGCCCTCGGTCTCGGCGAAGGGTCGTCGTGGGTGGTGCTGCTCGTCGCGCACATCGTGCTGATGCTGTCGCTGGCGTTCCTGTTCACACCCGCGTTCAGCTCGTCGCTCGGATCGCTGCCGCAGCAGCTCTACTCGCACGGAAGCGCCACCATCGCGACACTGCAGCAGGTGGCTGGCGCTGTCGGCACGGCCGTTTTCGTCGCCCTCTACGCGACCGGGCTCGTCGCCACACACAACGTGGATCCGGACCTCCCCACGGCCGCGGCCGCTGCGGACGGTTCGCACCTGGCCTTCCTAGCCGGCGGCATCCTGTCGCTTGTGGTGGTCGCCCTGGCCTTCTTCATCCGCAAGCCGGCCGCCCAGTCCTAGTCGGCGTTGCCGGGCGTATCCTCTGCGCATGTGCCGCAACATCCGGGTCCTCCACAATTTCGAACCGCCGACAACGGACGACGAGGTGCGGGAGGCCGCGCTGCAGTTCGTCCGCAAGGTCAGCGGATCGACGCATCCCTCCCGAGCGAACACGGCAGCGTTTGAGAACGCGATCGACGAGATCGCACTCGCCACGCGTCAGCTGCTCGACAGCCTCGTCACGAATGCGCCGCCCAAGAGCCGCGAGGCAGAAGCGGTGAAGGGACGGGCCCGGCACGAGAAGCGGATGGAGCGCGAGGTGCGGATCCGTACAGCGGCCGTCAAGTAGTACCGGCAACCTGAGGTTGAGCAGCCCGACCCGTTGTGCGCAGTTTTGTTACGGCCCGTTTGCGCGCACGCGTCTGAGGGGTGATGATCGAAGAGATCGCAGCATGACGCGAGGCCTCGCGCCCGGGTGAAGAAACTGGGCACGCGCTGCGGCTCCCTGAACAATTCAGCGGGCCGCGTTGGCCCGCCAGAACACGATCGGTCTGTCATGCGTCTGGCTTCTTTGCCTTCACTCGCTTTCTCTATAGAAAGCACCCGTTTCGACGAGAACTATCACCCTCGCGAAAACACGCGAACGACGACGAACTTCGCCAACCTCGCGCGGGGCGAGAGCCGCCGGGAGAACCTGCACAACACCTTGAGGATGATCGACAACCGCTTCAACGAGTTGGCCCACTGGGACAACGGAGGTGCGGATCGCTACGCAGTTGAGCTCGACATCATCTCGGTAAGCGTCGACCTCGACGGACGAGGTGCTGACAGCGTCTTCCCTCTGATTGAAATCCTGCAGACCACGATTGTGGATCACTGTTCGGGCCGACGCATCGACGGTGTCGCGGGCAACAACTTCTCGTCATACGTGCGGGATTACGACTTCAGCGTCCTGCTCCCCGAGCACAATAAGGGCCAATCCGCGTTCAGCCTTCCCGAGAGTTTCGGGGTGCTGCACGGAAACTTGTTCACGAGCTTCCTCCACTCCGACGCCTACACGCAGCGTTTCCGCAAGGCGCCCGTGATCTGTCTGAGCGTGTCAACTACCACGACGTACCATCGCACCGACAATCGGCACCCCGTCCTGGGCGTCGAGTACCGACAGGACGAACTCTCCCTGACCGATCAGTACTTCGCGAAAATGGGGCTGCAGGTTCGCTATTTCATGCCCCCGAATAGCGCCGCCCCCCTCGCCTTCTACTTCCTCGGTGATCTGCTCAGCGACTACAGCAACCTCGAACTGATCGCCACGATCAGCACTATGGAGACCTTTCAGAAGATCTACCGACCAGAGATCTACAACGCCAACTCCGCCGCAGGGGCGTTCTATCGGGCGGACCTCACGAATCCGGATTACTCAACAACCCGGATCGTCTACGACCGGGACGAGCGCAGCCGCCTGGCGGTCGTGCAGGGCAGGTTCGCTGAGGAGCACTTCATCGAGCCGCACAGGGCGGCGTTGGAACACTGGTCCGCCCACTACTCGGCTGGCGCACACGATGGGCAGGGAACACGATGACCAACACCTTGCTTCCGACCTCCACCGCTGGGAGCTTGCCCAAGCCCTCCTGGCTTGCCTCGCCCGAGACCCTGTGGTCGCCCTGGAGACTTCAGGGTGAGGAGCTGGCGGAAGGAAAGAAGGATGCCCTGCGCCTGTCTTTGGCAGAGCAACAGCAGGCAGGCATCGACATCGTGAGCGATGGAGAGCAAACCCGCCAGCACTTTGTCACAACCTTCATCGAGCACCTCGAAGGAGTGGATTTCGAGCATCGCGAGACGGTGAGAATTCGCGATCGCTATGACGCATCCGTGCCGACGGTCGTCGGCGCTGTAGCCCGCAAAGAGCCCGTCTTCGTTCAGGACGCGACGTTCTTACGGCAGCAGACCTCGCAACCGATCAAGTGGGCTCTCCCCGGCCCCATGACCATGATCGACACCCTCTTTGACGCTCACTACAAGAGTCGCGAGAAGCTGGCCTGGGAGTTCGCGGTCATCCTCAACGAGGAAGCCAAAGAACTGGAGGCGGCCGGCGTCGACATCATCCAGTTCGATGAGCCCTCGTTCAATGTCTTCTTCGACGACGTGACGGACTGGGGCGTCGCCGCCCTGGAAAGGGCCATCGAAGGGCTCAGCTGCGAGACCGCCGTTCACATCTGTTACGGCTACGGCATCACCGCGAATACGGAGTGGAAGAAGACCCTTGGAGCAGAGTGGCGCCAATACGAAGCAACCTTCCCCCAGCTCCAAGCGTCAAGTATCGATATCGTCTCGCTCGAGTGCCACAACTCGCATGTTCCCCTGGACCTGATGGAACTCATCCGGGGGAAGAAGGTGATGGTCGGGGCCATCGACGTGGCAACCGCCACCATCGAGACGCCGGATGAGGTCGCCGACACCCTGCGAAAAGCACTTCAGTTCGTGGACGCCGACAATCTCTACCCGTCCACCAACTGCGGCATGGCCCCCTTGCCCCGAGGCGTCGCTCGAGGAAAGCTGGCCGCGCTCAGCGCGGGCGCAGAGATCGTCCGGAGCGAGCTCTCCGCCTAGGTTCGCGCTAGCTCAGCCATCCGGTGACGGCCTCGCCCGGCAGCCCGTGCCGGGCGATCACTGTCAGCTTGCCTATGCCTGCGGGAGCGCTTACCGAGGGCAGCACGACGGGCGGAAAGAAGCTGCCCCGCACGCCGTGGACGGCGATCGGGTGATCGACATCCGAGACGCGGACTATGCCTTTGAGGCGCAGCAGCCACGTGCCGTACCGTCCCATCAACTCGTCCAGCGCGGCGCTGAGGGATCGCCACGACACCTCGGATGACACGTCGAGCTCGAACACCTCGAGCGCGTGGCCGGTGGCAGGGGTCGCGAGTGGTGCGGGAGCCGTTCGCCTCAGCTCCGATTCATCGAAGAAGCCCGGATCGTCGAGGGCGACCTCGCGATCGATGATGCGCCGGGAGTCCGCCAGGCCACTCAGACGGGCGATAACTGCTGCGCGACGCTCGGTGTCGACGAGGTCGAGTTTCGAGAGAACCAGTCGGTCGGCATGGACCACCTGCTGGATCGCCTCCGGCTGATCGTCGAGCGCCTCGAGAGCTGTGGAGACATCCACAAGCGTTGTGACAGAACCGAGGCGAAAGCGACTGAGCAGCCAGCTGTCGGTGGCGAGGTCGCGGAGCAGCGGGCCGGGATCGGCAACCCCCGTCGTCTCCACCACAACGCGGCGGAAAGGCGGGATCGAGCCGCTCTCTCGTCGGGCGACGATATCGCGCAAGGTGTGGCCCAGCTCCGCCTCGGTCGAACAGCAGATGCACCCACCGGCCAGCAGCACGGGAACTTCACCGCCTCTGCCGCGCAGAACCTCCTGGTCGACGCCTGCTGCGCCAAGCTCGTTGATGATGAGCAGGGTCTCATCGAGCCGACCCCGATCGAGAAGTTCCGAGAGCAGAGTCGTCTTACCTGCACCGAGAAAGCCGACGACCAGGTGGATGGGTATCGGCGCTGAGGTCATGCCTCCGCATCCAGTGGGAATCCGACGCAGCTCGTCGCGCGCCACCCCTGAGGCAGCTTGCGCCAGGTGAACTGGCAGCGGAAGGTGAAGGCCGGGGTCGGCTTCTCGCCGATATAGACGTGGTAATCGACGAAGGTCCAGCCGACGTGCTCATCACCGTCACTGGCGATGACGTCGAACACGATGCGGCTCTCCTGCATGATCGCACCGAACATCGGGCGCAACTGCTCGGACCCGACCGCCCGCGGGGTGCCCTGACATTCCCACAGTGCATCAGGCGAGAAGAATCCGTCGACGACCGCGTCGGCGTCGGAGTCGCGGAATCCGTCGACGTGGACGGCGATTCGGTCTGCGACCAGGTCTGCAAAAGTCGTGGTGCTCATGATGCAGCTCCGATCGGTGCGCCGGGCGCCGCGTGAACAACGCGGCCCTCGAACACGGTGTTGAGCACGACGGTATTGCCGACCTCGTCAACGGGGATTGCGTACAGGTCGCGATCCAAGACGATGAAGTCAGCCGACTTTCCCACCTCGAGCGAGCCGATGCGCGACTCGAGTCCGACGGCTTTCGCGCCGTCGATCGTGAGCGCGCGAAGAGCGACATCGAGGTCGACGGACTCCGCACCACGCTGAAGCATGCCCTGCAGCGGCGGGAACAGATTCGGCTCGGGCGTGAAGATCCAGTCGGTGCCGATAGTCATATGGGCGCCGAGATCGGTCATGGTGCGGAACTGGAATGCCGCATCCTGCTTCGCCTCGGGGGGCATCGGGAGGTGCCAGACCGCGGGCGACATCTCGGCCGTCATCCGGGCCGGACCGAAGCGCGGCTGATCATCGGGATGCACGAACCCAGCATGCGCGACCTCGTGTCGCGGGCCGTCGGGTCCGTTCCGGCGGCGCACCTCCTCCACCGCGTTGAGCGCGACTCTGACCGAGCCCATCCCTCCGCAGTGGATCTTCATGGTGACGCCTTCGCGATCGAGCTTGGCGAGCTGCTCGGTGAGGTCCTCCTGCGAGATCAGCAGATTGCTTGTATCGATCTCATTCGTCTCCGGGTCGATACCGGCACCCGTGAAGTGCGGCGGGATCGGGGCGCCATCCATCCAACACTTGACGAAATCGGTGCGGACATGGTGTGAGGCATAGTTGCCGCGGTCGGCGATCAGCCGGTCCAGCTCGTCTCCTGTGGCATCTCCCCAGTCCTCTTCGCGCCACACGATGTGGGCGGCGAGGTGGATCGGCAGCTCGCCATCACCGTCGAGGGCGTTGAGCACCCGGAGCTCGGCGGGAGATGCTGACGCTTCCTGGGCGGAGGTGATCCCGAAGCTGTTGGCCATGCCCACAGCCCAGGTGACCGCGTTGCGGTAGAGGTGATCCGGGTAGGGCGGCATGACGCGCCGCACAGCCCAGGTGGCGCGCTCCACCAGTTCGCCCGTGGGCTCGCGCGAGCCGGCGCGACGGACGTAGCGGCCGCCGAAGGGATCCTCGGTGTCGGCATCGATTCCTGCTAGCGCGAGAGCCGCGCTGTTCGCGAGCGCGTTGTGGATCGTGAAGTCGTAGAGGTAGACGGGCGTGTCAGGAAATTTCTCGTCGAGGAATGCACGGTCGAGAGTTCCCGGGGGAAAGACCAGCGGGTTGTACTCACCACCGATGACCCAGTTGCTCAGCTTGCCCGCTTCACATCTCTCGCAGGTGCAGAGGTCTTCGACGATCTCGTCAGCTGAGGCGTCGACCCGCAGTCGGCACTCCGTCTGCAGCTTGAGGCCCACGAGCAAGAGGTGGGTGTGTGCGTCGTGGAGTCCCGGCATGACCATGCGGCCGCCGAGGTCGATGACGGTGGCGCCTGCCGCCGCGGCTGCGCGCACCGGGCTCTCTGCGCCGATCGCGACGATCTCGCCGTCACGCACCAGCATGGCTGTTGCTTCGGCGCCGTCCTCGGCCATCGTGACGATGCGGCCACCAACATAAAGCTGTTCGGTCATGCGCCGTACTCCCTTGTCCAGTAACAGTCGGGTCACAACGCCGTTGGCCAGCGATATCACCTTTCGGTATTCCTGGCGCGATCGGTCGCCAGAACGACACTGTGTATACACATTTGCGCATCGCCGCGGTGGTTGTCAAGCACATCTTGACGGCGTCCTGCGGTCGTGGCTCTTGCAGGCGTCAAAAGAAAAGGGGGACGACCATAGCGAGAGTGGCGAGGCCCATCGTGCCGTACTGAATGCGAGCGAACAGGCGTTCTCCGCGGCGGGCAGACAGGACGAAGGAGCCGACGACGAACACGGCTGCTCCCAGGTGGAACGCAAAAGCTAGGGAGGCCGAGCCCCCATCATGATGCGCTGCGTCACCTTCGAGTGCCATCTCGGGCCTCGCCATGAGCAGAAGCGCGCCCATAACGATGGAGCCGAGAGCCGCATGCATTGTCATGCTCGTCCGCGGGGTCCTGAGCCGAGAAAGCACGGCCAGGCAGATCCCCACGACGACCAGGATCGCCGTCCACGCGACTGGCACAAGTGCGGGAATAGCTCGGAGCATGTCCATCATCCCCAGCACCATGAACACCGACGAAACGATTTCGGGACCGCGCGTCCGCCCGCGATCAGCGGCCATGCAGCATGCGCCGACGGCAGCTGGCACGACTGCCCACGCGTGAAGGGCATCCAGCATTGCGAGCCCTCCGTTCCACTCGCCAATCGTGTGTGTGAGAAATCGGTGATGCGAAGATAACCGTGCAAGTGTACTGTTTGACTAGGCCACAGTGAAGTGGAATTCCCCACGGACGCAGTCGTTTGCGGGGTTCCCTTCTGATCGGAGTTGATCATGTCCCACCTGCCCCTACGACTCGGCATCTTCCATACCTTCGGACCTATGGCCTGGCACGCCGATGAGGATCGCCTGCACGGCGGTGACTGGTGGACGGGCGATGCGCATATCGAGTTGGCACGGCGTCTCGAAGAAGCAACCTTCGACTTCCTCTTCTTCGAAGACACGGCTACCGTCTCGAGGTCTGTCGGCGGCACGATGGACGCGGATTTGAAGTCCCTCAGCTACGCACCCAAGCACGATGCGCTCGTTCTGCTCGCAGCGCTGGCAAAGGCAACGAGCAACATTGGGCTTTTCGCCACGGCGTCCACGACCTTTTACCCGCCATGGCTGTTGGCTCGGACCTTGTCGACGCTCGACAGCATGTCGAATGGGCGAATCGGGTGGAACATCGTCACCACCGCAGATCCGGATGCTGCGGACAACTTCGGCCTCACGCTTCCCGACCACGACCAGCGATACGCGATGGCAGAGGAGTACCTCGACGTCGTTAAAGCACTCTGGGATGCGTGGGATGCGGATGCTCTCGTCCGCGACCAGGCCAACAACATTCACGTCGACCCGTCGAAGGTTCACGCGATCGATCATGACGGGACCTACTACTCGGTGCGGGGGCCCTTGAACACGCTTCGCTCCCCGCAGGGCACGCCCATCCTCATTCAGGCCGGCACCTCTCCGGCAGGTCGCGATTTCGCCGCTCGCCATGCGGAACTCGTCTTTGCCCCTATGGAGGGCGGAGTCGAAGGGATGATCGCGTTCAGGGAGGACATTCGCAAGCGCGCCGCGGAGTACGGCCGTGCCCCTGACGACGTGAAGATCGTCTGGGCCACCTTCGTCAACTTTGATCAGAGCCAACGCGACTTCGATGCGACCCTCACCTTCTGGTCGTCTACTCTCGCGCACGACCTCTCCCAGTACCCACTGGACGAGCCGTTCCCCGCTGAACTCACCCCGTCTGGCCATACGGGTTTCTTTGAGGAACTGCAGTCCTTGGGCGCGCGCGGAATCTCACTGCGTGATGCGCTTATTGAGATGGAGAATCGCGGCGGCGAGGGCGAGCTCGACCTATCCGGTGAGCCTGAGACCGTTGCCGAACGACTGATAGCACTGAACGACCAGGTTGGAGGCGACGGATACCTCATCGTGGGCTCATTCCGCAGCAACCCGGCGTTCTTGACCAAGGTCATCGACAGGATGGTGCCTGTGCTGAAAGCCGCTGGTGTGATGCAGACCGAGTACGCGAGTGGAACGACTCGCGAGAAGCTCGCCACGCCAGTCGTCTAGTCAGGTCGCTTGGATAGTCTGCGATACAGGCGCCGATCCCTCAGCGCCACGAGCGAGGAGGCTGATCGGTGACATCCGACCGAACCCGGATCCCCTACGGCAGCGGCAGGCAGGCGATCATCGACGCTGTCTTGCGCGTGGTGGCGCGGGACGGGATGAGCGCGGTCACCACGCGTGCCCTCACCGCCGAATCGGGCATGAGCCAGGGGGCCCTTCAGCACCACTTCGGGACCGTCGACGGCGTCTTCGCGGCCGCCCTCGAATACTCCTCGCGGGTCATCGCAGAGAACATCGGCCCTTCCACAACGCTGGAGGGGATATTCGACGGAATCGTGGGAATGCTGCGTGACCACCCCGAGCTGTCGACGTTCCAGACTGAAATGTTTCTTGAGGCACGTCGGGTACCTCACCTCGCTGCCCTGGTCGCGCGCTACCAGGATCAGTACGCCGAGAACCTGCGGGTGGCTATCCGGGCGCAAGTCGGCGAGCCCTCAGAATCACTTGTCCACCTGCTTATGGCCGTCGGCGACGGGATAGCGTACGAGGTCGCGATGCAGGGGGAACGCCAACTCGCTGTGGCGGACCGCCAGATCGAGGCGCTCCGCCGCATCCTGCGAGCTATCAGTGACGGAAGGATCCCCCTCGACTGAAACGCCCGCTACCCGTGGTGATGGCCGTGGTGGTCGTGGTGCTCGTGCGGCCCCGGCTCGTCCACGGCGCAATGCCCCTCAGGAGCAGGAACGTTCAGCGTCGGGTTGCGGTCGAAAAAGCCGTCAGGGGTGAGCTTGAAGCCCGTGCGGTCGACCGGCATTATCGGGTAGTCCTCCAGGCGTGGATAGTGCGTCAGACCGAAGGTGTGCCACAGCACTATGTCCGTGTCGACAATGCTGCGGTCGCCGGCGGTGTAGGCGGGCAGGCCTCCGCCGCCCGCATGCTGGTTGACGAGCAACCCCGCCGAATAGAACTCATCGGCATCGAAGGGCGTGACCCACAGATGGTGCGTCGCGAACTCGGCACGACGAGCGATCGAGGATCCCGCGGCCGCGAGCATGTTCGACTTCCCTTCGGGATGCAAGACGTATGCCGTCGGGTGGCCTAGGCGGTTCACCCGTTCTGCGCTCGTCACACGCCAGGTGCGACTCGCGCTGCCGTTGGCATCCCGAATCCCTTCGCGCTCGCTGCCGAGGCGACGAACGCGCCGTTCGATCGCATTGCCGACCGGGTTCTTCTCCGGATCGGCCGCACCGGTATGAAACTCCACCTCATCTATGGAGTTCGCCACACCATCTACCGCCATGTCCAAGCGGGCAGAGAAAAGGTGCTGGTGGATGGGCGCGCCCACACCCGGTGCCAGCTCGGCGTTGTGCGGGTTGTCTCCCCCGCGGTGACCAGAGGTGAAAACGATTCCTGTCGCCTTGGCCTCCAGCTCGATCGTTCCGTCGAGATAGAAGTACCAATAAAACCCGTAGTCGTAGTTGCCGACGGTCACGAAGAACGAGACCACGAGGCGGCGTTGGCGACGCGTCTGCTGGGAACCCGAATAGACGTCCGAGTGCTTCCACAGGATGCCGAAATCCTCTTCATGAACGCAGATCGCGTTGGCAATCGTGGTCGGGTTGCCGAGGTCGTCTGAGACGATCGCGTCTACGTAGCGGATCTCGCCGACGCAATCGCACCCCAGCTCAAGGCTGTTGGCGTATCGGCCGAACCGCGACTCCCCTGTGTCGAAGTAGTTCTGCCAATTGTGCGTGACCTCGGGGTCGCCATAGTTGACAACCATCTCAGCGATCGCCGCACGATACAAAATGGGACGCAGCTCCTCGCCATCACGGAACCTCACATCATGAATCGTGAGACCCTCCCGGCCGTTGTATCCCAGGCGCAGCTCCCAGCCCTCCCAAGCGAGCGATCCGCCCTCGAGCGAGAACGACACCCCTTCAGGCTGGGTAATCGAGATGGGCTTGAGAGTCGTGCGCAGCGGACCGATGACGGCAGGGTCGTCGTAGTCACCGGACTCCATCGGCACCGTCTCGATGTCGGTTTCGATGACGCGGAGCACCGTGCGGTTCGTCAGATCCACGTGCGCGACGATCCCGTCGATGGGATGCGCCCACACCATGTCGGTCGGGTGCTCCTGCCAGAATGCGACGCCGCGCCCGGCTCGCACCTTCCGTTCGTCGTCGTATCCATAGGAGCCGCCACTGAGCACGACGACCTTCACTCGACTGAGGTCGGTCACCCCGCGCTTGGCGAGGGCAGCGACAAAGCGCTCATCGGCCAGCACGATCTGCTCGCCGAGGAGGTACTCCTCGTCGAACATGGGTCCGCCTCCGTCGACGGCATGCTCGAAGCGCCGTGTGCGCTCCACGGCTCCGGTGTCGAGGTTGATGACACGCTCGACGGATTCCAGCGTGCGCAAACTGGTCGTGACAACATCCGCCCTTCGAGGCGTCGGGGTGCCCTCATACACCTCGTGTTTGCTCGGCTCGCGCAGGTTGACAAAACCGAACCGCGTGTGTTCGTCAACCTCACCCGTGTCGACCACGATCGACCGCAGGCGGAGGATCTCGTCCGCCGTCAATGGAGCAAGCGGGTGGGCTGCCGGGGCGACCGGGTCGTGGTGATTCATGAAACTCCTAATCTGCGCGGGCGCTAAGGTGCGACCGCGGAGGCCTGTGCAGTGCTACAGCGTTTCTGTGAGCTCGCTCACCTTCGCGTCCCGCCGCACAATGATGCCAACAACTGTCAGCACGGCTATGAGAACAAAGGTGATGATCGGCACGAGCACCGCACCCGTGACCATACTCATCACGAGTGCGAAGAGCACGGCGAGCCCTGCGACGATCGACCCGACCATGAACAACACCTTGCGTGTGCGAATTCCGTCTACGACGCCGGCATAGCTCAGCGAGAGGTACGCGACGCCCCAGGCATACGACACCACCAGCGCAAAGTTGATAAAGACGAGGTAGACCGGCAGCTGGGTGATCAGGAAATAGGCGATGAAGACAACCGCGGCCGCAGCCCCGAAAAAGGTGATTGCATTCGCGGGCGTACGGTGCTTCGGATGGATCTTGCCGAGCGCCTTCGGCAGCATCCCGTCGCGCGCTGCCGTGCCAAAGATTCGGCCTGCATCGTTCACGTAGGCGAGCATCGAAGCGAAGGTCGCGAGAAACAACAGGGCGTCAGCGATCGTGCCGAGGACGGACACCCCGCCGACGTCGGCGAGCAGGTGTGCCGGAGAAGCACCCGCGAGGACTTCTTTGTAATGGGCGATAAAGATCGGCACCGTGAGGAGCAATGCGACCATGGCAATTGCAACGACCGCTGCCACTGTCGAGAAAACCAGCTTCGGGACGGTGCGGCGAGGGTCCGCCGTCTCCTGCGCGAGGGCGGTGAACCCCTCAAAACCGACGAAGACTCCGTAGCCAAGAATGAAGCCGGGGACGAGAGTTGCGGGATCGAAGTCCTTCAGGGCGAACTGTGACCCGAAGTCGACCCCGAAGTTGGCAACAGCGGCGATAAGGATAACGATTGCGACGGGCACACAGATCCAGCCCAGCACGACAGTGGTGTTAACAGAGAGGCTGACACCGCGTCGGGCGAGAGCAACGGCGATTATCACCAGCACCACGCCGATGATCGACACTAGCCACGGGGCACTCAGGTCGATCCCAAAGCTGCTGAAGAAGCTCACAAGGAACACCAAGGCGAGGCCAAAGTACAGGCACATCACAGCGATATAGCCAACAAGAAGCGCGGCACCGGCCAGCACGCCGGACTTCTTGCCGATCTCCAGGTCCATGTACGCCATGATCGACCCGGTGGTCAGGTGACGCCTCGCGAAGCGCGAGACGATCGTGGCAAGGAGCAGTGCAACGATGCTGCCGAGGAGCATGACAAGCCATGAGCCCCAGCCAGCCACCGTGACCATCGTCGCGCCAATACCGGTGACAAAGGTTGCGATGGCCAGGGCGGACAGCGCGTAGAAGAAGGCCTGCGCTGGCTTGATCCTGCCCTTGGCGAGCCCCGTTTCGGGACTCGCCTCGTTGGCGACTTTCTGAGGCGATTCTGAGGTAGACATGTGCACCTTTCACAGCAAGAGGCGTCGTACTCAACACTGAGCAAAGCGCGCATCGGGTAAACCAACAAAACTAACTACCGTTCGTTTGCAGCAAACACTACAAGAGTTGCGTTTCGAGGGGAAGTGCGTGCGATGACGCGCGTGTTACAAATTGGCATTGGTCATGAATCAGGTACCTGATATAGTCACTCCACCGCCACATCAAGCTGGCGGCGACAATGTCGTCAATCCGTTAGGAGAACCCGATGAGTGAGCAGACTCTCGAGGAATACATCCAAGCCTTCCCCAGCCCCGTCGAAGCGCTCCGAGCGCTGCCGTTCCGGTCGCTGTACTTTCCCGAGGTCGTGACCGAATTCACGAACTGGCGCAGCGAGCAACAGGGATGGCACGACTCAGCCGTCATCCTGTACCAGTCGAACTTCATCGAGGACCTCTTCGTGTGGGGCCCCGACGCACAGAAGCTTTTCGAGCTCAGCGCCGTTAATCGCACCGACAACCTCGAGCTGAACACGGCGAAGCAGGCGATCTTCACTAATCCGAACGGGCACTTCATCGGGGACGTCATTCTCGCCCGCTACATCGACTGGAAGGGACGCGAGCTCTACGACTACTGCGGCGACGAGTTCATCCTCAAGTGGATCGAGTTCAACATCCAGAAGCACAAGCTCGACGTCGAGTTCGAATACAACGTCAACGTCGGAAAGCGTCGCGCAACGGGCGCCCTGCCGGCCTACTACCGCTATGAGATCCAGGGTCCGAACGCCTACGACGTCATCGAAGAGGCCACCGGAGCTCCGGTTCCCCCGACGAAGTTCTTCCACATCGCGGAGTTCACCATCGCGGGCCACCGTGTGTTGGGAGTCCGTCACGGCATGGCGGGACAGAAGGGCTTCGAGCTCTTCGGGCCGTGGGAAGACGAGGCAGAGGTCAACGCGGCCATCCTCGAGGCGGGGAAGAAGCACGGCCTGATGGAGGCGGGCGTCTTCTCGTACTTCTCGAGCAGCAAAGAGTCCGGATGGTTCGGAAGCCCGCTTCCCGCCTTCTACGACGACTCGATGGCCGAGTTCCGCGCCTGGGCACCGGCCAGCGTCGCGAGCTCGCTCGGCGGCAGTTTCGAGAGCCCGAACATCGAGGACTACTACGTCACCCCGCACGAAATCGGCTACACGCCGTTCATCAAGAACGACAACGACTATGTCGGCAAAGAAGCGCTGGAGGCGATGGCCGATCACCAACAGCGACAGAAGGTGACGCTCGTCTGGGATGCCGACCAGGTGGGCGAGCTTTTCGCCGACCTCGGCAAGCCGGAGAAGGGCCTCCCCCCTCAGCTCGTCATTCCTGTAAAGGCGCAGTATGCGCTGGATCAGTACGACCGCGTGCTGAGCACCGAGGGCGAGCCGCTCGGAATCAGCATGTGGCCGTCGTATCTCGCACCGGCCCGCAAATACCTGTCTCTGGCCGTGATCGATGCCAAGTTCGCGGAACCGGGCACCGAGATCCTTGTGGAATGGGGCGACAGCCACACCTTCCCGCGCTCCGATGTGGAGCCGCACCGCAATGTGCGGGTGCGCGCCACCGTCGCTCCGGTTCCATACGACCTCTACTCGCGCAACGAGTACCGCAAGTAGGTCCCGCGGTCGGACCTGGCACGAAGAAGAGGCGCCTCGCCCCGGAGGCGCCTCTTCGTCTGTCTTGCGGCCCGCGTCAGATCAGTGCGGGACCGCCGCCGCCACGCTTACGCGCGAAATAGGTGGAAAGCCCCGCCGCGGCAAAGAGCACAGCGCCGTTGAAGACGTCCGAGACCCAGGAACTGGCGCCTAGCAAGGTGAGGCCCGAGACGGAGATCGCTACGAAAAAGACCCCGATGATCGTCCCGAGAGTATTGGGCACCCCCGGCTTGATCACGGTAGCTCCCAGAAAGACCGCCGCGATCGCAGGGAAGAGGTAGCTCGGGCCGCTCGTGGCACTCGTGGAACCTGCGACGGACACCAGCATCACGCCCGCGATTCCGGCAATCGTGCCGCCCAGAGTAAATGCCGCCCACACCCCGAGGTCGGTGCGGATGCCGACTAGTTGTGCGGCTTTCGCGTTCGAGCGAATTGCGTTGGCCTTGCGCCCGATTGGGGTGAACTCTTGCACGTACCAGAGGAGGAGAATTATCGGTGCGACGAGGAAGGCGGGCAACGGGATGCCGAATAGCGTGGATGCCCCGAAGTCGAGGAACCACGCCGGGAACCCGGTTGCGATAACCATCCCCCCCGTCGACCACGCCGTGACGCCGGAGAGCAGGGTGAGAGTAGCCAACGAGACGATGATCGCGCTCAAGTGAAACTTCGAGACAAGCATTCCCTGCACGAATCCGATGAGGAAACCTGTCGCGATGCCGAAGAAAATCGCCAGAACAGCGGGAATCTGAAAACTCGACATGGCACCCGCGGCGACGATCGACGCGGCTCCGGTCACCGCGCCCGTCGACAGATCGAATGACCCGACCATAAGGGGCACCATGACGGCTACCGCGACGAGGATCAGAACCATCGGGTTGCGGACCAGCGCGGTCAGGTTGGCCGGGCTGAGGAAGATCGCTGAGCTGTTCGGGTTCAGAGCGAAGAAGCCGAAGACAACGACAAGAAGTCCAAGCAAGCCGTACTTCTCAATCACGGCAGACGACCGCCTCCCGCTCTCAACAGGGAGCTGGACGCTCGTCGTAGCAGGGGGGACCCGTTCGGTCGTGGCCATGTGCTAAACCTCCGTGGTCGTGGGTGTGACAACGCTGCTCGGACGCGAGGCGTGTGCGAGCTCGGTCATGCGTGGGACGCTGATCTGATCACCGACGAGCGTCTTCACCAGCTGGCCCTGACGCAGGATGAGCACGCGATCACACAGGAGTTCAAGCTCCTCAAAATCGGAGCTCGCCACGAGAATTGCCATCCCCTTGGTGGCTGCGCCGCCCACGAGCTCATAGATGTCGGCGCGCGCGCCAACATCGACGCCCTGGGTCGGCTCGTCCAAGATGAGCACCTTTGGCGCGCTCCGTAGCCACCGCCCGATAATGACCTTCTGTTGATTGCCCCCCGAGAGCGACGAGATCGCCTGCTCGGATGATTGCGTCTTGATCCTGAAGGCGTCGATGATCCTCACCGATTCGGACACCTCTTCCGAGCGGCGAAGACTCAGCCCCCGAAAGAAGTCCTTCAGGGTGGCGGCGGTCAGGTTGAATCGCACCGTCATATCGGGGAACACCGCGTCGCCACCGCGATCCTCGGGTACGTAGCCAAAGCCAGAGCTCATCGCCGCTGCGGGCGTGGCAATGTCGGCCGGCCGGCCGCCGACCCGAACGCGTCCCGACAGCACGCCCCCGCCGCCAAAGAGTGTGCGCAACAGCGAGGTCCGTCCCGAGCCGAGGATGCCGGCGATTCCTACGACTTCCCCCGACCGAACCGAGAAGGAGATGCCATAGTGACGATCGGTGTGCAACTCCTCAACCTCGAGTACGCGAGGGGCTGCCCCCGCGATCGGCGCACGATCTCGGGAGATGTCCGTGAGCGCGCGCCCGATGATGTGAGTGATGAGTTCACTTTTGCTCAGTCCCCTCGTCGTCGCGGTAGTGACGTGCTTCCCATCACGGAATGCCGTGAAAGAGTCAGCGCCGTTGAGCACTTCGTCGAGACGGTGCGTCACGTAGAGAATCGTTTGACCCTGTTCGGCAAATGTCCGCAGGTGGCTCAGGAGCAGCCTCGCCTCTCGTTCGGGCAGGGCCGCAGTGGGTTCATCGAGAACGAGGACTCCGTGCTCGAGGTCGGCCTGGTCCTTGAGCGCCCGTGCGATAGCCAGCATTGTTCGCCGGCCCGAACTGAGCCCGCCAAGCAAATCTGTGGGACGCATGGTGGTGAGGTTGAACCGCTCAAGAACGTCCGCCGCGGCGCGGTTCTGCCGACGCCGGGAGATGTGACCGAGTCGGGTTGTCGGAAAGACGCTCGAGAGGAACAGGTTGTCGGCCACTGTCATATCACTGAACATGCCGGGATCCTGGTGGACGAAATGAAGGTTCCGTGAGCGGGCCAGATCCGGTGTGAGACCGTTGGCCGGAGTGTCAACACCCTCGACGACGATTGAGCCAGGCCCCTCGTCGCTTTTGACAACTCCGGCCAAGATCTTGACCAGCGTGGACTTTCCCGAGCCGTTCTCTCCAACTAGCGCATGCAGGCTGCCCCGATGCACGTTGAAGCTCACGTCCCTGAGTGCCCGAGTGGCGCCGTAGGTCTTCGAGATCGAGTGGACCTCGAGACCAAAGGCATCGTCGGGGACGGGCACGGTTTCTACTTGGCCCAGATCTTCGTGAACGCGGCGACGTAGTTGACCGGATCCGCGAACAAGGTGGACTTCGCATCTTTTGGCAGGTTGTGGGTCTTGTCGACGAGAGCAATTCCACTCGAGGTGTCGTTGACCGAAATTTCTTCACCCGCGAGCAGGCGAAGTGCGGTGTCGGTCAGTGCCCAGCCCTGCCACGTTGCATCCCAGCCAATCACGGCGTCGAGTCCGCGACCTGCGCGGATGAGGTCAAGTCGGGTTCCTTGGCCCGCGACGACATATACCGAGTCGTTACGATCCGCGGCCTGAAGAGCCTGCGGGATTTCAAGGAGGCCCACATTGCCGTCGACCGTGACAAACATGGCGTTGGCGTCGGGGTTGGCGGTGATTGCCGTCGATACAGCGGTCTTCAGGTTGCCGTTACCCAGATCGCCGAGTCCGCCGCCGACCTCTGTGACAGTGCATCCCTTGCACTCGCTCATCCGTTCTTTGAAGACCTTGATCATGAGGTCGTAGATGTGGATGCCCGTCACACTGACGGTGATCACGTGCGCATCGCCCTTGGTCTCGGCGATGACGGTGTCAGCTGCCGCGCGCGCAACCTTTGTGTAGAACGACGTGGGATCAATGGCTAGGGAGTCATAGGCGACGCCGCCGCTGTCACAGTTGGCCCCACCGGTGGTGGCCGTGGGGATCCCCGCTTTCTCGGCCGCGCTCAGCGACGCGGTTGCGACCTCGCAGTCAACGCCGATTGTCACAATTGCGGAGGCTCCGGCTGTGACACCCTGCGAGATGCAGTCGTTGTAGCCGTTCGCGGCGCCGAACTTTCCGTCGCACACCGTGGCTTTCCAGCCGAGCTCCTGTGCGGCCGCCTTTGCCCCGGCTGCCGGCACCGCGCATCCGACGGCGACTTCACCGCACGAGACGATCCACAGCGAGGCGCCTTTCACGCGCTCAACCTTCTTTTTCGGGGCGACCGAGGTGGACCCGTAGAGAACTTTGACGTTTGCCTGAGCTTCAGCGACAAGGGCGGCGTTATCGCCGCCTGCTGAGCTTGAGCTGGGTTGCGGGGCTGGTGCACTGCACGCCGTAAGCGCTAACAATGCGGCGGTGACCCCGATCAGGAATGAGCTGTGGCGAACCTTCATTGGTTACCCCTATGTGTCGGCCTCGTCGTTGAGGCGATCGTGAGAAATGACTCACTCGTGATGATAAACCAATGAACGAACGTTCGCTAGTGCATTCCTTACTTAGCCTTCGCGGAGCTCTTCGCTGCAGGCTCGAACAGCTCTGCCGCGTCAGCAATGCCGATCTCACGCAGCGCCATGATCGAGTAACGGCGAACTATCTCGTCGAGGGTGAGCGGGCCTCTGGGCCGATACCAGGAGGCAATGTGCGTGCCCTGCGCCACGATGCTGAATGCGTGCAGGTGGGCGTCGAGGACATCCGCCCGCCCGGCCTCGCCTGCCTCGGTGATAAGACGCTCGATCTGCTCTCGATATGCCCTGCGCTTTGCGACGACTTCCTCGCGATCTTCGGGCTGGAGCGAACGCAGTTCGGAGTTGCCGAGAAACACGGACTGAGCACGTTCCGCGTGGAAGCGGATATGCACGTCGAGCATTCGAATAAGCCGCTCAACTGGATCATCGACGCCGTCGAGAGCGGCGCTGAGATTTGCCAGGAGATCATCCATCGTCGCGCCGAGTATCTGCTGAAGGAGTGCCTCTTTGCTGGAGATGTGGTTGTAGAGACTTCCTACCTTGATACCGACCGCGTCAGAGATCTGTCGCAGGCTCGTCGCCTCATATCCATGGGCGACGAATAATTCCGCCGCCTTGCTCCTGATCGCTGCGCCGGTCTGGAGTCCCGCCTCAGTGCGTCCTGCCATCTCGTCCTCCCGCTAACGGCCTCGGTAACGGTAACAGTCGAACCATCGTCCCAGAAAGCAGGTGCGCGAACGCACCATTCCGTGATGAAAGGTCCAAGATGGTCAAGGTCATCCTCCAGCTCTACCCCATGCTCAGAGCGGAAAGCGAGGCAGAACGCGAGGCGCTTCGTCCCATCGGCCGCAACTCCGATCGTTTCCAGGAGTTCGTGAGGGACCTCCCCGCTCTCGCGAAGAAGGCCGACGAACTCGGCGTGTACGCGATAACCAGCGTCGAGCATCACTTCCACTCCGAGGGCTATGAAGTGGGGCCCGCACCCACCGTGCTGGCTGCTCTTCTGGCCGGCATCACCAAGAACGTGCGCGTGGGCGCCCTTGGCTACACGATGTCGGCGAACAATCCGATCCGCATCGCGGAAGAGACTGCCCTCATCGATCAGTACAGCCAGGGGCGCAGCGTCGTCGGCTTCTCTCGTGGCTACCAAGCGCGGTGGACGGACATCCTGGGCCAGCATTACGGAGCCGGCGCCACACAATCGCCCGACGGCTTCTCGCAGTCCCAGATCGATGCGCGCAGTGACGAGCAGCTCAAGGCTGAGTTCGACAAAGACCGCCGCAATCGCGACGTGTTCGAAGAGAACGTGCAGATCGTCGTTGACGCCTGGACCAAAGACACAATCACCGCCGACGGCATCAACTGGAAGGTCCCCTACCCGATCACCGGCATCGCGACGCCGATGAAGGATGTCACGTCTCGCCTGGGTGCGCCCGGCGAGATCGGCGACGACGGCCTCCAACAGGCCATTAGCGTGGTGCCGAGCACAGTACAGAAGCCGCATCCGCCGGTGTTTATCGCGAGCAACACGAGCAAGGCGACAGTTGAGTACGCGGCGACTCGGGGGTTCCGCCCGACGCATTTCTCGAAGATCACCCAGGCCGCGTCATTCGCCGAGGCCTATGTAGATGAAGCGAAAAAGGTCGGTCTCGACGTCGCATACGGCGAAAAGCAGGCACTCGTTCGCTGGATCCAGATCGCGGAGACCAACGAAAAGGCCCGCGAGCAAGTCATGAAGTATGACGAGGAGATCTACCGCAACCTCTACTGGCCACTCACTCCCAAAATGCCGCTCGACAAAGACGACCCGGTGACTGCGATGGTCAACGGCGGGCTCTTCAACGTCGGCACGCTTGAGGAGGTCAAGGCGGAATTCATCGCCCAATGGAAGCAGCTACCTGCGGAATATTGCGTGCTGATTTACCACTTCCCGCACATGCCAGGCGACCTTGTCGCCGAGCAACTGGAACTCTTCATGACGGAGATCAAGCCCGAACTCGACAAGCTCACGGCGGCCTACGAGAACGACGACTGACTCTCGTGTCACCGCACGACCGCGCGGCGCATCACCTGCGCCGTGCGGTCGTCAGGGTCTTGGCCCAGGGCGTCCAAAGTCTGCGCCAGCCGGCGCGCCGCGGCTTTCGCGGCGGCTCCCCGTCCGGCGGCGAGTTCCGCTTCGATCAGGGCGCGATGGACGGCCTCGGAATAGGGGTTGATCGCCAGGGCGAGCTCGGCCGATGACCGCACGAGATCCCATTCCCCCGCCTTCAGCGCAAGCATCGCTAGATCTGACGCAAGCTCCTCACGCAGCGAATCGATCGTGTACCGCCGCTCGTCAGCCCACTCGAGATCGCTTCGCACCAGGTATGCCGCGGGGGCGAGGGCGAGGAGCTCCGCGCGTGCCTGCATTCCGTCTTCGGGCTCTTCGGCCGACAACTCGTGCACGCGCTGCTCAAACTCGACATCGTCGGAGACGACCCGGAGTCGTTCGTCCCACCCGACATTCCCATTGGCCGCACGACTCAGCGTAAGAGTCGTCGCCGACCGCATGTTGTGGACAATCTGGCGGAAGTAGTTGCCCGACTTGCCACGGTCGCTTTCAGGAAAGAGCCTCAGCTGCATCGACTCGCGGCTCACCCCTGAGGGGTGCAGGCAGAGCAACGCAGCGAGTTCGAGAACCTTGAGCCGACGCACCCCCATCGGCACGCCGTCGACGATGATGTCGGGAGTCGCCCCGAACGGCTGGATGCGCACATCGCTGATGACCACATCACTGGCGACCAGACGGGTCTCGGCCCATTCGCGCGGCTCGGTCGTGATCGCCGGGGTCACGGCGGCCGGCGTCGCCGTCGACGGCAAGATGTCACCAAGGAAGGCGAAAAGCCATCGTCCCTGGGTCTCGTCCGCTGCGCTGCCGGCGAGTGTGGCGGCGAGCTGCGCGGCGGGCTCATCTCCCACGAGACGATCGCACTCTGCCAGTGCCGCGGCGGCGAGAGGCAAGAGCATGCGCCGATTCGATCTCTGCATCGCAGCGACGACCTCGCGCAGCGTCGCTCGAGCGGACTCGACATTCCCGCGTCGCAGAATCGCGATGGCGCGGAAAGTATCGGCCCATTCCGAGTACGCGCGCAGTTCGAGCAGTCGGGTTGTTGCGAGGGCAAGGTCGAGCTCGCGCTCGGCATCCTCCACCCGCCCGAGGGCCAAGAGCGCCGCACCCTGCAGCACCTGAAACACGGGTCGCATGCCGTCTGACATTCGGCGGCAGAGCACCACTCCACGCTCGGCTGCACTGAGCGCATCTGCTGGGCGCTTCTCGACGATGTGCATCCACGTGTCCAGAAACAGCCACAACACCGGATGGATGCGCTGCCTGGTCTCTTCGGGAACTTCGGCGAGGAGCTCATGGGCCCGCGCGATGTCCCCCTGCCACAGCAGGCCCATGATGGGGTGGGGAGTCGTAAACGGAGAACTCGGAGGCCAGTGGTCAGGCAGCGGCAACATGTCCACGAGTGCGCCAACCCTGCCTTGAAGCATGAGCGCCCAGCTGACGAGCCTGTCGTTGTCAGACCACGAGCCGGCTCCGGGAGGACTGACGGCGTCCTCACCAGAGACAACATCTATCGCGAATCGGGCCTCCGCCGCCGCGCCGTGATAGTCGTAACGCTGCAGAATGTCTCGCGCCTCCGCCGGATGCCAGAGCAGGGACCAGACGATATGGGACACAACGGATTGGTCTGCAGAGATGACGTCGCGCAGAAGGCCGGCGCTGTCGAGTTCCAGGGCGAGTTCGCGGGCCGCTTCGGTGCGTCGGGCACCGACCAGCGCCCGCAGCATCGCGCCCGAGAGCGCGGGCCGCTGGCGCACGCGATCTTGACCGAGGGCCTGCACCCAGCGCAGGACCGCATCGCTGTCACCACGCCCCAGTACGGAAGCTGACGCAACGCCTGCAAGATCGGCCGCCGCATCCATCAGCCCCTCAGCGAGAAGCAGCTCGACTCCGTGCTCGGCGTCGCCGTCGCGGGTGAGCAGCTCGGCGTGGCGAATTTGCAGCTCGCTGCGCCGACCCGGATGCTCGGTTTCGAGCCGGTCAATCAGGAAGTCCCGGAAGCACGGGTGGAACACGAGCTCCTGCTCAGCAGTCACAGTCATCGGCAGATGCATAGCTCGCACGGATGCCCACACCGCTCGGGCTCCCGAGCCATGCACGGCCTCTGCGGCCGTCAATCCCACAGCGTCGAGTACTGAGACATCAAGGAAGAAGGCCCGCTCGGCAGGACTCATGCGATCGAGAACTTCGACGGTGAGGTACGCCGAGAAATCGCTGGAAGCGGCGGCGCCGTCGATCAGCACGGAGTCGAAAGCGAAGCCGGCAAGCCAGCCGCCCGAGCTGCGCAGCAACGCATCCGATTCCTCGGCACCCACGCCCATCGCCCCACTGAGCTCACGCGCCTCGTCGGAGGTGAGGGCCAGCGTGCCGTCGTCGACGCGTCCCGCGCGACCCTGGAGCACCCAGCGCCCAATAGAGAACTGGACTTCGGTGCGAGCCATGAGGATCGCGCGAGCATCCTGAGGGCGGAACTCTAGGAACGCCTGGAGGGCGTCGCATGAGCTGGGAGAGTCCTCGATCCATTCGAGCTGGTCGAGGACCAGAAGAAAGGGCTGAGTTCCCTCAATCGCTTCGGCAAGCATGACGGCGACCTCGTCCGCAGGCAGGTCCGCCAGCGCCCGCTCGGCGATCTCTTCGGCGCCCGGAGCGAAGGGAGCGATGCTGCGCGCCAGGTAGGAGATCATGCGTGACGGTGATCGGTCGTAGCGATCCAGTGTGAGCCACGCCATCGGCAGCCCAGCACCCTCGGCATAGAGCTGGGTCTGCACGGTCTTGCCGGAGCCTGCTCCCGCGAACACCACAATGGTGTCTCGGTCCGCCAGAATCGCGTCGTAGAGGGCGTCGAGCCGCGGACGTCGCACCGTCATCGTCGGAAGGCCCGGAGGCCGGGTCTTCTGGCGCATCATTCCTGACGGGTGGGCCTGTTGCGTCATCGGTGGCGGCTTCCCCTCGTCACCAAATTGTATCTCCGCCTTCGGGAACGCGCCGTGCGCTGCTCGATAACGCCTGGAGTAACGCGCTGGGTCGAGAGTTGCAGCATGGTCCTCGAACATCTGGAGTCCCTGCCGATCGTCTGGACGCCGAAACCCGAGGCCTTCTCCGCCTCACCTCTCGGGCGCATGGCGGCACGCCACGGGCTCGCCGACATCGACGCGGTCACCCGGCGCGCCACAGCCGACCCCGCCTGGTACTGGCGGGTCGGAAGCGAAGATGTCGGCATCCGCTGGAGCACCCTCTATGACGAGGTCGTCGACTCATCTGCGGGCATCGCACACACTCGCTTCTTCCGCGGAGGACAGCTCAACTGGGCGGACTACACCGTGGATCGATGGGTCGACGAGGGACGCGGCGATGCCGACGCGATTCGCTGGGAGGGCGAGGACGGCTCTCGGCGCACAGTGTCCTACTCGGCTCTGAAAGACGAGATCGACCGCACCGCCGGAGCGCTCCGGGCTCTCGGAGTCGGGATCGGAGACACCGTCGGACTCGTCATCCCGATGGTCCCCGAATCCGTGTCCGCGATCCTCGCTGTTGTAAAGATCGGCGCGGTGATTGTTCCGATGTTTAGTGGCTACGCGGCCCCGGCGATCCGCGAGCGGATGGAACAGTCGGGAGCCCGTTATCTCATCACCGCGGACGGGTCTTTCCGACGCGGCAAGACGATTCCTTTGAAAGAGACTGTCGACGCCGCGATCGCCGACCTCAACGTGGAGGCCGTGATCGTTCTCCGCCGCACGGGTGTGGAGACTCCGATGAAAGCGGGCCGCGACGTGTGGTGGCACGACGTCGTACCCTCGGCCGACCCCGTCCGCGATGCGGTCCCGATGCGGGCCGAGGATCCCTGCTACCTCATGTTCACCTCCGGCAGCACGGGTCGGCCCAAAGGCGCCGTGCACACCCACGGGGGATGGCCGCTCAAAGTCGCCATGGAGACGCGTCACGGCCTCGGAATTGACGAAACGCAGACTCTGCTCTGGGTGACCGACATGGGGTGGATCATGGGCGGGGTGGTCATTACCGCGGCCCTGAGCAACGGCGGCACGGCAGCGCTCTTTGAGGGCACCCCGGATTGGCCGCGGCCGGATCGCCTCTGGGAAGTCACGGCGAATCTCGGGGTGACAGTTCTCGGCATCTCCCCCACCGCGATCCGAGCCCTGTCGCGGCACGGCGACGAGCATCCTGCGCGGCACGACCTATCCCGACTTTGCGCACTCGCAAGCACCGGCGAGCCCTGGAATCTCGAGCCCTGGATGTGGTGCTTCGAGGTTGTCGGAGGCGGCCGGCTACCGATCGTCAACATCTCGGGCGGCACCGAGGTGGGGGGATCGCTGCTCGTGGGTTCCACGCTGCTGCCGCAGAAGCCGATGGCCTTCAACGGTCCCCCGCTCGGTGTGCTGAGCGACATCGTCGACGACGACGGTGTGTCTGTGCGCTCGGAAGTCGGGGAGCTCGTTGTGCGCGGTCCATGGCCAGGAATGTCGAGCTCCCTCTGGAACGACGACGCGCGCTACACCGAGGCCTACTGGACGCGCTTTCCCGGCCTGTGGCATCAGGGCGACTTCGGATATGTCGACGCGGACGGCTATTGGTACCTCCTCGGGAGGTCTGACGACACGATGAACATCGCGGGCAAGCGCGTCGGACCTGCAGAGATCGAATCCGCGGCGGGAGTGCATCCTGCTGTCGTCGAATCCGCTGCCGTCAGCGTTCCCGACGATCTCAAAGGCGAGGCCCTCGTCGTCTTCGCCGTTCTCACGCCGGGTGCCGATCACGAGGAGGCGTCGGCAGAGATTGTGCGTCTCATTCGCGCGCACCTTGGCCCGACGGTGACGCCGAAGGCGATCCACATCGTGCCCGAGTTGCCGAAAACCCGTAACGGCAAGATCCTTCGCCGGGTGGCGCGTGCCGTCTACCTGGGTGCAGACCTCGGTGACCTCACAGCGCTCGAGAACCCGAGTGCACTCGACACGCTGCCCACATCGGCCATTGACCATGGACCTCAGCCGCCTAACCCCTGACGAGTTAACCCTGACGAGAAGATCGGACCTAGCAATGACTGACAAGCTCACCGCCGCCGAGGTGGAAGTGATAGCCGAGAGCTGCCGCAACTGGGGCAAATGGGGGCCGGATGACGTGCTCGGCACCCTGAACTACGTGACTCCCGAGAAGGTCGTGCGCGCAACATCCCTCGTGCGCACGGGGCAGGTCGTGTCGTGTGCTCTGCCGTACGACGTCAACGGACCTATGAACGGCTCTTACGGCCGCAACAATCCGATCCTCTACATGATGCAAGACGGGCTTGACGCTTTGGCCGGCGAGCAGAATCACGCTCCGGGTCTGCGATGGGCAGACGACGCGATCCACATGCCGCTGCAGTCGGGCACCCAGTGGGACGCCCTCTCGCACATCTTCTATAACGACAAGATGTACAACGACCTGGGCCCGGAGCTCGTGACGAGCCGAGGTGCCAAGGTGCACGGCGTCGAGAACTGGCGCGACTCCTTCGTAACTCGGGGCATCCTTCTCGATTTTCCTCGCGTACTCGGCCTCGACTGGCTCGAACCCGGCCACGGCATCGGTGCACGCGAGATCGAACATGCGGCAGCTGAGCTCGGGGTTGAAATCGAGTCGGGGGACATTCTGCTGCTGCGTACCGGCCACCTCGCACGCGGCAAGAAGAATGGATGGGGGGATTACGCCGGCGGCGATGCCCCCGGTCTCAACCTGTCCGGCGCGAAATGGGTCTTCGAGCACGAAATCGCGGCAGTCGCCGCCGACACCTGGGGTCTCGAGGTGCGCCCCAACGAGACAGATGAGATCTGGCAACCCCTACACGTCGTACTCATCGTGAACGCGGGGATGCCGTTCGGCGAGATCTTCGACTTTGACCGACTTTCTGACGCCTGCGCAGCCGATGGAAAGTACGAGTTCCTGTTCGTGGCGCCGCCGTTGCCGTTCACCGGGGCTGTCGGCGGACCTCTCAACCCGGTTGCCATCAAGTAGTCGGCCGCCGTCGGAGGGTTACAGCTCGAGCGTCAGCTGCGTTCCCTCGCACCGCGACACACAGATCATCATGCGGTCGTTGCGTTCCTTCTGACGGCGCGTCAGCACGAGGTCGCGGTGATCGGGCACACCAGCAAGCACAGCTGTCTCGCACGATCCACACACACCCTCGAGGCATGACTGGTAGATGCTGAGGCCGGGCACCGCCGCCTCCACGGCAGACAGTATGGATTCGTGCGGATGGACGGTCACCGTCGTCCCCGTCGTCGCGAGTATGACCTCGAAGGCCTCATCCTCGGTGAGGGGGATGTCGGCCACACCGCTGAAGAACTCCCGATGGAAGCGATCGCCGGCATCGGCAGCCATCTCTTCGAGCTGCGTGAGCATTCCGGTTGGACCGCAGGCATAGATCTCGGTGCCGTCGTCGAATCGCTCGCGGAACGCGGTGAGATCGAACCGCCCCTGCTCCTCCGACACCCAGAGAGTGACCCGCTCCGGGTCGCTGAGCCGGTCGAGGAACACTGCCTCGCGCCGCTCGCGCACCAGGTACAGAAGTGACCAGTCACTGTGTCCACTGCGCTCGAGGCTCTCGATCATGGGAACGATCGGGGTGATCCCGATTCCGCCGGCAATGAAGAGATACCGCCCAGCGGGCCGGAGGTGGAACGAGTTGACAGGAGCGGCGGATCGCACCCTGTCGCCGATAGCAACGTTGTCATGAAGTTCCATCGAGCCGCCACGGCCGGTGGGATCCCGCTGGACCGCGACAGTCCAGCTGAGCTCCTCTGCGGGATCACCGCACAGCGAGTAGTCCCGCAGGTGCCCTCCCGGCAGGCGGAGGGAAATATGTGCGCCGGGTTCCCACTGCGGGAGAGGCTGTCCATCCGCCCGCTGAAAGGTGAACGTCGAGATCCTATGCGTGGTGCGATGCCGATCCGAGAGGACGAGATCGAGGCCGGACATGTCGCTCACACGGCACCCGGCGCATCCCACAGAACGGGAAGTCGCTTCGGTGCGCGGAAGGCGTAGCCACGGATCCACGGTTCGTTGTCGGGATCCAGGCGCAGGTTCGGGAGCTCGGGGAGCACCTCTTCGAGCATGATCCGTTCGATGTGCCTTGCGAAGAAATGACCGGCGCACAGGTGCTCGCCATGCCCGAAAGCCTGGTTCGGATGACGCTTGCGGTGAATGTCGAACAGCTCGGGGTTCTCGAACTTCGACTCGTCATGGTTGGCGGACGCGAGCGAGATGGCGACCCGGTCGCCCGCCGGGATCGTGACACCGCCGAGCACCTGCTCGCCGATAGCGCGACGCTCGGTGACGGCCAAGGGCGAGATCCACCGCAGCGATTCGTGCACGACCGCGGGGATGAGATCCAGGTCGTCGAGCACATCGGCCATCTGATCCGGATTCTGCAAGAGTCCGAGGGTCGCGGTTGCCGCGGAGTGTCCGGGCTCTTGCGCACCGCCGATGATGATCACCTTGAGAGTGGGGATGACCTCGTCGTTGGTGCGCGGGTTCGAGCCCTGCCTGCCCGCGAAGAGCATGTGCCAGAGCATTCCATCGTTGGGAACGCCGCTGCTGCGCAGGCGCTCGAGCTCAGCCCCCACGACCTCGTCGATCTCGCGCGTTGCGCGATCGGACTTCTCCCAGACTTCGGGGTCATCGGCCCAGTTGGTACCGCCCATCGACATGTCAGAGAACCACCGCGTGAAGGTGGCGGTGTCAACGAGCCCATCGAGACCCATGACGTGGCGCAGGGCCTCGACGCTGACGGGCTCGAAGTACTCGGCGGTGATGTCGGCCGTACCGTTGTTCTTGATCCTGTCGACATATGCCTTGGCGATGGGCTGAACGACGTCGTCCACGCTGGCCAGCACGCGACGGGGTTCTACGGCGGGGTCGACCCCGCGACGAAGGTCCGCTTGCTTGGCGCCGTCCATGTTGTTTACCGCGTAGGTGCCGGTGGTCCGGGCGATATCGGGACCGAAGGAGAGCTTGGCGAAGCGGCTCGGGTCGGCGCCGGCCTCGACGCACTCATCCCATCGAGAGACCAGCCAGGCTCCTACCGCGGGAACGAAGGTCACGGGCGCGGGCTGCTGACGCAGTTCTTTGTAGAGCGGGTACGGATCGTTCTCAAGATCGCGCAGCGTCACGGTTTCGGCGAGGGTAGCCACAGGTCACTTCCTCCTTGAAGTCGACAGGGTCAATCGAGACCAATGGTATCAGGATCCTGTTTTAGTCACAGCTTGAAGAGTCGGATGGCGTTGCCGCCCGCGATCAGATCGCGATCCTTCTCAGGAAGACCCAGCTCTTCAAGCATCTCGAAGCCGTTCGACTCGTCCCACCCGCCGAAGTTGTCGCCGACAAGGAGCCGATCCGATCCGGCGAAGTCGACGAGGAAGCGCCGCGATCGCAGGTCGTGGAGCAGCAGTTCGTAGTAGACGTTGTCGCGATACTCCTCGACCGGCTTGAGCGCCCGCACTCCTGGCTGCGTCTTGCGCGCCTCTTCGATGCGACCGATCTGGTACGGCACCGCCCCGCCACCGTGAGTGATGACGACCCTGAGCTGGGGAAAGTCGTCGAACACCCCGCCCAGAATCAGGTGGGCAAACGCCACGGTCTCCTGGTAGTTGTAGCCCACGATCCACGACAGGTTGTAGCGGTCTTCCGCGCCGTCCGCCATGACCAGCGGATAGGGATGAAGAAGGATGGGCAGGCCGCTGCGCTCGATCTCTTCATAGAGCGGCCAGAGGCGCTTGTCGTCGAGATCGACGCCGTCGAAATCGCCGGTGCCGATGTTGATTCCCTTCGCGCCCAGAGCCACTGCGCGCCGAACCTCCGCGATCGAGGCCTCGACGTTGGGCAAGGGCAGCGTGGCGCTCCAGAACAGTCGAGACGTGTCCTCGGCGCAATAGTCCGCCAAGCCGTCGTTCTGGGCCGCGGCGAACGGCACCCGGATCTCGTCCTCTGCCCAGTACAGATAGAACAGCGGGCTGATCGTCACACCCATCTTGTCGATGCCGAGCGCGTCGAGTTCGGCGATCCGCACATCCGCGTGGTGCATCGGCTTGTGGCGCTCCTCCGTGAAGCCGCCGCTGCCACCGGAGCGACTGCGGTATTCACCGACGCGAAGACTCGTGAAGCCATCATCGCCGACGATGAGCTCCGGCCCATACTTTCCCGCCTTACCCATGACCTCCAAAGGGAGAACGTGGGCGTGAATATCGATCCGCTTCATTGTTTTGCCTTTCACACGTCGTTGTGGCGCGATGCGTAGATCACTCCTCCACGATCGTCGGAGACGAACGTTACTCCGCCCGTTAGCGAAAATTGACGGCACATTCGGGGTGAAAAAGGATCCTGATTTGTGCAAAACTGCCAGAGGGATACGTCATCGCGCGCCCCATTCGTCGAAGGAGATGAGCATGAGCATTCACCAATTGGGCTACATCCGTGCTGAGGCAACGCCCGCGGCCTTCGCCGAGTGGGAAAGCTATCTCACAGACCTTTTGATCTTCGCGAGCGTTCGGGTCGAAGACGGCGAGATCCGCGTCCAGGTCGACCGCAATGCATCGCGAGTCACCATTGCTCAGGGACCTTCTGACGACATTCTCGCGATGGGCTGGGACGCCGGCACCCGAGCGGAGTGGCTCGAACTGCTCGAGCGAGCGAAGGAGTGGGGTCTCGACCCCCAGGTGGCAGATGAGACCACAGCGGCGAACCGCCAGGTGCTCGAGCTCTTCTCCGTCTCCGACCCGAACGGCATGGGCCACGAGATCTTCTACGGCCCAATGACCGACGACCCGCGCAACCTCGACCGTCGCATGATTGGCGCGTTCCTCGCCGGAGATGTGGGAATTGGCCACGCCGCGGTCCTGACGACGACAGACAGCTATCGCGCATCCATCGAGTTCTTCCGCGACTTCCTCGGCCTGGTCGAGAGCGGTCGACGGGAGTCCGATCCCGCGGTGGCCACACCGATCAGCATGTTCCGCTGCAACGCCCGCCAGCACTCGCTCGCCGTGGTGCCGTGGCGCAAAGAGGGTGGAAAGCGCCTCGCCCACTTCGCGATCGAGTTCACGCAGCTGGACTATCTGGGTCGCTCCTATGACGCAGCCCACGCCCGAAATGTTGTCAAGGGATCCCTGGGACGCCACCAGGCCGACAACACGGTCTCCTACTACGCGGCCACGCCGTCGGGCTACGAGGTCGAAATCGGATGGGACAGCCGCATGGTCGAAGCGGATGCCGGCACTGAACTGTTCCGCGCTTATAAAACCCCGTCGATCTGGGGCCACCACCGCACCGACAACCACGACCACTGAACGGATCACAATGAAACTCGCCACCGTCCACACACCCGAAGGCACCCGAGTCGCAGTTGACGACGGTACGCGAACCCGGGTGCTTGACGTTTCGACGATGTCCAGCGCTCTGAGCCTCGGCGTGCTCGACGATCCCGCAAGCTTTTCTGGACGCGAGGTCGACGGGCTGGAATCCCTAGAGCTGGCCGCTGCCGTGACAGATCCCGGCAAAGTGTTCTGTGTGGGTCTGAACTACCGCGAGCACATTCTTGAGATGGGCAAGGAGCTGCCGGCTTACCCGGACCTGTTCGCGAAGTTTGCCGAGGCTCTGATCGGCCCGCAGGACGAGATCCAGCTGGATTCCGCTGTTGAACAGTGGGATTGGGAAGCCGAACTCGTCATCGTCATCGGCCGCGAGGTCCGGCACGCAGACGAAGCGACCGCCGCGCGCGCCATCGCCGGCTACACGGTGGGCAACGACATTTCCGCGCGAGACTGGCAGTGGCGCGTGTCGCAGTGGGTGACGGGAAAGACCTTCGAGGCCACATCCCCTATCGGGCCGTGGATCGTCACCCCTGACGAATTCGATCCCTCATCGGATGCGGCCATCACCACCCATGTCGACGGTGTCGAAAAGCAGCGGTCCAAGACCTCTGAGCTACTGTTCACTCCCGTCGCACTCGTGCAGTACCTGTCGTCGGTCATCACGCTTAAGCCCGGCGACATCATCTTCAGCGGCACCCCCGGAGGAGTGGGAAGCGGACGTGTGCCCCAGGAACAGTTGAGTCCCGGCTCCGTTGTCACGGTGGCGATCGAGGGCATCGGCGAATGCCGCAACGTCTGCAGCGAGCCTTCTCCCGTGATGCGGGCACGATGAGCGGCGGGGTTCCGGTCTTCGACGTTCACGCCCACAACTTCCTGCGGGCGGAGATCGATCAGTGCGGCGCCGCGGGGCCGGAATACGGACTCGACGACGAGGGTGTGCCGTTCTTCCGCGCAGGGCAGATGACCATGCGCAACTTCCACATGTTCAACGGTCCGCAGGGGTCGTACACGGCTCGGCTTGAACTGATGGACGAGTTGGATGTCACGGCCCAGCTCGTCATCTCGCACGCTGTCACCTTCTTCTACCGTGAGCCCATCGCCGACGCTGTGCATTACAACCGCGTACGAAACGACGCGATAGCCGAATTCGTTGCGCAGTCCCCCCGTCTTTTTGGAGCGGCAACCCTGCCCCTCCAATCGCCCGACGAAGCGGTGAAGGAGCTCCACCGTGCGACACAGGAGCTCGGACTTGTCGCGACGTACCTGGGGGCGACAGCCGGCGACCGACTCCTCAGCGATCCCGCCTACGAGGAGCTCTGGGAAGAGCACGCGCGGCTGGGCATTCCCGCAATGATCCACGGCAATCGTGGCGGTGGCATCGACTCGCCCGCGCTGCCCGCGCGTGAGCAGCACAACCTCGAAGTCGTTCTGGGTTACCCGATCGACGAGGGAATGGCTGTTGCTCATCTGCTGCTCGGCGGTGTGCTCGAACGTCACCCCGGCCTCCGCATCGTCAGCTACCACGGCGGTGGAATGATCCCCTATCAGAAGGGTCGTCTTCAGCACGCTTTTGAGACGCAGCGAGCGAAGAACCCGACGCCGACCATGCGCCCATTCGCCGAGCTCTGGAGCCAGGTCTTCTTCGACACGGCCCTGCACGGGCGGGACAGTCTCGAGTTTCTGTTGCGGGTGCAGGACCCACGCAATGTTGTCATTGGAACCAACTTCGGAGGCTGGGACCAGGAGGCGGGGCTGCTCGACGAGCTGGCCGCGCTCGGCCTCAGCGACGACACGATCGCAGACGTTTCCTACCGCAACGCCGCTCGTCTGTTCGGGATCCTGCCCGAAGAGATCGAGATGCTTCACGGGGGCCAGACCGTCGCGGTCTGATCCTGTGCATCAAATCAGGATCTTGATATCCTGACCCCATCCCGATCCGCATAAGAACAACGGAGTTCTCCCATGATCGATTTCGATACCCTCCTCGCCGCTGTCGTCACCGACAATTCCGGGCTCGAGGTCCGCAACCCATCGACCGGCGAGCTCGTCGGTTACGCCCCTCGCGCAGAATCAGTGAACCTCGACGACGTCATCGCCGAGGCCGCGCGCGCCCAGCTCGAATGGGCCGCCCTGGGGCACGCCGAACGGTCGCGCATCCTGCACCGCGCCGCCGACAGCGTGGAGGAGTCGGCGGAAGCCTTGGCCCGAATCATTACGATCGAGCAGGGCAAGCCCCTCAACGGTGGTGCTCGAATCGAGGCCTCCGGTTCACCGGCCTACCTCCGCGGGGCCGCCGACATCGAACTCGACGAGGAAGTCCTCTCAGAGCAGGGCACAGCGCGCACAAGCATCAGCTACGCCCCTATCGGCGTCGTCGCCGCGATCGGCCCCTGGAATTGGCCGGTCATGATCTCGACGTGGCAGATCGCCTCCGCGCTCCGCATGGGAAACTCCGTCGTCCTGAAGCCGGCGAAGTACACCCCGCTGAGCGTGCGTGCCCTTGTCTACCTGCTGAATCAAGAGCTTCCCGCCGGCGTCCTCACAGTGGTCCCGAGTGAACGCGAAATCGGTGCTCAACTATCGGCGCACCCGAGCATCGGAAAGGTGATGTTCACCGGTTCCACCGCAACCGGGCGAAGAATCGTTGCGGCGTCGGCGAACAACCTCGCGAGGCTCACGCTGGAACTCGGCGGCAACGACCCCGCCATTGTCCTCGCGGATGCCGACATTCCCCTCGTGGCTGAGCAGCTCTTCTGGTCGGGCTTCCTCAATGTCGGCCAGACCTGCGGGGCTGTCAAGCGCGTCTATGTTCATGCCGACGTTCACGACGAACTGTGCGAAGCCCTTGTCTCGTACATCGGCAACATGCCCATGGGTGACGGTCTCGACGAGACCATGATCCTGGGCCCGGTGAACAACGCCGACCAGTGGGCCATCATTGACGGCCTGGTCGAAGACGCGAAGAGTCGGGGTGCGCGCATCCTGCTCGGCGGCGATCCCCAGCGAGACGCACCGGGCTACTTTTACCCCGCGACAATCGTCACCGACATTGACAAAGATGCGCCACTCGTCGTCGAGGAGCAGTTCGGCCCAGCACTTCCCATCGTTCGGTTCACCGACATCGAGGAGGCCATCTATGAGGCGAACCGGCTCGACGTAGGCCTTGGCGCGTCTGTGTGGTCGAAAGATATCGAGAAGGCGAACGCCATCGCGCGCCGTGTCGAGGCCGCCACGGTCGGAGTCAACAACGCCCCCATCCCCAACCCTCTGGTGCCGTTTGGCGGCATGAAGGGATCCGGTTATGGAGTCGAATTCGGGGTCGAAGGCCTCAAGGCTGTCTCAATCCCCCGGGTTATCGTCACGGCGTGATCGCGTTGCCGAAATCACACGTCGAGGTGGGGCGTGGTGCCCGGGAATGCCTCGACGAGGTTGCGGGTGATGAGTTCCACGTCGGCGAGAAACGACTCCAGCCGCTTGTCGTCTAGTCCCTGGAAAATCGTCCGGTGAAAGTCCGTGACCACGGCACGGGATTCGACCAGCTGAGCGGTGCCAGCCTCGGTGAGATAGTGCCCGAACGCCCGTCCGCGTCCGGGACGACGTTCGATCAGACCCGCTGATTCCAATGCACCGGTGACGTCGGCGACGGATTGAGGCCTCTGAAAGGTGAGCTCTGCGAGTTGCACGCCGGAGGATCCAGGGCTGTTCTCGATAGCCGTCATGACCACGTACCGCGCCATCGTCGTTCCGACGCCGGACAAGATTTCGTCGGCCGATCGCGTGTACATGTTCTGGTAGTACTTGATCCTCAGCGGCGCGTGCGCCGCCCCAGACGCGTCGGGCCAGCCGAGGACGACATCCAAAATCTCCATTGACGCATTCGCCTTTCGTACGCGATTTGTCACTGTACCAGTTACAAAACAGGTCCCTGGTAAGCGAGATTCTGGGCTCTTAAATCAGCTCCTCGCGATAGCGCGGTTCATAGGCGTTGATCGTGTCGATGGCCCCACGCGCGTGCTTGTGCACGAATTCAGGGTCCGCGAGGAGAGCCCGCCCGACGGCGACAATATCGAACTCGCCGCGTTTGAACAGCTGCAGCAGCGTGTCGAGGCTCTCGACCCCGGCGGCCACTCGGCCGCTGCGATTCACGTCGTCCAAGAACACCTGGTCGAGACCCACCGACCCGACTGCGATGGTCGGAGTCTGTGTCAGACGACGTGTCCACCCCGCGAGGGTCATCTCGGGATCGATCCCCGGGAAGGCCGGATCCCAGAACCGCCGAGTCGAGGGGTGCAGCATGTCGACGCCTGCTTCGACAAGCCCGTTGAGGAGCACACCGAGCTCGTCAGGCGTTTCGCGCAACAAGACCTCGTAGTGGTCGGTCTTCCACTGGGAGAAGCGGAAGACGATAGGGAAGTCCGGGCCCACCGCGCGGCGGATCTCGCGGACCACAAGTTGCGGAAAGCGGAGCGGATCGCGGAATTCATCAACTCTGCGGTTCGTGCGCTCCCAGAGGAACTGATCGAACAGGTAGCCATGCGCACCATGCAGTTCGATTCCGTCGAAGCCGAGGTCACGACAAAAGACCGCCGCCGAGACATAGGCGTCGACGATCTCGCGGATCTGGGCGGGCGTGAGAGCCTCGCCCACGATCGACCCGTCAAGCGCTACACCCGACGGAGCAACTGATGGCACCCCGGGGTTTCGGCTGATCGCCAAGTCGTCTCGCACGATTCCCTGATGCCAGAGCTGGCAGAAAATGGCAGCACCCTCGGCGTGTACCGCGTCAACAACCTGTCGCCATCCTGCTGCGACATCCACGCCATCGACGTTGGGAATGAGGGCACTCCACCCCGCCGCATCGTGGGGAATGAACGAGCCCTCGGTGATCACCAGGGCTACTCCACCGGCGGCTCGTTTGCGGTAGTACTCGGCGACTTCAGCCGTGGGAACACCCCCCGGCGAATGCTGCCGAGTCATAGGTGCCATGGCGAAGCGATTGCGCAGGCGAAGAGCTCCAAGCTCAAAAGGTGCAAGAAGCGGGTCAATGTTGCTGGTCATCGCTTGCCATCCCTGTCCGATTGCACGTCGTTGGTCATGGCCGCCCGTGCGATTTCAGCGTAGCGAGCATCCTGTCCTGCGCTGCCCCCGCTGACCGCGACTGCGCCGATCACCGTCGTGTCCTGCCGCACGGGCAGCCCTCCCCCGAGTGTTGTCAACGGCTGACTCGCCGAGGACTGCGCTACGGCGAAGATGTCCGGGGCGCGCTCCCGCAGAGCAGCCAAAGCCGAGGTCTCGGCGCCGAAGAGGACTGCCGTGCGCGCCTTGGCACGCGCGATCTCAGACGTGAACCATGCGGCACCATCCGCGCGCTCCACGAGAATGTCACGCCCCGCGGCGTCACAGACCGCGACGCTGAGGGCTGGACCGTTGTCGGCCGCGGAGGCGGCGTGAGCCGTATCCGCCGCACAGCGCGCGCGTGCAAAGAGAATTGTCGACATCGTCATAGTTCCTTGGGTTATACGGGAGTGACAGGCTGGCGGCGTTCCACCCGGACCGCGGGACGCTTGGAGTAGATCTGGAGGCGGCGGATGAGGTCGTCACGGAGATCATCTGAGGGAACGACGGCCTCGACGGCGTTGGCATCGGCGATCTTGAACACATCAATACCTTCCGCGTATTCGGCCTGCTTCTCGTCGACGAAGCGCTTTCGCTCCGCCGGGTCTTCGATGGCGTGGATCTGGTTGTAGTAGACGCCATTGACCGCCGCATCCGGACCCATGAGAGCGGGGCGGGCGGTCGGCAGCGCAATGATCGCGTCAGGATTCATCGGCGCACCGGACATGGCCAGGTAGCCACCGCCGTACGCCTTGCGCACAAGCACAGTGATGCGAGGCACGCGCGAGTCCGAGACGGCGAAGATCATCTTGGCGCCGTGTCGGATGATGCCTTGCCGCTCCACGGCGCTCCCGATCATGTAGCCCGCGATGTCGACCAAGAAGATGATGGGAATGTTGTAGGCGTTGCAGATCCAGATGAACCGTGCTGCCTTGTCTGACGAGTCCGGGAAGATCGAGCCGCCCATGTGGTTGGGCTGGTTTGCGACGAGACCGACCGCGCGACCGCCCAGGCGTGCGAATCCTGTCAGCATCTCCGGCGCGAACAGTTCCTTATAGGGAAAGAAGGTGCTGTCGTCGACGAGGGAGTCGACGAACTCCTCCATGTCAAAGACCTCGGATTCGCGCAGCGGCACGATCTCGCTCAACGGTCGACCCTCCCGCGGAACGACTGTGGGCACAATCGGCGTGGACTGCTCCCAGTTCGGGGGAAGATACGAGAGCCACACCCGGATCGCATCCAGGGCCTCGATGTCGTTCTCAACGAGGACATCGCCCAGCCCAGATACCGTGCAGTGCATCTCGGCACCGCCCATCTCTTCGAGGGTGACCTTCTCCCCCGTGACCATCTCCGCGAGCCTCGGCGACCCCAGATAAGCGGTTGCGTTGCCCCGCACCATGATCGTGAGATCACACAGTGCGGGCACATAGGCGGAGCCGGCGGGAGACGGCCCGAACAGCGCGCACAGCTGCGGGACACGGCCCGAGATCTGCACCTGGTTGTGGAAGATGTTGCCCCAGGCATGACGCCCGGCGAAGCTGTCGAGCTGCTCGTCGATGCGCGCACCAGCCGAGTCGAAGAGGTAGACGATCGGGATGCCCGCGGCATCTGCGGTCTTTTGCGCGAAGGTGATCTTCTCGAAGGTTCGCTTGCCCCAGGTGCCCGCCTTCACGCTGTAGTCGTTCGCGATCACGCAGACCTGGCGACCGTCGATGTGGCCGTACGCCGTGACGACCGCGTCACCGGGAAGCCCCTCGAGGTGCCGGGCGAGCAGTCCATCCTCGACGTAGTCGCCGTCGAAGAGGTGCGCCAGCCGGTCGCGGACGAGCATCTTGCCCGATGCGATGATCTTCTCGCGGTTCTTCTCCGAGCCTCCTCGGCGCGACTGCTCGAGGCGCTCGAGAAGAATCTCGTGCACAGTAGCCGCCGGATCAGACGGACGATCCTCGGTCGTGGCATCGCTCATTGACGCACATCCCTTCGTTGCTAACAAGCGTACGCTAGTCTATTCCAAACGTGGGCTCGATTCAGAGATCCACCGGATGAAGCGAGGTAGTAATGACGGAGATCAAGACCGGTCCTGAGCACTATTGGGACGCGCTCACTATCGGCGATGTCGTCGTCAGCCCGGGCCTCACCGTCACAGAAGCGCACCTCGTCTCCTGGGCCGGGCTCACCGGGGATGTTGTCTCCTTGCATCTCGACGCCGTGTATGCCGCCGAAACCCCCTTCGGACAGCGCATCGGACACGGGCCACTGACCTTGTCCGTTGCCCTCGGTCTGCTCACCCAGACCGGCTACTTCAGCAAAGTTGTGGCGTGGCTCGGTCTCGACGCGGTCCGCGCTGTCGCCCCCGTTCTTATCGGCGACACCATTAGCGTGAGGGCCGAAGTTGTCGAAGCTCGCGAGACCAAGAAGCCAGCCGTCGGCCTATGGAGCCTGAACTATCGAGTGCAGAATCAGCGCGGCGAAGAGGTCATGACCTTCACGTCGAACTTCCTGGTCACGCGCCGCCCCCTCTAATCAGGGCGCCGCATCATCAAAGCCGTGCGTCGCACGGTGCAAACGAGTTCGTCGCGCTGGTTGTAGCCGCGGTGCTCGATGCCGACGATGCCGGTAGTCGGCCGCGAAGCCGATACCCGCATGTCGAGGGCTTCCGTCTCCACCCGGAGGGTGTCCCCGATGAACACCGGCTTGGGGAACTCGACCTCCCGGAAGCCGAGGTTGCCGAGGGTCGTGCCGAGGGTGGTCTCCATCACGGGGATGCCGACGACGACACCCAGCGTGAAAACGCTGTTGACGATCCGCCGCCCGTACATCGACTTCGCCGCGAACTCCTTGTCGAGATGAAGGGGCTGCACGTTCATCGTGAGCGTCGTGAACAGCACGTTGTCGGTCTCGGTCACCGTTCGCGTGACTTCGTGCGAGATGACCTTGCCGACGACGAAATCTTCGTAATACATGCCGCTCACGGATACTCCTTATCTGTGCTGTCTGAGTCTTGGGTGGTGCGCGCGTCTTGGGTGGTGTCTGCCGCTAGCGCGATGAGCTGGCGGGCGTGCTGCGCATGAGCGAGATCGATGTGCTCTCCCTCGAAAAGCACGGCTCCGTGTCCGGCCGCGGTGCCGGCCTCGAATGCGGCGACGAGTCGCTCATAGTAGGCGAGCTGCTCGCGCGTCGGTCCGTACGCGGCGTTGGCGGCGGCAGCATGCGAGGGGTGGATCAGCACCTGCCCCGTGAAACCCAGACGCGCGTTCTCTTCGGCGAACACCCTCAACCCCTCGAGATCGTGAATCTCCTGCCAGAGACCCAGCAAGATCACATTCAGTCCGGCTGCGCGCGCTGCGAGCACGGCACGACTGCGCAGGTAGAGGGTCTCGAGCCCCTCGGGCGTCCAGCTGAAGCCCACTTCTCGCGAAATGTCCGCATTCTTGGCGGCCGCTCCCATCACGCCCACGACGCGAGGACCGCGAAGGATCTCGTGGACATTCACAAGGGACTTTGCGGTTTCGAGCGAGGGAATAACGCCAACGGCACCGCGCGAGGTCCCGTTCTGCAGCTCCGCCGCCGTAATGATCCCGTCGAATCGGAGGATGTCGTCACGGTCATAGATCTTGGGAAGGAGGAGCGCATCCAGCCCCGCCACGGCGACGGCCGCAACATCCGCCCCACAATGCGAGGTGTCGAGGGCGTTCGGACGTACGACGATTGTGCGGACCTCGCCGAAGCGCTCGATCGCGGCGCGCGCGTTCTCGCGGGCGAGCTGCTTATCGGCCTCCGGCACAGAGTCTTCGAGGTCGATGATGATGCCGTCGGCCTCAGATCTGTGCGCCTTATCGATCCAGTCGGCCTTGTGCCCGGGGACGAAGAGCAGCGACCGCACGGGCTTCATGCCGCGTCCAGGATCAGGGTGGCAAGCACCGTCTTAGACGGTACGGAATCGCCGACGGCGACACCGACCGAGTCGACGACGCCGTCTCCGGGAGCAGTGACCGGGTTCTCCATTTTCATAGCCTCGAGCATGAAAAGTTTGTCCCCTTTGGAGACACGCTGTCCGACCACCGCGTCCACCTGGATGATCGTCCCCTGCATCGGCGAGCGCACGCTGCCGTCGGATGCCGCGCCCGCACGGGTGGATGCCGCACGCCCCCGCGGTGAGCGCATTTCGGCATCCGGAGCCTCCGCGACCGCAGCGCCCCCGGTGACCGGGGCGTCGGGAAAACGCGGGATCAGGTAGTACCGTCCGCCGACGATGACTTCCTCGCGCGCGAGCTCCTCTTCTTCGGGAGCGGCGAAGTCAACCTTCTGCTCGAGCCAGAGCGTCGTCTGCTCAACGGCCACGAAGTCGGGATGCGTCAACACGATTCGCGCGGCAGGGATCGTTGTTGACACCCCATCGATGACAAGCCGATCCAATGCAGCCACGAGGCGAGTACGCGCCGTCTCCCTGTCCGGCCCGGTGGCGATGAGCTTGCCGACGAGACTGTCGTAATACGGCTGCACCTCATCGCCGGATTCGTACCCCGCGTCCCAGCGAATGCCGTCGCCGGCCGGCGCATCCAGCAGGGTGATGAGGCCGGGCGAGGGGAGAAAGAGCCCATCGGCCACGTCCTCCGCATTGATTCTCGCCTCCATCGAGACAGCTGTGACCGGCGGGGCGGAGTGTGCTATCGACAACGGTTCGCCCGCCGCGACGCGGATCTGCTCGACGACTAGGTCGAGACCGAGCGACTCCTCCGTGACGGGGTGCTCGACCTGAATGCGCGTGTTCATTTCGAGAAAGTAGTACTTGTCACCCTCGACCATGAACTCGACGGTGCCCGCACCGACATAGCAGACTTGGCGAGCCAGGCGCGTCGCGGCCTCCCCCATGTCTGCGCGCAGCCGGTCGGACAGACCAGGGGCAGGGGCCTCTTCGATGAGCTTCTGGTGGCGACGCTGAACCGAGCAGTCTCGATCACCGAGGTAGAGGACTTTTCCGTGGGTGTCGGCGAATACCTGCACCTCGACGTGCCGGGCCGCGGTCAAATAGCGCTCGACGTAGACCTCGCCGTTACCGAAGGCGGCTGTCGCCTCGCGCACCGCCCCGGCGAACGCCTCGGCGGCGGAATCGGCGTTCTCCACTTCGCGCATCCCGCGCCCGCCACCGCCGTGCGAAGCCTTCACGAGGAGGGGGTAGCCGTGCTCCGCGCCGAAGGCGATGACGGCGTCAGCGTCGATGATGGGTCCCGCCGAACCCGGTGCGAGGGGCACGCCCGCGGAGACGGCCAAGGCACGAGCGGCCACCTTCTCGCCCATGGCGGCGATGGCCGTCGACGGCGGCCCGATGAAGACCAGGCCCGCATCTTCTACGGAACGCGCAAACGCGGCGTTCTCCGAGAGAAAGCCGTATCCCGGGTGGATCGCCTCTGCTCCCGTCGCGAGGGCTGCCGCGATCACTGCGGCACCGTCGAGGTAGTTCTCGGTCGCCGGTCCTCCGCCGAGGTCCACAGCCTCGTCGGCGTCGCGAACGTGTTTTGCTCCGACATCAGGCGTGGAGTGCACAGCCACCGTGGCCACGCCGAGAGCACGAGCCGCACGGATCACCCGCACAGCGATCTCGCCTCGGTTCGCAATCAGGATCTTCGAGAACACGGGCTACCTCCGGAATGGGTCACGGGCGACCACGGCTCAGACAGTTCGGCTCGGCGCACCTTATGCCCAACAAGCTAACGCTTGTTCGTAACAATAGTACGATGATAGGAGTTGGCAGGCAAACGTATCCACGAGTTCATGCCGCGCCGACCCGCACGAAGGAGCGCACCCATGCCTGAAGCAGTCATCGTCGCCGCATCCCGGTCCCCGATCGGCCGAGCGACGAAGGGCTCGCTGATAGCGCTGCGCCCCGACGACCTTGCCACGCAGATCGTGCGCGCCACCCTCGACCAGGTACCCGAGCTGGACCCCACCGAGATCGTCGATCTGATGCTCGGATGCGGGCAGCCGGGCGGCGAATCCGGCTTCAACATGGGGCGCATGGTCGCCGTGCAGCTCGGCTACGACGAGCTTCCCGGCACGACAATCACGCGTCATTGCGCCTCGTCATTGCAGACGACGCGCATGGCGTTCCACGCCATCAAGGCCGGGGAGGGCGACGCGTTCATCTCTGCCGGGGTCGAAACCGTTTCACGATTCGTCCACGGCAGCGCGGACAACTGGCCACACACGCAGAATCCGCTCTACGCATCCGAGATGGCTCGGAGTGCGCGCGATGCGGAATCGGTCCCCGAGCAGTGGACGGACCCGCGCACCACGGGCGGCCAACCCGATCCCTATATTTCGATGCTTCTCACCGCCGAGAACGTGGCTCGTGTCGAAGGAATCACTCGCCGCGAGATGGACGAGTTCGCCGTGCGATCGCAGAATCGCGCCGAGGCGGCTGCCGCGGCCGGATTCTGGGAGCGGGAGATCACGCCGGTCCGACTCGCCGACGGAACGCTTGTGTCGACCGATGACTGCCCCCGCAGCGAATCTACCTATGAGGTGGTCTCCGGGCTCGAGCCCGTGCTCCCCGGCGGTCGAGTGACGGCCGCGAACGCCTGCCCCTTGAACGACGGCGCTGCTGCCCTCGTGGTGATGAGCGACACACGGGCCGCCGAGCTCGGCATCCGGCCTCTGGCACGGATTGTGTCGACCGCGGTCTCCGCCCTATCGCCCGAAATCATGGGGCTCGGGCCTGTCGAGGCAAGTCGTCGCGCTCTCGCGCAGGCAGGCATGACGATCGACGACATCGACCTCGTCGAGATCAATGAGGCCTTCGCGGCGCAGGTCATCCCCTCCGCCCGTCACCTCGGCATTCCGGACGACAAGCTCAACGTTCACGGGGGCGCTATCGCCCTCGGCCACCCGTATGGGATGACCGGTGCGCGCATCGCGATGACACTCCTGAATGGCCTGCGGTCGACCGATGGAACGTTCGGGCTCGAAACGATGTGCATTGGCGGTGGGCAGGGCATGGCCATGGTCATCGAGCGGCTGAACTAACGACTCACGAGAGAAGGATCAATCATGACTGACGAATTAGCGCAGCCGCGCCTTAAAAGCATCAGCGTCCAACGCGGCCCGGAACTCGTCTTAGCCCCGGGTCAGACCGCCAAGGCGAGACGGTATTCAGGCGTGTCCGTCGAGAACACTGAGGTCGAGGGTCTCTGGTTCGGTCGCGTCCACACAGACGTCGGAGAATCCTCCGACCCCCACCACCATGGCGCGGCCGAGACGGGCGGGTACGTGTTGCAGGGGCGTGGCTTCATCCGTTTCGGAGAGCGCTACTCCGAGGTCCTCTACATGGAGGAGGGGGACTTCGTGTACGTCCCGCCTTTCGTGCCGCACATCGAGGGCAACGCGGGTGCCACCAAAGAACTGATCTGGCTGACGACCCGCACCCCCGACAACATCGTCGTCAACCTGGTCGACCAGGATGTCGCCGAGCTGGAGCTCGACATCCGCGACTGAGCTGCGGCCTCGGCCGACTGGCGGGCGGCGCCTACAGCTTCACAACCAGCGGCGAGCTTGGTGGCGCGTGTCGCGTTGCGGCGGCGACCCGCCACATCCTGACGGTACGGTGCCATCGACGGGTCGCTTCGCGGCCCGCATGGCTGAGACGAGTTAACTGTGACGAAACCAGAAGCAGGTTGGTACGACGACGGGTCGGGAAAGCAACGCTGGTGGGACGGCACGAACTGGACAGACACCTGGCAGGAGCCCGCTCCGGTGACGAGTCCCGCCGCTCTTGTTGAGCACATCCAGACTCAGGCCGTCTCGGGCGGCGAGCCACGGCCCGCGGCAAACGGGATGAGCTACGTCGTTCTGCAGGTCATTCTGAAAGAGAAGCTGTGGGGAACCGGGTCCGGGAACCTCACCGAATTGGAGAAGGCGATCAACGCGCAGGCTGCGCTGGGGTATCGGCTGCACACCATTACGACGGCTTCGTCGGGGAGTAAGGGCATTGGTGGCGGGGATCGGATTCAGGCGACGTTGGTGTTCGAGCGGTTGATCTGAAACTTCGGCCGCCGGATGCGAGATGTGCATTCTCCGATGAATGACACTTGGTCCTACGGGCTAGTGGGAAGCTTCTAAATCGATGGTGAAAATTCGCTCGAACCCCGCTCTGCAATAGATCGGCACGACATGCGACGTCAATGAGAACGCGCGGCCCGTGAGGTCACTGGTTGCATCTACCATGACTGGTGAAGCAGAGTTGGCAAATCGCTAAGGGAGTGAATGTGCTCGACGCAGTAGATGAGTTCAGTTACCCGAGACACGGAGAAACTTGCCGCTATTGCGCCCTCGACTCTCAAGAAGCCGCAGTGGTTAGCAACAAAGACGGCTACGCGGTTCCATCCTTCGGCGCAATGGTGGAGGGCTGGCTAGTAATTTTTCCTCGTGAACATGTTTTGTCCCTGGCCGACCTCGACGAAGACCGCTGGAATGCATTTGGCGCGCTCGTAGAATCCGGTCGTCGTCTTGTGGAAGAGCAGTACGGCGCCACGATCAGCTTCGAACACGGATCGAGCGGCGCTGGCCGTCCCGCTGCATGCGGCGTGGATCACGCACACATGCATATCGTTCCGCTCGACATCGACCTGAGGACCGCGATCGCCGCCGTTGAGCCGGAATTCGTCGACTGGAATCCGGTCAGTGGCAGGGTATGCGAACCCACCGGCAATGACTACCTCTACATCCGGGACCGAAGCGGTGAATGGGTTGCCTCGCGCGAATGGATCTCCAGTCAAGTGATACGACGAGCGATTGCGGCGCATCTCGACATTGCAATTTGGGATTGGAAAGCGGATCGCCGAATTGACATCGTCACGGCGACCCGCGACCGATTCAGATCGGTCGCCTGACATGGCCCAGGACGAGGATGACGGTGACGAGGCGGCTGTCGATCCGCTGAACCAGCCGGTCCCGTCCTTCGCGCCAAACTGGCCAAATGACGACCGAAAGGAAGGCGACTGGGCGTCTCGCTATACAAACCTCGAGGCTCGTCGCTCGATCCGCTGGGAAGCGACATATGTTTGGGCTTGTCTAGTTCTCAGCGTGATCGCAATCGCCGGAATATCGGCCATATTGGAAATCCGCGCCCTGCCGCTCTCTGAACGAACAGTGACGTACTTCTACCCTTTTGCACTCGCGTTCTTCGGCGGCTCGCTCGGAGGCACGCTGTTCACCATGAAATGGCTGTATCACTCCGTTGCGAAAGGGCTCTGGAACCGCGACCGCAGGCTGTGGCGCGTATTCACGCCGATTCTGTCTTCAGGTGCGGCGCTAACTTTCGTCTTGTTGTGCTCCTCTGGCGTTTTGCCATTTTTTGGCCCGGATTTGGTCCGGAACCCTGCCGGCGCACTGGGACTCGGGATCGTCCTCGGCTACTTCTCAGACCGAGCATTTAGCAGTCTTGAAAACGTCCTATCGGGCCTGGGTATGCGCAAACCATCCAGGACGCGCCATCCTGAATCCTCGGCGCCGCCCGAGTAGGCAGGGATTGTCTTATGCCGAATAATGTGTTGGGTACGCCAGCCTTGCGACCGCGCGGCATTCCCATGGCAGACCTTGTCGACTCCGGCGGGAAAGCTGCGGGCCTTCTCCGACTGGATCCGGCGTGGTACCCACCCACTCTGGTCATTCCTCCCGCCGTGCATGAGAGATTTCGATCCGAGGAGATTGGCGAGGGGTTTTTCGTCGACGTGGATAGCGAGGCGGACCTCCTTCATATGCTCCAAGTTGGCACCAAGTCCACCAAGGTGCTAGTTCGTAGCAACGCAAAGATCGAGACGCTCTCCGAGCGCGGCCAATTCGAATCATTCGCAGTCGAATATGATGCCGCCGATGTTGAACGAACGATGGTCACTGGATGGCACCACGTCGAGACCAATGTCGCCCTGGGCTACTTGCTCCAGCCGGAGATAGCTGGCTTGGCGTCGGGACATCTCTCGAACGAGCACAGGGTAAGCAGAGACGCCACGGTCTGGCGGATCGAACACGAGGGCTGGCGGACCGACAAACGGCCTGGGCGCTGGCGAGTGACGACCAGCACTCCGGCCGATCCCGGTCCGCTACTTTGCGCAACTACTCGACTTTTGGAAGTCATGCTGCGACGGGTCGCCCGATGGTTTAGTGATCTCGGCAGCCGATACCATCTTGAGTGGGTGTGGGACGGCGATCGAATCTGGATTGTCCAGGCCGATATAGTGCCGCGGACACTCGGCCCCGCACCAGGAGACGCTTGGGAACCCACCGTTGGAATTGAGGTGGATGCGGAGAGCTTGAGCGCTTGGCGAGAACTCAACCTTTCTAAACCTAACCCGTCTTTGGATGGCTGGCCGAAGGCAGCCGCGCTCCAAGATTTTGCTCTCGCAAAGTTGCCTCTCGCTCAATTGTGGCGGCTGCAAGACGCCGCACTGATGGACCAACTCCTGCAGGACGACGTGGACCCAGGACTCCTCTCCGATCTCGAATTGATCTGCTCGGGGCACGTTGTCATCCGGACCGACGTGAGGGGCGAAACGCTCGACGTCATGCTCCCCAAGACGGGAACTATCGCGGATCCGATCGTGGTCGCTAGCTGGCTGAAGTCCACGGTTCGACTTCTCGCTGAGAGCGGCGTCTCAACGGCCGACATGTCGTTCCTTGCTCATCGATTTCTTCGAGCACGGGCCAGCGCCTGGACCCTCGCGAGCCCTGGCCAGGCATATGTCGAGGTTGACAGCATGTGGGGAACTCCAGATGGCCTCGCCTGGCTACCACACGACAGCGCTTGGGTGCATGTAGGCACGGGAGAAGTGCGTCGAAGCATCGAGGGCAAGACATCCTTCCTCGACATCGACGAGGCGGAAGAATGGACCTATCGGGAGACCCCCACCGAGTGGATCTGGCGAGCAAGCATGACGGAGGATCAGCTACGCACAGTCGCTGCTGGTTCGAGGCGCTTGGCGGATGCGCTGAACAAGCCGGTACTGACGATGTGGTTTGTCGACCTTCTCGGACGCCGGAGCGCCGAATGTCTCCCCTGGGTGCTGATGGACCCCCCGCCGGAGTCATCCGAGTCCGAGCGTTTAGATGTCTCCCCGCAAAGCGAAAGAGTCGAGATACGGAGCGGCCCTGACCTCGATGAGTACAGGTCAGCAGTCCACGAAGGCCGCCCGAGGGTCCTACGGCTGGTGCCTGGACCCGACCTGGTACGTGACAAAGGATTCGTCAGTCGGGTGGCTGAAGTCGCCAAGGAGACCGGCTCGACCGTCGAACTCGTCGGCAGCGCCCTTGCTCACCCTTACTACATGCTGCTCCGCGAAGGCGTGACGGTGGCGTGCATCGGGCGCTTCGATCCGCCTGAGGTGCAGTACAACAAACTCGTTCGAGACGCCATTGTCGATCAAATAGCCGACAACGGCGAACGCGTGGTGTCCTATTTTGCTTCCGGACCCGAGTACACACGACTGCTTCGACTAAAGACGGTCGAAGAAGCGTTGGAGCTTTTCCGTGCCGGCGAGAAGGAAGATGCCACGGCCGAGATGGCCGACCTGCAGGAAGTCCTTGATACCTTGCGGCGCGCACTCGGGATCACCCGTGATGAAGTGCGCACGGCGCAGGCCGTGAAACGCCGCCGCCGCGGTGCATTTCGGGAGGGATCAGTTCTCGTCCGAACTGGCGGATCGGCCGCGACTTCAGCCGCCTCCAGGGGAGCTATCCCGTTATTCGATGACGATCCCACGTGGTCAAGATCATGGCAGGTGCAGCAGCATGGCGACCGGATTCTTCTCAGCTGCGTCCCACCATTGGACAATGAGCCACATAATTTCCACCTGAAGACAAGCACAGACGTCATCGCTATCGAGTATGCGAACAATCAGATCGAAGTGAGAGTGGCTCCTCGAGATCACATCGAGTTCGACACCGAAAATCTACTTTTTTGACCGTCTTGGTGAAGGCTCAGCGAGCCAGGCGAGAAATCTATGATGGCCGTCCGCCGACATGGGTGTTGGTCAGCTCGAAGCCATGCTAGTCACGCTCGCTATCGATGGCACTAGCGCCGCCGACCCGCCATCGGTCGCCACGGACATATTGAACAAGAACCCCCGCCGTTGCCTACCAGGGGTTTTCAATGGCTGAATCCGGGACCATCCATTTTCACTCGGTCACCACAGTGGTTGCTCACTCCTAATCGATCGGCATGCTTCTCTGTGAGCCGAAGTTGATCGACCACGATTGTGGCCAAACGATGGCCAACCCGTCGCGAAATAATCGCAGGATCCCCATCTGGAAGCGGCGAAGTCGCTGACAGATGCGACAATCGGCGAGTGGCTGGTACCGACATGTTCCGAGGCATCGGCTACCAACAGGCTCAGGCCGTCCACCTTGCTCTGGACATTATTGAGTCCGGCGAGGACCGCCTCCTTCGGGTGGAAGGGATCGAGGATGTCGTCGACATCGAGACTCTCGACTCAACCGGTCGGCGGGTTGCAGCCCTTCAAGTGAAGACACGCTCCGGTCCACCGTGGACCCCGAAGCTCGTGATTGACGTGTTCAAGAGGTGGCTGTTGGGGGAGGACGATGGTGCTGACTTCACGTTCGTCACGGATCAGCAACTCGGCCCTGGTGCACAGGCCTTTGCAGACGCACTCGAGGCGGCGCGAACCGGCGACCTCAAACCACTTAGCAAGATTGTGGGAGCGAGCAGCGCGGCGCGATTGAGTAACAGTTCTGTGCTCGTGGCTTCCGACTCAGTCGGCAGCCTGCTCGCCGGCGCCGACCGGCGCGCTGCAGCGTTGATCGACCCGCTAATCCGTTCCGCTTCACCCACTGAAGCAGGGGCGGACGCCGTCAATGCGCTCTTCCGCCTACTCACTGAGCGCGCGGGCCTCCCCGGCCCGGGCGCTCGCCTTATAGGCGCTACAGAACTTCGGAAAATCGTTGGCGGTCTCGCAGGCCAGCCCCTCGATGCCAAGTGGCCGGGTGAACTTGAGGCACTGCTCCTGGACACCGTCACGACGTCCAGGATGGACCTCGCGGACTTGACCGTGCAGCGGCTTGACCTCGACGCGGAAGCGGAGCCAGCGTCTGCGCTTCTCGACAGTGGCTTTGCGATATTGGGCGGGGCAACTGGGACCGGGAAGTCGAGTATCTGCGAACTCGTCCAGCGTCAAGCGGCCGGGGCCGGACGTACTGTCATCGTCGGACGGGCGGAGACATACCTCGCAGGCAGGCTCGATGCGTTCGCAGCGGACGCGCTCGGGTTCACGATCCGACGAGCACTCCCACCTTCGACTGGTAGACAGCTTCTTGCCGACCCACGAGTGACCCTAATCATCGACGGCGCCTCGGAGATCCCGGGAGCAGCCGGAGCGGCCTTAGCTAGCGACCTTCGTTCGGTGGTCGAGAGGCCCGGAATGGCAACGATCGTTCTGGTTGGACGCGGCGTCGCGACTCTGCGCCAACTGCTTCCCTCAGGAACCCCTGTAACACGCTTTTCAGTTCGGCCCCTTGACGGGGAGGGGCGAAAACACATAGCCGACCGAATACTAAGCGAAGGGGTTGCAGAGCGGGAACGCGACCAGATATTGCACCGCGCGGACCGTCAACTGCGCGACGGAGCGAATAACCCGTTCCTGCTCACGCTGTACCTCAAAGGCGTCACTGAAAGCGGCACTGCAGGCCTCAGCCGCTCAGCCCTCTATTCGGCCTTCCTCGAAAGTCTCGCAGCCCGCACCGGAGGCGTCGAAATCGCCTCGGTCATCGTGGTCCTTTCACATCTGTTTGCCGAGCTCATCACAAAGCAACGCCGCTATTCCGACGCCTACGAATGGATCCAGCTGACTGACGAGTTGGCGGGCGCTCATCCTGAGTTGGGCATCGAGGGCAGCCAGGTACGCGCTGCCGCGCTACTCAGCGGTATCGTCAACCCCCTTGGCTACACTGGTACAGTCGCACCATTTCACGATTCGATAGCCGACTACCTCGCCGCACTCGGACATTCGCGTGGAATCGTTCCGACACCCGCACGGCTCACTGACAGCGACGAACAGTGGGTGACGTTTGCAACCGAGCAGCAACCGACGATGGCCAATGAGCTTGCGGCCATGATCGTTCGGGATATCCCATTCACAGCCCTAGACGCGTCCGCCCACGACAGAGCCGACCTACCAATCGCAGACCTCGTAGTACGTACCAACTCTTTGCTTCGGGAATTGCTTGGCGATGAGCACACCACCGTTGAGGCTATGGAGCTGGCGGACGGTCGTCGGCGTGTTGTCGCAAGCATCGAAGCACCTGACGCTGTGATCGCCTCGGAGGATGGACCGCTGCTTACCGCGGTCAGAATTTGGCGAGGCGCGCTGCGCAATCGGCTAGCTGAGAGCTACGGGTCGAACACTCCTCGGCCACTGGACATCGATGCGGCCCAGGCGTCAGTTCGCATGGTTGCGAAGGAACGTCAGCAGGCGCTCCGCGATATCCTCGCCACCTTCCCGCGGGTGCAACGGCTCGGTTTGATTGAAGTCGTCGGGCCGTTGGGTGTCCGTGCGGAGATCGGCGAGGCCCTCGATGAATACCTCGGCGGCGATTGGGCCCTGACCTACTGGCCAGACGTGAAAGTAGATGTGACCGTAACTCTTGAAGCACGTCCGCTGTTCGGAGATGGGTCGAGATCAACTGTGATGAACTATTGCTCGGAGGGCGGCGCACACGCGGCGGCCTCCGAGGTCAAGGACGCCCTTGAACAGCTTGTCGGGCGCAAAGGGTGGTTGGCATGAGCGGTGAACTCTGGGAGTCGGTCCAAGCGCTCGCCGAGGCTTGGCAAGCGGAGGAAGCCGTGCAGCGAGTGCTGGCCCAGATGCCGAGCCGGCATGCCCCGCCGCGGACTGGCATTGCAGAGCGCGTCGAGATGATGCAGGCGGGTGGCGTGCCATGTCGCCCCCTCTGGATGGGTGGCATGTACGAGCTGGCCAGCCAGCTATACGACAACGCGCCAACGCCTGCTGGAATCAACGAATGGTTGAGCGACGCCTACGCCGTCCAAGCCGCCTACCTGACGCAGCTCGGGTGGGTGCGCGCTCAACTTCCGGGGTACCCAATGTTGCGTCTGCCTCAGCTGGTGGCTGGGGCACCACTTGTGTCATCGGACATCACTCGAGGGCTACCCTGGTTTCGCCAACATTTCGGCGCTGGATTCCAAACCATGCCGAAGCCCCCTCCTGCACTGAGCGCTAATGCGCAACTTCGCGACGCGACAGTACGGCTCGTAAGCCACCTCCAACAGACTGCTGCTTGGGATGCATTTATGGTTGCTCAGGCCAGGCTCGGGATAACCGATTTGGAGCAATTGCGCGCAGCCAACTCGAAGCTCCGTCTAGAAGTACGGGATGAGGCGGTTCATCATTTTGAGCCCGTGAACTTCGCGCGTCGGCAGGAATTTCGGAGTAGCAAGCTGCGTGACGCGACCGACTCACTCACCGGCAAAGCCCACGTTTATGCGGTTGCCTTCGACATCGTCAACGACCTCTTCGCCGACGCACTCGACTACGGATTGAACCATCTCGTCGAGTTTGATCACGTGGAGGAGATTACGGGCATTGACGACATCGACATAGACGGCAACCGCGTTGCGTTTACCGGCGCCGACGTACTTCTTCGGACTCGAAGCCTTGTGTACTTGCCGGACGCCGCGATCAACGAAGGCGGAGTTGTGACCATGACCTCCTTCGCGTTCGAACACGGCGAGATGCGTACTCGTGTCGAGGTCGAACTGCTCCCCGGACTACGCGAGGGGCTCCAGCTCTGATCGTTTGCGTCCATCCTTCGCATCGTCAGAGTCGACCTAAATGGAATCCCTCCGCTCAGTGTGTTCATCCTGACCCGCAACACAGAATGCAAGGGCTTTTAGATCCACACGTTGCGTCCGTGGCCGGAGTGCGATGGATCGAAATTGGTCCAAGTCACTGCGGCCCACGAACACCCTCCGAGGCTAAGAGCTTCTTCGCGGGCTCCATCAGTCAAGAGTCCGGCGCAAGCGAACGTAGGCCGATGTGACAAGGGGACGAACCAATGGATGGTCTATGCCACGAAGATCTCCTTGTCGATGAGGCCTTCACGAGTAAGAAAAGTGCGCATTGATGCGCTTATCGGCTGTCGTATGTGCAAGTCACCATGTATCTGGCTCAGATCCCTCCAGACCCGTTCCCATCGATGCTGGCCTCGCTCCATTGGATGAATCCAAACCCACTCGAGGACCTTCAAAGAATTGATGTCCCGCACCTCGACGGCTCCAACTGCGATAGGCATGAGCGTCAGAAACTCGCGCGACCCAATTAGATAGATGTGACGGGCGTCAGACTCATCGCCTGGCTCGTAAGGCGGGAAATCGAACCGACGCTCTGTCTTGAAGTAACGCCCGAATCGCTTCGCGATCCTCGCGCGATGTGCCGTGTCCACCGGAATGAGCGGCGGTTGCATAGACGCATCGATGGGCCAGTCCTCGACGGCCGCTGGCGCATAGGTCCAGTCATCGATCCGGACCTGGGAGAGCTCGTTGTCGATCTGCTCTCGCGAATAGAACTCCACCTGTCACAAGCTACCGGGACCGATTGCCGACCGGTGTCCGCATGTCGCTTAGAGGACCATGGCCGACAGTCGAGAGTGTCCCTGCCTACGCTTCGTAGCGTTAGACCAGAAAGCCTCGCGCACCGTGTCTGATGACGCGCCTGACCAAATTGGGATGCGACGACGGGATCGCCTCGATGCGCCCGAATTATGGACAACTAGGACGCTCGAAAAAGAAAAACCCCTGATCAACAGGGGTTTTTCATGGCGGTACCGGTGGGATTTGAACCCACGGAGGCTATGAACCTCACATGTTTTCGAGACATGCTCCTTCGGCCGCTCGGACACGGTACCGCCGACGAGTCTAATGCAGGTGCGCGGTGCTGATGACGGGGTCTGCGCGGGGGCTGGCCTCGACAAGCTCGACCGACGGGCAGGTGGTCTCGATACGTCGGCCGTGCCGACTACTCGACCGGCGAGGCGGCGAAATCGACGATCGTCTGCGCGAGCGCGACCGACGCATCGCGAACTGCCCGCGACGCATCCGGGCCGACGCAGTGCTGCGCGAACTCGGGCTGGTGGTTCGTCGCCGGCAGGCTGTTCAGCCCGATGTAGGGGTGAATGGCGGGCACCACCTGCGACACGTTTCCCATGTCGGTTGATGCGCGGTTCATCCGGCCCGAGCCCGAGGTGTCGAAGCGACGCCCGAGCGCCTGCGCGTTGCGACGGTAGAACTCGAGAGCACGCGTGTCGTTGCGAAACTCCGCGTAGGGCTGACTCTCAGCGGCGACCGACAGAGTCGCGCCAGACGCAATCGCACCGGCCTCGAAGCAGCGCAACACCTTCTGCTCGATCCCTTCAAGTTCTTGCAGGGTTTCGGCGCGCACATACCAGCGGCCCTCGGTGCGATCCGGGATGGCGTTGGGGGCCTGCCCGCCGACCGTCATGATGCCGTGCACTCGAGCCGTCGACGGGAGCTGCTGGCGCAGCAACCCGAGCGCTACTTGGGCCACGACGAAGGCGTCGTTCGCGTTCACGCCATCTTCGGGATACGCGCCCGCGTGAGCCGACTTTCCGTCGTAGCTGATGTGCGAATGCGAGACCGCGAAGGGACGCGCTTCGGCCACATCGACAGGCCCCGGATGCGCCATCACGGCAAGGTCGAGCCCGACGAATGCGCCGCGGTCGAGCAGCTCGATCTTGCCGCCGCCGCCCTCCTCGGCGGGGGTGCCGTACACCTCGACGGTGATGCCCAGCTCATCGGCGAACGGGATGAGCGCTGATGCGGTCCCCACGGCAATGGCTGAGATCAGGTTGTGCCCGCACGCGTGGCCGAGTCCCGGGAGCGCGTCGTATTCGGCGCAAATCCCGATCCTGATCGGGCCCGAGCCGTAGCTGGCGAGAAACGCGGTCTCGAAACCGAGGTATCCGGGTGTCACCGCC